>NZ_JTLN01000005.1:79809-519692 GCF_000798895.1 Staphylococcus sp. ZWU0021
TTAACACTTCTGATGTAGCAGATCAAAATGAATCTGAAACTCAAGATGACAAAGCAGAAACTTCTAATGAAGATGACGTTGCTTCTTCTGACGTTAATCAAGACGACACTCATAGTGACGCTAACACTTCTGATGATGTGAAAGATCAAAACGAATCTGAAACTCAAAATGATAAAGCAGAAACTTCTAATGAAGATGACGTTGCTTCTTCTGATGTTAAGCAAGACGACACTCATAGTGACGCTAACGCTTCTGATATAGCAGATCAAAACGAATCTGTTGCTCAAAATGATAAAGCAGAAACTTCTAATGAAGACGTTGCTTCTAGTGATAAACAAGACGACACTCATAGTGACGCTAACGCTTCTGATATAGCAGATCAAAATGAATCTGCCACTCAAGATGACAAAGCAACTTCTAAAGAAGATGACGTTGTTTCTAATGACAAGCAAGATAATGCCAAAGTATCTACATCATCTAAAGAAGCTTCTACAGCAGAAAACAAAGTACAGCCAGCTACATTTAGTGCAAAAGTAACACCTAAGCTTAGAGTAGCTACTACTAGTGCTAATACTGCAGTAGCAACACGTTCTGCAGTAACTAAAGAAGCAACAACACGTACGGCATTACCTAAATATTCACCAAAAGTTAATTCATCAATTAATAACTATATTCGTAAAAATAATTTTAAAGCACCAAATTACGAACAAGATATAGCAAATTACTTACCTCAATATAATTACCGTTATGGCAAACCTGAAGGTATTGTAATGCATGATACTGCTAATGATAATTCAACTATCACTGGTGAGATTAACTATATGAAGAATAATTACACGAGCGCTTTTGTTCATGCATATGTAGATGGTGATCGTATTATTGAAACTGCAAATACTGACTACTTAGCATGGGGTGCCGGTCCACAAGCAAATGATCGTTTTATACATGTTGAATTAGTTCATACGCATGACTATGACTCTTTTGCACGTTCAATAAATAATTATGCCGACTACGCAGCAACTAACCTACAATATTATGGTTTAGTCCCAGACAGTGCTGAATATGATGGTGTTGGTACGGTATGGACTCACCAAGCAGTCAGCAATTATTTAGGTGGTTCTGACCACTCTGACCCTCATGGTTACTTAGCAGCACATAATTATAGCTATGATGAACTTTACGATTTAATTTATGAAAAATATTTAATTAAAACTGGTCAAGCAGCAGCATGGGGTACTACTTCTTCTGGCAGTACAGGTGGTACTGGCGGTAGCACTGGTTCTGGAAACACAGGCACAACTCCCCCATCAAAATCAGGTACCGTTAAAGTTACTGAAAATAATGGCGTAGGCCGTATCAACTCAAAAAATGATGGTTTATACACAACCGTTTATGACCAAAAAGGTAAAAAGACTGATCGTGTAAACCAAACACTTAAAGTTACTAAATCTGCTACTTTAGGTAAAGAACAATACTATTTAGTTTCTGACTATAACAAAGGCACTTTAATTGGTTGGGTACATCAAGGTGATGTGAGTTATAACGCCGCTAAAGCCGCTGCAAAAATCAATAAAACTTATAAAATTAATCCTGGAGAAGTGATTTATACAGTTCCTTGGGGAACAAGTAGTCAAAAAGCAGGTTCTGTTTCAGGTAAATCAGCTCAAACATTTAAAGCAACTAAGCAACAACAAATTGGTAAAACAAACTATATTTATGGTACTGTAAATAATTTAACTGGATGGGTTAGCTTAAGTAAATTAACAGCACCATCTACGACGCCAAGCAAGCCGTCTACGACTGCCAAGTTAGTTGTATCTAATTTAACTAATCAACAAGGTACAGTTGCTAAATCTAATCATGGTGTATATACATCTGTATATGATAAGCAAGGTGTACAAAAATCATATGTGAATGGTCAAACATACAAATTAAGTAAAAAAGCAACTTTAGGTAGCAATGCATTTTATTTAATTACTGATAATAAAACCAATACTAATTTAGGTTGGATGCAAACTGGAGATATAACAGTTAAAGAGACTGCTAAGAAACCAGCAGCAACTCAAACACAAACTGTAAGTAAGATTGGTCAATTAAATGCTACTAATTCTGGAATTAAAACAACAGTTTATGATCCAAAAGGTAAAGATGCATCTAAATTCTCAGGTAAAACATTTACTGTTACTAAACAACGTACACAAGGCAATAACACATATGTCTTAATCCAAAATACAAATCAAAACACACCAATCGGTTGGGTTAATACAAAAGATATCAATACACGTAACTTAAGTAAGACAACGGCTAAAAATGGTCAATATACTGTTAAAGCTACAAATAATGGTCTTTATGCTGTCCCTTGGGGTACAAAATCACAACAACTAGATACTTTAAAAAATGTAAAAAACAATCAATTTAATGCATCAAAATCAGTCTACGTTGACAAAGATGAATATATCTACGGTATTGTTAATAATAAAACTGGTTGGATTGCTGCAAAAGATTTAAATAGTACCACGAAGACACCTAGCGTTACAAAATCAGCTGTAACACCTATCAAATATGATTACATCATTCATAACCAAAAAGGTAGTTATTATATTGATCCATTAACAGGAAAAGCTGCTGGTTCATTGAAAGACTTTTATGAAGGTATTTTCACTGTATATGAAAAACAAGTCATTAATGGTGTCACTTGGTACCATGGTAAATTAGCTAATGGTAAAGTCGTTTGGGTAAAAGAAGATGACTTACGTAAAGAATTAGTGAAATATTACAAATCAGGTCTTACACTTGATCAAGCAGTTGCTATCCAAAAAGGATTGAAATTCAAACCACAAATTCAACATACAGCTGGTAAATGGGAAGATGCTTCTGCAACTGAAATTAAAAATGCTATGGATTCTAGCAAATTAATTAAAGATCCAACTCAAAAATATCAATTCTTACGTTTAGATAAATCACAAAATATTTCTTCAGCTGATTTGGATAAACTATTAGTTGGTAAAGGTATTTTAGAAGGCCAAGGTGAAGCATTTAGCGAAGCTGCCAAAGCTTATAATATCAATGAAGTATATTTAATTTCACATGCCCTACTTGAAACTGGTAATGGTACATCTAAACTAGCTAATGGCGGAGATGTTGTTAACGGTAAAGTCGTAACTAATGGCAAAGATAAATACTATAATATGTTTGGTATTGGTGCTGTTGATAGCGATGCTGTTAAACAAGGTTTCGCTACAGCCAAGAATAATGGTTGGAATACTGTTAAAAAAGCAATTGTTGGTGGTGCTAAATTCATCGCTGGCTCATATATCAATCAAGGTCAAAACACACTTTACAAAATGCGTTGGAACCCTGAAAATCCAGGTGTTCATCAATATGCAACAGATGTAGCATGGGCAGCACATAATGCTACACGTATTAAAGGGTTTTATGATTCAATGGGTAAATTAGGTAAATACTTCGACGTAGATACTTATAAATAATCGTACTACTTTTTAGAGGCATTATTAAATGTTTATCAGCTTTACCTGTATCCCAATTTTTGGTATTTGATGACTAAAAAGTAAAAATCACTTTATGCTTTATAAATAACAAAAGATATTAAACGAAGCGTAGGTAATACATCACTTTTCAAAAAAGTGCTATATATCACCTACGCTTCGTTTATTTTATATTTCATTTAATAAAATATGTATGATGTGCATTTAATTTTTTTAATAACTGATTTAAGCTTTCAATATCTTTAGCTGTTAAATTTTGACATCGTGCTTCGATTAGCGCTATCCTAACTTCATTTATTTGTTCGACTAAAGCTTTTGACTTCTCTGTCACCATTAAATCTTTGCATCTCAAATCCTTATTGGATTGTTTGCTCGTGATATAACCCATTTGACATAACTTCTTGATCCAACGTGATACGATAGATTGTTCTTTATTAATCTTCATTGTTAAATCATATTGAGATAACTTTTTATAATTATATAAAATTCTTAGCATCTCCAATTGCTCTGAAGTTAAATCTGTACGTTGTCCAAATCGTCTACTTACTAAATTAAGATCATTGCTCGTCAGTGTAATTAATTGTTCTAGTTGTTTATACATGTTGGTCATCTCCACTACTTTAAATTAAATTCTTAAGAGGTTAAATACACTATTTTATTTTCTAATATTATAATAGTATTCTTCCTAATATACAATAATAAAAGACAAATTGTACTATTTTGTTGCATTTCTCATATGTTTTATAATAAATTAGAAGTAGCGCATATATAAAAGGAGCAAAATAATGTCACAATTGAAAGAGAGAGATTACTTTTTCGATAATGCTAGAGCAATGTTAATCTTTCTTGTTGTGTTTGGCCATTTATTACAGCCATATACAGAAGCCAGTAAACATCTTTCTTCATTGTATTTAACAATATACAGCTTTCATATGCCGGGCTTTTTATTTATTTCTGGTTATTTTGCAAAAAAAGCAGGCCAAGCTGGTTATTTAGAAAAAGTCTCTAAAAAACTATTAATTCCTTACGTTATTTTCTTTGGCTTTTTCTCTTTTTACTATTATTTAACTGGTAAAGAAGATAGTGTGAAATTTGATCCATTCGATCCAGTATTTGCATTATGGTTTTTACTTACATTATTCTTTTTCCACGTTATATTAGTAATCGTGAAGGATTATAAACCATACTATGTTTTACCGATTGCCATAATTATCTCATTATTTGCGGGTTATTCATCAAATATCGATAATTATCTAAGCTTTTCAAGAACCATCATGTTCTTTCCAATATTTTATTTAGGTTATCTGTTTACGAATAAGCATATCCAAACTTTAAAAAATAAAAAACTTGTTCCAATCTCTATCATCATTTTGATTGTATTTTATGTTACTTATACATATCATCCTATTAATGCAGATAGGTTATTAGGTGACTCACCCTATATGTCACTCGAAGGTAAACAAGACTTATACAGTCCTATTAAAAGGTTATTACTTTATTTCATAATTTTAATAACACTTTTCTCTTTCTTAAATCTAATACCAGAAAAAGAAAAGTTTTACACTTATATTGGACGTAGAACAATGTATGTTTATTTATTACATGGTTTAGTCATCGGGGTTATACGTGGATTCGGTATTTATCCATTTAAAGATTCAGTATCGATATTAACTTATGTCTATTTACTGCTCTTTACGACGATTATTGTCTATGCATTATCAACACGTTTTGTATCAAAATGGACAAATCCAATTATTAATCTACAATCCCCTTCTAAATTCAAAGAATAAAGGTACTGTGAAACGCGATATGATATATTTAAAGTAATGATGCGTAACCATTAATTAACGCAATCGCTTTATAGCAAGTATCATTAAAAAATAAGCATGATATAAATTTTTGCTATCCATTATAACTTTATATCGACATGCTTGTGGAGCGAGAATCAAAAGCCAAAGCTATCTTTGATTCTCGCTCTAACTCTACATATAAAATTAAATTTGGTATTTTTAAATCTTGAGGTGATTTATACAATGAAACTATCATTAAATAATAATTCAAAACATTTAAGTGCACCAAGTATTCGTCAATTTTCAAGCCGTATTAGCGGTATAAAAGACTGTATTAATTTAACAATTGGTCAACCAGATTTTCCAATGCCTGATGTTGTTAAATCTGCTTATATCCAGGCAATAAATGAAAATCAAACAAGCTATTCACATAATAAAGGTCTAGTGGAAACAAGAAATGCAGTTAGCCAATATTTCCATCAACGTTATGGATTTAAATATAGTTCCGAAGAAATTATTATTACCAACGGTGCTAGTGAAGCATTAGATACTGCATTAAGAAGCATCATTGATGAAGGTGATGAAATATTAATACCAGGTCCAGTATATTCTGGCTATATTCCACTTATCAAAACATTAGGTGGCGTGCCGGTTTATATTGATACCACAGAGACGAATTATAAAGTCACACCTGAAGCTATAGAGGCACATTTAACTGCGAAGACCAAAGCCATATTACTAAACTACCCTACTAATCCAACGGGCGTCATTTTGAACCACAATGAGGTTCAAGCACTAACTGAAACTTTAAAGCATATGCCTATATTTGTTATTAGTGATGAGATATATGCTGAAAACACTTTTACTGGCAAACATACATCATTCGCTGAATTCCCATCTATTAGAGAACAATTATTATTAGTTGGTGGTTTAAGTAAATCTCACTCTGCTACAGGTATTCGCATTGGATTCTTAATAGGTCCAGAATATCTTATTGAAAAATTAACTTTTATGCATGCCTACAATTGTATTTGTGCAAATGTACCAGCACAAATTGCTTGTATCGCTGCATTGAACGAAGGACTTGAAGCACCACAATATATGAACGAAGCATATATTGAACGCCGTAATTTCCTTATACAAAAACTTGAATCATTAGGTTTTGAACTCGATGCCAAACCTGAAGGTGCTTTTTATATTTTCCCAAGTATTCAACGCTTTACAGAAAACGATTTTGACTTTTGTGTAGATGTTCTGGAAAATGCTCATGTTGCAATTGTACCTGGTTCATCTTTTACTGATATTGGAAAGGGGCATGTTCGTATATCTTACGCATACGAACTTGATGCTTTAAAAGAAGCCATGAGAAGATTAGAAGATTACCTTAAAAATAAATATAATTAAATTAAAAACCGAGTAAAAGTTATGTCTATTAATAACTTTTACTCGGTTTTTTTATAAACAAGTGCTGCTCGTCAGCTATTCAATCTTGTTATATTTATCTTTCTTCATCATTTATATATATATTTTGTTCAGCGAACGTTTTTAAAATTTCATAATAAGCAAGAGAATCTTCCCTCTTCATATTAAACTGTTGAATGACATCCTCTGATATTTTTGGAAAATAATCTTTCAATTCTAATCCTTTTTCAGTTAATCGAACCTTCACTCTGCGCTCATCTTCTTCCGTTCTCATACGCTCAATAAGTGATTTTTTTTCTAAACGTTTAATAATTGGACTGATTGTACCTGAATCTAAATAAAGTTCATCACATAAGGTTTTAATATATATAGGTTTATCATTTTCAATATAAAGTAAGACAATATAATTCGGAAAGCTAATATCAAATTGCTTTAAATACTTATTAAATCTATTTACTACTTCTTTGCTAGTAATATAAAATAAATAGCACATTTCTTTTCTCATTTGATCATAATCGTTTGAAGTCATCTGTCTCCCCCAATCTATTAATAATAATATTAATAGATGTTTTAATAATAGTCAAATTTAATAATTAATTGTAAAAAAGTTTTCACATATAAAGGTATACCACCATTTATTATTTTGAAAAGAAACACTAAAACATTAAGGTAAATATTTTGAATTTACATTCTAAAATTTTTAACTAACTCACAATAACAAATCATAATCTACCAATATTAGTACGCTTGAATATTAATATTATTATTAATTATTAAATACAATTGATATTCTAAAATTAATAAAAAAGAGCCTGGCACATGTCAAAATGTCCAGACTCTTTTCTTAATTACCAGTAGATATAAAGTACAACTTAGAACTACTTTCACATTATATGTGAATAAGTAGTTCTTATGCTTGAGCTTTAGCTCAGGTAATCCTTATACACTAATTTCACATCCTAAATTTTTATGGGAATTTAGGGAATTGATCAAAATCAGGATCGCGTTTTTCTTTAAATGCATCTCTACCTTCTTTAGCTTCATCCGTTGTGTAATAAAGTAAAGTAGCGTCTCCTGCCATTTGTTGTAAACCAGCTAATCCATCCGTATCAGCATTCATAGCTGCTTTTAAGAATCTTAATGCTGTAGGAGAATGTTGTTTCATTTCTTGACACCATTGTACTGTTTCATCTTCAACTTGATCTAAAGGAACAACCGTATTGACTAAGCCCATGTCCAATGCTTCCTGAGCATTATATTGACGACATAAGTACCAAATTTCACGTGCTTTTTTATGTCCTACGATACGAGCTAAATAACCTGAACCATAGCCAGCATCAAACGAACCTACTTTAGGTCCTGTTTGGCCAAAGATAGCATTATCTGCAGCAATTGTTAAATCACATACAACGTTCAATACGTTACCGCCACCGATAGCATAACCTCTAACCATTGCAACTACAGGTTTAGGGATTACACGAATAAGTCTTTGTAAATCTAAAACGTTCAAACGTGGAATTTGATCATCGCCTACATAACCACCATGGCCACGGACTTTTTGGTCTCCGCCAGAACAAAACGCTTTATCTCCTTCACCTGTCAAAATAATGACAGAAATACGTTGGTCGTCACGTGCTCTTGTAAATGCATCAATCATTTCTTGTACCGTATTTGGTGTGAATGCATTACGTACTTCAGGACGATTAATTGTAACTTTTGCAATACCATCATATAATTCATATTTAATTTCTTTATATTCTCTAATTGTTTCCCACTGTCTAGTCATTTTGCTCCTCCTTATTAATAAAACCTATTACTATTCTATCAAATTCTGCCATTTCTTCCACATGAATTGTATGTCCACTATTAGCAACAACATGCATTTCAAAATTTGGCATAACTGAAACGATATTTTTAGCTATTTTACAGAACTTACCATCTAATTCACCTACTATGATACACGTCGGTATTTGAATTTGATTTAATTGTGGCCATAAGTTCGGCATTTGTCCAGTTCCATAATCACGCAAAGCTTTGGCTAAACGCATTGGATTTTGACGTAATCTCATATCACGAATTGCGTTTCTTGTTGATTTATCTAACTCATACTGCGTATAAAACAACGGTAATTTTTCCCAATCATTCACAAACACCTCTAAGCCAGCTATTTCAAGCACTTTTGCTCTAGCTTGATCAACTAGCTGTCTTTCTTGTCGCTCATCACTGTTTTCAATTCCAGGAGATGTACTTTCTAGTATAAGCCCTGTTAATTGCGCTTGACCATATAAAGCATAGTAAAGTCCAATTCTACCACCCATAGAATAACCATGTAAGTAAATTTGATAATTTGTAAATAATCGCAACGTTTGATCTAACTCATGACTTATAAAAGGAAAATCCCATTTATGCTCTAAATCAGACTGATCTGCACCATGACCCGGTAAATCAATAGTTAAAATATTTATATTTTTATTTAGACTATGAATATGTTGATCAAATGTCTGTTGATCACTAATAAAGCCATGCAACATGACTAACAATTTGTCTGTTGGTACGGTTGATTGATGAAATTTATAATGTAACATCGATAATATCACTCAACTTTTTATAGAGTTTAAGATGTTGCTGTTTGTTATCTTCTCGATGTGTCATGATTTCGTAAATATGTGAACCAAATTGCGATAAATCTGCATATTTAAAGGCTTCAATCGTATCAAATCGATCAAATGCAAAATCATATAATAACGCCGTATGTTCAAAATTCAATCCAGTTGGTGTACCGAACAATCTTTCAAAATATGCATCTGCCTCATTTTTTTGAGGTAAATATGAAAAGATACCGCCACCATCATTATTAAGTAAGACGATATTGAGTTGTATATCATTCAATTTAGACATTAATAAGCCATTCATATCATGGTAAAATGCTAAATCTCCAATCAACAATGTAATCTTTTTATGCACGGCCATACCTAACGCCGTAGATGTGACACCATCTATACCGTTCGCACCACGATTCGCGAATACTTCTGCCTCACAATCAATAAATAGATTATCAACATCACGAATTGGCATACTATTGCTCACAAATATAGCATCATCCTTGGTTAATTTATCTAATACATTACCCACATAAGCAGCTTCATCTGTAGCAGTTCTTAAATGATCTTTGATTTCTACTATTGCATGTTTTTCCACTGTTTGCCATTTCTCTAACCATTGCTTACGCTCAACTGTTGGCATCTCTGATAATTGTCTAAAGAAATCATTAGCAGACATTTCATATGATACGTGTGGGGTGATCGGAAATGCATCCGGACGATCATTATTTTGTACTAATATTTGGAATGCTTCTGTTACTTTTAACCATTGATTTAATTTTTTCGAAATTACAGGTTTACCAACACGAATGACAAAATCAGCCTCTAATTCTAAACCTGATCTCAACAATAGATCATAAGTCGTAACCACATTCGGATGGTGTTCACGTCTTAATTGACTCAATGGATCAGCTAAAATTGGCATATCATGGATTGTTGAAAATGTAAGAATTTGATCCACATCTTGATGTTGCATATCACCAACAATGATTAAACCTTTTCTTTTTTTCATCATTGCACTAATTTCATTTAAACTCGTTGTTTTTTGATAGTGTGGCAATATCTTTGTATCTGAAGTTAACCATTCTACTTTTTCAGTATTTGGTGTTAATGGTTCTCTAAAAGGTAAATTAAGATGTATGGGTCCTCGATGTGGGCCATAAAGAAATTGACTCGCTTTTTGCAATTGGAATTTAATTGTATTCGCCATTATATCTTCATTATCATTCTTTTCAGCAATTGGAAAATCAAACTGATACTGCACATAATTAGCAAACATATTCGTTTGATTTATTGCCTGAGGTGCACCAATGCCTCTTAATTCATGAGGTCGATCACTTGTAAGTACAACTAATGGTAAGTGACTCAAACTGCTTTCGGAAATCGCAGGTGTATAGTTAGCAGCTGCACTTCCTGATGTACAAAGGATAGCGACTGGTTTTTCACTACCTTTCATCAAACCCATTGCAAAAAAGGCTGCACTTCTTTCATCTGGATGAATCCACGATTTCAATTTGGGATGCGCTTCTATAGCAATTGCTAGTGGTGTAGAACGCGATCCAGGACTTATAACTACTTCTCTAATGCCATAAGCATATAATTCAGAAACAATTGTAAAGACCTGCTTTGTTAATGCATCTGTATGATTATTCATATTCCTCGACTCCTAAAGCTTTCATCATAGGGTTAAATTTAACTGCAGTTTCTTCGACTTCACTATCCGCATCAGAATTTTTCACAATGCCACAACCAGCAAATAATGTGGCCTGGTTTTTCTTAATTAGCATGGATCTAATTGCTACAATAAACTCGCAATCATCATTCATATCTATATATCCAACAGGTGCACCATATAATCCACGCGTACCGAATTCATTTTGTTCAATGTATTCAATTGCTTCAGCTTTTGGATAGCCTCCAAGCGCTGGTGTTGGATGTAAATTGTCTAACAATCCAATATATGAATCATTTTCTAATTGACCCTTAATTTTTGTATATAGGTGATATAAATGATCATTGGTTAATATCTGCGGTGTTTCGTTAAAAGTAATATCTCTAACATAAGGTGCTATATCGTTTAATATACTTTCTACTACGAAACGATGTTCGTTTAAATTTTTATCATCATTTAAGAAAGCCTGTATATTTTCTTTATCTACTTCATCTTGATGTGTACGTTTGATTGTTCCAGCAACAGCCTTGGTAGATAATATACCATTGTTAACTTCCATTAATTGTTCCGGTGTTTGCGAGAAGAATATACTATCCTGTGACTCTAAGACAAATAAGTAACTATTATGTTCACCTTGTGATGCTTTTTGTAAGATATACGGTATATTGATATTTTTATCAAACATAACCAAACGTTTTCTCGCTAATACAATTTTTTTATGTTCATCTAATACATCAATTGTATCCTTAACTAAATCACGCCATTCATCTTTATATATATCTTCAATGCGTTTAATATTACCAATTTCAAACTCAGAATCTATTGTATTTTGAGTTAAATGTGCAATCAACGCTTTAAATTGTTCAATTTCAAATTGTTCTGCTTTTACAGTATAAGTAATATAAGAAACACCATTTTCCATAGTTATTAATACTTCTGGTAGTATAAAATGATTAATACCAAATTCTCGCCACTCATCACCAGATTTATGCATTGAGAATTGGAAACCTCCGCAAATCTTCAGATGATGTTTATCGGAGCTCGGATGTATTAATTCAATATCACTTTTGTATTTTTGCCATTCTCGAAAAATAGATTGTTTATTTTCAAAATCATTTTTAAATCTAGTAATAGCATGATAGCCAAAGAATGAAGTTTTGTTGTCATTTTTCTTGTAATAAAAACGGTCTCCAGCATTTTCTTCAGTCAAATGGAATAATACTGTAGGATCTAATTCATAGTCTATTTTTGCTTCTACTGAAACCCAAGTATGATTACTTTCGTATACCGCTTCGACAATTTCACTTTCCCTGAGGTCTAATGTCATCTATTTCACTTCTTTCATTTATCAGTTTACACTCATTATAATATTGTACCACTTTTCACAATGTGTGTATGGTTTCTAGCTTATTTCGTTACTACAAATTTTTACGTAATTTGACCTTTACACCTTATTCTATTAAAATATATTAGATAAAAAATATCATAAATTTAAAGAATTCGAGGTAAATCATTATGTCATCTCAATATCAACAATATTCAACTGTCAAAAAGTACTGGCAGTTAATGAGACCACATACATTGACTGCTGCTGTCGTACCTGTACTCGTTGGTACTGCTTCAGCTAAGCTCTTCTTACTGGGGAGTGAAGATCATTTAAAACTAAGTCTCTTATTAGCTATGTTAATTGCCTGTCTATTAATACAAGCTGCAACGAACATGTTCAACGAATACTATGATTTCAAAAAAGGCTTAGATGACCATACTTCAGTTGGCATCGGAGGCGCCATTGTTCGAAATGGTATGAGTCCCAAATTAGTAATGAATTTAGCCATTGCATTCTATATTATAGCCGCTTTATTAGGTATTTTCATTGCAATACAAAGCTCATTCTGGTTACTGCCAATTGGTCTAGTTTGTATGGCAGTTGGTTATTTGTATACTGGTGGTCCTTTACCAATCTCATGGACACCATTCGGCGAACTGTTTTCTGGTGTGTTTATGGGTATGATTATTATATTAATTGCATTCTTTATTCAAACTGGCAATTTACAAAGCTTTGTTGTTTGGATAAGCATTCCAATTGTAATCACTATTGGTCTTATCAATATGGCCAACAATATTCGAGATCGTGTTAAAGATAAAGAAAGTGGTCGAAAGACACTACCAATCTTATTAGGCAAAAATAATTCAGTACGCTTCTTAGGCCTCATGTATATTATTGCCTATGTACTTGTTATTTATATCACTTTCTTTATCCCTGGTGGTTCAATCTTCTTTTTATTAGCATTACTTTCATTCCCAATGCCAATTAAAGCCGTGCGTAGATTCAAGAAAAACGATACACCTCAAACAATGATGCCAGCGATGGCAGCGACAGGTAAAACCAATACATTCTTTGGTTTACTATATGCATTAGGTATTTATATTAGCGCATTACTTGGTGGTATTTAAGAACGTGCTAGTGTCACATTCCCATGACTCGGACGTATACATTTTCGTCCCTGTTAACCACTGTAAATAAGCTGAATTAAGTCGAGACATATATTCATGTCTCGGCTTTTTTAATTCGCTTTATAAACCATGTGATAATGTATATGACCATATAGATCAAATTTACTATTCGCTTCAAATCCCAACTTTTTATACACACTTAATGCGCCTTCATTAGTTACATCACAATTTAAACTCCATTTTTCATCTTTATATGCATTTAGCACATGTTTAACTAACTGTGTGGCAACACCTCTTCCACGATATTGTGGAAATGTTGCGACCGTCTCTATATACCATTCATCATTATTAGCCTCTTTCATCGGCATCGGCGATCCGTATGCTCTAATATCATCGTCTAACGTCATATCTAGCCACGCACGTTCCATTTCTAATTCCTTATTGCCAGGATATGCAATTAAGCACCCTGCTACCTCTCCATCTATTTCATATATCCATGTATTGCTATAATGACCTCTGTAAGGTACCTCAATCATACTTTGCTCCATTACTTTCAGTAAACGTTCCTTTTCAATACCTTTTACCATATCAACTTCTAGTTCTTGCCAAATGATGTAACACAATTCTGCAATTTTTTGAATATCGTTTGGATTTGCTTTTCTAATCATATATAATCTCCTCAGCTTCATTAATTATTTATTTTAATTATAAATGATAAAATCTAAAATTTCGAAGTTAATACTATTTAATTTTTCTCTTTTAAATCAATTGTTGTATCGTAAAAGATAAGAGATAATTACCGTATTAACTATAATTTATGAAAGGATATGGAATAATGAAAGTAAATAAAGTCATTTACGTCGTACTTGCGTTTATTTTAGGCTGGTGTGGTATACACAAATTTTATTCAAATCAGCTTTTACAAGGAATACTTCACCTTATTTTCTTTTGGACTGGTATCCCCTATATCATTGCGATTATTAGTGGATTGTTAACAATATTTTTCAACAAAGCTGATGAAGATGGATTGATTATCCTCGAGAAATAGACTTTAACCTCTTATAAAATTTATGAATTTGCAAAATCATC
The DNA here is from genome assembly GCF_000798895.1 of Staphylococcus sp. ZWU0021. Lineage (NCBI taxonomy): Bacteria > Bacillati > Bacillota > Bacilli > Caryophanales > Staphylococcaceae > Staphylococcus > Staphylococcus sp. ZWU0021. Next base: position 94,343 of record NZ_JTLN01000005.1, read on the forward strand.
TATATTTTGTCTTAAAATTGGGTAAATAGAAAATAACGCAAATTAAAACATTTCAATTGTATTTTGGGAGGTCTTAGGATGAAAAATATTATTCAACGTGTATTCAGAGCTTTAGCTGTAGGTTATATTGTTAAAGCAATTAGAAATTTAATAAGTAAAAATAAATAATAAAGCTAATCGCAAATTGTATAAATCAAAAAAGCTTATAACGCCTTGTACTTTAAGGGTTATAAGCTTTTTCTATCTTCGTTAATTTAGTTGACACTGACTTGAATTTCAATATCGATTGATTCTTTTAAAGCCTTAGAATATGGACAATAGTTATGCGCTTTTTCAACATAAGTTTCTGCTTCTTCCTGAGTCATATCAGTTAACGTTACATCTAATTCTGCAGCTAATTTAACACCACCGTCATTCTTGTCTGGTAATAAATAAGCTGTCACACTTACTTCTGGTTCAATCGTGCCTTTACTATCGCTTTTTAAAATATGCATAAGTGCATTGTTAAAACATGCACTGTAACCTGCTGCAAATAGCTGCTCGGGATTAGATTCTGTTACGCCATTACCACCCATCTCTTTCGGCACTGCTAAATCCTGATAAAATGTATTATCTTCACTAAATACTTTACCATCTCTTCCACCATTGCTAATCACTTTTGTTTCATATAAAGGTTTGACCATCTTAAAATCTCCTTTTAAAATTATATTATTTTTTTATACAATCAACATTAATTCATTATTAATATAACATTATTTTTTTGTGATTAACAAAAATATGATTTGAGCTATTTTATAGAATTGCAAACACTACTTAATTCACTTACTTTAAACGCACAAAAAAACACCGCAATCCCAAAAAGGATTACGGTGTTTAAAACAAAGTTTTATATTACGGAAACGGAGGGATTCGAACCCTCGCGCCGCTCTCGCGACCTACACCCTTAGCAGGGGCGCCTCTTCAGCCAACTTGAGTACGTTTCCAATGGCTCCACAGGTAGGACTCGAACCTACGACCGATCGGTTAACAGCCGATAGCTCTACCACTGAGCTACTGTGGAATAATGGGTTGCTCTAATCAAGCACAAATATTATTATATCAACTCTCGTTAAATTTTCAAGTAGTAAACGTAAAAAAATATGCGTAATATTTACACTAAATTAATATAATATTCCACATATATCATTTTTACATGCTTACGTCGCCAAATTTACTATGATTTATTTTCAAATAATGAATATTTTGCTAATGCTTCATAAATATTTAATTGAGGTTTTGTATAATCAATAGGAGATTCTGGATCAAAGGTAGCAACTCTTGCTGCCCTATCCATCATATAGTAATAATAAATACCATTTAGGTATTGATGATGCATGCTATGTGCTGAAATGTTAGCTACAATTGTTTGATTATCTACAAATGTCACTTTACATTTCTTTTCTTTTAGTGGTTTGATTTGGTGAACATAATGAATATTAATCCAAGTATTTTCTTCTTTTCTATCAGAGTGCGTTGGGAAAAAATAAGTAGGAAAAAGTGGAGTAAATAAAATTGGGGGTTTACTGCTTATGCCAGTAATTCTCATCGTATCTTCTTTCTTAAAATTATAACTACTACCATAAAATCTACACGATCGATCAATAATCTTTGGAACACGTTCTTTTAGAACTTTGCTGTCATCCTTATACTTTAAAAGATAACTACCTTCATACTTACCAGTTGATAAACTGCATGGTTGTAAAACCATATCCCCTTTTTTAATGATATAGGGTTGAATCATATTTTTACCTCCTTATATATTATGGCGACAATCAAATAATATAATACAAACATCTTAAAATCAACTTATATAATAATAATTTTTATAAATTTTCTGCAATTAATTTTTAGTATCTATACTTTTGCATTAATTTATTTTTTGTAAAGTTGCATTTTACACTTATTTTTTCGGAAAAGTCTGAATATTCATTGATTTAAAAATTAAAACCTTGTATACTGTATATAAATATAGATAGAGGGGCTGTGTTGATTATGAAACATAATACACATGTAAAGTACAATACACTAGAATCATTTGTATCTACGATTAATGATTTAGGCATTGAATTGATCATAGATGAATCATTGCGGAACGTCCGTAAGCAAAAATTGGAACAACTCATTGATAATGCTTTAAAAAATAAAAACGAGAATGATTTCAAACGCTATACTGAAGAATACAAAAATTTGGAGGAATTTCTCGTTGGTTAATTTATTGTTTTGTTACTTAAAATAAGGTCTATTCCCTACTTAAAATTAAGATAGAGAATAGACCTTTTTATATGTTATTTATTATGACATTAATCTGATTAATTCGTAGCGTTCAATATCACCAAAATAATGATAAATATCGTAATTTGAAAGTGCTTCTTCTATACTATCGAATTCATGCATTGTACCCTCTAGTGCATTTTCTAATTCAGTTATGTCCCCTTCACCGAAAAAGTCACCGAAAATTTTTGCATGCTCAATCCGACCTTTTTTTACATCTAATTTTATTTGAACGAAACCTTTTTCAAATTTTTCTTCTCTTTCAAAATTATATTTTGGATTCCTACCGTAATTCCATTCCCATGTACGGTATTTTTCATTACTTAGTTGTTCAATTTTTTTCCAATCGTCATCAGTTAATATATATTCTTCTACTTGCGTAGCTTCTCCAAAAATTGTTTTTAAAATTATTTCCTTAAATCGATCAATATCTAAAGGTTCATCTAAAAACTCAGAAATATTGGCTACTCTGCTTCTTACTGATTTGATACCTTTCGATTTAATCTTTGCTGGATTAACTTTCAATGCATTTTGGACTTCATTCAATTCACTATTTAGCATTAATGTGCCATGACTAAACATACGATCCTTTACTTTGACCATAGCATTACCTGATATTTTTGCACTACCTACTTGAATGTCATTTCTACCACTCATGTCAGCATCAACGCCTAATGATTGTAATGCCTCAACAATCGGCTCTGTGAATTTTTTGAAATTATGGAAACTGTTACCATCATCATCAGTTACAAAACTAAAGTTTAAATTGCCTGTGTCATGGTATACTGCTCCTCCACCAGATATACGTCTAACGACATCAATGCCGTGTTCGTCTATATATGGTTGATTCACTTCTTCAATTGTATTTTGATTTTTCCCAATAATAATCGAAGGTCTATTTACATAAAACAAAAAATAACTATCATCTTTTGGCATATTTTTTAAAACATATTCTTCCATTGCCAAATTTAATGTTGGATCTGTAATGTCGTTGTTACTAATAAACTTCATCTACTGCACTCCTTTTCCATAAATATATGCCCTTACCCTATTTATGCTATATTTTCACAAAAATTGCCAATCATTCACTTTGATATTTTGCTAAAAATTGAAAATTGTTTTACATCATGCAATTTAATGGTTTTTTGTTTATTTGTCTGCCGATTTTTTGTATAATACTATCTAGTTAGCATTTCTAGGGAGGGCTAAAAATGACTGTTGCAGAAGTGGGAAATATCGTAGAATTTTATGACGGCTTAAAAGGTCGAGTTGAAAAAATTAATGACAACTCAGTAATTGTTGATTTAACAATTATGGAGAACTTCGAAGAACTAGACTTGCCAGAAAAAACTGTCATTAATCACAAACGATACACAATCGTCGAACAAGAAGGATAGTTAAAATGAATAGAATTTCTAAGGCACTAATTTGGTTTGTCGTAAGTTTCATAGTATTCCACATTATTCTTTTGGTAATGTGGGGCGAGAAACAAGAATATTGGTATCTTTATACGGGCATTATGCTAATTGCTGGTATCAGTTATATCTTTTATCAGAGAGATATTGAATCTAAACGTTTACTCACATCACTAGGTGTGGGCATTATTACTGGTATTGTATTGATTATTATTCAACTTATTATCGCAGCAATTGCTTCTGATATAAAATATGCTGAATTAATCAAAGAACTCACACGTACGGGTGTCTATTATAAATGGCAAATGTTAGTAACATTAGTCTTTGTTATACCTTGTCATGAGCTTTACATGAGAACTGTTTTACAAAAAGAATTAATAAAATTAAATATCCCAAGTTGGTTAAGTATTATAATTACAGCATTATGTTCTGCTTCATTATTTTACTATCTTGACAACTTATGGATTGTTTTCTTTGTATTTATTGTACAAATGGCACTTTCATTAAGTTATTTCTATACACGTAGAATAGCAACAACTGTTGTAGCTCAAATTGTAGCAGTTGTTATCTTATTAATATTCAACGTATAAACCTATACGATTATTAATAAACGTTGGGACTTCAATACCCTTCTCAAATGAAAAGGAGTCTGAGACATAAATAGTTGTCTCAGACTCTTTTTCATTTAGGCAGCAGATGACTGAATTGAAAATGTAAAGTCTCACTGATTTAAAGAACTACTTTTTCAATTTATGAAAATCAGTAGTTCTTATGCATAAGCCAAAGCTTATGTATTCTGCATAAAATTCTAGGAGACTTATGCATGGGCTTTAGCTCAGATAAACATTTCAATCCTAGTCATCCTTGCCTTGATTGCATACGTGGGACTACGAAATCTCTATTTAAAAATTTGATTTCTGTCCCACTCCCCTTTCGTTATTAACATTTTGCACTTTTGGAGATTCATTCAAGCTATTGAAAGTTAGCGATACAAAACGATATTTATACAATGCGCCCGAGAGTCAGGATGTTACAACATCATATAATCTTTAATTTAATATTCTAAATAAAGATACTTTCGTATAATTTTGCAAAAAGTAAAGAAAACGTCAATTTCTATATTATCTCAATAGAAATTGACGTTTATTTTTAGTCAAAGTTACTTATATACTAGACCTGCTTATATTAAAACTTCAAATGTCTGTTTTTGTTTTATTTTATATTGGTCATCTTTCAAATTTCGTGAAATCAATTCAACCATCGTAATTTCACCTGTTTCATGAATAACTGCTTGCTCTAAATATTGTTTATAATTTCTGTAGCAATAATCTGTCATACTTACGCGATACATATGATCTAATGTTATATTATTTAATTGAACTCTTTCAAATGGCAATGCATTCATATCAATTGTATAGTCCACACCTTGCCAAAATGTACAGAGTGTTTCATCCACAATAGTTAAGCTTAACGAACCTCCACTAAATTCAATATGTGCATAACAATATTCTAAAATTTCTTTTATTTGTTGACCTTTCAAAGTTAAATCAATTGGTACATCTGGATGAGGATATGCATTATATAATGCCTCATTAGTAATTTGTCCAGATAATCCAGTTTCGCCGCTTGTAGGCAAATGGACACAGGAAATATCATAATCAAATTTGCGACGTATACTATCATGTAATAGTTGGGTAAATGCATGGGGCTTGGTAATCACGTCATCTAACCCATCAATATGTGCATCTATATCTTTATTTGTTAAAATTTCTTTTCCCCAATGTTCAACTGTTTTTCGATCATAATAAGTTAAATCTAATAACGCTTCATCTTCTTTATATTCATTTAAATCAACGATTTTTGATTCTACATTTTCTAATTCGAATGAATTCGTTCGCTTTTTAAAATTGATTTTCACGTGGATTAACTGTTCTGCATTTTGGCCAGCTTGAACATATAAAGTTTTTTCATCTTTTCCAATAAATGTTTGATGCTGATGACCAGTAATAAGCAAATCGATGACACCTAAGGTTTGCATTAGTTTTTCTGCTTCATTCACATTTTGCTCACGTTCATTTGATGACTTATTAAGCTGATCTAATCCCCCATGATAAATGACAATTAGAAATTCTGGCATCTCTGTTTCGTGAATAAATCGAATCCATCGCTTAGAAGACAGCAAGGTTTTTTCAATTTGTACATCATTCTCCATTTCAAAATGCTCTCTCTCCATTAAACCGTCCGAAGTTAATCCAACGATTGCAATTTTAACACCTTCTATTTCTTTAATTGTATAAGGCGTTGAAAAATAAGGCTCACGTGTTTTCTTATATTCAATATTGGCAGAAAGCCATGGAAATCTCGATAATGAAACTGCTCTAGAAAAGAAGGATAATCCAAATTTGAATTCATTAGGACTAATGCCACTTGCATCATATTGCATGGCGTTCATTAATTTTATCATTGGATGGCGTTTATATGGCGCTACCACAGCGTAGTAAAACGCAGCCAGAGAACCCGCTAAACTCCCGCCACTATCTAGTAAAATGACATGTTCATTTTCTTCTCTTTTCGATTTAACATACGTACCAGCTCGATAGATATTAGAACCATTATCTCCATTTAGAAAATAACTATGCATATCTGAAGTAGCAATAACATCAATTGCAATCTTTTCACTTTTTTTCATATGCCTCTCTCCTCGTTAATCACAGTTTAACATGTTTTTAAATTACGTCGATACTAATATCTTATCTTCATTATTTATAACTATATTAAAAATAGATAATTAAAAAACACTTAATTGGATTTGTCGTTCAACTAAGTGTTTTTTTAGGATTCTATGCTCATCACATTATCCAATTTGCACACGTTCTTTTGGATAATGGAATTTATCTGGTTCTCTACGTCCACCAATCATTATAATAAAGCTAATTAAACCTACACGTCCGATAAACATTAATATCATAAGTGTAACTTTCGACATATCATTAAAATCGCCAGTGACACCTAATGATAACCCACACGTTCCGAACGCAGACATCACCTCAAAAAAGCCTTGAAGAAATGAAATTTTACCATTCTCAACAACTAATATAAAAATCGTCGCTGCAAAAGTTAAAATACCTGCCATTGTGAACACTGCAAATGATCGTTGAACATCTGTTGTATGTATCTCACGATTAAATGCTTTAATTGACAATTTCTCGCTATTATTATTAAAGTTCAATAAAAATAAGATTAAAATTGCAAATGTTGTTGTTCTAATACCACCACCGACCGAGCTTGGTGATGACCCAATAAACATCAAGATGCTCATAATCACGTTCGTACCTTCACCAAAATGACTTACATCAATTGTCTGTAATCCAGCACTTCTCGTCGTTGCAGATTGGAACAAAGCATAGAATAACGATTTGTGCCAAGACATATTTTGGAATGCATGGTTATATTCAAATAGTAAAATGATAATGACACCAAATACAAATAGTACTAAATACGTTACTGTTGTTATTTTAGCAAATAATGAAAATCTAAAATTAGGGATTCTATTTTTAATATATGCCTTCACTTCAATTAACACAGGAAAGCCAATCGAACCTAATATAATTAAAAACATTACAATGGTTTGCACAAAATAATCATTAGCATATGGAATCAAGGATTGACCGGTAATATCTAAACCACCATTCGTCGTTGCCGATACTGCAACAAAGAACCCTTGCATGATAGCATACTGCAAATCAGGGTTATCTCGATAAAAATAGAACGTTAATAATGCTGCACCAACCACTTCGATTATTAAAATGGTACGCACGATATCGAGAATTAATTTAACTGTACCACTCATTGTATCTTTATTATTATCCAACATAATTAACTGTCTTTCACGCATACCAATATGTTTACCAAGTACTACCCACAACATTGTTCCAATTGCCATTACACCAATACCGCCAATGTTTAGGATGATCATGATGATAATTTGTCCAAACGTCGTATATGTTTCTACAATATTAACTGGTGATAACCCTGTAACACTCACACCTGAAACAGCAACAAACAATGAATCGATTGGGTCTACAGAGACACCTGCTTTATGAACATAAGGTAAGTTCAACAGTAAGAATGCCACGATAATCGCGACTATATAATACATCACAATACCTTGTTGAGGACTTGATTTTTTAAATAATTGATTGAAAATGGACAACGCGTACTCACCTCAACGCTACTTCAATTTAATCTTGATATCTTGCTCTTTACCATCTCTATATATTTTTGCTGGCAATGTATCTAAATCATCTTTATGACTAAAAATAATCTGTCTATATCTTAGATTATCTTCAACTTCTTTACCATCTAATTCTACTATTACATCATTTTTTTGCAACCCAGATTTTTCACCTAAACTATTGTCTTTTACATCTCCAATGACAACACCTTTATTAACCTCTTCAGGTAAGTTAAGGGATTGATGCGTAGCTTCATCCATATCTTTAACATTCGCGATTTTTATGCCAGTATTAGGATATTTAACTTCACCTTTTGCTTCAAGTTGTTTGGCAATAGATTCAGCGTCATTGACTGGGATTGCAAATGCAATTCCTTCAACATGATCCATATCAATTTTTAAAGAAGCTATACCAATCAATTTACCATTTTTATCAATAACACCACCACCTGAATTACCAGGATTAACAGGTGCATCCATTTGAAAAGCGCTCATGAGCACATCATATTGATTATCCTTATCGATATCAACTGGCACATGACGATTTAATCCAGACACAATACCTTCTGAAACACTACCTTTAAAGTCAACACCTAGTGGGTTCCCTACGACAATAATAGGCTCACCGAGGACTAATGTACTGGAATCACCCATTTTAATTGATTTAACATCACTACCTGATTTTATTTTGGTTTTAACTACTGCAATATCAGAAAATTTGTCCGTTCCAATGACCTTACCAATAGATGTATCATTATTACCGTATGTAATTTTTTGTTCCTTTTTATCACCTACAACATGCGCATTCGTCATGATAAAAATAGAGTCGCCCACTTTTTTGTAGACGACACCTGATCCTAATTCATTTTCTTTTCCTGCTTCTTGTGTCTCTTTCTCCGCAGATGAACTATTATTACTTGTATCATTTTCGACTGTTACGATGGAATGAATGGCACTATTCGCACTTTTCATTGTATCTGTATATGTTTTTTCTTTATTAGCATTATCGCTGCTTTGGAATATATTATCCTTCGTGTTTCCATTATGATCTACATTATTAAAGATGGCATTAATTAAGATAATTAACAAAATAACTGCCAATACAATTAGTACTTTCGCCCAGTGTTCTTTGAAGAAATACTTAACTTTATCTATTAAAGTTGGTTGGTCACTATGTCTGTGTTGGTCAGATTTATCATCTGTCTGTCCAGACTTATGATTTCTGGCAATATTGTTATGAACCTTATCTGAGTTATCTTCTTCAATATACTGATTAACCCTTGACTGTTGCGCTTCTTCAGAATAAAAATAATCATCATGTAAACGGTCTTTGTTAGTAGACGCATTTACATCTATATCTGAATCATTTGATATTTCGTTGGTTTTTAAATAACCATTTGTTTCATTTGTCGTTGATGCCACTTCAACATCATCTTTGGCTATATCCGATGTAGGCGAAACTTCTTCTGGTTGTTGCTTAGATACATGATTCAGAGCGTTATCTTCAGATGGTTCAAATTCACTTTCTGAATTACTGCTATTTCGTTTCGTAGCCATTGCTTGTTGCTGCTGAATTTCTTCTTGTGTTAGTTTTTCTATGCGTGCTTTTCTTAAATTTTCTTTAACACGTTCTTCGTTATTCTTTGCTAATTTTTCCGCTTTTTCAGCCCGTTGTTTTCTAGCTTTACGTTCCATTTGGACACGTTGTTCCCGTTCTTCATTGTGAAAATATTCTCGTCTTTTACGACCATATTTCTCTCTTGGGATCACATGTTTTTTATCATTCGCCACAAAAACGCCCCCTAAACTACATCTTTTCTATACTATCCATTATGACATATCATTAAGGATTTTTCCGATTTATTTTACTAGTACACACAAATATTCATACTGAATTCTATTTTGATTGAGTGTGTAAATGTATTGCAGAAATCGCCAAATTTACTATTTAGCTATTATATTTTCAAATATTTTATCATTTATACCTTAGCTTTGATTATAAGCTCTTTTTATACAAATTTCTAACTTTATCTCATTTTCTCTTTAAATAATTTAAGCAGATATTTTTAAATTTACTTAAACAATCATTATTTAAAATAAACTATTTTCTGCAAACAAAAAACTGAAAAGCACAATGGCTTTCCAGTCTAATAATAAATGATTATTTTTTCTCTTCTTTTTTATTTTGACGAACTGACGTCAACCAACCAATTAGAACTAATAATATCATAACTGTCCAGAAGATAGATTGCCATAAAATACTGTGTGGGAAGTGTTCAGGTAAAATTAAAATGTCTGGGTGCGCTAACACCATAACAACAAGTTTAATACCAACCCAACCAACAATGGCAAATGCCGCGCCTTCTAAACCTGGATATTTGTTTAATAAGTTGACAAACCATGTTGCTGCAAAACGCATAATGATAACACCTATCATACCACCTAAGAACATCACAGCAAATTGACCTAAGTCCATACCACCAAAGTGTATACCAACCGCTGGTAACGTAACTGCTATTGCAAGTGCTGCAAGCATTGAGTCTATTGCAAAAGCAATATCTGCAAATTCAACTTTCAATACTGTACCCCAGAATGATTTAGCACTGGCATGAATTTCTTCTCCATCATCATCAAAATGATGATCGTCGGTACCATCATGCTCTTGCTGATCTTTCTCTTTAAAGAAGGTTATCAAGTTCCGTATTGACATATAAAGTAGATATATCGCACCTAGTGCTTGTATCCACCAGAAATGCGCTATGATACTGATTAAGAATAAAGAAATAAAACGAAATACAAATGCACCAAGCAAACCATAAAACAGTGCTTTTTTACGTTGCTCTGGTGGTAAATGTTTCACCATAACAGCCATTACAACTGCATTATCTGCAGCGAGTAAACCTTCTAAAAATACGAGCACTAATAGTACCCACAGATAAGGTAAAATCAAACTTGGATCCATATAGGACAACTCCTTTAATTTTTTAAGCATAAAAATAGAGACCTAAGCTAAGCTAGTGTTTACGTAACTTGCACTTGTCTTCATCATCTATAATGATGTTAAGAACCAACTGGCAATCCATATTCACTATTAGCAAAGGTCTCACTCGACAGTTTTATTCTGCCCACTTTACCGGAAGTTTGATACTTCGTAATGACGATAAAATGACTAAGTTAAAAGATAAATAAGTTGCATTACTTTCCATATATAAACGATTGTATGCGAAACTCATATATTTCCAACTAAAGTTAAGTTACTCCCCTCTGACAACTGAGTCATAGGTATTCTATTAATATAGTTATTATACACAAAAATAAAATTTATAACAATCCATATAATTTAATTTCTGGGAACTTCTCTTCAAACCATCTTGTAGCAAATTCATTTTCAAACAAGAATACATAGTTATCGTATATATCTTTTACTAAGATTGAACGTGATGTACTCATTTTATCTTTTATGTCTTCTTCGTTTTCAATCCAACGTGCAATTTTCTGACCAACCGGTTCCATCACTACGTCAACATTATATTCATTTTTCAAACGATGTTCGAATACTTCAAATTGTAATTGTCCAACTGCACCAATGATAATTTGATTTGTATGCAATGCTTTATAATATTGAATAGCACCTTCTTGAACAAGCTGTTCAATACCTTTATGAAAATGTTTTTGCTTCATAACATTTTTTGCAGAAACTTTCATAAACAATTCCGGTGTAAATTGCGGTAGTTCTTGGAAACTGAATTTCTGATTACCACCTACGAGCGTATCACCAATTTGGTAATTCCCTGTGTCATAAAGTCCAATAATATCGCCCGCAACAGCATGATTAACGGTTTCTTTATCATCTGCCATAAACGAAGTTGAACGTGTTATCTTTTGTTTTTTATGTGTACGTTGAAGGGTTACATCCATACCACGTTCAAAAGCACCACTTACAACTCGCATAAATGCAATTCTATCTCTATGTTTAGGATCCATATTAGCTTGAATTTTAAAGATAAATCCTGAAAAATCAAGATCAAATGGACTAACTTCTATATCTTCATTAGTTTGACGAGCATTCGGCATTGGCGCATGATCAACATAAGCATTCAAGAAATTTTGAACACCAAAATTCGCTAGTGCAGACCCGAAAAATACAGGTGTCAAGTCACCGCTTAATAATGCTTCATTATCAAACGTTTCGCCCGCTTCTTCGACAAGCATTAACTCTTCGATTGCTTGAGTAAATGCACTATCGTTTTTCATTGCATGGTCTTCTTCCAACTCATAATCATCATTTAAATGCAGTACATTTTCTTCATCTCTAAAAGGCTCTATTGTGTGAGATTCACGATCGATAATACCAAAGAAATTTTGCCCCATACCTACTGGCCAATTCATTGGGTATGTTTCGATTTCTAATGTAGATTCTATTTCATCTAATAATTCAAAAGGTTCTTTACCGACTCTATCTAATTTGTTAATAAATGTGAAAATAGGTATACCTCTCATTTTACATACTTTGAATAGTTTCAATGTTTGAGGTTCGATACCTTTAGCACAGTCAATCACCATTACAGCACTATCAACTGCCATCAGTGTTCTATATGTGTCCTCTGAGAAGTCTTCATGTCCTGGCGTATCTAAAATGTTGATTTTATAGTGGTCATAATCAAATTGCATCACTGAACTTGTAACAGAAATCCCTCTCTCCTGCTCAACTTTCATCCAGTCACTCGTCGCAAATTTGCCACTTTTTTTACCTTTAACCGTACCTGCTTCTCTTATCGCACCACCGAATAGTAATAACTTTTCTGTTAATGTAGTCTTACCAGCATCTGGGTGAGATATAATCGCAAAGGTTTTTCTTGATTCTACTTCTTCCTTTATACTCATTTATACTCTCCTTTAACTTTCAAATATCCATTTAACGATGTCATCAGCAATTTGTGAAGCTGTTGACTCATCAAGTAACGTAAACAAGTGTATCACAAGTTCCTCGTTCATATCATCTTCATTTAAAGATGAATCGATTTCTAATGACCAATGCATATCAGGAATTGCGATTAACATACATTGATTCACTTTGTTTTCATAAATATACACATGACCAGCTATTTCATTAAAATGTAAATTTTTAATCTTCAAGTGGACCACCACCGAATTTATCATAAGCCGCTTCAAGACCAATTAAATCATCGCGATGTGGCACTTTGACATGTCCAGGCATAATTTGATAAGGCTCACGCCCTTTAGAAGCTAAAACGACAGTATCTCCTGGTTCCGCTATATTGATTGCATGACGAATACCTTCAGCTCTGTCTTCAAATTCAATATAATTATCATGTGTAGCACCTTTTGCTAATTCTTGAGTTAGTGTCTTAGGGGCATCATTAGCTGGATTATCAGGTGTAAAAATAACATAGTCTGCACGACAAGCGACCCGGCCCATTTCTGGCGTCTTCGTTAAATCTCGTTCTCCAGCCATACCACATAAGAATATCAATTTTTGTTTAGCAAATGGTTTAACCGCATCTATCAGTTTATCCATACCATCAGCCGTGTGTGCATAATCTATAATCAAATCTATAGGTAATGACAGATCAAGTACTTCCAATCGTCCTTCAACTGGTTCTAGATTTTCTACCGCATCAACGATATCATTTAACGCAATACCTTTACTCCACACAGCAATCATTGCTGCCATAATATTAGAGACATTGAATAAACCAACGTAAGGTGATTTCACTTGAAACTCACCTTCAGGGGTTTTAAAGGTAAACTGCACACCTTGTAATGATTCATTGATATGATGTGCTGTAAATTGTGCGTCATTTGTCACTCCATATGTAAATACTTCAAATGGTGTAACAGAGGCAAGATATTCTGAAAAAGCGTCATCCTTATTCAATACTACAAACTTTTCTTGTGATAAGTCTTCTCCTAATTGACTAAATAATAATGATTTGGCATGTCCATAGGCTTCCATAGTACCATGAAAGTCCAAATGATCTTGTGTTAAGTTTGAAAAGATTGCTACGTCAAAATCAACGCCTCGTAATCTACCTAATGATAATCCATGACTTGACACTTCCAAAGTCATAGCTTCTGCATTTTTTTCTACTGCTTCATTTATTTTTTTAGTCAGTGAGACTGTTTCAGGCGTCGTATTAGCACCTTTTGATTTATCCTCATTAATTTGAAAGCCGTTCGTACCTAAATAAGCACTTCCTTTACCTAACTTTCTATATATGTGGTGTATCATTGTTGCAATTGACGTTTTACCATTTGTTCCAGTTACACCATAAGTTATCAATTGTTTACTAGGGTAATTGTACAATGTATTTGCCAATAAACTAGCCACACGCAAAGTATCAGGTACGATAACTTGAGTTACATCGCCTGTTATTTCTTGCTGATGGCTAACGATAATCACTTGGCATCCTTGATTAACGACATCTTGGCAGAATTTATGACTATCCACTGTATAACCTTTTGAGGCAACAAACACACTGCCATGTTGTGCCGTACGAGAATCGGTCGTTATATCTGTTATATTTTTTTCTAGTGTGCCGATAACTTGTTTCACTCTTATTTTTTCAAACAACACATTTGCATCCAACATTTATCGCTCCTTTATTTCCAATAGTTCTATTATACACATTTTCAACTTATTTTATAGAATCTAAAGATGAGATGCTAATAATTTCTTCCTATTGTATATAGCTATTTTATACATTTAAAATCTGTTAAATATTAACCCCATGTTATATAATTGTTAATATTTTCTATATATTTGCTTAAATTACCATTTTGCAAGCTTACTTCTAGATTAATAGTGGTATGGTATAGATATACAACAATCTTATTTTAATATGTATTAATTTCCAATACAGTATGTAGCATTTCTTATCTGATTGTAAAATGATATAATCATTATTAATTGTGTTTTTTCTTTCACACGTTAAAAAAATACGTTAAACTTAACATGAGCTAAATATAATCTATTGGAGGGTGGCTTTTAATGGTTACTCAAAATAAAAAAATACTGATAATTACTGGATCTTTTGGTAATGGGCATTTACAAGTTACTCAGAGTGTAGTGAACCAATTCAAAGAAATGAATCTAGACAATTTAACAGTTATCGAACACGATTTATTTTTAGAAGCACACCCTATCCTCACTTCTATTTGTAAAAAATGGTACATTAACAGCTTTAAATACTTTAGAAATATGTATAAAGCTTTTTATTATAGCCAACCAGATCAATTAGATAAATGTTTCTATAAATATTACGGATTAAATAAATTAATGAATTTACTTTTGAAAGAAAAGCCAGACCTTATCTTACTCACATTCCCTACACCAGTCATGTCTGTATTAACTGAGCAATTTGATATGAATATACCAATCGCTACTGTCATGACTGACTATCGTATGCAAAAGAATTGGATTACACCTTTCTCTCAACGATACTATCTTGCTACAGAGGAACTGAAAGATGAGTTTGCAAGTATTGGCATTCCTAAAGATAAATTGAAGGTTACAGGTATTCCTATATCTGATAAATTCGAAACAGACATTGATAAAACAGCATGGCTAAGTCAAAATCACTTAGACCCTGACAAACCGACAATTCTAATGTCTGCGGGTGCTTTTGGTGTTTCTAAAGGTTTTGGTCAAATGATTCAAGAAATTTTAAATCGCAGTCCGCATGCACAAGTTGTCATGATATGTGGTAAAAATAAAGATTTAAAACGTTCATTAACATCGCAATTTAAAGATTTTAACAACGTCTTGATTTTAGGTTATACCAAACATATGAATGAATGGATGGCTTCGAGTCAGTTGATGATTACTAAACCAGGTGGCATCACGATCTCAGAAGCATTAACGCGACAAATCCCTATGATTTTCTTAGATCCTGCGCCAGGTCAAGAACTTGAGAATGCAGTTTACTTTGAAGAAAAAGGCTATGGTCGTATTGCTAATACACCTGAAGCTGCTATTGAGCAAGTCGCTGCTCTAACGAATGCACCGACCAAATTAGCTTCGATGTCAGAATCTATGGACGCGTCAAGAATTCCATATTCAACTTATAAATTATGTAAAGATTTATTAAACTTACTTAATCATTCATCTCATTATGAAGAAGTATATGGAAAGGTTCCTTTATATGCAAAGCTCTTCGTTAAATAATTACAACTCAAATAAAAATTTCATAATCATGCTCATCATCTTATTCTTGATGGAATTCGCTCGCGGTATGTACATACTCAGTTATTTAGCGCTACTTCCAACAGCAACATCTATCGCGGTAGGTATTACATCTATCGCTATTTCTATACATTTTATTGCTGATGCAACTACCAATTTTGTGATTGGCTTTTTACTTAAGCGTTTAGGTACTAAATTAGTGCTAACACTAGGTTTCTTACTTGCCTTTGCAAGTTTATTTTTAGTCATTTGGTTCCCTACATCGCCCTTTGTTTTAATAGCCAGTGCCATTTTACTTGGTATCGCTGTGAGTCCAATTTGGGTGATTATGTTAGCAAGTGTAGATGAGAATAATCGTGGTAAGCAAATGGGATATGTATATTTCTCTTGGCTGTTAGGCCTGCTAGTCGGTATGGTTGGTATGAATGTCATTTTTAAATTCCATCCAACTCAATTTGCATTTTTAATGTCACTCGTTGTATTAATCGCTTGGATATTATACTACTTCGTGAAAGTAAGATTGACGAATTACAATACACGCCCAGTCAAACAACAATTAGGGCAAATAGTCGATGTGACTAAACGTCACATGATATTATTCCCTGGTATATTATTACAAGGTGCTTCAATCACTGCATTGGTACCCATATTACCTACATACGCTACTAAAGTTGTTGGTGTCTCCACATTAGAATATACTATGGCAATTGTGTTCGGCGGGATCGGTTGTGCTATTTCAATGCTCTTCTTATCTAAAATAATAGATAAACATGGCACCTTATTTATGTACTGGGTTATTTTTGGTGGCTTTGTCTTATACACGCTGATGATATTTGCACTTTCACTTATTACAAATATTACAATCGTTTGGGTGCTAGCAGTATTTATAGGTCTTATGTACGGTATTTTACTGCCAGCGTGGAATACGTTTATGGCAAGTCATATCCATTCAGATGAACAAGAAGAAACTTGGGGGGTATTCAATAGTGTACAAGGTTTCGGTTCAATGATCGGTCCCCTTGTAGGTGGACTCATTACTGAATTCACCAAATCAGTTAACAATACTTTTTATTTCTCAGCACTTGTATTCTTATTCTTAGCCATCTTTTATGGTATTTATTTTGTAAAAGTGAACAATAAAACTAAAACTTCTTAACTAAATAATATAAAAAAGCGCCACTCGCATATTAGAAAATTTATTTCTAGTATTGCGAGTGGCGCTTTTATTCATTCCAAGTTTTTATCGTATGTTATGACTCATATTTTATAGTTTAATCTTAAGCTAAGTTATAGTTCTCAAGTACTTTCCATTTTTCTTCTTTTTCATCATAATAAACTAGAGAAAGTTGCTCAATTGTTTCTTTGTAATCAATTCCCGCTAACTTTAATTGACCATAAATATCTTCAAATTCTTGACTAGTCAAGCCTTGAGCAATAGTAAAGTGAGGCACGAATGTATGATCTGCTACACCATAAAAATCACCATTGTTAAATTGATTAAATAGTCTTTCTAAAGTTTCAGTTTTTTCAACTTTAAAATAAATAACATTAGTGATTGGCGCAAAATTTGATGCTTTTGTCGCATGTATATCAATCGTTGGAATGCCTTCGATTTTAGATTTAATTGTCTCTTTAACAGATTCTAAATCACCATCGTTTATTTTAAATTGCCCCTTAATCGTAATGTGCGGCATAATTGTCGCATAATGTGCATCATAACGCTTACGATATGCGTTCACTTCATCTTGAAATGCTTTTGACGGAATTAATGCTAATCCTAAAATCATTTAAATTCCTCCTTTGTTTAACATATTTTCATTATAGCAAATTTCTGAAAAATTCGTTACTCTAAAGTCATCTTAGTTCAGATTATTAAAAAGAAATATTATCTGATAAAAAATATTTTAACAGATCTCCTAATAATGGTTTCCATGACTTCCACATATGGCCACCTTCAAATTCTAAATAATGGTATGTGAAATCATTTTTTTCAATGACTTGATTTAATTTTCGATTAGGTGTTAAAAAGTCTGCAGATTTGCCTGTTGTTGGCAATTTAAAGTCTTCTTCCTCTAATCCTACAGCATGCCAAATGGATAATTGTTCTTTAAACTGACAACGTTCAATTAACATTTCAATCGCTTCATCATGTTGTGGACTTAATAAACCAACTTGACTGAAGATACGCGGATAAGATAACGCCGTAATTAACGCAGCACTACCCGCTAAACTATCACCTAATAAAATGCGTGCGTTACCTACTTTAAATGTAGGAAATGTTTGATCAATATATGGCAATATTTCATTGGCCATTGCTTTTACAGTTAAATGTGTACGTGCACCCTGTGGATGAAATTCTGCGCGCCGTTTATCAACATCTTCATAGTGAAATCCAACAAATATAGCTCTTTCTACCTCATTGGCCTCTCGTAACTGCTCATAAGTTCGATGAATTCTACCAAAACTGAAAAAATCAGCACCATCAAAACAAAATATGATTTTATATTTAAATAATTCGGTAAAATCTTTTGGTAAATAAATAGATAGTGTGACATCTCTATCTAATATTTTACTAGGAAAATTAATTTTAGTGATACATCCCGTTTTAAAATCATACATAAATAATGCGCCCCCTCGTAGTCTTAATGACATTGTACCAAGAGACGCATTATTTTAAAATGTTGAAATCTTATTATTTATGGTGTAAATACCTCTATGACTCATCTATTTTTTGTTTGGCCAACCGTTGTGGATAGTCTTTTAGCCAAAAGACGGCATTTGGTACTTTTTTGGGGTCTGGTTTGTAAATTGCTTTTTTACCAGAACCTAGTTGTTTTTTCTGTAATTCATAATCTTTCAATGCTTGAATAGCTGGTTTGTGCAATATCCAAATAGCTATGATATTCAACCAAGCCATCATACCAACTCCCAAATCACCCATCATCCAAGCGATATCCGCCGTCTTCACTGCACCATATACTGTGGCAGCAATTAATACGACTCTCGTGACATTAATCCAGAAGAATGTTGTCCTTCCTGTTCCCTTCCGAGTCAAATAAGTAATATTGGTTTCTGCAATATAGTAATACGCTAATATCGTTGTAAATGCAAAGAAGAATAACGCAAATGCAATAAAGTATGAGCCAATGCCTGAAAATGCAGGATCAAAATGATAACTACCACCTTGAAGGGCCTTATCAATACCAGCTTGTGCATACATCGCTGTACCCGAATAATCTTTATCACCATTTGACATTTCTACAAAAATGCCATTATCTTTAATCATACTTGGTTTACCACTTGAGGTTGTCCCTCCATCTGTCACATTATATGTACCTGAAAGTAATATAATTAAAGCCGTTGCCGAACATACAAACAATGTATCTACATAGACAGAAAACGCTTGAACTAACCCTTGCTTAGCTGGGTGTGACACCTCTGCTGCTGAAGCTGCATGTGGTCCAGTTCCTTGTCCAGCCTCATTAGAATACAATCCACGTTTAACACCGATTTCAATCATGGCACCTAAGATACCACCAAAAGCCGCTTGCATACCAAAAGCAGATTTGAAAATAAGTGCAATCAATCCTGGAACTTGTTCAATATTCAAGAATATAATGATAACAGCCATTATAATATATGCAATTGCCATAAATGGAACAATAGCGGTTGCTGCATTCGCTATCCATTTAATACCTCCAAAAATAATTAAGGCTAAAAGCACCGCTAAAAATATTGCAATAATCCATGGTTCCAATCTAAATGCATTTTTCATAGAGCTGGCAATCGCATTAGACTGAACACCTGGTAATAGGAGTCCTACAGAAATGACTGTGACAATAGCAAAAATTAAGCCATAGACTTTTCCTAATTTGCCCTTAATCCCATATTCAATATAGAATGCTGGTCCACCACGGTATTGTCCCTTTTCTTCTCGCTTATATATTTGACCTAGTGTTGATTCTATAAATGCACTACTTGCCCCTAAGAAAGCCGTTGCCCACATCCAAAATACAGCACCTGGTCCACCAATAAAGATTGCAGTTGATACACCCACTATGTTACCAGTACCGACACGGCCAGCGAGTGACAGTGCAATGGCTTGGAAACTCGATATCCCCGTGGGTGATTTTTCCCCTTGAAACATTAATCTGATCATCTCTTTAAAATGCCTAACTTGGAAAAAGCGCATCATTAATGAAAAAAGTACACCTGTAATCAGTAACCCATAAACTAACGGTTTGCTCCAAACAATATCATAAAACCAAGTAAGTAACCCCTCTAACATAATGTATCCCCCTTGTAGTACCATTATGTAAAATGATATATTTTTTATCATTATACACTTATAAAATATTCCGTGCAACGTATTTCATAAGTAATCATTTTCACAATTTATATATTTCAAGTTATAATTAATATAAAATATTTACAATGACTTTATATCAAAGGAAAATAATTTTACACTATTTAATATGACGTCATGCGTATATCGTTTTTAGATTTCTTTATTTGTCACAATATACTCTATTGGCTTCAATAATTTTAATTTCATCTTTTGTTATGTCTTCATTTAAGATATACTGAATTGTACTTAAATAATGAATTTTAGGAGGAACCGTTCTATGCTAAATAAGGTTTGGTTTAGAACAGGTATTGCACTATTAATCCTGTTTTTACTAATCAAATTAGTAATGGAAGTCCATAGTGTGTTCACGCCATTTATTATTATTTTACAATCGGTGTTGTTACCACTATTATTAAGTGGCTTCTTATTCTATATTTGCTTACCTTTTCAAAAAATACTTGAAAAAAATAAAATCCCTCGTTGGGGAAGTATCACTTTAATTTTCATTGGCTTAATTATCATCATTGGTGTTGTCATTGGTTATATTGGACCACTGATTGCCGAGCAAATTGAAAATTTAATTAATCAAATTCCAGCATTACAGCACGAAGTTCAACACATCATTAACTTTTCATTAGACCAAATGGAAAGACTACCTAATGATGTCACAGATAGAATTAATAAAATGGTTCAATCTATGAGTGATAGTACTGCAAATGTTTTATCTAACTCATTAAGTTACTTGACTTCATTTATTTCAACTTTATTCTTACTCATCATGGTGCCATTCTTCTTAATCTATATGTTAAAAGATCACGAACGTTTTATTCCATTTATCGCTAAATTATTTAAAGGCGAAAGAAAAGTATTTATTGTTGATTTATTAAAAGATTTAAATGATACTTTAAAATCTTATATTCAAGGTCAAGTGACAGTAAGTATTATCTTAGGTATCATTTTATATATAGGCTATTCTATTGTAGGTTTAAATTACACATTATTACTTGTTATGTTTGCATGTGTTGCCAATATGATACCGTTCTTAGGTCCTTGGATGGCATTTGCACCAGCAGGTATTATTGGTATTATCCAAAGTCCTACAATTTTCATTTGGGTATGTATCATTACACTAATTGCTCAACAATTAGAAGGTAATGTCATCACACCAAACGTTATGGGTAAATCTTTAAATATTCACCCACTAACGATTATTGTTGTTATTCTTGCTGCTGGTAATTTAGGTGGTTTCGTACTCATCCTAGTTGCCGTTCCATTATATGCAGTCATTAAAACAATTGTTCGTAATGTATTCCATTATCGAGAAAAGATTATGGAAAAAGCGAATAGTGATGTAAAAGAATAATCATTCAAAAATAAGTGGGAAGATGAACTCATGGTTATATAAAATGACCTCATCTTCCTTTTTTGAAAATAAAGTTTGAGACCGAGACAACAATCTATGTCTCGGTCTCATTTATATAAAAATACGCATGACCATCGTTGAATTGTAACGATGGTCATGCGTATTTTGTGTTTCTTTATTTAACGATATGGTAACCACTATCTACATGGATATTTTCACCCGTTACACCACTTGAAAAATCACTTAACAAGTATGCCGCTGTCTTACCTACTTCTTCTTGATCAATGTTACGTTTTAGAGGCGCACGTTCTGCAATCTCTTTTAAGATAGTGTTAAGGCCGCCAACACCTTTCGCACTTAATGTACGGATAGGACCAGCTGATATCGCATTAACACGAATGTTATCTTCACCTAAGTCTAAAGCTAAATAACGTACATTTGCTTCTAAACTTGCTTTAGCAACACCCATCACATTGTAGTTTTGTACTGCAAATTCTCCGCCTAGATATGTTGTAGCTACAATGCTACCACCCTCAGGCATTAATTTTTTTGCTTCACGCGCTACAAGTGTTAAAGAATAAGAACTAATATCTTGCGCTAATAAGAAACCATCACGTGATGTATCACTAAAGCGACCACGTAAATCTTCCATATTTGCAAAAGCAATTGAGTGGTATACGCCATCAATATGTCCGATATCTTCATCAATTTTAGCAAAACCATTAATGACATCTTCATCTTGTTGAACATCAATTTGATACATATGATGTTCTGATTGGTTTAATTGTTCAACTAATTTTTCTAATTCATTTTTACTGCGATCCTTACGGTATGTAAATACTAATTTTGCACCAAGTTGGTCCAATACTTTAGCTACACCAAAACCGATACTACGTTTGTTCGCAATACCCATAATGACGAATGTTTTATTCTCTAAATTTAACATGAATATAACTCCTTTATTTAAATTTCCATTTTAATTGGTTCGAGTAGTTATGAAGCTACGAACGATCACTTTGCTCTATGCCAATATAACCATTCCCTATTTTAACATTGGTTTGATTGAATAAACAATTTATTTTACTATACTCATAAATTTAATACGTTTTCACTTCCAAATTTGTCAATATAACGCGCTTTCGTACAAAAGAAAACATAAAAATAAAGCAAACGACATTGCATACCATGCAATGTCCTTCACTCTATTTTTCACTAACTTAATAATAGAATTCTAATTCGCGTTTTAATTCGTCTACATATTCTTTTGAACCAGTAACGATTACTCTATCTCTGTAACGTAATTGTGTATCACCATGTGGCACGATAGATTCATTATTTCTAATAATTCGTACAAAGATAATATCTCCACCAAATGGGAAATTACGTAATTGGATTTGATCATATTGATGATTTAACATCGCAATTTCATATAATGATGTTTCAACATTACTTAAAAGATTAAGCATATTTGGTGTTTCAATAAGACCTTTTAACAAAATTTTGTTACTCATATAACTACTGAAGATTTCAATACCCGCTTTTTGTAACGTTTCATCTGACGAACTAGACTCCAATCGACAGATAACACGTTTCACACCATGCGCCTTAGCCATCAATGCTACTTTACGGTTAATTTCATCATCATTTGTAGAACATACTACGATATTTCTTTCGAATAGTCCTAGACGTTCTAACAACTCTTCTTCGTAATCCGAAATTTCAATCATTGAAATGGCATCAGACAATTTACGTTTATCACTTAAATCATTTCTATAATAAAGCGATACTTGATAAAGTTGTGATGATAAATTTTGGGCAATTGGAATCGTTAATTGATTTTTCCCAATCAAACTAACTTCAATTTGTCTAGTGGCCTCATCAGGCATAGGAAACATTTTTTTAAATACAATAGGTACAAATACACATGTAATCACTGCACTTAATATCAAAATACCTGAAATTTCTGGTGAAATTGTACCTAATTGTTCTGCTATTTTTGCAGAAGCAATAACTAACGATAAAGTTGATGTTAGTAAAAATGCGGAAGAAATCGTTGTTTTCATATCAAACCATTTTCGTATGTAAAACAATGGAATTAATTTAGAAATTAAAAATGCCAAAATTAAAAATGGAATAATTAATAATAATGCTGGTTCTTTAATGAGTTGTGGAATATTCAAATCTACGCCGACCATTATGAAAAAGATTGGAATAAAAAAGCCATAGCCAAAAGAGTCTAGCTTTTCAACCATATCTTCATCTGGACCAAGTAATGAGACAACCACACCTGCTAAAAATGCACCTAAAATATTTTCTGCCCCAACCCCTTCAGCTAAAGCAACTAACAAAATAATCAAGGCAAATACTGCACGTATACCGATTTGAGTCGTACCATCCATTAATTTCTGTAAAAATTGTGCTTTTTTGAAAATGCCGCCTAACAAATAGAAAATAATGGTAAAGACGACTAAACTACCAATTAGCCATAACGATGTATTACCCGAAGCATGTAATGTACCATAAGCTGTTAATAGAATCATTGTAACTAAGTCTGCAAGTACAGCTACTAATAAGATAAACTGACCTATCGTCGTACGCATAATATTCATTTCTTTAAGTGTCGGCACGACTACGCCTAATGAGATCGTAGAAATAATAATAACCATTAGTAAGACATCATCAATAAGTCCAAACCACTTAAACATATATGCGAAAATAATAGAAATAATCATAATAAACATGAAAACAACAACTGCTAATTGTAAATGGCCAGGTTCTTGTTTCTTCAATTTTTGTTCTTTATTCGCTGAACTTTTATCTCTTTTAAAAGCTTTAAAATCTATTTCCAAACCACTTAAGAACATCAAGAAAATAAATCCTAAAGTTGATAATATATTGAGCATTGCATCTCGTTCTACTAAATTTAAAAATGAGTGCCCAATGACAATGCCCATTAAAATTTCAGCTACCACTATAGGTAAAAATGTGATTCTGAGTCGATTGACTAATATTGGTGTAAAAAATGCCGCTAACACTACGACAACAAGCGATAAAAATTCCATATAACCCCCTTAAGTTAAATAAGACATAAATGATGTAGCTAATCCAAAATAAATTAGCATACTGACAATATCATTGATTGTTGTGATAAATGGTCCGCTAGCAACCGCTGGATCAATTTTCAATTTATTCATTACTAAGGGAATCATGGATCCCACTAAAGTACCTACCGTCATTGCAATCGTCAAACTTCCACCAACAATGATAGCTAGTATTGCTTGTCCGTACAGCACCATTATAATAATAAATAGTAACAAAGCACATACAAGACCACTTAAAAATCCACTACCCGCTTCTCTTAAAGCGACTTTAAATTTACTTTGTTCATATATTTCACCAGTAGAAATATTACGTACGGATACGGCGAGTGATTGTGTCCCAGAGTTCCCGGACATCCCGCTGATAATAGGAATAAATGCTGCTAATAATGCTACTTTTGATAAAGTATCTTCAAATGAACCTAATATTGTTGCTGTAATCATCCCTAAAAATGTTAAAATAATTAACCATGGCAATCTCTTTTTAGCTGTCGTAAACACTGAATCATTTGTTGCATCTACGTCTGATACACCAGCCAAACGAGAGTAGTCTTCACTGGCTTCTTCGTCCATAACATCCAAGATATCATCGATTGTTATAATACCTAGCAAATGATCTTGATAATCGACAACTGGCATTGCAATAAAATCATAGTCTCTCATCTTTTGAGCTACATCTTCTTGGTCATCTGCAGCATTTGCACTAATGACACGTTCACTCATTATGTCTTCTATGTATGCATCATTTTCAGCAATAATTAAATCTCTAAGAGAGAGTACCCCAGCCAATTGTTTGTTATCATTAACTGCAAAAATAACATAAATTGTCTCAGCGTCTGGCGCTTGTTCTTTGACATGCATGAGCGCTTCTTTTACTGGCATGGTTGCCTTTAAAGAAATATATTCAGTTGTCATAATACCGCCGGCAGTATCTTCATCATAATGTAATAATGCTTTTATTTCTTTTGCATCTTCTCTATTCATTAACGTGAGGAGACTAACTATTTTTTGCTTAGATAGCTGGTTCATAATGTCAACTGCATTATCGTAAGACATTTCTTCTAGTACCTTGCTTGCATAATTAGCATTCATCGCATCAAAAAGTGATTCGTATTCATCTTCATCAATTTCTAATTGTTCAAAGAAATCCGCTACTTCTTCTGGCGATAGTACTTCATACATACGTTGGCGTATATCTTCATTGCTATCCTCAAAGTATTCACTTTGTTCATATGTATGCATGGATAAGAATTCATCTCTAAATTCATCTATATGATTATTTAACAACAAATTGTCTAATAATGTTTGGTCATAAACTTGTTCATCCTCTAAAACGATTGAATCTTTCTCATTAGCCATTCGTACACCTCCATGTATGTTTAAAATTATATCATATTAAATAGCGTTTCTATTGCATCATATTTATCATTAATTACAATATTTTGATTTTTTATAGGATGTATGAATGACACCTGGGTACATCTCAATAGTTGATGATGATAGCTTTCATGCTTGCCACCATAAAGCGCATCGCCTACGATAGAATGACCGATATGCTGAAAGTGCACACGTATTTGATGTGTTCTTCCAGTTAGTAATGTTACTTCACACATACTAAATCCTTCCTTATATTCCACTCGCTTAAACCGTGTTTGCGCTGTTTTTCCAGCTGCATCGACACGACGTTGAATAATACTTTCTGGGTGTCTTGCAATGGGCGCATCTATCACGCCTTCTTTTTCAGTCTTACCATAACAGATACAAAGATATTTTTTATCTATATTAAGGTTAGACATTAAATGATGAATAAACCCATGTTTAGCCAATATAACAATTCCAGAGGTATTACGATCTAGTCGTGTCACTATATGGGGATTGATGCCAGGCTGTTTTTCATTTAAATAGCCTAATACTTGTTCTACTATACTATAATGCAAATGGTCTCTTGAAGGTGCGCAGTTCTGATACGGTGGTTTTGATACAACAATTAAATAGTCATCTTCGAATAAAATATTTAATGGTTGTTGATAAGGTTTAAGATTTGTACTTGGGATTTCTTTACCAAGGTATACTTCCAAAATATCACCAATAGCCAATTGTTTTCTAACCGTAACAGTTTGACCATTAACTACTAAAGCGCCATTATGTTTAATGGCGCTTATCGTTCGCTTAGAGAAATGATGTCGTTGTAAAAAAGAACGTAACATTTCTGAAGCAGTAATATTAAAAGTAAACTTCATTATTCATCGTCTCCACTGGAAATAAATGAATCATGAACTCTTTTCCAAAAAGGAAATGGTCTAAATCGAGCAAATCGTATCTTCTCATTGGCTACTCTATATTGTATTGCATTCACATTCTTATGTTTAATACTCACATGATCAATGGTAGTTAAAATTGTGTCCTGATTAACTGGTGTTATCAAACACGTATGATGTTTAGGTAAGACTAAGGGAGAACCTACCGTTCTAAAGACTCTATTATTAATCGATGCGATTTCTGCAATTTGCATTGCTTCTAATGAAGGATGTATCAATGCCCCACCTAACGCTTTGTTATAAGCAGTTGAACCTGATGGTGTGGATATACACAAACCATCACCTCTAAAACGCTCAAACTGGTTACCCCTTATATTTACATCCACAACAAGCGTAGAACCATTTTCCGTTTTCATAGTAGCCTCATTTAAAGCTAAATGGCGAGTTTCATAACCATTATCATTATAACGAACGATGATTTCTAATAAGGGATACTCAATGACTTGAAATTCGGAATTATTAATTTCAATAATTAACTTTTCCACTTCATGTGGTAGCCAATCAGCATAAAAACCTAAATGTCCTGTATGAATCCCAACAAATGCACAACGAGAAAGCATGTAACTATACTGGTGAAACGCTTGTAACAATGTGCCATCTCCCCCTACAGAAATGACAATCTCTGGATTATCTGGGTCTTCAACCATTTGAAAATCTTTCATATGGTTAATCATCTTATGTTTTAAAGCATTTGATTTTGAATCACCTTTAGATAATATCGTGTAACGCATCGTAACATCCCCTAGTCATTATTATGCTTTTTCGCACGCTTTTTAGAATAATATTTCTGTGCTTCTTGAATTTCTTCTTTTATTTCAGACATTTCTTCGTCTAATAAGAAAGCTGCTTCTGCCGCTCGCTCTAAACGATGTTGAATCTCAGGTGGATAGTCTCCATCATATTTATATCTCAGTGTATGTTCTATCGTTGCCCAAAAATTCATCGCTAACGTTCTGATTTGAATTTCTGCTAAAATGCTCTTTTCTCCATTAAGTGTTTCTATAGGATATTCAATAATCACATGGAATGAACGATAACCACTTTGTTTCGTATTACTAATATAATCTCTTTCTTCGACAACTTTAAAGTCTTTACGTTGTCTCAATAAATTAACCACGATATCTATATCATCAACAAATTGACACATTAAACGTAAACCAGCGATATCGTACATTTCTTCATGTAAACGATCAAATGATATTTGGCGCTTATTTGCCTTATCAATAATACTCGTCATTGGTTTCACACGGCCCGTTACAAATTCTATAGGAGAAGCATTATCTTCTACTTCATATTGTTTTCTAAGCCCTTTTAATTTAATCTTCAGTTCGTCGACTGCTTGCTTATATGGAGATAAAAACTGACCCCACTGATTCATTGTGCTTCACTCCGCTTCAATCTAATTCGAAAGTATTTTCAACAACGGACACAAACTCCTTACCATAATTTGAATTACCTTGTATGTTATCCAATATATAGTTAAATTCATTTTCGAATTGTTTTAATTCTAGTTCATCATTAATAATCAATTTCTTGCCTTTATTTTCATGTAACATAGACCAAGTTTCTTGGACAAATATTAAATAAGAATATGATTGTCCATCGTCTAAAATATATGCAAAACTATAATTATCGCTATCAACAAGCATTTGTCCTGCTTCTTGTAAGCCTTCTGTAGATTGCTCTGTATAACAATTTATACTGTCTTCTGTAACTTTAATTTCATTTACATAAATACGCATGCTTGTTCCTCCTTATTCCTCATCATTTTAACATAATTCTATCGTACATAACACGTCACAACTTACATGTTTTACCAACATATATACATAACTTTTACTTAATTCAAATTTTACAAATGCAGTTCAATTTAAAATAAGGAAAAAGTGATTTAAAATAAGTTATTATATGTAAAAAAGGAGTGTATGCATGGCTACGAATAATGAAATTGAATTTAAACAATTATTAACCCAATCACAATACCAATCCATTTATAAAACCTATTTTCAGGATGTCGGTACCTTTAGTCAAACCAACTACTATATTGATACACCACAATTTGACTTGAAGGCACACCAGTCAGCCTTAAGAATTCGTGTGAAAGATGATTATAATGAGATGACTTTAAAAATACCTGCTGAAGTTGGTCTGATGGAATATAATTTTGAAACTCGGGTCGTGCCTGAATTAAACAAATCAATCACGACACAAATGTTGCCTGCTGAAATCATAGAACAACTTGAAAAAATGGACTTTGACTTAAATCAATTAGTTATTCTTGGCGCATTAACGACAGAACGACTCGAAAAAGAAGTTAATGGGAATTTACTTGTATTAGATAAAAGTCGCTATCTTGATTTCGAAGATTTTGAACTAGAATTTGAAGTTGATGATTACGATGAAGGGTTCAAACAATTTAAAAATATTCTTGAACAATTTAATATGCAACATGAAATACCAGATAATAAAGTCCAAAGATTTTTTAAACGTAAATCAAATTTATTTGGCAATTAATCAAGCACAATAGCAAGAAGTCGAATTACTTCCAAATGTAAAAATTCATGTTATATTAGTAATATATTAACAGGATACGGTGATATTATGACTCAAACACCTTATGAAATCATTGGACATGACGCCTTATACAAGATGATTGATCATTTTTATTATTTAGTTAAACGCGACGATAGAATTAACCATTTGTTTCCTGGGGATTTTGAAGAAACGAGTAGAAAACAAAAGCAATTCTTGACGCAATTTTTAGGTGGTCCAAACCTTTATACACAGGAACATGGTCACCCAATGCTAAAAAAACGGCATATGGATTTCATAATCACAAATCACGAACGAGATGCGTGGCTTGAAAATATGGCACATGCAATCGCGCATGCACAATTTCCAGCTGGTGTTGGTGATTACTTATATGAACGATTACGTTTAACGGCAAATCACATGGTTAATTCCGAAAATTAATTGTAGGTGGAATAGACATGACTGAAGAATTAAGATTAATACAACCTAATAGTCGTGAAGATGCAAATCTTTCACCTGTGAGCAAGATAGAAATTTATTCCTTTTTCGATCCATTCAGTAAGGAATGCTTTAAGCTATCGGCTATCCTTTCTAAATTACGTATTGAATATAAGCAATATATTAGTATTAGACATATATTGAACCCTTCATTACGTGTTTTAACAAAATGCCAAGCTCAGAGCACCTCTGATTTAGATAATATCGCATTAGCCTATAAGGCTGCGGAACTTCAAGGACGTATTCGTGCTGAACGATTTATACATCTCGTTCAAAATGAAATTATTCCTAAGCGTGATATTATTACTGAATCAATGGTAAATAGTTGTATCAGTAACGCAGGTTTAGATTACGAAGTATTTAAAGAAGATTTAAATAGTTCTTGCTTAAAAGAAAGTTTACAAGTAGACTTGCATATTGCTCGAGAAATGGAAATTGAGGAAGCGCCCTCTCTCGTATTTTTTAATGAAGATGTTCACGAAGAAGGCTTAAAAGTGGAAGGCTTATATCCTTACCATATATACACATATATTATTAATGAGCTTATTGGTTCAACAATAGAAAAAGAATTACCACCAAGTTTAGAAGACTATATCCAACAACAACAATTGGTTACCAAAGAAGAGCTACTTACGATTTATGAATGGCCGGAAAAACTAATGAATAAAGAACTTAAAAAGCTAGCACTACAGCAAAAAATTGAAAAACTTAAATCACCAGATGGCAAATTCTGGAAAGCAAAAAATTAATCTTTTTAACACGTACGATATAGTATAAATGTATTAATTTCAAAAACATGAAGTTGGGACATACAGTCCCATGTTCAAATAAAGAGGACTAATCACTATGTAAATGGATTAGCCCTCTTTTTTTATATTCATTACACCATTTAGATTGTACTTGCTACTCTAGAGATATAGACCAAGCCATAGTCCTTAACTCATACAATTTCTCTGTATATCAGCACGTGAAGATTTCGTGTAGAAACGATTAATACATACAATTTAAAATGCACTTGATTTTCACGCTATTCATAAATAAGAACTTGAAATTGTCCTGATGACACTATAGTAAAAAGATTACTTAATACATTAGAAAATTATATTAATGTAAACAAAACGTGAATTCTTATATTTTGTCCTTTAATCTTACAAATATTTAGTTATTAAGCTATTCATAGTCAAACTATTTTCCTTTATTACGATGACATCTTTTTAATTGCAGAGATATTTGCACTACTTAGTATGTTCATAAAAAATGGACTAGTGCGCTTTTGCTCACCAGTCCAATTTATGATAGTGCTTTATTATGAATGACTTACTACTTTTTTGTTTTTTGAAAATTACTTTGCAAATACCGCAAAGCGACTTTGAATATGTTCAGGGTTCATTGCCTCATCTACAATTGCTTTAGCAAAATCTGCATAACTTACATGTGTACCTATTACTTCATCATCACTCACTTTATAAGCGCCTGTTTTCTCACCATCAAATTGAAAATCTGGTGCTGGACACACAAAAGTCCATTGCACATCATCACGCTCTTTAATTTCTTCAAATGTTTTGACTTGCGCCATGCTAATAGGTTTTACTTCTTCTGGCATATCAGGAGAATCAATCAATCTTTCTGTATGTGCTTTATCTACGTATAAACTACCTGCGCCACCTATAATAATGAGTCGTTTTTGACTGTCACTAACCAAATTACTAAGATGTTCTAGCGATTGACTGTGCTCATTCAACTTATCTTTATTCATTTGTCCAAATGCATCAACAATGACATCAAAAGGTGCAATATCTTCTTTAGTCAAATCAAACAAATCTTTTTGTATGACTTGATGCGCAACTGTTTTATTCTCACTTCTAACAATTGCTGTAACATCTAGCGATCTTTCTACCGCTTCCTTAGTAATAAGTTGACCGGCTTTCCCATTTGCTGCTACTACTGCAATTTTCATGAAAACACTTCTTTCTTGTATTTATTTTAGATACAAGTTTAGGATAACGCTTTTTCGGAATAAAGTCAATTGAATAGTTATTCATTTAAACGCATTTTGGAAATTTATTTAAAAGAGAGCATAAAAAAACGCCGTGTCTGATTACACGGCGCTAAACAAAGGGGATGGGAGAAATTTTTCACTTCAAACAAAGGGGTATGTTTGTTATGTGATTAATTTCATGTTTATAATATAACACGCTAAAATAGACCTTTCAACCATTTGAATTAAATAATTTTAGTTTGTCACAAACTTGTCATATTGTAAACGAATACATTCACATTAAGCTTTCATTAGCTTTTCAAAAGCGTCTAATTTTTGTTCAAAGACTTTACAAGCTTGTTCAATTGGTTCTGGTGTTGTCATATCTACCCCAGCATTTTTCAATATTTCTATAGGATAATTTGAACTACCTTTTTTCAGGAATTCATTAATATAACGATCAACAGCAGGTTGTCCTTCAGTTAATATTTGATGACTTAAACTTTGTGCTGCACTGTATCCGGTTGCATATTGATACACATAATAGTTCATATAGAAATGAGGAATTCTAGACCATTCTTTACTAATATCTTCATCAGTTTCAACTGAATCGCCAAAGTATAATCTGTTTAATTCTGCATACTCTTCGTTCATACGATTAGCTGTTAACGGCTCACCCGCCTCTTCAATTTGGTGAATTTTATGTTCAAATTCTGCAAACATTGTTTGTCTAAATAATGTAGCACGGAAACGTTCTAACTCTTGATTTAGTAACAATAGTCTTCTTTCATCGTCTAAATGCTTATCCATATAGTCACTCAATAAAGCTTCATTACAAGTAGACGCAACTTCAGCAACAAAAATCGTATAATCACTTGAATTAGAAGGCTGATTTTGACGACTAAAATAACTATGCGCTGAATGTCCAAATTCATGCACTAAAGTATATAAATCAGAAACTGTATTCGACCAATTTAAGAGAATAAATGGGTTGGTTAAGTGCGCACCTGAAGAATAACCGCCTGAACGTTTGCCTTTGTTTTCAAACACATCAACCCAGCGATTGTTTAAGCCTTCATGTACTACTTTCATGTATTCTTCACCCATTGGTTGCAACGCTTTTACCATCCAGTCTTTTGCTTCCTCATATGGCATTTCAAATTTCACATCTTTAACTAATGGTGTATAAAGATCATACATTTTCATATCATCTAAACCTAATAACTCTTTACGTAATTTGGTATAGCGATGTAACAATGGTAAGTATTCATGGACTGTTTTCACCAAATTATCATATACTGTCTCTGGTATATGGTTATTACTTAACGCCGCTGCTCTTGCCGATTCATAATGATGTGTTCTTGCATTAAATACATTCTTTTTAACTTCTCCAGCCAATGTAGCACTTAGCGTATTATTGTATGCGCCGTATGCTTTGTATAAGTTTTCGAATGCAGATTTACGTAACACGCGATCATCTGATTCTAAACATTTAATAAATGTACCTTGAGTGAGTGAATGCGTATTACCATCCTTATCGACAGCGTCTTCAAACTCTAAATCAGCGTTACTAAACATACCATATACATTATCTGGTGTTGATAATGCATCTTGCGCTTCTGTTAGTAACTTTTCTTTATCTGCAGTTAATACATGAGGACGTTTTTCATTAATTAATTTCAAATCAAATGCATATTGTTTTAAATCATCATTTTCTTCAATGAATGATTGAATTGTTTCTTCATCTATTTGTAAGATTTCAGGTACTAAGAAACTCCAACCTGAACTAAATTTTATAATTAATTGATGTGCACGTGATTCGTATCCTGTATATTTATCATTTGCAGTGTCTTGGTCTTGTTTTAAATGTGCATATACATATACTTTTTCTAATTTTGAACCTAGTTCATCTTCTAATGCTAACGCTTTATATAAAGTTTCAGCATTATCTCCTAAATGTCCTTGAAATTGTTGCTCTTGACCGAGGTTATCCTCAACCTCTTTGAAAGCTTGTTCAAAAGCTTCATCTGATTCAAATATAGTTGTTAAATCCCATGTATATTCAGGATATTTACGTTCTTGTTCTTCTCTTGTTAATTGTTGTGTCATTTTTAGTAAACCTCCTATGTTTTTCAATACTTTAATTTTCTCACGTCCGGCCTAATTTTGCACGTTATTGTATTCCATTTTACTGTAAGAATTTCTGAATTTATTTATAAGCTCATTAACTATGACATCCTTTATATTTTCTATGTTATAAAAGTGATTAAGCATTATTT
Organism: Staphylococcus sp. ZWU0021; assembly: GCF_000798895.1. Lineage (NCBI taxonomy): Bacteria > Bacillati > Bacillota > Bacilli > Caryophanales > Staphylococcaceae > Staphylococcus > Staphylococcus sp. ZWU0021. Next base: position 128,922 of record NZ_JTLN01000005.1, read on the forward strand.
TTTCATTAAATTCGTTTAAATTTTGCGGTGTTTTAACAAGTAAATATAATAATTGCAATTGCCAATAAATAGGATGGGATTGAATGTATAATTGTTCTGGATATATGATTCCTAAATACGTACTTACCCAATTATCAGATAGACCTAAATTATACATAACGCTTAAACTTGGTTCTTTAACAGAGCGTGTACATCGACAACGATTTATATATTGCTGAATCGTATTTTTGTTTAATTTGATATCACGCGTAAAATCTTCAGTTTCAATTTGACTAAACACATATTCAAAATCTTTAATCTCCAGTTTAAATTTATGTGCAATATAGCGATTGCCACCAATAAAATTATAAATTTGATACATATATAACTGCTTGTTACTACTGTCCCAAGTGAGCAAGCGTTTAGATTTAAAATCTATAAAAGTTCTTTCGTACTTCGTTAATATTAAAATATGCCTAAGTTTATCGTAATATGGGTTTGGAATAATCCATATTAATCTATAACCAATATGTAACAAACCGTTACTACGTTTTTTCACACTAGAAATTGTGATTTTTGAAAATTGTATTTCTATGGCGATCTTTTTATCAATAATTAAATCAGGATATTGATAAATCCCAGCAATATAAGGCTCGATTTGTACATGATAACCGATACATGACAATTTCAGTGCAAGCTGATATTTAAGTGAGTAATGTGCCTGAGTTTCACCTTTACTACAAAAAATAGAAGCTACTTTTAAATGAGCAAAATGTGGTGTGATTATTTCACCTTTTTTTAAAATCATTTTACTTTTACAATGTGGACATGTATATTCGGCATCTTTAACAGCATGGTTTGCAAAAACTAAATGCTTATGATGGTCATACGCTAACAACACGTTTCTTCACCTCATAATAATTACACCTTATTAATCAATAAATTACTTCTACTACTAGATAAAATATTGCCTATTTATTTAAAAACGCAATTGCTCTATAAAAAAACCAGCTAAGGGTAATGACCCATAGCTGGTTTCAACATCTTATAATGCATTTGTTATCTAACGTGCTTTTATAAATTAAATACGTCAATTTTGACTTGTATTTTATGCTTCTGTGTTTGGGAAATAACGACGTACTTGTGATGCAACATTATGACTCATGATAATTTTGGCATAGTCGTTTAAATACACTTCTGATTTATCAGTAGGATATGCGAACTCAAGTAATTGACTATAACTATCATTAATTGTTTCTTGATCTACTGTTTCATCATAATGGACAGCATAATAATATACATTGTTAAGACTATATAATAAATCTTCGAACTCATCTGTCACTTGATTATTATAGTGTGCATATTCAATAACTTCTTCTAAATCATTGAATTTAACAATCACAGTACGTGTATTTTGACGATTGCGCTCATTTTGATCTTGATTTTGCTTGTTATCTTTTTGTTGTTGACGTTGATCAAATAAATCTTCTAAACTATCATCTTGATCAAATGTTTGTGACAATAAATCATTTACCTGATAATCAAGTTGTTCATTGTCTTCATCTGACATATTAATAAGATCTTCATTTTTAGATTTAGATATCGTAACTTCAACGCCTTTTTCAAACGCATGCACTTGTATCCATAATGGGCCTTCTACTACAAAGTCTTCTTCTTCATTGATTTCTTCCATCATATTCCAAAAGAATTCTTCTCCACGTTTGCGGTTTGTCCATAAATCTTCTCGTTTAAATCCTCTAGCCTCAATATCACTATAAGTTATAAATAATTTAACAGTTGTATCGTCAACGCGCTCTATTCTCATATCATCTCACTCCTTACAGTCGATGAATAGTAATCATATTGTATTAGAACGTAGTAAGAATTACAATTGATTTGTTTGATTAATTTTTACTAAATCCTATTTGGTCTCTAATATTAACATATAGCTTTGAATTAGCCAAAAAAACAGCACTAAACTAAGAAAGTGCTGTTGCAATCATGTCATTACTTATTCACAAATAGCTAGCCACCTCATAACAATAAGATGATATCACCTTATCATTTGACGTGCATACCTAATTGTTTGTTATGTTAAAAATATAACAAAACCACAAAGCAACATGCTTAAATATTGCTTTATGGCTCGTCTAGTTCATGTATTTAATGTATTAATTAGTCAACCATACGTTGTGCTTCTTGCAATTGGAACGTACGAACTTTTCTTGGTAAGAAACGTCTAATTTCGTCTTCATTATAACCAACTTGTAAACGTTTTTCGTCTAAAATAATTGGGCGACGTAATAAACCAGGATTATCTTGAATAATTGAATATAAATCTTGAAGTGGTAATGCGTCGATATCCACATTTAATTTTTGGTAAGTTTTAGAACGTGTAGATATAATTTCATCTGTACCATCTTCAGTCATTTTTAAAATTTGTTTGATTTCGTCGATTGTTAAGTGTTCTGAAAAAATGTTACGCTCCGTATACGGAATGTCATGTTCTTGTAACCATGCTTTCGCTTTACGGCAAGATGTGCAACTTGGTGAAGTAAATAATGTTACCATACATCTCACTCTCCTATTTTTCATGAATGTAAATTCATTTGATTTCAATATTTATTTGATTAAGAAATTGCTTAAGTAATTTCGCCTTCCTTAACCTTACAATGAAAGTATACCCTTTCAACATTAAAATTAAATGAGAATTCTCTAATTTTTTCAAAAATTTTAAATTAAAAGTATTTCTCAATAAATTCAATTAAAAATATTGATATGTCTATAGTCTAACATAACTTACAAATGATTGAAATACTGTTATAATAAACCTATTATGTAAAAAATTAAATTTAAGAAAGTAGGCATTGTAATATGGAAACATTATTTTCGGGTATCCAGCCTAGTGGTATTCCTACAATTGGTAATTATATTGGTGCTTTAAAACAATTCGGTGAAGTTCAAGACGATTACAATTGTTTCTTTTGTATCGTAGATCAGCATGCAATTACGGTACCACAAGATCGTTTGAAATTACGTAAACAAACAAGACAACTAGCTGCAATTTATTTAGCTTCTGGCATCGATCCAGAAAAATCAACTTTATTTATTCAATCAGAAGTGCCAGCGCATGTTCAGGCAAGTTGGATGTTAACAACCATTTCTTCTATCGGTGAATTGGAACGTATGACTCAGTTTAAAGATAAAGCCGTTAAACAAACGGAAGGTGTCCCTGCCGGCTTATTAACATATCCTCCTTTAATGGCAGCGGATATCGTTATATACAACACAAATATCGTGCCCGTTGGTGATGACCAAAAGCAACACATGGAATTAACAAGAAACTTAGTTGATAGATTTAATTCTCGCTACAACGACATTTTAGTTAAGCCTGAGATTCGTATGCCTAAAGTTGGCGGCCGCGTAATGAGTCTCCAAGATCCAACGAAAAAAATGAGTAAGAGTGATGATAATCAAAAAAACTTCATTTCTTTACTAGACCAACCAAGCGTTGCGGCTAAAAAAATAAAAAGTGCTGTAACTGATTCAGATGGTATTATTAAATTCGATCGCGACAATAAACCAGGTATCTCTAATTTATTATCTATTTATTCAAGTTTAACTGACGAATCAATTGATGCGCTTCAAGAAAAATACAAAGATTCGAATTATGGTGTGTTTAAAGCAGACTTAGCAGAAATCGTGAGTGATTTCTTAACTGCTTTCCAAGAAAAATATGAATACTATTTAAATTCAGAAGAACTTGACACTATTTTAGATAATGGTAGAGACAAAGCACAACAAGTATCATTCAAAACGTTGAAAAAAATGGAAAAAGCAATGGGCTTAGGTCGTAAAAGATAAGTTACTTATCTCAAATCCCGCAAGTTAAAAAGGAGCATCCATTAAGTTGGATGCTCCTTTTATGTTACTTTTTAATTTTTTATTAGTCTTTCTTTTTACCAGTTTTAGGATCGATATCTTTATCAATGGTTACATCTTTAAGTGTTGTATCACCACCGATTTGATGATATACCAAACCTTTAACTTGTGGATTTGTTAAATGCGCTTCCCCTTTTTGATAAATTGGTGCAACTGGGGCATCATTTAACATTAATTCTTCAGCTTGTTTCATAGCTGCATTACGTTCTTCAGGTTTTTTCAATAGTTTTCCGTTAGCATCTTTAACAAGTTTATCGTATTCCTTACTACTCCATGCTGTATTATTATTAGAGTTACCTGTTGTCATAATATTTAAGAATGTTAGTGGATCAGGATAATCAGGACCCCAACTAGATAATGAAGCTTCAAACGCTTCTGTTGATTCTTGATTTAAACGCTGTTTAAATGGTAATTGTTTAATTTTCAAAGTAACACCAGGTAAAGTGCTTTCCACCTGTGATTTAATATATTCAGCAGATATTTTAGCATCTGGTGTATCTTCAGTGTTCATCGTAAAGGTTATATTTTTAACGCCTAAATCCTTTTTAGCTTTTTCAAAATGTTTTTTAGCTGCTTTTGGATTATAAGTTAATGGCGAATCAATAGACTCAGAAAAATCTTTAGCATCAGGTGTCTCTGCTGTTAGTTTCGCAGTGAAACCATTTGTTGCTTCTGACCCATTGTTTTTAACTGAATTAACATATCCTTCTTTATCAATAGATTGTGCAATTGCCAGTCTTAAGTCTTTATTTTTAAATTCAGGTACATTATCTTGGTTCATTTTAATGTAGAATGTACTTGCTAATAAACGTTTTTTCAAGCCTGGGTTGTCAGCATATTTATCCACTTGATCTGCTGTAATCGTCGTATCATCAACTGAACCAGTATCATAAAGTGAGGCACCAGCTTGCTGATCTTTTAATACTTTATAGTTTACACGATCTAAGTGTACTTGCTTTTTATCCCAATAATCTTCGTTTTTTACAAGTTGTATCTTATCTTCTACTTTCCATTCTTTCACTTTGAACGGCCCATTAAATACTGTTTTTGCTGCTGTTGTCCCATATTGGTCACCATTTTTTTTCACTACTTTTTCGTTCAGTGGCATAAACGTACCAAATGCGAACATTTCATTAATATATGGAATCGGTTTTGTTAACTCAACTTTTAATGTATGGTCATCAACCGCTTTCACACCTAGCTCATCGACATCCTTTTTCCCCATATTAATTGCTTCAGCATTTTTCAAATCATACATGATATAAGCATACTCAGATGCCGTATCTGGATTCACCACACGTTTCCAAGCGTACTCAAAATCATGTGCCGTTACTGGATCCCCATTTGACCACTTGGCATCTTTACGTAACTTGATTGTAAGTGTTTTTCCCCCATTACTTTCTTTTGGCATTGCTTTTGCTACCCCTGGTTGTGCTTTATCATCTTTATCTAATGTATATAAGCCTTCGTATATTTGATTGAAAATATCGAATGACACCGTATCTGTAGCTAATGCAGAATCTAATGTTGAAATATCTGATGGCAGTACTTTCCTAAAAACTTGTCCTTTATCAGAATATACCCCTTCCGCACTACCACAACCAGCTAATACAACCGATAGTGCAATCAGAATAATAAATAATTTGAATTTTCTCATCGTAATCCCCCTTTCCCATGTTATACAGATGCTTCTTGTGTATGTGATTTCAAATCTTCCGCTTCGTCATCTGTTGTAAATACAAAATGATTCGGTCTGATTTCATGCAATGTACGTTGGTCATTTTTAGTCTCGTCTTCTTTAAAAAGTGTTCTCTTTCTCACACGTTCACTTTCTGGGTCTGGCTGAGGTACAGCCGACAGTAGTGATTGCGTATAAGGGTGCATAGGATGATTATAAATTTCATCCGCACTACCAATTTCGACAATTTTACCAAAGTGCATCACTGCAATTCTGTCCGAAATGTATTTAACCATGGAAAGGTCATGAGCGATGAATAAAAACGTAATGCCTCGTTCTTTTTGCAATTTAAGTAATAAATTTACAACTTGTGCTTGTATTGAAACGTCTAATGCTGAAATAGGTTCATCCGCAATAATAAACTCAGGTTCAACGGCAAGTGCACGTGCAATTCCAATACGTTGTCTTTGTCCTCCAGAGAACTCATGTGGATAACGATTGGCGTGTTCTTTACTTAGTCCCACAGTTTCTAATAAATCGTAGACACGTCTTTTACGATCTTTGACACCTGTAGAAAGTTTATGAATATCAATCCCCTCTGCCACAATATCCATTACTTTAAGTCTTGGATTGAGCGATGCGTATGGATCTTGAAAAATCATTTGTATCTTTTTATTAAATTTCAATGAATCTTTACGATTTTTAATTTTTTGAATATCTATACCTTCATATAAAATTTCACCATCAGTAATATCATTTAGTTTAATAATCGCTTTACCTGTCGTTGATTTACCACAACCAGATTCTCCAACTAGGCCGAAAGTTTCACCTTTATAAACGTCAAATGAAATATTTTCAATTGCTCTTACTTCATTGCGTTTACCTTCGTTAAAATACTGTTTTAAATTTTTCACTTGTAATAACAGTTCATTTTTATTTTCCATCTAACGACACCCTTTCTACCTGTTGTGGCTTATCGAAATTATTTGGCATGTTACGCAAACGTTTTTTCACCATTTCCGGTGGTTCCACATGTGGTGCGCGTTCATCTAATAACCAAGATTTTGCAAAATGTGTTGGTGACACTTGGTACCATGGCGGTGGCGTTTTAAAATCAATATCTAAAGCAAATTGACTTCTTTCTGCAAACGAATCACCTTTAGGTGGATGTAACAAGTCGGGTGGTGTACCTGGAATAGCTAATAATTCAGTCTCTGTACCAGTTGTCAAATCTGGCATAGATGATAATAATCCCCATGTATATGGATGTTTAGGATCATAAAATATTTCATCCACATCCCCTGTTTCTACCATTTGTCCTCCATACATGACCGCTACTCGGTCAGCAATATTCGCAACGACCCCTAAGTCATGCGTGATAAATATAATGGAGGTACTAATCTTATCTTGTAGTTCTTTCATTAATTCCAATATTTGAGCTTGCATTGTTACATCAAGCGCTGTTGTTGGTTCATCTGCAATAAGCACTTTAGGTTCACAAGCAAGCGCGGTTGCGATAACAATTCTTTGACGTTGTCCGCCTGAAAATTGATGAGGATATGCATTAAATCTTTTATCTGCATTTGGTAACCCAACTAAATTCAATATGTCTAACGCTCTTTTTTTAGCTTCTGTTTTACTGTAATTCTTATGTTTCATAAGTGGTTCCATGACTTGTTTCCCAATTTTCATTGTTGGATTTAATGATGTCATTGGATCTTGGAAAATCATTGAAATGTCTTTTCCACGTAATTTGATTAATTCTTGCTCTGATTTTTTAGCTAAGTCTTCCCCTAAAAAATTAATTTCACCTTTTTTAATACGTCCAGCGTCTCCTTGGAATAACTTAGTGATCGCTTTGGTTGTAACTGACTTCCCAGAACCAGATTCACCAACAATTGCAAGGGTTTCTCCTTTATTGATAAAGAAGTCCACGCCTCTTACCGCTTGCACTTCCCCTGCATCGATATCAAAGGAAACATGCAAATTACTAACTTCCAATACTCTTTCTGACATATATGTTGCCCCCTTTTGTTATCTACGCATTTTAGGATCAAATGCATCACGTAATCCATCACTAAATAGATAGAAGAATAAGATTAATAAACTTAATACAAGTGCTGGAATAAATAATTCATGCGGATGAATTAATAACATGGCTCTACCTTCATTCACTAAAGAACCTAATGATGTTCTAGGTGCTGGTACCCCAATACCAATGAAACTTAAGAAAGCCTCGAAGAATATTGCATTAGGTACTGTAAACATAGATGTAACTACGATAACACCTAATGTATTAGGTAAAATATGTTTGAATATTAATTTTATTTTAGATGCTCCCAAAGTTTTAGATGCTAATACAAATTCTTGGTTTTTTAACTTTAGGAATTCACCACGAACCACACGACTCATGCCAATCCATCCTGTAATTGCCATGGCTAATATAATTGTCCAAATAGACGGTTCAAATATTAGTACGAATAAAATAACAACAATTAGTGTAGGTATAGACGCAACTACTTCAATAATACGTTGCATGACATTATCTATCCGTCCCCCAAAGAAACCGGATATTGCCCCATATACAACGCCTATGAATATATCTAGTAACGCTGCTACAACACCAATGAATAAGGATACTTGTGCACCTTGCCAAGTTCTAGACCATAAATCTCTTCCAAGTTGGTCTGTACCAAACCAGAAGTTTTCTTTCACACCTGCTTCTTTATATGCATCTACGCCCTGTGCTCCTTCACCATCAAAAGGTAAAAATGGAATTTGATCCAATACAGGAATTTTTGCAGGTAAGTTACGTCTCTCTACATCTTGCTCTGCATAATCATGAGAACTTAATAAAGGTCCAATCAATGCTAGTAAGATAATGATGATTAAACCTATCATCCCTACGACGGCAAGCTTGTTTCTTTTAAGCTGTGCCCAAGCGTCTTGCCAAAAGTTTTTACTTTCTCTTTGCATTTCTGGTTCTTTTTCTAAATCGTTTTTACTTCTAATAAAATCCGAAGCTGGTATCGCTTCTGAGGTATGTGTCATAACTGCATTTGAATGGTCATCATTGTATTTTTCATCTCTTTTATCAGCCATTATTTTTTACCTCCTTGTACACGAATACGTGGATCAATCACACCATATAAAATATCTACAAGGAAAATAGAAACAATAAATAGTGTACTGAATAAAATCGTTGTCGCCATAATTACTGGGAAATCATTTGTCGTAATTGAACGTACAAATTGATCCCCTAAACCAGGCACACCGAATATATTTTCAATTGTCAATGTACCCGTTAATATACTTGCTAACATCGGTACAATAATTGTGATGACTGGGATTAATGCATTTCTTAATGCATGACCAAACAACACTCTCATCGTTGAATTCCCTTTTGCACGTGCTAACAAGATATAATCTGAACTTAAAACTTCTATCATTTCCGCTCTTATGTATCTTGCAACTGTTGCTAATACTGCTGCTGACAATGCCAGTGAAGGTAGTACAGCTGTCGATATACCTTCCCAACCTGCGACTGGAAACCACTGTAATCTAACTGAAAATACGTATTGTAACAATACCGCTAACACGAACGATGGTACTGAAACTGCAATAACTGAGATGACCGTTGCTGTATAATCAACCCAAGTATTTTGCCGTACTGCTGCAATAACGCCTAGTATCAAACCTATAATTACACCTATCACCATTGCCGTTAACCCCATCTCAAGCGACGGAACTAACCTCGGTTTAATTAACTCCCATACAGGTTGGTTATCATATTGGAATGAGTTACCAAAGTCCCCCGTAACGACATTCTTCAAATAACTAACATACTGCACTGGTACTGGATCATTGAGACCATATTTTTCATTTAAAATCTGCTTTTGCTCTTCATTTAATTTTTCATCATTAAATGGTGAACCGGGCATCAGCTTCATTAAGAAAAATGTTATCGAAATGATAATGAACAGTGATAAAATCATGTAGCCTAAACGCTTCAAAACATACTTAAGCATTTTTTATCCCCCTTTGATTTCAGAATAAACATTCCCTTCGAAATATTCAGAAATATTTAATAACAGTATACTTATAGTTCATATTTTAATCAATATTGTTTTGCTTTACTTTATTAAAGTAAATGAATTTTATTTAATTTTCTTTCTCTTTAAAAGTGTTGATATAAAAGAATTTATAAGGCAAATTATTCATTTTTTAGTTATTTTAAGTTACAATAAATTTATTAAATAAAGGAGACAATAAATATGAGGAAATTTACCACTTATCTATTTTGGCTATTATTTACACCATTGATTTCATTCTTATGTTGGCTCTTTGCCTCACATCAATTAACTCAGTATTTAAATATCATATTCTATGTATCTTTTATATTTGTGATTATCCTATTTAGTTTAATCATTGTTCAAGAAGGTATATTAGATCCTACGAGTTACGGTTTTAGAAGACTAAAGTATCAGCTAACGAATAAAAAACACAAAGATACGCTAGAAAATGATGATTTTTTTAAACCTACACAAGCCAAAAAATCATCCTACTTTGTAAATCCATGGATTAAAGTGGGCTTTGTTTTTAATTTGCTATATTTACTTATTTCGATTGCCATTTCATTTATTATATAAAAAAGACTGTATCAGCTATTGTGATGATTCACAATAAACGAATACAGTCTTTTCATTATTTTGTTTCAATATTAGGGTTATGAAATAATGCGTAATACAAGAGGATAAATCCTAAAAGTACTATAACAGCTACATATACTGACATCATCCAAGGCAGAATAAACGCACCAATTATTAATCCTAAACGTGCCAATATATTCCCTCCATAGAATGAAATCATCCCAAATGTATTATAAGTACTTCGTTTATCTTCAGGAATCATCAAGAAACGTTGCGCATTTTGAATTGGGGAATAAATCAATTCACCTAATGTAGCTATAATAGAAAATAAGCATAATATCCAAAATTCAGAAGCTGACATCAAAACACTATAACCAACGGTATATAAAACAATACCTATCATAAATACAATTTTCTTTGAGGTGTTATCTACAATTCTATTAACCGTAAAAGTTAATGTCGCCACTACAAGTGTATTGATGATCATAATTACTGTAAACATTCGGACACCATCAATATAAAAGCCTAAAAAATGTAAAGGTTCAAACGCTTCTTTTAGTCTTACAACTACATAAGAATTCAAACTGAGTTCAGCCATGATGACCATCATAAACCCAATATTAAGCAACATATAGTATTTATCCTTAATGACAACATGATAACTATCTACGAAATGTTTAAATTTAGAGGTTAGATCTTCTTTTTTAGTAATAACTTGCTCCACGTCATAATATTTTTCAAATAAATACCAACTTATCAGCATAGCAATGAAAAATAATACAAATAATAAATGCTTATGTCCTAAATATAACAACGCGCCTAATGCCATGCCAATCGCCGTACCAATATTAAACATCCAATAATTTAATTGATAAACGTACTCGCGAACTTCTTCATAAATGGCATCCATAATTGCTGCTTCAAAAATAGGTTCACTCGCAGCAAACAATAATTCAAAGATAAATACCGTTATACAAAATATGATTAAACCTAAACCATCCATAGTCACCGTAATACTTAAAATAATCAGACACACAGCGTAGATAAAATGTATTAAATTGACTACTTTCTTCCTATTATAATTGTCTCCTAAATATCCACCTACGAAGGACACTACAAAACTTACAATGATATTGGCAATTAAAAATGTACCAGCAAATACAGCATTTACTTTACTCGTTAAATATAATGCCATAAAGGGTAAAATCGCTTGGCTCGCTATAATTAAGATGAAATCTGCTATCATTCTTGTTTTCAACGTTGTAGATAATGTTAGAAATTGCTTCATCTTAATTACACCCCACTTTATAATCTAATAATTTACATTATACACTAAATGTATGTCTTGAATAGACATTTTATAAATATAAAATTATCTTCACTTTATATTTTAACTTTTTCTAAACATTTCACAATATAAATTTTATGTTTTACAAGAATTTTAAATATTCAACCGTTAAAAAGTTATTATAATAAACTATAAGCCTCTCTATTATTGTTATCATTTCTCTAACTTTCTTAAGTTCGATATTTACAAAAAAAGCAAGATCATCCGATTGAGATGATCTTGCTTTTCAAAATATAACTTATCTACATTAATCAGTAAATTTTTTCAATACAAGTACAGCATTGTGTCCACCAAAACCTAAACTATTACTCATTGCATAGGTAATATCTAAATCTTCTGCTTTGTTTGGAACGATATCTAAATCGCATTCAGGATCTGGTGAATCAGCATGAATCGTTGGTGCAATACGACTATCTCTAATTGAAAGTGCAGAGAAAATAGCTTCTAATCCACCTGTAGCCCCTAGTAAATGACCTGTCATTGATTTAGTTGAACTTACTTTCAATGATTTCGCCGCTTCACCGAAAGTATTCTTAATAGCTTGAATTTCAGTTAAGTCACCTACTGGAGTGCTTGTTCCATGTGCATTTAAATATTGAATGTCTTTCGCTTCAATACCAGCATCATCTATTGCCGCTTGCATAGCACGTGAACCGCCTTCACCTTCTGGAGCTGGGGCTGTTATATGATATGCGTCACCAGTTGATCCATAACCTACGACTTCAGCGTAAATTTGCGCACCACGAGCTTTCGCTGATTCAAGTGATTCTAAAACGACAATACCTGCACCTTCACCCATGATAAATCCATCACGACCTTCTTGGAAAGGACGACATGCAGTTTCTTTATCATCATTTGTAGATAATGCACGACTCGCACTAAAGCCAGCTAATGCCATATGTGTAATCGGTGCTTCTGTACCACCAGTAATCATTGCATCTGCATCGCCACGTTGAATAATCTTGAATGCTTCACCTATTGAGTTCGTACCAGTTGCACAAGCAGTAACCGTCGAACCATTCGGCCCTTTAGCACCTAAATCTATTGATACTTGACCTGTCGCCATATCTGGGATCAGCATAGGTACGAAGAACGGACTCACACGTCTTGGTCCACGATTTAATAATTGGCTATGTGAAATTTCAAATGTTTCCATACCACCAATACCTGAACCAATCCATACGCCAATTTTATCCGCAGTACTATCATTAATTTCAAGTTTAGCATCATTAACGGCTTCTCTTGCAGCTACAACTGCATATTGTGTAAAGCGATCCATGCGTCTCGCTTCTTTTTTAGGAATATGCTCTTCAATATCAAAGTCTTTTAACTCTCCAGCTAAATGGACATTGTAATCCGTTGTATCTATGCGTGTAATCGAATCTATACCACTTACACCTTTTAATGCATTGTCCCAAGTAGACTTAGCATCATTTCCTATAGGTGATAATGCGCCAATTCCTGTAATAACAACACGTTGTTCTTTGCTCATAATTTATCCTCCTATTTTCCCCATCTTAGTGTCACAGCGCCCCATGTTAAGCCGCCACCAAAACCTACTAACACTAAGACATCATCATCTTTAATCCTACCATTTTCTAACTCTTGTCCTATACTTAATGGGATTGACGCTGCTGAAGTATTACCAAAGCGATCAACAGATACACTCATTTTTTCTTTTGGTATACCTAAACGTTCTCTCGCTGACTCCATAATTCTTATATTTGCTTGATGAGGTACAAACATATCTACATCATCTGCAGTTAAATTAGCTTTTGCTACTGCGTTGTTAGATGCTTCACCCATAATTCTTACAGCAAATTTAAAAACTTCACGGCCATTCATAAATATTTTTCCGTTTTCTGGATTTAAATATAAATGCTTAGCACCTGAGCCGTCTGAACCTAATTCATAACTTAAGATACCTCGACCTTCAGATACTTCACCGATTACTACAGCTCCAGCTCCATCACCAAATAAAATGGCTGTTGAACGGTCTGTAAAATCTGTGATTTTAGATAATTTGTCCACTCCAACTACTAAAATATTTTTATAATCACCAGATTGAACAAATTGTTTAGCATTTATCATTGAATACATGAAACCACTACAAGCGGCTAATTGATCCATAGAAGCAACTTTGCCGATGCCTAATCTTTCTTGTAATATATTGGCAACTGTTGGGAATGGAAAATCCCCTGTTGATGTCGCAACAATAATCATATCTATTTCTGATGCTCCTATACCTGCATCTTCAATTGCTTTTAAACTAGCTTGATAAGCCATGTCTGAAGTTTCTTCGTCTTCACCAGCCCATCTACGTTCTTTAATACCAGTCATTTGAGAAATCCATTCGTCTGATGTTTCTAAAAATGATTCAAAATAGGTATTTTCTACAACTTTTTCAGGTGCGTATGCACCAAAACCTTTAATACCCACGTCCATGGTTGTACACCTTCTTAAATTTAATTTTAATACCAGGTATTAATTTAACATAATACACATTTCAAATACAAGAACTATACATATTTCATTGCGTGTTTTCCACAAATAATTATAAATGACTTAGCTAATTATCACAAAGTATAACCACAATTATTACTAACCTACTATACAAACTACACTTTATTATTTATAATGTAGATATATATACGATATTGGAGGCATTACATAATGAAATACCTCGCAGTTTTATTTTGGTCTATTGTCTTATTACAAATGGTTAATTTCGTACTTAACAGCTTAAATGGTGGCGGTGCACTGAACCTCATTACACCAATCATGGGCGCTGTTGTATTTACGATTATTATTATCTTATTTGATTTGGTAATTAAACCTAAACATAATAATACAAACGAACAACATTAGATGACTAGGATAATGGTTTAGCTTATGTTTAAGAACGACTCATTTTAATGAAATGTAAAGTTTGAAACATTGATTTATGTCCTAGAATCTTTAAACTGTCAACAAAGTCTTCTGACTGACGTTGGCAGTTTTTTTATTTTCAATATTAAAAAATAAACTTATTGGTTTGTTGAGATATGATATATTAACTTACAATCTTGTTCCCCGATTTTATAATTAAAAAAGTGGCGCAGAAACCAATGTAAAAATTAAGGTTTCTGCGCCACACCGTTTTGTTAAATTCAATTATACTTACTAATCGATTTCTGGTTTGTTTTCAGTAAATCTTAAACCATCTTCTGATAGGTCGATGTCTATTGTTGTGTCTTCAGGTAAATTTTCTCTAATCATTTTACGTGCAAGTGGTGTTTCTATTTGTCTTTGCACAAAACGTTTCAACGGTCTTGCACCGAATTGTGGTTCGTATGCTTCTTCACCTAACCACGCTTTAGCTTCATCTGACACATTAATTGAAATACGTTGTGCCATTAATCTAATATTCAATTCAGTTAATATTTTATCTACTATAGAACTCATATCACTGATTGTTAATGGTTTAAATAATACAATATCATCCATACGGTTAATAATTTCTGGTTTAAAGTATTGGTTTAAGCTATTCATAACAGCTTTTTCTGTATCATCAGTAATCACACCAGCATCTTTTACGTTTTCTAATAGGATTTGTGAGCCAATGTTACTAGTCATAATGATAATTGTATTTTTAAAATCAACTTCACGACCTTTAGAATCAGTAAGTCTACCTTCTTCAAGTATTTGTAACAATACATTAAATACGTCTGAATGTGCTTTTTCAATTTCATCTAATAATATAACAGAATATGGATTACGACGAACCGCTTCAGTTAATTGTCCACCTTCATCGTGACCTACATAGCCTGGAGGTGCACCAATTAAACGGGAAACTGAATGTTTTTCCATGTACTCACTCATATCAATTCGTATCATATGTTTTTCTGAATCAAATAAAGTTGACGCTAAGGATTTGGCTAATTCTGTTTTACCAACACCTGTAGGTCCTAAGAACAAGAAACTACCTATTGGTCTATTTGGATCTTTAATGCCAGCGCGCGCTCTGACAACAGCATCAGAAACTAAATCTACAGCTTTATCTTGACCAACGACACGTTCGTGTAAAATGTCTGAAAGATTTAATAACTTCTCTCTTTCTGTTTCTACAAGTTTAGAAACAGGGATACCTGTCCATGAACTAACAATATCACCAATTTCTTCATCTGATACAATCTCACGTATAATGCGCTCATTGTCACTATTTTGCTCATTTTGGAATGCAGCTTCTAACTCGCGTAATTCTTTTTCTAATTCAGGAATTTTACCATGTTGTAATTCTGCCGCTTTTTCCAAATTATAATTGTTTTCTGCATCTTCTAAGGCTTTTCTACTTTCGTCTAATTCAGTACGTTTTTCTTGTAGTTTTGCAATTTTGCCTTTTTCTTCTTCTACGCGTGATTGAATTGCGTTTTGTTTTTCTTTTTCATTAGACAATTCTTGTTGTAATTCTTGTAAGCGTTGTTTACTCGCGTTATCTGATTCGTTTTTCAATGCGCTTTCTTCAATTTCTAATTGCATGACGCGACGATTAACTTGGTCTAACTCTGTTGGATTTGAACCCATTTCAGTACGAATCGTTGCACACGCTTGGTCCACAAGATCAATCGCTTTATCCGGTAAGAAGCGATCAGTAATATAACGATCTGATAGTTCTGCCGCAGCTACTAATGCTTTATCTTGAATACGTACACCATGATAAACTTCATAACGTTCTTTCAGTCCACGTAAAATGGAAATTGTATCTTCTACATCTGGCTCAGACACATTTACTTTTTGGAAACGACGCTCTAATGCAGAGTCTTTTTCAATATATTCTCTATATTCATTGAGTGTTGTTGCACCGATACAGTGTAATTCGCCACGTGCAAGCATTGGTTTTAGCATATTACCTGCATCCATCGCGCCTTCTGTTTTACCTGCACCAACAAGCATGTGAATTTCATCTATAAATAATATAATTCTACCGTCTGAGTCTTTCACTTCTTTAAGTACTGCTTTTAAACGTTCTTCGAATTCACCACGATATTTTGCACCTGCAACAAGCGCACTTAAATCTAATTCAAATATTGTTTTATCTAAAAGTGATTCAGGCACGTCTTTACGCACAATACGTTGTGCAAGGCCTTCAACAATTGCTGTTTTACCTACACCTGGTTCACCGATTAATACTGGATTATTCTTAGTCTTTCTACTTAAGATTCTCACAGTATTTCTTATTTCTTCATCACGTCCAATGACAGGATCCATATTACCTTGACGGACTTCTTCAACTAAATCTCTACCATATTTTTCTAAAGCTTCATAATTTGCTTCTGGGTTTTGTGACGTCACATGATTTCCTCCTCTAATTTTTTTAATGATTTCTACAATAACTTCTTTTTTATTATCGACAAATTTAATTGTTGTATCATCTATGTCCATTGCAGCTAAAATGATATGTTCCATAGAAATATACTCATCTTCATAAGTATTCATATACGTTTCAGCTTTATTTATTAATTCATTTGCTTTCTGGCTAATATATTGACCATATTGTACGTTATCCCCTTGTACTGAAGGATAATTTTTCAATTTTTCATCGTAAGCCTTATTTAAAAGTTCGGTCTCTATGTTTGCTCTTTCCAATACACTTTTAAATAAACTTTCACTTTCTTCAAGTGCTGCTTTTAATATTGCTTCTATTTCGATATTTTGATTTTCGTTATCTTTTGCTAGCTCTATTGCTTTTTGCAAAGCACCTTGAACTGCATAGGTCATTTGATTAATATCCAAAATGATTCACCTCACCATTTAGTCTTTGATCAAGAACAAAGTAAGTTTGACTTTGACTTTCTTTGACCTTAATTTTATTATAATCCTATTGTTCACTTTTATCAACCAATATGACTATAAATTTTAAATTATTTTAGCTGCGTGTAATGCCTTATATACCTATGTTTTGCCCATAATTTTTATATTCTAAACAATGACTTTGTTCATTTTAAACATGATATATAAACACCCCTTAGATATGAATATTCATGACACTCAATAAATTAAAAGGCATAACCTCTTGTTCATTAAGCGGTTATGCCTTTTATTGTGTTTTAGCAGTCTATTTCATGCAAATCACACTCTAATTAAATTTATTAAATTGACTCAATTTCATATTTAATTTTGCTACTTAGCAGTTGATTTCGTTGCAATATGTTTTAAAATTTCATCTGTTAATGCTTTTACACCTGAAGGCTCTAAATGAATACCATCTGGTGCAAAGTACTCGCTATGGCCTTTCGAACGTTGATACCAATCAATCAATGTTACATTATGATGCTTTTTAGCTGCGTCTGACATAACTTGGTTGACATGACCTTCATAGCTTTTTGGTACACGCGTGTTAATCAAATACACATTGGCTTTACCATATTTGCCTATCAGTTCGTCCAGCTGTGCTTCAGAAAAATCTCCATTCGTTCCTAATTCTAAAATCACTTGCTTAGACTTATAATTGTAAGATTTATATTTTTCATCTGTTAATGGTATAGCTTCATATAAATTACGTCCGACTTTACCATCAATGGTTGCATTGGGAACGTGCGTTTTAAAAGTTTCTCCAATATCAACCATAACCGAATCACCAATAAGCAGTGGACTCAAATCAGTATATACCTCATTATCTTTATCTTTTTTAAAATTTGAATCTCCTAAAAAGTTAACATGGTCGACCGGTATGGGTCTAACCATATACTTATCAATTTCTGCTGTATTATATGACATTGATTTATTATTAATTTGGTCTTTTCCTAAACGATCAAATGTCCCCGCAAAAATAAAAATGGTTGGTAGCAGTATCACGCCTAGTAGTATAGTTCTGATTAATGCGGACTTTTTATATTTATTAATACTTAAGGCCTTGAATCCTTGTTTTCTAAACGGTGTTTCAATGAATCTATATGATATTTCAGCAAAGAAAATAGTCAATAAGATGTCTAGAGCATATACATATAATGGGACTTGGCCTTCAACATAATAGGAATGTAAAAAGCTTATGACTGGGAAATGCCATAAATATAAACTATAAGAGCGTTTACCAATATAAACAAAGAAAGGATTTCCAATTAATTTAGCGAAATACCCCGATGGATGCACTACACTAATGATAACAAATAAAGTGATACCGGAAATAAGGTAAAAACCACCATTATAGATCCAATCACTATTATCATCGACTTTAATGAAAAGTAATAAGAGTATTAAAATCCCTATTGCACCTATACTATCAATAATGAACCTGAGACTAGGATTAGGGTTCTGCTTTAATTTAAATGGCGGCCAAATAAAGGCTAATATAACACCGAGCAACATCGTTTGTAACCTTGTATCTGTTCCAAAATAAACACGAGAATGTTGCATATGTGGTTGAGAAATCCAAACCATTAAAAGTAATGAAATCAGTGAAATAATCCAAAAAATAAGTGTTACATTTCGGTATTTCTTAATTGTTAATAATAATGCTATCAAAACGATTGGAAAAACTATGTAGAATTGCTCTTCAATTGCTAATGACCACAAATGTTTTAATGGCATAAAGGCAAACTGTTCAAAATAATTTACATCAGTTGCAATATACCACCAATTTGATACATAAAAAATGGCTGCAAATGCATCATGCTTTATACTTATAATTTGTTCAGGCTTAAAAATGAGTGTCGCTAAAGTTACTGTAACAACTAATACCAATACGGCCGGTATCAAACGTTTAATTCGCCGTAACCAAAACTGCTTCAAATTGATAATGCCGGTACTTTCATACTCAAACAAAAGTAAACTTGTAATTAAGTAGCCCGAAATTACAAAAAATGTATCTACACCAAGAAACCCACCAGATAACCATTGCTTATTTAAATGATAAATAATAATACCTATAACTGCAATTGCTCTAAGTCCATCTAAACCAGGCATATAACGCGTGTGACGGTTGGTTTGATTACGATTATTAGAATTTCTGTTCATTTACTACCATACTTTCATCTCCGAATATATTACTTTTGCTTTTTAATGTTTTACACCAAGCTATTGTAATACTTTCGTAACATAACTGCAATTATTTTAATGATTTGCACTATAGAAAAATTTTATTTTAAGATTGTCAGCATGCTTTAAATTTTTCAAAAAAATACTAGCCTATAGACCATTATCGATCTTTAAGCTAGTATTTTCAATTACTATTAGTAGCGTTAGCCGATGCCTAATGCAATTTTAGCATAACGAGACATCATGTCTTTACCCCATGGTGGACTCCAAACAATATTCACTTCTGTATCTGCTATTTCTGGAATCTCAGCTAAAACCATTTTAACTTGGTTAACAATTTGTGGTCCCATTGGGCATCCCATAGATGTTAATGTCATTTCAACTGTACATAAACCTTCGTCATTAACATCAACATTATATACTAAACCTAAGTTGACAATATCAATACCTAACTCAGGGTCAATAACCATTTCTAACGCATTTAATATGCTATCTTTTAATCCTTCATCCATTCATATCACCTCTTCGAATTTAATGATACTAACAATATATCAAATATCTTACAAAACGCCAATAAAATGCTATGATATTCAATACATCAATAAAAAACATTAAGGAGAATTAAATGGAATCTTATTTAATTTGTCTAGATCTAGACGGCACGTTATTAACAGATGAAAAAGTAATCTCACCATATACAAAAAACGTTTTAACAACACTACAACAACAAGGTCATAAATTAATGATTGCTACTGGTAGACCTTATAGAGCCAGTCAAATATATTACCATGAATTAAATATGGATACACCGGTTGTTAATTTCAATGGTGCCTTTGTTCATCATCCAAAAGACGATCAGTTTGAGCCAATGCATGAAGTATTGGACTTAGATTTATCTAAAAACATCATTGAATCACTGAATGATTATGGCGTAACAAACATGATTGCTGAAGTTAAAGATTATGTTTTTATTAATAATTACGATCAAAAATTATTCGATGGGTTCTCTATGGGAAATCCAAAAGTTGAAACAGGCGATTTACTTAACTCATTAACTGAGTCTCCAACATCGATTTTAGTTGAAGCAGAAGAATTTATGATTCCTAGAGTCAAACAAATGCTCACACGTTTTTACGCTGAAAATATTGAACATCGTCGATGGGGTTCACCATTCCCAGTAATAGAAATTGTTAAGCAAGGTATTAGCAAAGCACGTGGGATTGATTATGTGAAATCATATTTAAATATTGATAGAAATCATATCATTGCTTTTGGAGACGAAGATAACGATTTGGAAATGATTAAATATGCGAAACACGGTATCGCGATGGACAATGGTTTAGATGAACTTAAACACGTTGCAAATCAAACTACATATTCTAATAATGAGGATGGCATTGGACGTTATTTAAACGACTATTTCCAATTAAATATGCCTTATGAAGAATCAGTAAAATCTAGTATAGAATCATAGATAGATACTTAAGGAGGCTTTTCATTATGAATAAAATTGTAGTAGTAGGTGCAGTTGCAGGTGGTGCAACGGTAGCCAGTCAAATTAGAAGACTTGATCAAGAAAGCGAAATTGTTGTCTTTGAAAAAGATAGAGATATGAGTTTTGCTAATTGTGCCCTGCCTTATTATTTAGGTAACGTGGTAGATTCGCGCAATAAGGTGCTTGAAGCAACACCTGAATCATTTTATGAAGCTAAAAATATTGTTGTCAAACCTTGTCACAAAGTAACATCAATAAATGACACAGAGAATACAATTACTGTCTATGATCGTATACAGGATACGTATTTTGAGACACATTATGATACTTTAATATTAAGTCCTGGCTGTAGTGCCAATTCATTAAATTTAGATAGTCCTATTGCGTTTACATTAAGAAACATGGAAGATACAGATGCAATTGAAACATTCATCAAAGAAAATCAAGTTAAAAACGCACTTGTCGTAGGTACTGGATATATCGGTCTTGAAATTTTAGATAATCTATATGAAAGAGGTATCTCCCCTACACTCATCCATCGTTCAACACATATTAATAAACTAATGGATCAAGACATGAATCAAGCAATCCTCGATGAAATGGATAAGAGAGATATTCATTATAGATTCAACGAAGAAATTTCAAAAGTTGTGGGCAATGCAGTGCATTTTGAATCTGGTAAAGTTGAAAATTATGACCTAATTATCGAAGGCGTTGGTGTTAAACCAAACTCAGAATTTATAAAAAATTCAAACGTTACTTTAGATGATAAAGGCTATATTCCAGTAAACGACCAATTTCAAACGAACATTCCAAATATTTATGCACTAGGTGATATCATTACGTCCCATTATCGCCATGTTGATTTAAATGCACACGTTCCTTTAGCTTGGGGTGCACATCGTGGTGCTAGTGTCATCGCCGAACAATTAGCTGGTGATCACAAGATACACTTTAAAGGTTATTTAGGCTCAAATATCGTAAAATTCTTCGATTATACATTTGCTAGTGTCGGTGTATCACCGAAAGAGCTTTCAAATTTTGATTATGCAATGGTCGAAGCAAATCAAGGTGAACATGCCGGTTATTACCCAGGAAATACCAAGCTGCACTTACGCGTTTACTTTGATAAGACAAATCGACGTATCATTCGTGCTGCAGCAGTAGGTATGAAAGGTGTCGACAAACGTATTGATGTACTATCAATGGCTATGATGCATAAACTCACTATCGATGAATTAGTTGAATTTGAAGTAGCTTATGCACCACCATACAGTAGACCCAAAGATATTATTAATATGATAGGTTATAAAGCACGAAATAAATAACTATATAAATAAAAGCCGTACATTTCCTAATGGAATTGTACGGCTTTTATTATTGTTATACACTTACGTTTATAAACCAAACATTTGCGTAATTGGACCCATAGGTAAAATAATACCTATAATCATCGTTAAGATGATTACTACAATCGTCGTCCACATTAAGCCATGACTAGGTTGCCCTTTTTTACGTTTAGTAATTGTTACTTCCATTAATGCAACTACAGCCACACCACATATCATTTTCAATGTAAGTAACATGTGCCCACCAGCAGCTCCTGATGAAAATGATTGAATCCAAACCCAAAATCCAGAAATTAAGACTAATAGCATAAATAGTCTTAATAGCATATGAATTGGTTTGAAATATGGTGATGCACCTTGTTTTTCTGAAAAATTAAAATAAGCAGCAAAGAACAAGATGATTAATAAAACCCAACTAGCAATATGCATATGTAACATACTTGATTACCCCCACACAATTTTTACTTCAAAAATATATAAAACAGAAGTATGTTGTCCCCTTTTAACTTTGAAGTCAAAAGATTACATCTCTTATCATACTCAATATAACTGTACAATTCAAAAAAACTACATTACTAATTTACAAAAAAATAAAACTGGTTAACCCGCCATGGATTAACCAGTTAACAATAATCAATGATTATTTATCTGCAATAAAGTTTGTTAACGTACCAATATTATCTATTGTTACCTTAATTTCATCACCAGGTTGTAAGAATTGCGGTGGATTCATACCTGCACCAACACCCGCTGGTGTGCCAGTCGCAATAATATCTCCTGGATGTAATGCTACATATTTTGAAATTTCTTCGATTAATTCATCAATTTTAAGAATCATTTGACCTGTATTGCCATCTTGACGAATATCATTGTTAACTTTGGTTACAATATTGACATCTTCTGGCGTAGGTAATTCATCTTTTGTTACAATATATGGTCCTACAGGGCAACCCCCTGTTAAACTTTTAGATAAGAATGCTTGGTCCTGTGCATTTTGAGCTTTACGGTCTGTTATATCATTAATAATTGTATAACCATAAACATAATCTAAAGCGAGACCTTTAGGTATTTTCTCACCAGATTTGCCAATGACAATACCAAGCTCACCTTCATAGTCTAGTTGATCCGTAATATCTTTATGATTTGGTATCGTGCTATTATCACCAGTTAATGACGAAGCAGCTTTAGTAAAAACATACAAACGTTGTACTTCGTGATTTAACTCATTCGCATGATCTTGATAATTACGTCCAAAGGCAATTACATTATTAGTTGGCGTGACTGGTGGTAAAAATTCAATGTCGCTAAACTGAACTTTGTAATCTTCACCTTTACCACTGTCTTCCGCTGCAACAACCGCTTTACGAACTTGTTCTTGAAAATCTACGACTTGATTTTGTTGAAGACCATTTAATAACGTTTTAGGGTGAAATGAACCTTCAGCAAAATCTGCAAATACTTTCTTCAAGTCCCATGCAGCTTCTTCACGTTTTACTTTCACACCATATGATGTCTGTCCTTCATGTCTGAATGATAGGAATTTCATTCATTATCAGCTCCTCATCTATATCTTATTTCATATTATAACTATATTTACCACTAAATAACAAATATATAACTAGTATAAGCCAAAAATTCAGACCTTTTACCTAAACTAAAACGATTACTTCAAATATGTGACTTTTCGCCATAACCATTCTATTGGACCTTTACTGAATTTTTTCAAATAAAAATAGCAACCAATGACTTGTAAGCTATAAAAAATGATAACAATGAGATAGGATTGATATAATGGCAACTTGTTATATAACCCTAAGCCAAAGCCCATAAAAATAAATGTAAACATGATACTTTGAGTAATATAAACCGATAAGCTCAATTTACCGGGATACTTAAATATACGCATGATTTGTGCACCATGAACACTTTGACATAAATATACTATGAGTATAATATACCCTGCAGATACAATCGGGCCACCTACAGCATTGATAACAGCGAATGAACCATTATCATAATCAATAGCAAAAGGCATTTTAATACAATAGCCTAAAATAGCTATTAAACTCCCCCATTTCAAAAAGGATGAGCTTTTTGTTCGAATAAGTTCAATTAAATTCATCTTATATGCAGCAATACCGAAAAGGGCATAAGGTAAAAATTCCAGAAATGCAGATCCCATTAAAATATCCAACATACTATATAGATTCTCAAGAACGTTCAACTTTAAAAATGAATCATAGTGTCCATTCTGTTTAACATCGATAAATTGTTGCAGAGATATACCTAGATAGTTATTTTTCTCATAAACACCTTGCGTATAATTTAAAATGGCAAAAGGCACCACAAAGATAAGGATTTTAAACACAAATAAAATACTAGCTATTTTAATTAGCTTTTGGGCTTTCATTTTAATAAACAGTACTGCGAATAGCCCTGTAAATGCATAACCAAATAGGATATCACCTGAAAAGATAAACATACCGTGAATTACACCGATGACTAATAAAAAGCTAAGTCTTCTGTAGATCATTGGATAAAATCGAACTTTTCTGATTCGACTATGCTCAAACATCATACCAAGTCCATACCCAAATAAAAAAGTGAATATCGGATAAAATGAACCTATAACAAACAGTGTAATCAAATGGAGTAATACAGCATTAAAGCCTTTTACTGTCTGAGACATTGAAGCCATCTCGTACGGAAGACTAAAAACTAAAATATTCATTAAAATAATGCCGAAAAGACTTATTCCTCGCAAAGCATCTAATTCAAACATTCTTTGTTTCACAGGCACGTGTAACGCTCCTTTTTATCCTTCTATAGATAACTGACCAAATTTAAAGAAATACAAGAATCCTTTCACATCGGTCTTCAATATTGTTTCTAATGTATTACGATAATGATTCATTTGAACCTTATAGCGTTCTCTCAATTGAGCACCAATCTCTTCATCTGACATATTTCTTCGTCTATTAAAGGCATCCGTCTTATAATCTACAAAATAATATTGTCCCTCTTTCACAAATATAAGGTCAATCATCCCTTGAATAATTGAAGCATCTTCTTCACTATGCTTGTTATGGTCAACCTCATTTTGATTAACAACAAATGGCAACTCGCGATATATTTCGTCACTTTCAGCAATTAATTGATACAAGTCACTTGCTATAAAATTGTAGATATCATCAAATCGGATATCTTGTTTGGCATCTTCAGGAATAATATGTTGCGCTATCAGATGATCTACGAGACGGTTTACATCTTCTTCGGTTAATCTATCCTTATTAAAAGGTAAGTGTTGCATAACTGTATGCATTAATGTACCTATTTCATTCGCTTTTCTTTGCTTACTACGGCTTAAAAATGCCGGTCTCTCATATGAAGTAGAACCAATACGATATTGTCTAACTCTATCATAGTTCGTATCTGATTGTTCCGTCTCATGCTGACGCTTCAACTCCGAAACCGATTGCTTTGAGGGCTTTTCTATAGCTGATTGATATGGATATTCATAGCTTAATTGATTATGAATTTGAGCTTGAAGTGCTTCATTTTTCGAATGATTCATTTCTATATCTGCTACCGTGCGCTGTTCGCTTACATCAGTAACTGTTTCTGACGCAATATCTTCATAAAAATCAGTGTTTAATTGTACATATGGTCGCATGGCTTGATCAACGTCCTCTATCGTCTGTTCAAAGCGCAACTCATTTGGCAATGATGAAGACTGGTATTTGGCTAGTATTGGATAAATCATATCAATCGGTCGTTGTGCTGTTATGCGATAACTCACCGGTAAATGGGATTCCGATACGGATACTTGTTCAAACTGTGAAAGTGTTTTTTCATCTTTAACTCTACCAATTAAAAAAAGTTGTTCTTTTGCTCGTGTTAAAGCAACATAAATGAGTCGCATTTCTTCTGAAACCATCTCTTTTTCAGCAATCGCTTTATATGTCACTGAAGATAACGACGGATAAGATAAATTACTTTCAACATCATAATACGCCATACCTAAACCATAACTCTGATTTAATATAACCGGCCGATGTAAATCATCACGTCTAAACTTACGAGAAAGCCCAGAATATATAACAAATGGAAACTCTAGCCCTTTACTGCTATGAATTGTCATCATTCTAACAACATCATCGTTCGGTCCGACTATATTCTCTTCACCAAAATCTTTACCACGTTCAATAAGTTCATCAATAAAACGAATAAATTGATACAATCCACGAAAACTTGAGTTTTCAAATTCGACCGCTTTGTTAAATAATCCATATAAATTCGCACGACGACCTTTACCACCAATAATGCCGCTAAAGTACTGTATGACGTAGTGATCATTATAAAATTTATCGATGAGTTGATAAACTGGATGACTTTGACTATAGTCTTGATATTGTTCGATATCTTCAAGGAATGACGCAAGTTTAGCTACTAATTTTTTATTAGCTACATCATTGGCCATGTAATGCTTTATCGATTGATAAAAGTAATCATCGTTTGGGCTAAATACACGTATATTAGATAACTCATCCTCAGTAAATTGATAAATAACAGAGCGCATGAGACCGACTAAATAAATATCTTGTAAAGGATTATCTATAGTTCTTAAAAACAATAAAATCAATTGCACCTCAGTTTGTTCAAAATAGCCTTCCTTGCTGTTCACATGAAATGGGATATTATGATCCTTAAATGCTTGTTGAATTTTACGCGCTTGTCCATATGATCTTTCTAAAATCACAATATCTTTATAGCTCGGTTTTCGATATTGTTCCGTTTTAATATCATAAATTTCATGTTGCGACATTATTTTTTCAACTTGCTGTACAATATATTCTGCCTCTTGTTCTGACCCATTTAAGTCTGATGATGCATCTTCAATTAACATATTCAACTGTACATCATGTGGTTTATGATCAAACGGCGCCCCATAATATAACTGTGCTGCATCGTCGTAAACAATTTCTCCAACTGCCTCGTCCATCATATGCTTAAATAAATAATTCGTCGTTGTTAATACTTCTTCCCTTGATCGAAAGTTCTGAGACAAATCTATACGCATACCATGTTCAGACCCATCGAGCGTAAAACGATTATATTTCCCTATAAAAAGACTTGGGTCTGCTTGTCTAAATTTATAAATAGACTGTTTCACATCACCAACCATAAACAAATTACCATCCGCTTCGTCGCCACGTTTAATACATGCAATGATTTTTTCTTGCACACGATTGGTGTCTTGATATTCATCTACAAGGATTTCCTCAAATTGCTTGCGATACATATCCGCAATTTCTGACGGATTACCGTTTGAATCCATTAAAATACGCAAGGCAAAATGTTCATAATCAGAAAAATCCAGTAAGTTACGACTTCGTTTTTTCTGATTAAATTGTTCAATCACATCTGCTGTAACTTGCGCTAAATAAGCGACTCTTGGCGCTAAACGTTGCATATCAGTTTTTAAGTCAGCGGCTTCACGTGAAAAATAATCTTCTTGAACTTTACTCACTAACGCTTTGTAATCATCATAATGCTTTTTACCATCATCATAAGCATCGATCATCATTTCATTAGCTTCTTTTATCTTTTTATTTTTTGCAGGAAAACGTGATTCAAATTGATGTTCAGCAATTTTCTGCGTATTTAACAAGCCACCTTCCATCGCTTCTGCTAAGAAACGGCGTTCTTTATCTAATACAGCGACTTGTTTATCTACTTCTTCCAACATCATAAATAAATCGTAACTCTTATTGAGTGCCTCTAACGCAGAATTCATAAATATCATCGCTAAATCATTAAGCAAATTGAATAATGTTTCTTGCTGTGATTCATCTTCGTATGGTGTTGACAAATGTTGTAGCCAATTTAATGGATTTGGGTTAGCAACACTAAAGTAATACATTTCTTTAATGGTATTCCTTAATTGATCATCATTACGGTCAGATGATAATTGCTCTGTTAAATCAATAAAATGAGGATCCAATATATCATAATGACGTTCTAGCACTTCATCGATTGTTTGCTCTAGTAATAATATATTTTCCGCTTCACTGCTTGTTCTAAAATTAGGATCAATATCTAAGACATCATAATGTTGTTGAATGAGTTTCAAGCAAAAGCTATGTAATGTAGATATCTGTGCTTGATGTATTTTGACACGTTGATTTTTCAAATGTGCATTGTCCGGATTTTCAATTGAAGCTTCTTGAATGCGTTGATCTACACGTTGTTTCATTTCACGTGCACTTGCATTTGTAAAAGTAACCACAAGCAATTTATCAACATCAATTTCATCTCTGATAATGCGTTGAATGATGCGTTCAACAAGTACTGCTGTTTTACCCGAACCGGCTGCAGCTGCAACAAGAATATCCTGGCCTTTGGCATAGATACTCTTCCATTGGTTATCAGTCCATCGTGTCCCTGTTGGTTTCACTGGAATGGCATTCATCATTACTCACCCTCACTTTCTAAATCTACATCTTGGATTGCTTCAAGCGGATTGATTGATTCGTCAACTGTACGATATCGTTTACTATCAATCATGCCATCTACATGACAGACTGATTTATAATTACAAAAATCACATGGTAATGTTTGATTATATTTCATTGGTGCAACTTCGGTATGACCATCCATAATATTTGACGCTGTTTCAATAAAGTTCTGTTTATTATGTTTAATTAATTTATAAATTGTCTGTTCATCGGCAACTTTACTATTACTTTTAATTCCGCCATCCTTTTTCAAACCTAATGGTACAATATCGGAATTGTAACTTGGTTCTAATCGTGTATCAAACGCATCTAAGACAGATGTGGCACTATTTAATAAACCACTGAGTTTAAACGAATTAATAAATTCGGTGTCTCTTTTATCTTCACTTAATTGATTCCAAGCTAATTTAATACGTGGTTCATGTACGTGAAAATATAGTAGACCTCCTGGTTTAGTCATATCTGTTAAACCAAGTCTTGATTTATTTTGCAGAACAATATCCATATAAGTCATCATTTGCATTTGCAAGCCATAATATACTTTAGTTAAATCTAGTGTACCACTGTACTTAGATGACTTATAATCTATAATATTTACAAAACTTTCATCGCCTTGTTGGTATGTGTCGATACGGTCGATTTGACCGCGAATATTGATTGGTATACCTTGTTTCGTTTGCAATGGTGCTGCTAATAACTCACTTTGATCTTTAGGTTTTCTTCTAAAGCTAGCTTCAAAACGTTGTGGTGTAAACTTAGTATGACTTCCTTGGTATTTAAGTGCAGTCAATGTCGTCTCAACAATGGCACCAATGCGTTGCGACAAATAGCGATAATACGCCGTTGAATTAAGTAAATTAAATTGAACTTCTGGTAATATTTCACTCAATGCTTCTGTCGTTAGCTTGTGTATTTGTTTTGGATTTAAATTCTTAAAATCACCATTTACTTTTTCTGAAATGAATTTTAAAACCCGATGAAATATGTCGCCTAAGTCAAAATTTTCTAGTTTATATTTTGTACGTTCATTAAGTCTTAAACCATGAGAAGCAAAATGTTTAAATGGGCACGCCTGATATCCTTCAAAACGAGACACACTTGCATTAATGGTTGAGCCATATAATGCTTTGGATAATGATGGATTGAGTTGAACTGTCTGATTATCGTATGTTAAAGCAGAAAGTAAATAAGTTAAACCATCATTTAAGCGCGTATCATCTCTCATCACTTGATACGTATCTAACCAAGTTTCAGCTACCAATTCATCATCTAGCCATGCCTTCAAAGATTCAAAAAGCGCAATCTTAGTTTGATGAGGATGTTCCATTAACCTTAAAGGCTCTGCTTGATGTTGATGATGAATATTTTGTACTTCTAGATTTGTATACAATTGCTGAATTTGATGTAAGAATGGACTCGGCTCTTTCACATCACCACTCGCTCCCATCAATGCATATGAAAATGTGACATGCGCACGACTTCTTGTCATAGCAATATAACAAACAAATGCTTCATCCATTTGTAAAATATCAGCTGTGGGACTTAATTCGATTGATGACTGCTCTTGGAAATACTTTTTCTCTTCATCTGTAATTAAACTAGATGCAGTCACCGTTTGTGGCAACACGCCATCATTAGCCCCTACAAGGTAAACATGTTGTTTATTATCCACTTTCGCTAAATCCATAGTTCCAATACTCACTTGGTCTAATGTCTGAGGAATCATAATAAATTCTAGTTGTTCTAATCCAATATCAAAGAGTTCTAAGAAGCGCGTTTTTGACATGCTTTGATCATCAAATACTGTCACTAAATCATCTAGTATTTGTATAAGACCATTCCATATTTGATCTATCTCTTCGGCTTTTTTATGTTCACCATTAACGTCTAATGTATCTCTATCTGTCATTAATTGACTTGGCAAATCAAATGCTTCCATCGCTTCATAAAATGCAGTCGCAAAAGCGATCGCTGTGCTAGCATTATTTATTTTCTCCTCAAATAACATGACTTTTTTCATTACGTCATTTTTTAATTGAATGACACGCTCAAAGGTTTCGCGTTCTTCATCTGTTAATGGCTGGCGTTTCAAACCCATTTTTCTAAATTGTTCTATATCAAAGTATTTGTCGTCTATCCAACGCTTGCCATATATACCGCGCTCTAATACAAAGTTCTCTAATATATCAATAAGATATTGGCTATCTTTAAATTTTTTAGTTAAAATATTTGTTTTAAACAAACGCATTAATGGATCAAATTGCCATCCAGTTTGGATAACTTCTATAAGTGAACGTATCATTTCCATTATTGGATGATGCGTCATAGATGACTTCACATCTATGTTGTATGGTATATCGTACTGTGGCAATATAGATTCCATTAAATAAGCATATGATTCGTCTCTATATAAAATAGCAATATCTTGGAAACGACGACCTTGTTCACGATTTTCTCTTAAGATACGTCGCGCAACTTCGTTAATTTCTTCACGCATGCCAGAAGCTTCTAGAATTTCAACATTACCTTCTGTTGGAATAGGCTCAAACTGTAATGCATTGAAATTTTGTTCCAAGTGTTTCAAGTCGTTGTGTATGAATCGCTGCACATCCAAAAACTGTCTGCTATGTAATTGTATATTTAAATTATTCGCAATTTCTTCTATATGCGTCAATGATTCAGAGGGTTTTCTAAACAAACTAAAAAGATCTCTATCACCATCAGTCGTTAATACAATCGTCACCTTTTTCGCATATTTTACTAAACTTTGTATGATTTGATACTCTAATGTTGAAAAGTTGTGGAAACCGTCTATATAAATTTCTGCGCGTTTAAGCCACTCAGATTGGTCCATCATTTCTATAAACCGCTGCAAACTATCCTCTGTTGATACATATTCACCATTGATTCTATCTTCTAAGTGTTTGTATACCAATGCTATATCTTGTAATTTATGCTTTGTTCTCGTTTGTAAATTATTTTCCGCAATATACGTTTCTAATTGTTGTGGCGATACCGCATATTTTTTAAAATCCTGTATTTGTTCATATAGTTTCTCGCTAAAACCATAATATTTTACCTGTGATTGATATAACCTTAATTCAGACTGATGTTGTTGTATGATGTCATATATCATCATTTCTGTTCCTGCTTTTGATAATTGTTGTTCCATCAATCCGCCGACTTCTTGAAATACACGATAGCTCAAACGTTCAAAGTGCAATACCTCTGTTCTCAAACTACCATTTAATGTTTTGTCGTTTACAAATGCTTGTTCAAGTTGAAACGTATTTTGCGTAGGCGCAATTAATACTATCGGATCTCCTAATGGATCTTGTTTCATTTTTTCTTTAATTTCTTCAATAATCGCTTTTGATTTCCCAGTACCTGCTCTACCGATATACGCATTTAATTCCATTATCTACGCCAACTCCTTTGACTCACATTTTAACATATAAAGCTACCTGTTATGACTTCTTACACCTATCATAGTTAATTAATTACCATAAACATTTTACTTATTATATACGTCTATAAGCAATGTAGTAATATTTACATATCTACTTACCATTCACTATTTTTTTATTCACTTTATTATAAGACTGTACAAACTTAAAATATAAAAAATGAACTGGAAACCTACTTGGTCTCCAGTTCATTTTTAAATTATTGTAATAGACTATGAAATCATCTATTGGTGCGAGCGTTCTATCTCTTACGCAATTTATCTACTTTCCATAATCTGTATCAGGATTGAATCCAAATTTCATTTCATTTAGCGGCCAGAAACTGAATGATACCTTACCGACTATTTGATCTTC
Source organism: Staphylococcus sp. ZWU0021 (assembly GCF_000798895.1). Taxonomy (NCBI): domain Bacteria; kingdom Bacillati; phylum Bacillota; class Bacilli; order Caryophanales; family Staphylococcaceae; genus Staphylococcus; species Staphylococcus sp. ZWU0021. The sequence goes on from NZ_JTLN01000005.1 coordinate 161,714, forward strand.
GTCAATTAAACCAAACGAACGACTATCTTTACTTACTTCACGGTTGTCTCCTAACACTAACAACTTACCTTTAGGAATTTTATTCTTTTCATCTACTTGATTGATATCTTTAGTTTCAAAGCTTCCTGTAATGTAATTATATTGTTTATGCTTCTTATTATAATCCAAGTAAGGTTCATCTACTTTTTTACCGTTAACGTACAATTCATCTTTCTTGTACTCTACGTTGTCACCTTCTGTACCAATCACACGTTTTACATAATCATTTTCTTTTGTAGCATGGAATACAACAACATTTCCTTTTTCAATGCCGCTTAAATTTTTAGAAAATAAATTTACAATCACACGTTCTCCATCTTTCAATGTCGGATCCATAGAGTCACCTTTAACTGTATACGGTTTAGCCACAAAGTTAACAATCAGCAATACTAATGCAACTGCTACTACAATGGATACAATCCATTCGATTATCTCTTTTCTCAATTTTTACACCTCGTCTATTTAATTGAAGTCTACCGTGAATTTTTTAAATGGGTAATATCTCATACTAACATTACCGATAATATCTTCTTTCTTAATATAGCCCAATATCCTAGAATCATGCTTATTCGTACGTTGATCATTGAGCACAAAATAAGCATTTGGTGGTATGATATCACTTTCAGAATTTTTTATATCCCTAAGTGATAAATTTTCTATGCTGTTTTGGGTAAAAGGTTCATCAACTTGCCTATCATCTCTAATAAGCTTACCGCCTTTAAAAGCAATCGACTGCCCAGGCTTGCCAATAATTCTACTATATTGGATATCATCACCATTACGATACATTATAATATCATTATTATCTAACAAATCAAATGTTGGTTTTATTTTATTTACAAATATACGATCATTTTCCTTTAGATTCGGAGACATTGTATTATCTTTCACCACTGAACCAGTAATAACAAAAGCTTGAATCAACAGTACTATAATAATCGCAATTATAATTGAAATCAAATGTTTTAATATTTTTCGCAAGTTGTCACTCCTCCGACGAACTCATAAAATGTTTCTCAATCTTCCTTCCAACGAACCAAACGATGATAATGACAACCACAATTGTAATCAATCGTGTTGGATTAGAGAATAAAGTCGTAATATCATTGCCTAACCAACCAACGAGTCCAATCATGATAAACTTAGAAATAATCAGCACAGTTAGATAAGCATGCGCTTTAATATGAGACATACTTGCAACGATATTTACGAGTGCACTTGGTGTAAATGGAAAGCACATTAAAATAAAGATAGGAATAACGCCTCTTCGATCGATAAAATGAATCAACCTCTGCACAGAAGTACGTTGCTGAACCTTTTTCATATACTTTGTATTATTTAATCTTCTGAAAAACAAGAAGACAATATAACTCCCTGCAACTGTCCCAGCCCAAGCTAATACAGTACCTATAAACCACCCAAAAGCATTGACGTTTACAATGATAAACACAATGATTGGTAAAATCGGAATAAAAGCTTCAATAAAAGGTAGCAGGAAACCTGCAATATAACCTAAACTACCAAACATATCAAACCAATGCTGTACTTGCTCCTCTGTCATTAAATCAACCCTCATTATAACTATTCTATATAATTATAAGTGTAAAGTTGCTTATTTAAAACTATAAAGTATTCAGCATATGATAAATCGGTCTCAGGAATGAGCTTGCTATCATGTATTAGATGTATGCATACGATAAAAATGCATAAAAAGAGTGCGACGCTATAAACGTCACACTCTTTTTCATTGTCATTACATATTTTAATGTAAGCAATCTAACTTCAAACTACTAGAAAATATTATAAACGTTTTTCTAATGCTTCTTTTTTATCTTCAAATCCTTGTTTACCTAATAAAGCGAACATATTTTGTTTATATGCTTCTACACCAGGTTGGTTAAATGGATTAACACCTAATTGGTAACCACTCATTGAACAAGCTAATTCAAAGAAGTAAACAACGTAACCAAATGTTTCTTCATCAAGACGAGGTATATTTAAAACGATATTAGGTACGCCACCGTCAGTATGCGCTAATAATGTACCTTCAAACGCTTTTGTATTTACTTCATCGATTGTTTTTCCAGCTAAATAATTTAAACCATCTAAATTATCACTATCTTCTTCAATCGTAATATCATGTTTTGGATTATTTACTTTAACAACAGTTTCAAATAAGAAACGACGACCTTCTTGTACATATTGTCCAAGTGAGTGTAAATCTGTTGTGTAGTTTGCACTTGATGGATAAATACCTTTGTAGTCTTTACCTTCAGATTCACCAAATAATTGTTTCCACCATTCATTGAAATATTGCATTGATGGTTCATAGTTAATTAACATTTCTGTATCATAACCTTTTGCATATAAAACGTTACGAATCGTTGCATATTGATAAGCAATATTATCTTCTAAATTCTCAGATGACAATTCTTCACGTGCTTTCGCTGCACCTTCCATCATTGCTTTAATGTCAATACCAGCAACTGCAATTGGTAATAAACCAACAGCTGTCAATACTGAATAACGGCCACCGATATCATCTGGCACTACAAATGTTTCATAACCTTCATTTGTAGCTAATTGCTTCAATGCACCTTTTTCTTTATCTGTAGTAGCAAAGATACGTTTTTTCGCTTCTTCTTTACCATATTTATTTTCTAAAAGTTGTTTAAACAATCTGAATGATACGGCTGGTTCAGTCGTAGTACCAGATTTAGAAATAACGTTTACTGAAAAATCTTTACCGTCTAGATAATCTATTAATTCTTGAGTATAAGTAGATGATAAGTGATTACCAACAAATACAATTTCAGGATATTCATCGCTATTTCTAAATGAAGAAGTTAGCATTTCAATCGCAGCACGTGCACCTAAATAAGAACCACCAATACCAATAACTACAAATACTTCCGAGTTGTCTTTGACCCGTTTTGAAGCTTCTAAAATACGTGAGAATTCTTCTTTATCATAATCAACAGGAAGATCAATCCAACCAAGAAAGTCGCTGCCTGCGCCAGTACCTTTATGGATAGTATTATGAATTGATTTAACTATATCTTTTTGTTGTTGTAGTTCATGTTCGCCAAAAAATTCTAAAGTTTTACCATAATCTAATTGAATATGCGTCATATTGAATTGCCTCCAGTGTTTTTAATTTCATTATTATTTTACTAAGTTTATTTTGACTATTCAAACAACTAGCCTATCGTTTATCAAAAATAATAGTTAAACCTTATCATCCAAGAATAATGAGCTTTATAGTTTATTCACTATTATATACATTACATTTCCCCTTCCTATAACATAAATTCATATTCAAAGCCCTATAAATCGACTTTCATACTGAAGGTCAAAATATTATATGCATATTTATGTAAAATAATGGTTTTATTTTCATTCATCATCTGCTATACTATCCATATCAAATTCATAAAAAAGACAAATTCAATCAAATTAAATGAGGTGGCACTATGAAAGAGAAAATCGTATTAGCATATTCAGGTGGTTTAGACACTAGTGTGGCAGTTAAATGGTTATTAGATAAAGGTTATGATGTGGTTGCATGTTGCTTAGATGTCGGTGAGGGTAAAGATTTAGAATTAGTACATCAAAAAGCATTAGATATGGGGGCTATAGAATGTCATATTATTGATGCTACAGAAGAATTCAGCCAAGATTATGTATCGTATGCAATCAAAGGCAATCTAATGTATGAAGGAACATATCCTTTAGTATCAGCATTATCAAGACCTTTAATTTCAAAAAAACTCGTTGAAATTGCTAGCAAAACAAACTCAGTAGGTATTGCGCATGGATGTACAGGTAAAGGAAATGACCAGGTACGTTTTGAAGTTGCAATTAAAGCATTAGACCCTGAATTAAAAGTATTTGCACCAGTAAGAGAATGGGCATGGAGCCGTGAAGAAGAAATCGATTATGCAATTAGGCATAATATTCCAGTCCCTATTCAACATGATTCTCCTTATTCAATTGACCAAAATTTATGGGGTAGAAGTAATGAATGTGGCATTCTTGAGGATCCTTATGCTACACCACCAAAAGATGCATATGATTTAACAAACGAATTAGAAGACGCGCCAGATGAAGCCGAAGAAATTGTACTCTCTTTTGAAAAAGGTATCCCTGTCTCTTTAGATGGCACAGCTTATAAATTAAGTGAACTCATCTTAGAATTAAACAAACTCGCAGGTAAACATGGGGTTGGTAGAATAGATCACGTAGAAAATAGACTCGTTGGTATCAAATCAAGAGAAGTCTATGAGACACCCGCAGCAGAAGTAATTATGAATGCACATAAAGCGCTAGAAACAATAACACTGACAAAAGATGTTGCACATTTCAAACCAGTTATTGAAAAACAATTTTCTGAACAAATATATAATGGCCTATGGTTCTCTCCGCTTACAGATAGTTTAAAAATATTTGTTGATAGTACACAAGCACACGTTACTGGTGATGTACGTCTTAAATTGTACAAAGGCAATGCTATCGTCAATGGTAGACAATCACCTTATACGTTATACAACGAAAAATTAGCAACTTATACAAAAGAAGACGCATTTAATCAAGAATCCGCAGTTGGTTTTATTGATATCTTTGGTTTACCTACAAAAGTCAATTCAATGTTACACGGTGGCTATAAAGATGAGCAATAAAGCATGGGGTGGTAGATTTAGCGAGCAACCTGAGGATTGGGTTGATGAATTCAATGCCTCTATCCACTTCGATAAGACGTTAATTCAGTATGATGTGCAAGGGAGTATTGCACATGCAAAAATGTTAGCGAAACAAGATATCATTACAGATTCAGACTGCGACCAAATTATTGAAGGTTTAAATGCCATATTGAAGGATTATGAACAAGATAATTTAGAATTGGATACTTCGTTAGAAGATATTCATTTAAATATTGAACATGAATTAATTAAGCGTATTGGTGATGCTGGAGGTAGATTACACACTGGTCGTAGTAGAAATGATCAGGTTGCTACAGATATGCATCTCTATACAAAAGCTGAAGTCAATGCTTTGATTGAATTAATTACACAGTTTCAACATACAATTGTAAATACTGCTGAATCGCATATTAACACTATTATGCCAGGCTATACACATTTACAAAGAGCACAACCTATTTCATTCGCGCACCATATACTAACTTATTATTGGATGTTGGAAAGAGATAAATCACGTTTTCAAGATAGTTTAAAACGTATTGATATTTCTCCTTTAGGTGCGGCCGCATTAAGTGGTACTACCTATCCGATTGATCGTCATGAAACGCAATCACTTTTGGATTTTAGTGCCATATATGAAAATAGTATGGATGCTGTGAGTGATAGAGATTATATTGTTGAAACATTGCATAATATTTCATTAACAATGGTACATTTGTCACGTTTTGCTGAGGAAATTATTTTTTGGTCTTCAGCTGAAGCAAATTTTATTACCTTATCAGATGCTTTTTCAACTGGCTCATCCATTATGCCTCAAAAAAAGAACCCAGATATGGCTGAACTTATAAGAGGCAAAGTTGGACGTACAACTGGTCACTTGATGAGTATGTTGATGACACTCAAAGGTCTACCTTTAGCATACAATAAAGATATGCAAGAAGATAAAGAAGGATTATTTGATGCCGTTCACACCTTAAAAGGATCATTACGCATATTTGACGGTATGATAGATTCAATGACAGTTAATGTCGAACGTCTACAACAAACGGTATACAATGATTTTTCAAATGCGACTGAACTCGCAGACTATCTTGTGAATAAAGGTGTCCCTTTTAGGAGCGCACACGAGGTTGTTGGTAAAATTGTGCTTTGGTCTATTCAACATAATATATATTTATTAGATGTTCCTTTAGAACAATATCAGAGTGCAAATGAACTGATAGAAGCGGATATCTATGATTATTTAAAACCAGAAAATTGTGTAAGCAGAAGAATTAGTTACGGTTCGACGGGTCAATCATCGGTACAACAACAACTCGACATCATTCATAAAGAACTCAGTGACTAAACATGCATAGATTTTTAATATGTCATTAGGTCACATATAATAGTTAGAGTCTGGGACAAAAATAGATGTTCCAGACTCTTCTTCAATTAGGTAATAGATGACTAGGAAAACTCTATTAGAAATTTGAGGTTCAGTTTCATCTTTATTTTAAAAGTTTCCATTGTCTTCACTTTAGATTCTATAACTATATATTTCTTTTAAAATTGTAAGCTTAAAATTAATTTTATTTATTTTGAATTATAATACTGTAAATTCTATTCTCATCCCCCTCTTTTTTATGTACTGTGAGCATATAGTTCATATTAAGGAGTGTCGTCATTATGAAACATACACATAAGCTAATCGTTTCTAGTATAACTGCTTTAACATTATCGGGTTTGTGTACTTCATCATTTATTGAAGCTTCGGGAAACGGTAATACCTATACAGAACAGTCAAACACTACAAAGCAACAAAGCGGGTCTAGTAATCAATCACAACATAACCAAAAGAAAGTACAAAATTTGACAGGCGAAAAATTCACGACAATTGCACACAGAGGTGCGAGCGGATATGCACCGGAACATACTTTTTTCTCATATGATAAGAGTCATAATGCCATAGGTGCCTCATACATAGAAATTGATTTACAGATGACTAAAGATGGCCATTTAGTTGCAATGCATGATGAAACAGTAGATCGTACAACAAATGGAACAGGTAGAGTGGATCAATATACATTAAAAGAATTAAAACAATTAGATGCTGGCAGTAAATTTAATAGCCAAAATCCGCAATATGCTAATTCAAATTATAAAGGTGCAAAAATTCCAACCCTAGATGAAATTTTAGAGCGTTATGGAACATCAGCTAATTACTACATTGAGACAAAATCGCCTGATGTTTATCCAGGTATGGAAGAAAAATTATTGGATTCCCTTAATAAACATCATATGTTAAATAAACAATCACTTAATAATGGTCAAGTTTTAGTACAATCTTTTTCACAAGAAAGTTTACTTAAAATGCAGAAACTAAACTCAAATGTGCCATTAATCCGTTTACTTGATAAAGGTGAATTATTAGCTTTATCTCAGCAAGATTTTAATGAAATTAGAAATTATGCAATTGGTGTAGGCCCTGAAGCCTCTGATTTAACAAAACAAAATGTTAAAAATCTTAAAAAAGCTGGTTTACTTGTACACCCATTTACAGTTAATGACCCAGAAGATATGAAGCGATTGAATCATTATGGTGTTGACGGTGTATTTACAAATTATCCAGATCTATACAAACAAGTAATAAATGAAGGAGAACAGAATAAATATTAATTTTTGTTTATTCCTTTATTTTTAAATCCATTAAACAACATACGAAAAAACGACAATTGCTGATAAAAACAGCAATTGTCGTTTTTGTTATATCTGTATTGGCTTAAGCCCAACCACGGTAACGTGCAGCTTCTGCCGTACGTTTAATACCTACAATATATGCAGCTAAGCGCATATCAATTTTTCTATTTTGAGATAATTCATAAATTGTGTCAAAGGCTGTTGTAAGCTTTTCACGCATTTTCGTGTTAACTTCTTCTTCAGACCAATAATAACCTTGGTTATTTTGCACCCATTCAAAGTATGAAACTGTAACTCCACCAGCACTTGCTAATACATCAGGTACGAGTAGAATATCACGTTCAGTTAATATGCGTGTTGCAGCTGGTGTAGTTGGTCCATTTGCCGCTTCAACAACAATATCAGCTTTAATATCATGAGCATTGTCTTCAGTAATTTGATTCGCAATGGCTGCAGGAACTAAGATATCACAATCAATTTCAAATAATTCTTTATTTGAAATTGTTTCATCAAATAAGTTCGTAACCGTACCAAAACTATCTCTTCTATCTAATAGGTAATCAATATCTAAACCTTCTGGATCATGTAGTGCACCATACGCATCTGAAATCCCAACAATTGTTGCACCCATATCATACAAGAACTTAGCTAAGAAACTACCAGCGTTACCAAATCCTTGGATGACAATACGCGCACCTTTAAGATTTAGTCCTCTTCTTTGTGCCGCTTGTTCGATAGCAATGACAACACCTAGTGCAGTAGCACGGTCACGTCCTTGTGAACCACCTAATACAATCGGTTTACCAGTGATAAACCCTGGAGAGTTAAATTTATCTAGCGAACTATACTCATCCATCATCCATGCCATAATTTGAGAGTTTGTAAATACGTCTGGTGCTGGAATATCTTTTGTCGGTCCAACAAATTGAGAAATTGAACGAACATATCCGCGAGATAGACGCTCTACCTCATGAATACTCATTTGACGTGGATCGCAAACGATACCACCTTTACCACCACCGTATGGTAAATCTACAATGCCACATTTCAATGTCATCCACATTGATAATGCTTTAACTTCTTCTTCATCAACTTCTGGGTGGAAACGAACCCCACCTTTTGTTGGTCCAACAGCGTCGTTATGCTGTGCACGATAACCAGTAAATGTTTGTACAGTACCATCATCCATACGTACAGGAATTCTAACTTGTAGGAAACGTAAAGGTTCCTTTACCAAATCATACATACCATCGTCAAATCCCAATTTATGCAATGCTTCCTTAATAATTTGTTGCGTAGAAGTAACTAAATTATTATTCTCAGTCATGATTCATTTCGCCTCTTTTTCGTTACTAATGATTTCGCTTTCATGATAATTGTAACATAAGATTCACCTTTTTAAAGGGGTTTCAGAACATATGTTACAGAAGTGTGAATTTACTCAAAAACACTTCTAACTTTGTCTAATGCAAAGTCTAATTCTTCCTTAGAAATAATAAGTGGTGGTGCAAATCTAATTACCGTATCATGCGTTTCTTTACATAATAAACCTTGCTCTTTTAAAGATTCACAGAATGGTCTTGCTGCTTCATTAAGTTCAATTCCGATAAACAATCCACGTCCACGTACTTCTTTGATTGCTGGGTGGTCTATTTTTTCTAATTCTGATTTAAAATAATCACCTAACTCTAAAGAACGTCCTGGTAAATCTTCATCGATAATGACATCTAGCGCTGCATTTGATACTGCACAAGCAAGTGGATTACCACCAAATGTTGATCCGTGTGAACCAGGTGTGAATACACCTAATACTTCTTCATCTGCTAATACCACTGAAATTGGCAATACACCGCCACCTAAAGCTTTACCTAGAATATAAACATCCGGTTTTACATTATCCCAATCTGTTGCAAATAATTTACCTGAACGTCCAAGACCAGCTTGAATTTCATCAGCGATAAATAAAACGTTATGCTCATCACATAATTCTCTAATTTGTTTCAAATAACCTTCTGGAGGTACATTAATACCTGCTTCTCCCTGTATCGGCTCAATCAGAATAGCTGCAGTATTTTCATTAATTGCTGCTTTAACAGCCTCAATATCACCAAAATCTACTTTACGGAAACCATCTAATAACGGGCCATACCCACGTTGGTATTCAGGTTCAGACGATAAGGAAACAGGCGCCATTGTTCGACCATGGAAGTTACCATTGAAAGCAATAATTTCTGCCTTATCTGGTTGTATATTTTTAACATCATAAGCCCAACGACGTGCTGCTTTTAATGCAGTCTCAACTGCTTCCGCACCAGTGTTCATCGGTAAAGCTTTTGCTTTGCCAGAAAGCTTACAAATTTTTTCATACCATTCACCTAGATTTTCACTATGGAAAGCGCGTGAAACTAATGTAACTTTATCCGCTTGTTCTTTCAAAGCTTGGATAATTTTAGGGTGTCTATGACCTTGGTTTACAGCTGAATATGCAGATAACATATCCATATATTTATTTCCTTCAGGGTCTTTGACCCATACGCCTTCCGCTTCCGAGATAACAATTGGAAGTGGTACATAGTTTTGTGCACCATAATGATTTGTTACTTCAATGATTTCTTCTGATCTTGACATGATATCTCCCCTTTGTAAAAATTTAAGAGCAAAAATGACTCCTAAGCAATACTCACTCATAGCATAACGTATTTACACGTGAACTGAAACTATTTTCTAAAACAGCTTACTCAATCACTGTTCAACGTCTTAAATACGCTATTTTTTGCATTGTTAAATTCATATATACAATTGTCAAAATTATGTAAGCCCTTACATATATAATGACATAATCCTAACTATGATTACAAGAAAATTTCCTTAAATTTAAAAATAAAATTAACTATTATTATTTTTGCATTTAATTGTATGTTTAAGCATTATATTCGTAAAAAAAACGCATAAATCTTCTGGATTCATTCATCAGAAAATTTATGCGTTCAAATGTGTTATTTATTTGTTATCTGTTCTTGGTAATGGGTAGAATCCTCGATTGAATTGATCCCATAAATTTGGTGGTAAATGATGTCTATCTTTTCTTTCAGGATCAAATTGTGAAATGATTTCATCTTCTTTACCGTCTTTAATTTTACTAATAAAGTTGTGATCTAGTAATATTTCTCTACCTAAAGCAATAAGATCAACTTTCGTAGACTCAATTGCTTCAATTGCTTGATCAGCAGTAAAGATTGAACCAATTCCAATTAATGGCATACGGCCGTCCATCCATTCTAATAATAATTGTACACGTTCTTGACCTTTATATTTACCTTCACGTGTTTTAGAATGTATATCCATTAATGATACATGTAGATAGTCTAATGGTTTTTCAATTAAATGCTTAACCAATGTTTCAGTAATTTCCATGCTTATACCTGGAGATTCTGCTTCTTCTGGTGAAAGTCTATAGCCAACAATAAAATCTTTACTACCATACTTTTTAACCGTTTCGGTTACTTCATCAATCACTTCTGAAGCGAATTTCAAACGGTCTTCTCCCCATTCATCATCACGACGGTTGTAATAAGGTGAAACAAATTGATGAATTAAATAATGGTTGGCACCATGAATTTCTACGCCATCGAATCCAGCATCAATGACTCTCTTCGTTGCCTCTCCAAATGCTTTAATTGTTTCTTTAATTTCATCTACTGTAATTTCACGTGCATGGTGTTCTTCTTGCTCACCAAAACTTTTCATTGAAATCGGACTAGGTCCAGCAACATCTCCACCCGGTGTTAAATTAGGTAATGATTGTGCACCACCGTGATGAATTTGAACAATTGCTTTAGCACCATTTTTCTTCATAGCTTGCGCTAAACGTTTTAAACCTTCTAAATTCGAATCATGTGCAACAGATGGTTGACCAGGGAATGCTTTTCCTAAATCGGTAACGTTACTCGCTGCGGAAATGGCTAATCCTACATCTTTTGAGCGTTGTTCCATATATACGACTTCTTCATTAGAAATAGAGCCATCATCATTAGATGATACATGTGTTAATGGCGCTAATACAAAACGATTATCTAATTCAACTTTATTCGGTAAAGTTAATTTTTCAAATAATGGTTGGAATTTTTGATTCATGTTTACTGTTCCTCCTAAATGTACTTTTAAAAAGTTTGGATAATTTTTAATACTTTTTTATTTTAGCTACCTCAGTTTTAATTTAAAATAAATATGCTCACGCATATATTTTTGTATAGCCATATTCGCATACTTTAAAACAAATACTCACTTTATTGTCATATTTGCTAAAATGTTATAAACAAAAAAGCTGCCATTTCAATCATGAAATGGCAGCTTTTTCAAAAGATAAATTACTCATCTTTAATCGCGTTTTTGGACTGCTTTATCCAAACCGGTAAGCGTTCTTTAATTGTTTGAAACCCATATCGTTCGGTCTCTTTAATTTCATCTAACACTGACTGTTTTTCTTTCTTACGTTCATAATTTTTAAAATAGTCATTATCTTTTAAAGAAAGATTCAGTTTACCTTCATCATCAATTGAAATCACTTTCGCTCTTACAATTTGCCCTTCTGATAAAAATTTTTTTAAATTATGGACGTAATCATCCATAATTTCAGAAATATGAATTAAACCTTCAGCATTGTCAGGGGTTTCTACAAAAGCGCCATACGGTTGAATACCAGTCACACGAACTTTGACATGTTGACCTACTTTATAGTGATTATTCAACGTGATAACCCCTTATTTCGTTTTTCTTAACACTATTATAATAGCATACATTATACGATGGCACTAATATTATAGTAGAAAAATTTCACATTTCATTCATAGGCAGACATAAATCAGTGGTTCATCATGATTACAGCAATGGATAAAACATACGTATGCCACGCTGATTATTACATTGATACATTACTGCCAACGATGTCTATGCCTTTAAAAGTCGTCGATAAAAAAACCTAGATATACCCATACGATTTATTGGGTTGATCTAGGCTTTCAATTCGTACTTTAATTTACAATGTCATTCGTATTATTCGACTATTTCAATTGAATCGATTGTTATATCATGTAATGGTTTATCTTGTGGTCCTACTTTAGTGTTTGCTATGTCTTCTAAAGTATCCTTACCTTCGATCAGTTGACCAAACACTGTATGTTTTTGATCTAACCATGGTGTGCCACCCGTTTCAGCATATGCTTTAACGATTGGCTCTGGCCAACCACCGTCAGCTAACTGACTCAACATTGATTCAGGTACTTCATTCATTTGTACGATAAAGAATTGTGAACCATTCGTATGTGGACCAGCATTTGCCATAGATAACGCACCATAAATATTAAAGGCTTCTTTTGAAAATTCATCTTCAAAAGGTTCACCATAAATACTTTCTCCACCCATACCTGTAGCTGTTGGGTCGCCACCTTGTACCATAAAATCATTAATGACACGATGGAATGTTACACCATTATAGTAACCATTTTTCGCATGTGTCACAAAATTTTCTACAGTTTTTGGTGCTACATCAGGTAATAGTTTAAAGGTCATATCTCCTTTATTTGTGTGCATAATCAATTTAATTTCATTACCATTAATTTCTGTATTTAACTGAGGATAGTTCGTCATTTTTATTCTCCATTTCATGTTAAGATGATATATGTATTCTAACATAAAAGAAGGGATGGAATGAATCATGTTATATCGTTTTTCACATAAAACTGGCAGTTACGGCGTTACCATTAAGGAAGAAGATGAAAATCAAGTACTCGTACAAGTTGAACAAGTCATTAAACACCCTAAACAAGGGGATTTACATAATCCAACAGAAACAGAAAATGTTTTCTTTCACGAAAGAAAAGCACTGAGTCAATATGAAAAGCGTTACACTAAAAAATCGCATTTAAGACCTTTTAATGTAGAACCATTACCATATAAAGTATCTTTACAACAAGCTATTACACATTTAGAAGAAAAATTAAAAGCTGAAAATACATTGCACGCAACAATGTCGCTTGAAAATCTACAGCGTCTCAAAGCAGATTATTCACTTCAATATAAACAAAATTTTGAATAAAAATACCGTGTTTCTTCTTATTTAACAACACATATATTTCAAGTCCTTCAAGGCTTAAACACGTTTTTCAGAACTCTTCAATTCATGTATAATGAATTTATAATAAATTTTAAAAGGAGGAAAATATAATGAGTTTGTTACATATAGCGGTACTATTACCGTTGATATTTGCACTCATTATTCCATTTGTATATCGGTTCTATAAACGGATACATTTAGGATGGTTTGTGTTACCTATCCCCGTCGTCTTATTTATATATTTTTTATCATATATTTCAACAACGATGTCAGGCAATACCATTATGGAAAAAGCAAATTGGATGCCGCATTTTGGTATGAACTTTAATTTGTATGTAGATGGTCTTGGTTTATTATTCAGTTTACTTATAACTGGCATTGGCTGTTTAATTGTACTGTATTCTATAAGCTATTTAAGTCGACAAGAGCAATTAGGACATTTTTATTGTTACCTATTGCTTTTTATGGGTGCAATGTTAGGTCTTGTATTATCTGATAATTTAATTATCTTATATTTATTCTGGGAATTAACTTCATTTTCAAGTTTCCTTCTTATTTCATTTTGGCGTGATAAACAAGCCTCAATTTACGGAGCACAAAAATCAATGCTCGTTACTGTATTTGGCGGTTTATCACTTTTGGGTGGTATTATCTTACTTTCCATTGCCGGTGGAACAACAAGTATTCAAGAATTGATAAATAATGCCTCAGAAATCCAAACAAGTCCATTTTTTATTTTCTCTATGATTCTGGTATTAATTGGTGCAATGACTAAATCTGCACAATTTCCATTTTATGTTTGGTTACCAGATGCGATGGAAGCACCAACACCTGTTAGTGCATATCTTCACTCAGCAACTATGGTTAAAGCTGGGCTTTACTTAGTGGCACGTATGACACCTATATTCGCAGTGTCTCAAGGTTGGATTTGGACAGTGACTGCTGTTGGCCTCATCACACTATTTTGGGCATCATTAAATGCAACAAAACAACAAGATTTGAAAGGGATACTCGCATTTTCTACTGTATCTCAACTAGGTATGATTATGGCAATGCTCGGTGTAGGCGCAGTAAGCTTTCATTTTGAAGGTGCTGAAAGTCAAATTTACATCGCAGCATTTACGGCAGCCATCTTCCACTTGATTAACCATGCTACCTTTAAAGGTGCACTATTTATGATTACTGGTGCTGTTGACCATTCAACTGGTACCCGTGATGTCAAAAAACTGGGCGGTTTATTAACCATTATGCCTATTTCGTTTACCATCACATTAATCACTTCTTTAAGTATGGCAGGCATACCGCCATTTAATGGTTTTTTATCTAAAGAAAAATTTTTAGAAAGTATGATCGAAGTTACTAATGTAAACTTATTTAGTTTAGATACACTCGGTATTTTAATTCCAATTACCGCTATTATCGGTAGTGTGTTTACATTTGTATATTCAATAAGGTTTATTGGCCAAATTTTCTTAGGTAGTTATAAAGAAGATAAATTACCTAAAAAAGCACATGAAGTTTCACCATTAATGCTCATTTCTCCGTCAATTTTAGCCATTTTAGTTATCGTATTTGGGTTATTCCCTGCGATACTTTCAGGTTCTATTATAGAACCCGCGGTGAATGCAATTGGTCAAACAACAAATTCGACAGCGGAATTTCATATGTTCCATGGCTTTACACCAGCCTTCTTCTCTACATTAGGCATTTATATTGTTGGTATTGTATTAATCATTACATTCAGTTATTGGATTTATTTATTACAAAAACAACCAACTAAACTGACAATTAATTACTGGTATAACAAATTTGGAGATGTAACACCTAGATACTCTAGCAAATTTACAGATACGTATGTTACTGGATTCACACGTAATAATTTAGTCATTATCTTTGCATCTCTCATTGTTATTGCCTTAGTTACATTATTAGTTACACCTTTCAATATTGATTTTAAAGATGTCAGTGCGATACGTCCTTTCGAATTAATTATTGTAGTGCTCATTATTACAGCAGCTTCAATGATTATTTTCGCTAAATCCAGACTATTCAGTATAATTATGGCCAGTGCTGTCGGTTATTCTGTTGCTATATTCTTTATTTTCTTCGGTGCGCCAGACTTAGCACTTACACAATTTGTAGTTGAATCCATTTCTACTGCATTATTCTTATTATGTTTCTATCATTTACCTAATCTAAATAGACATAAAGAAACACGTTCATTCAAATTGGTTAATATTGTTATTTCTGTTGGTGCTGGTATTGTCGTTACCGTACTTGGATTAATCGCTTATGGTAACAGACACTTCGGTTCTATCGCAGAATTTTATAAAACGCATGTCTATGACTTAGCACATGGTACAAACATGGTTAACGTCATATTGGTTGACTTCCGTGGTACCGATACATTATTTGAGTCTTCCGTGTTGGGTATTGCTGGATTAGGTGTTTATACCATGATTAAATTACGTGCGAAAAATGATAAATCTGATGAAGGGGGTAAAAACGTTGAACAGACAGAAGAATAATTTAATTTTTCAATATTCAGCAGTTGTTATCTTCTTCCTCATAGTAATGTTTGGTCTATCTTTATTCTTGGCCGGACACTATACACCAGGTGGTGGTTTCGTTGGTGGTCTATTGTTATCAAGTGCTCTCGTTATTATTACGGTCGCTTTTGATATTAAAACAATGCGTAAGATATTCCCTTGGGATTTTAAAATATTAATCGGTATCGGCTTATTATTTTGTTTAGCAACACCAATGGCAAGTTGGTTTTATAATAAAAACTTCTTCACGCATACGCCGTTTGAAATTCCATTAGGTATTTTACCACCAATGGAGATGCACACAGCTACTTTCTTTGATTTAGGTGTTATGTGTGCAGTTGTAGGTACAGTAATGACTATAATCTTATCGATTGGAGAGAATGAGTAATGGAAATATTGATGATTTTCGTATGTGGTATTCTCACTGCAATGAGTGTCTATCTCATTCTTTCTAAGAGTTTGATACGCATTATTATTGGGACTACATTACAAACACATACTGCAAACTTATTTTTAATTACAATGGGCGGTTTAAAAAAAGGTGAAGTACCTATATATGAGAAAGGTATTACTTCTTACGTTGATCCTATACCACAGGCATTAATTTTAACCGCTATTGTTATTTCATTTTCAGTCACAGCGTTTTTCTTAGTACTTGCTTTTAGAAGTTATAAAGAATTAGGCACAGACAACGTAGAAAGTATGAAAGGAGTGCTAGAAGATGATAGAGAGTAACTTAATCATTTCATTACTCGTCATACCAATGATCACTATTATCGCACTCATTTTCATTGGTAAACGTCCTAAAATCAAACGTTATGTTGCCTTAGCAGGTACGGCATTAACTTTAATATTCGCTTTTATTAATTTAAATAATGTTTTAAAAGATGGTCCAATTACTTTAGAGCTTGGTTCATGGGATGCACCTTATAGTATTGTCTTTGTACTTGATATATTCAGTGCATTACTTGTCATCACAAGCCTCATCGTCACAATGCTCATCATTTTATATTCCTATCAATCTGTAGGTATTGAACGCGAAACATATTACTATTACTTCGCTGTTATGTTTATGCTAACTGGAGTCATAGGCTCATTTATTACCGGCGATATATTTAACTTGTTCGTATTCTTCGAGGTATTCTTGATGGCTTCCTATATTCTCTTAGTTATTGGCGGCACAAAAGTACAATTGAGTGAGACGATTAAATATGTTCTTGTAAATGTGACTTCTTCAGCATTCTTCGTTATTGCTGTAGCTATGCTTTATTCGGTAGTAGGCACGTTGAACCTTGCTGATATCAGCGAAAAGTTAAGTCAACTACCATCACAAGATAGTGGCATTGTAACCATTATATTTATTTTATTTATCTTTGTATTTGCTACAAAAGCTGGTGCTTTTCCAATGTATATTTGGTTGCCAGGTGCTTATTACGCACCACCTATTGCAATTATTGCCTTCTTCGGTGCCTTATTAACTAAAGTAGGCATATATGCCATTGCTAGAACTGCCAGCCTATTTTTTAGAGATACATCGAACTTTTCATTCTATACTATACTGTTTCTCGCCCTACTCACAATCATCTTTGGTTGTGTTGGCGCCATAAGTTACTTTGATACTAAAAAAATCATACTCTATAATATCATGATTGCTGTAGGTGTCATTCTTGTCGGTGTAGCGATGATGAATCAAACTGGTATGATGGGCGCGATTTACTATACGCTACATGATATGTTAATCAAAGCAGCCTTATTTTTCCTAATTGGTGTCATGTATAAAATTACAAAAACACATGACTTACGTAAATATGGCGGTCTTATTAAAGACTACCCAGTGCTAGGTTGGACTTTCTTTATAGCAGCACTTAGTTTAGCTGGTATTCCCCCTCTTAGTGGATTTTATGGTAAGTACTATATCGTTCAAGCTACTTTTGAAAAAGGATTTTATTTAAGTGGTATTTTAGTCTTACTTTCAAGTCTGGTTGTACTTTATTCTGTGATACGAATCTTTTTACAAGGGTTCTTCGGTAAATCAGAAGGTTATCAAGTAAATCCTAAATTACAATATAAAGGGATTCTTACTGTATCCATTGTTGCTGTCGTTATTTCTGTAATATTTGGACTTTCTGCAGATTGGTTACAACCAATCATTAAAGATGCAGCAGAAACGTTTTACAATCCAAGTGTATACACTGACAGCGTATTGGGGGGAAAATAAAATGGCGATTCAAATATTAGTGAATTTAATTTTATCTGTATTTTGGTTATTTGTTACAGGTAGTTATAATTTTAATAACTTCATTTTAGGCTATTTATTCGCATTACTTTTAGTTTATATCATGCGTGGTGTATTACCGGGTAGATTTTATCTCATTACAGTATATAAAATCATAAAACTTTTCCTTGTATTTTTAATAGAACTCATCAAAGCCAATATCGATGTCATACGTATTGTCGTTAAACCTAACATTGATAATGAACCTGCATTCTTTACTTACAACACAGATTTAAAAAAAGATTGGCAAATTGTATTACTGTCCAATTTAATTACACTAACGCCTGGTACAATTGTTTTAGGAATTAGTGATGATCGAACAAAAATTTATATTCATAGTATCGATTTCAGTACGAAAGAAGAAGAAGTTGAAAGCATCAAGTCTTCCCTTGAAAAAGTGGTCAGAGAGGTAGGAGAAAATGAATGAACTATAATATCATATTAATAATTGCATTAGTTATCGTTGCGTTGTCAATGCTAGGCATGTTAGTTCGTGTAATTATCGGCCCTTCTCTAGCTGATAGGGTTGTTGCACTCGATGCGATGGGTATTCAATTAATGGCCATTGTCGCCTTATTTAGTATTTTCTTAGGTACTAAATATATGATGGTTGCTATTTTATTAATAGGTATACTTGCATTCCTTGGTACAGCAGTATTTGCTAAGTATATGGATAAAGGTAAGGTGATTGAACATGATAACAACGATCGTCATTAGCATAGCGCTTATCTTGGTTATAATAGGTTCACTCATCAGTGCTCTTGCTGCCATTGGTATCTTACGTCTGGATGATGTCTATGCTAGAGCGCACGCGGCAGGTAAAGCTGCAACATTAGGCGCAATGTTATTAATCAGTGGTGTGTTCTTATTCTTTATTGGACGTGAAGGGTACGTTAATATGCAATTAATCGTCGGTATCTTGTTTATTTTAATTACCGGACCATTAGCCAGTCACCTTATTATTAAATCTGCATATAATTTAAATACACCCGCTTCCAAAAGAACGAAGCACGATGAAATCAAAAAAGATTTAAAAAATACAAAATTATAATACAGGGTATTTTTAGAACTTGGAATATACCTATTCTCAAAATTGAGGAGTCTGGGACATAAATAGTTGTCTCAGACTCTTTTTCGTTTAGGCAGTAGATGACTGAATGAAAATGTAAAGTCTCACTGCTTTAAAGAATTACTTATTTTATGAAAATGAGTAGTTCTTATGCAAAAGTATATGAGGTATGTCACATAAAAATGCTAGTGAGACTTATGCATGAGCGTTAGCTCAGGTAAACCTTTATCCTAATCATCCTTGCCTTGATTGCATAGGTGGGATTACGAAATCTCTATTAAAAAATTTGATTTCTGTCCCACTCCCCTCTTTGTTTTTAAAATCTTATGCACTTGACCACGCATCGCATGGTTATCAAAGTTATGTATCGAAGTAAAATGTTCGTGCTCAAATTACGCATCTATGCATCGACACTTTGTCTAGTCGTAATAAGATGCATGTAAATGTTCAAAAATGTTTATAACATACTATTGTCATCGTTAGCAGTCCACGATATATTAAATCGTAATTATTACGATTTAAAAAGGAGTGTTTTTATTTGTCATCATGGACAATTATCGGCGGTGGCATCCACGCCGTGACAATTGCAATCAAATTAAGATCGCTTGGTCTAGATTGCACAAAGTTAACAATTATAGACCCACATACCAATTTGTGTGAGCAATTTGATCATTTCACAAAAAGCATTGATATGCCTTATTTACGCTCACCATGTGTACATCATGTACATCCCGACCCTTTTCACTTAAAACAGTATGGTAAGAAAAAACAATAAACCCATGCTTCATATGGTCCATATAAGAGACCGAATCGCGACATCTTTATGGAACATACACACGATTTAATACATAGCTACAATTTAAATGATTGTCACGTTCAGGGTACTGTTTCTCAAATTAAACGCGTACAATCGCAATGGCACATACTGTGTCATAATCAATGGATCAAATCAACACATTTAGTTATCGCATTTGGTTGCAATCATGACCCCTTTATACCTGAATTATTCCATAATCAACCAGATGTTACGCATATATTTCAAAACGAGCATTGTTTGACCCATCATGCATCTCACATTATAGGTAGTGGCATTTCTGCTGCACACCTTACATTAAAATTATTAAAAAAGAATAACACTGAACCAATACATTTATGGATGAAAAAAGACATTACCATACATGACTTTGATGCTGATCCAGGCTGGTTAGGCCCCAAAAATATGAAATACTTTAGCCAAATGACATCTTCAAAGGCGCGCTTTAATTTGATTAATAAAGAAAGACACAAAGGCTCTATGCCAAAAGAACTGGAACTAAGATTAAAAAAATATATTGCACAAGGTCGCTTAATCATTCATAAAAATGAAATCACAGATATAGCCAACCATGCTATACATACGAAACAATATTGTATGTATTATGACCATTTACTACTTGCTACGGGTTTTAAAGAAAGTATCATGCAACAGCCAGTGATCAAACAACTTGTCGATAGTTACCAAGCCCCCATTACTCACTGTGGTTTGCCATCCATTAATGCTAATTTAGAATGGCTGCCAAATCTTTTTGTCAGTGGCGGCTTAGCTGATTTGGAATTAGGTCCATTTGCTAGAAATATTATGGGCGGACGAGAAGCTGCTTTACGTATTTCAGAAGTCTATGAAAAGACAACTTCAAACGACGCCACATTTATTTAAAACATAAAACTATGTCATCTAAATATATTGATTTACTTGAATCCTGAAATATAAAAAAGCGTCCAAGACATGTATTTTGTCTCGGACGCTTTCATTATTATTGCTATGATTTGATTAGAAAATAAAATGATTTGTGTTTGTTTTTCAATTTTTATTGTAAAATATCTTTTAGCGTTTAAGCGGTTTAATCGCAATCGTTCCACGCATCACACAAATCAACCTATCTGTGTCATCTTTAATATCTATATTCCAAACTTGTGTTGTTTTTCCTTCATGAATAATTGTTGCTGTCGCATATATGGTTCCCTCGGTTGTTGAACCAATATGGTTACCATTCATTTCCAATCCAAGGGGAACATACTTTTCAGTATCGATTAAATAAGCAGCTCCCATAGAACAAGCAGATTCTCCGAGCGCAAGACTCGCACCACCGTGTAAATAGCCAAAAGGTTGTTTCACCTTATCTGTTACCGGCATTGACATCACCATTAATCCACGTTCTTGCTTTTCTACTTTAATATCTAAAGCATCTAGCATATTTTCCATAACGTACACCTCATTTGCATAGAATTAATACTATAATATCATAGCTGCAATTGTTCCAAAAATAATCAATGGTATATTATAGAACACAAAATTAGGTATACATGTATCTCTAATATGATCATGCTGTCCATCAATATCTAAACCTGCTGTCGGTCCAAGTGTTGAATCACTCGCTGGTGACCCTGAATCACCTAAGGCACTCGCAGTACCTATTAATGCAATAAGCGCCATCGTACTTAAACCTAATGACTCTCCTAGTGGCACAAACAATGTGGCAATGATTGGTATTGTGGCAAATGAAGAACCTATACCTAATGTGACCACTAATCCACTAATATACATAACAATAATGCTCAATAATTTATTGGCTCCTACAACACCACTTAGACTATCCACTAATTTGCTGATATCCCCTGTTTCATTCATTACACCTGCAAAACCATTTGCAGATAATATGACTACGCCGATAAATGACATAATTTTGATTCCATCAACAAACTGTTTATCCAATTCCGTCCATTTATACGCTCTTGAAACAAAGAATACAAGCACACCTGCGAGCGCGCCAAATATCATTGAATCCGTAACGAGTTGTACTAAAAAAGTAGCTAAGATTGAAATCACAGTTACTATAAGTACGTAAGGTTTGATGACAATTGAATCATTATTTTTAATTTCTTCATGTTGGATATATTTTCTTGGTTTTCTATAATAATAAATACCTAATATCAACCCAACAATATAACCTAACGATGGGATAATCATAGCCTTCCAAATCATACCCATCTCAATTGGGTGATGTGCTTTGGTAAAGCCATTTTGTATGATTTGGTGAAAAATTTGACCAAAACCAAAAGGTAATAATACATAAGGCCAACACAAACCAAAACCAATGATAATAGCGATTTGTCTTCTGTCCACATTAAGTTCATTAAATAAACTAATTAATGGAGGTATGACAATTGGAATAAATGCAATATGTACGGGAATTAAATTCTGACTCATTATGCTCATGACAAGTAAAGCAATGATAATAATGATTTTCACTTTAACTCGTGATATCTTACTGTTTTCTGCATGAATTCCGTCTATAATTTTATTCACTAAGAAGTCAGTAATACCACTATAAGAAATCAATGCTGCAAACCCACCAAGCAATGCATAACTAAGTGCCACCTCTGCACCATCTACTATATTTTTACCAAATACG
The DNA here is from genome assembly GCF_000798895.1 of Staphylococcus sp. ZWU0021. NCBI lineage: Bacteria > Bacillati > Bacillota > Bacilli > Caryophanales > Staphylococcaceae > Staphylococcus > Staphylococcus sp. ZWU0021. The sequence continues at coordinate 184,589 of NZ_JTLN01000005.1, forward strand.
GATACAATTTCAGAAACACTCATACCCGCTATTAATCCACCTACAAGTGCACTGACAAATAAACTAATAACTACATTTAATCTACATAAACATAAGACAATCATCAATACAACGGCTATAACAACTGCATTTATCACAAAGCATAACTCCTTTATCACGTTATCGAACTAAAGTATCATGTGATTTATAATATCAATAACGATAGTACTTGTCAAACACATTATTAACTTTAATATTATTATTTAAAAGACTATGTAAACTTGGTTTATAAATCTATCTTTAAGTCATTGTCTTTTATAGACATTAATAACAAAAAAATGGACAACCATTAACGTTAATTACATCATGTTGCCCATTTTTATGGTATTAAAATATTACAAATCTTACTATTTCAGATGACGCATCCATTCTACAATAGTAGGAACAAGATAACCTGTCGGCCCTTTAGGACCTTTATGTGTATGTTTATTTATCGTTGCTGGACCAGCTATATCAAAGTGCATATGTGGCGTTTCTCCCGCAAAATGATTAATAAATGTTGCCGCAAATAATGCCTTTCCTTGACCATTCGTATGGTTAACGAGGTCTGCAACATCACTATTTCTAATTAATTTTTGCTCTGTTGAAGTCATTGGTAATTCAAAAACGAATTCATCCATTTGACGTGCGCAGTTTAGTATATGTTGTAAAGTTTCGTCTGCATTATGATTAAACACAGCCGCTTTATCATCGCCTAATGCTGCTACTGCAGCACCAGTTAATGTTGCAAAATCAAGAATCAATTTAGGTTGGAATTGATTCGCATAAAATACTGCATCTCCTAATACTAAACGACCTTCAGCATCCGTATTTAATACTTCAACCGATTCACCACTCAATGCAGTATATACATCATCCGGTTTCATCGCGATTTCATTAACCATATTTTCAGCAGCAGCAATAACACCAACAATATTAATCTTTAGTTCAAGTTTACGTGCTGCGTCAATCATGGCTACGACATTTGCAGAGCCACACATGTCATATTTCATAGTTTGCATACCTAATTTAGATTTAATAGAATAACCGCCAGAATCATATGTAATACCTTTTCCAACCAATGCAATCGGAGCATCATTTACGTTGCCACCGTTATATGACAAAGTAATGACTCTAGGACCATGCTTAGAGCCTTTTCCAACAGCATGTATTAAGCCAAATCCTTCTTCTTGAAGTGTTTTACTATCTTTTATATCAACGCTAACCTCAGTATGATTGAAATGTTTCTGTATCATTTCAGCATAAAAGCTTGGTGTCAATATATTAGGGGGTATATTACTATAATCTCTAGCAATATTGATGGCTGATGCAATAGCTTGTCCATGTTCAATTGCAGCCTCTATACCCCCTTCTTTGGAAGTACTGATATCTAAATCGATTTGATATGGTGCAGATTTATCGGTTTTATAATTATCAAATTCATAAATTGACTGCATACTTTGTTGACCTAATATTTCAGCAATTGTTTCTCTTGGTAACTCATGCGCTTGAAATGTATCAAACAATAATGAAACATGACTAATTCTGTTTTTCTTTAAATATTGAAATAAATGACCAAATACTTTTAAATAATCACTGTGATGGGTTGATTTTACATTACCTAAGCCAACCGTAATTAATTTTACAAATTTATCATTTAAATTGATCATTGTTGTAGAAATAGCAGCAATATTTGTACTTATAATTTGATGTTGCTTTAATGTTTTAAGCTTGTCATTTAAGTTTTCATTTCCAACGACTACTGTTTCTAGTTGATTTAAATGCTCAGGTACTCCGATTACTAATGTATCCGTGTCACTTTCTTGATGATTACTAATATTAAATTTCATAATAGCTTCTCCTCTTTTCTGCTTAATTAATATCTTATATTGTTTATGTAATTTTCAAAATTTCTATTTTCTGTAGATTAAAAACAGAAATTATATTTGTCTAAAGTAATTTCTTGATACTGCTTATGTAATTCAAATAAAAACATCTATATGCTTAATGAGGCCGGAACATAATGATATGTCCCGGCCTCATTGCATCTCATACGACACATTCAAAAATGTATCTCAATGGATTTATTTATTAAAATTTACCTTTTTTAAACGCTAAACCAATACCGCCAAGTTTGAATACCGCACGTGTATCGATTACTTTCTTCATGAAGGCAGCTTTTTTACCTTGAATATCTCTACCATAAACAACACCAACGCCATCATGAGCGCCTAATGAACATACAGTACCGCGATCAACGTATTCAAATTCGTTTGTAGGTTGACCTTCTAAAATGTTTTTAACATTTTTAGCTGTGTGTTCACCTTGTTGCATAGCAATTTGTGCTGTAGTTGGTAATGGACGTTCTTCTCCTGCAGGAATAAACGCAGAACAATCACCAATAACAAAGATATCATCGTATCCTTCAATTGTTAAATCTTGTTTAGTAACAATACGTCCACGTTTAACGCCTTCAAATGACTCTTCCATTAATTTGCTACCACGCACACCAGCAGCCCATACTACTGTATTAGCTTCTAATTGTTGTTCTTCATCATTTACTTTTACTACGAAACCTTTTTCGTTAGCAGCAACGATTGGTGTACCAATTTTAAATTCTACACCTTTGTTTTCTAAGTAATTTACCGCATGATTAACTAATTCATCAGAGAACATTGGTAACATTTTTGGTGCTGCTTCAACACAAGTGATTTTCACTTTGCTTTGTTCTACACCATATTTGTTACATAATTCAGGAATACGGTCTGTTAATTCACCTAAGAATTCCACACCAGTAAATCCAGCACCACCAACAATAATAGCTAAATCTTTATCATCTTTTTGTTTTGAAGATGCATAATTAGCAAACTTGTCTTCAATGTGACGAGATAATTTACGTGCAGTTAATACATTTTCAATTTGGAAAGCATAATCTTTCATACCTTTGATACCAAATGTTTCACTTTCGAAACCTAATGAAACTACTAAAATATCAAAATCAAAGATTCCAGCGTCAGTTTCAACTTTTTTAGCATTGCGATCAATTTTAGTTACTTCTGCTTTTACAAAGTTAACTTTATCTTTGTTAACAACACTTTCAACTGGATATAGTAAATCTTCATAGCTAATTGTACCTGCTGAAGCTTCATGTAACCAAGTTGCTTCATAGTGGTAGTCATTTTTATTAATTAATGTAACCTCAGCCTCATCTGCTGAAATTTGCTTTTGTAATTTTGTAATAGTTTGTAAACCAGCGTAACCAGCGCCTAGAACTAATACTTTTTTACGATCTTGAGCCATTTCATTCACCTAAGCTTTCATAATTTTTTTGTTGCAATCGTCTTTTATTTACCCAATCTTTAAAAAGTAATTCACAAAAAAGACAATTTTCATCCAATACCAATTTTATAGTTTTTATCGTTGATTTTCAAGCGCTAACGACCATATTGTTTATTATTTCACATAAACGTACAAAAGACTATAGTTTACACTTATTGTTTAAGTGAACCATAGCCTTTTTATCAATTTATTTAATTAGCAATCTTCAGGCGTCCCAGCCACTTTAGCAGTTCTAAACGAACTACCGCAACCACAAGCTGCAATGGCATTCGGGTTATCTATTTGGAAGCCGCCTCCCATTAAAGATTGTTTAAAATCGATTGTCGTACCATCTAATACTGGTTTATCGTACTTATCAACTAATACTTTCAAACCATAAAATTCGAATATTTCATCGTTCTCGCCAGGTTCTTCTTCAGCAGACATGCCATAAGTTAGGCCTGTACAGCCACCACCATTTACTTTCACTTTTAAATAGCCATCAGGCATATCGTTCTGTTGTAACATGTCTTTAACTTCATAAGCTGCTGACTCTGTCATATTAATCACTGTCATAACAATTACCTCCTAAAAAATCCATGTTTCTTCTATATGTGCGTATATTTTTTGTAATAAATCATCTGGAGATTCACCTTCAACGATATCACCATTCACTAATGCATACAAGCCGCTAGAACATATACCACAATTTTGTAAACACCCATATTCTAAAACATCTATGCCTGGATCATTTTCAAGCTGATTGTATACATAATCTCCGCCCTTCGCTAAATTCGAAATGCAGAACTCAACTATTGGATTCATATTACACCCTCTCATTAATTATCAGTTAGACAATTATAACAAAAACACTGGGGCTATATCTACATACTAGCTTACAGAAATTTTGATTAACGCTTCAATTGATCATTGAGTTGACCTTTATCAATGTATGCCCAGTCTCAATCACATTTGATTATTTGATTTTCAAAGTTAATATTTACTTATCTAAAAATTTTGTGATGACAAATTAGAATGCGTCTACTTTATTTGTAGTAGTAAACAAAAAAGCATATAATATATCTAAGTAAGCTGATTATAGAAAATTGGTATATCGATGCAGAATAAAGCATGATTTAATCACATTTTATTTACATTGAAGTGCAATGGACATGTTCTACAATGATTTAAAAATTTATCATATCTTTTCTGCTCAATACAATTTTTATTAGAGGGGTATCACAAATGAAAAACTTAGTATTACTAGGTGGTGGCTATGGTAATATGCGCATCATGTCTCATATTTTACCATCAGCACTTCCAGAAAATTATTCAATTACATTAATTGATCGCATGCCATACCATGGTTTAAAACCAGAATTTTATGAATTAGCTGCGGGAACAAAATCTGACAAAGATATCCGCATGAGTTTTCCTGATTCAGATAGAATCAATAACGTTTATGGCGAAATTACTGATATTAATTTGGATGACCAAATCGTATCTGTAGGGCACACCAAGGTTGATTATGATGAACTTGTTATCGGACTTGGTTGTGAAGATAAATATCATAATGTGCCAGGTGCAGAAGAATACACACATAGTATTCAAACACTTTCTAAATCGCGTGAAACATTCCATCATATTAGTGAACTTCCAAATGGTGCTAAAGTAGGTATTGTAGGTGCAGGTTTAAGCGGTATCGAATTAGCTAGTGAATTACGTGAAAGTCGCAGTGATTTACAAATTTTCCTGTATGATAGAGGAGAACGTATTTTACGTCGTTTCCCTGAAAAATTAAGTAAATATATAGAGAAATGGTTCAAAAAACATGATGTCACAGTTGTACCAAACTCTGATATCAACCGTGTTGAACCCGGTTGTATTTACAATAATGACGTACCAGAAGAACTTGATTTAATCGTGTGGACTGCAGGTATCCAACCAGTAGAATTAGTTAGAAACCTACCTATTGATATCAGTAAAGGCGGGCGCGTCATTTTAAATCAATATCATCAGGTGCCTACTTACAAAAATGTTTACGTAGTCGGCGATTGTGCAGATTTACCTCATGCACCAAGCGCGCAATTGGCGGAAGCTCAAGGTGATCAAATTGCTGATGTGATGAAATTACAATGGCAAAACAAACCACTTCCTGAAAAAATGCCAGAAATTAAAATTCAAGGGTTCCTTGGATCACTTGGTGATAAAAAAGGGTTCGCATACATTATGGACCGCACCGTTACTGGTCGTCTAGCTTCTATCCTAAAATCAGGCGTCCTATGGATGTATAAATACCATAACGGTTAAATCGTTTTGAAGCTCCAAACTAAGCCTTTTATCTTGGCTTAGTTTTTTATCAAATAATGCTAATGATCACTGAGATCAATATATTTACAGCTAATTTTAGAGGCGTCTAGGACACATCATCAAATGACCTAGACGCCTTCTTTTTTTACTGTAATTCCATAAATTTAGTAATATCTTTTAACTGAACATAACCATCTGAAACATATTCGTCATTCATCGTAACTAAGGGATAAAATAATTCATCCTCTTGGATGCGTTCAATATATTGTTGATCATGATCTGTTAGATTTTCTACATCTTTTTCTATATCGATATACGTAAATTCAAATTGTTTGTCCGGATATTTACGTTTTAATAAAGGCTGTAACCAATCAAATGTGTTACGAGAAGTAGGTGCATTGACACAACTCGCACATACAACATCTGCTCCATAAACAACGACGCTCACTTTATCCATATATCTTTCTCCCCTTTTGTTTTGATTTATAGATTTTTCCCTATTTTTCTATTATAATAAAAAGATAAGTAGAAAATGAAATAATTTACTTGAAAGGAGGCATTTTTATGCCAACTGAAAACGTAACGATGTTTGATCAAGTAGCAGAAGTTATCGAAAAACTACGTCCCTTCCTATTACGCGATGGCGGTGACTGTTCACTTGTAGATGTAGAGGATGGTATTGTTAAATTACAATTACATGGCGCATGTGGTACATGCCCAAGTTCAACTATCACATTAAAAGCAGGTATCGAACGTGCTTTGCATGAAGAAGTACCAGGAGTAATCGAAGTAGAACAAGTATTCTAATTGATAGACTTACTATATATAATAACATCAAAAATTGAATGGCTTTCGAACACTTTTTAACCTAGAACACGAAAACTGTGTACTAGGTTTTTTAATTTTAATATTTCACCATCCATTTTAAACTAAATGTTTTATACATTTATAATATGACGTTATTTAGCTTATTTTACGTTTTAAACCCATTAAATAATCCTTTCAAAAATTCACATAAACTGTGAAATTTGAAAGGATTGTTTAATTTTATACGTTATTTTTTATGCATGTGTTGCTCAATACGTTCTGCGATATCAACCCAGCCTTTCCAGCCAATATGCACCGCATCACTTACCACATATGGTTCATAATCTTTATCGGTCATATTATAGGTATGTCCGCCATGATCAATAATCGTATTGTCAATCTTGTCATATATTTTTTGACGTCTCTCTTGTTTGATTCCGATGTGATCATACCATTTACCATTAGAAGGTAAAATCACATATTCAACATCTGCGCCACCTTCACGTAACGTATCTACAAGTAATTTTAAATCATTAAATTCAGGAGAATTTTGTCTGAATTCGTAATTTCGGTTAATTTTACGTTTATGCTGTTTGATTAAACCCCAATATTCATCTCGAATACCAAATTGATTTGACTTGGTACGCGCTTCACCGTATGATTCCGCTGCTGACTCAATGTTATGCCACGAACTATTTTTATGTGTAACAGGATCGATATGTGATAAAGGTGACGTTCTTAATGGATATATTGATTTAATTGCTTCAATTTTTTTCAATTGATTATCTTGAAATTTTGAAAGATATTGAGTTTCTTTTGGCATATGGCCTGCTGCTACTTTTTCTAAATAAGGTCTGTTTTCAACATCTTTGAACTGTAATAAACGTTTCGCATAACGTTGTTTCAACTTAGGGCTTAATTGATTTTGATTAAATAATCGATTTAATTGTCCCTTTGAAATTCGTGCTTTGAAATTATCATGTGTTAATCCATGTTTTGTAAACCACTGTGGTGACACAATAAAGGCCATCTTTTTGCCTCTTAAGTTTTCATATTGCGAACCAAGTTCCACGGCATTGACTAAGTCGGTTGATCCACCTGTCCCAATTAAAAACGGTTGCTTCGGAACATCTTTTCTACCATTTAGTAAAAACGCCGGGTTAAATGGATCATCTTTTTCTAATTCACTGGACCCATAAATAGGATAATATGCATCGGATTGATACATTTTATCTTGTATTAAAGTACCTTTTAATACTTGATCAGTCAGAGCAACACGTTGCGTAGCTAATGTTTTGGAATTGATTAAACCAGTAAACCAACTCGCTGGCAATATTACAAAGATGCCAAATAGCACAAGACTTACAATGATTGGTATAAATGATTTTAGTTTCATCGTAATTCTTCTAATACCGCTACAATCTTATTAGGTGTCGCCCACTCATCTCTGTCAAAATCCATAATTGAAACTTCAATATCTAATTTATTTTGAATTTCTAGTAATAACCCTACCGTTTGGAATGAATCAATAATACCTTCCTCGAATAATTCCACATCAGGATTTTCCTTAATCACATTAGTCTCAGCTACTTCAGTTAATAAATCTAATACTTGATCTCTAAATTCCATAATATTTTCCTCCTAAATTTTAAAACAATTTCCCAGAAAAGATGAAAAAGCCAAATGTTACAAAATGGAATGTAACGATGATACTTAATAGTGCCGTAAATTGATTTGACCATTTTGGCGGATGTTTTTTACGCCATTTTTCATAATAACCATAACCAATAAATAAAACTGCATGATATAACCCATACAAAATATAATAAACTTCAATGCCATGCCAAATTCCCATTATTAAAAAGTTTAATGAAAAGGCAATATTAGACATCGTGAACTGACTTTTTAACAATCTCTTTTTCGACATAAAGAATAACGATCTCATATAAATACAATCTCTAAACCAGAATGACAATGACATATGCCATCTATTCCAAAAATCTTTAATATTCTTTGCTTTAAAGGGTTGTTTAAAGTTTTGCGGTGTTTGTATTCCATATAAATAACTAAAGGCCATAGCAAATAAAGAATAACCAGCAAAGTCAAAAAATAAATACAGACTATACGCATACATATAAAGCCATTTAGTAGTAAAACTATTAAAATCCAACAACAGTGGGTTTATAGCATAAACTTGAATTAAATAGGCAATGATATATTTATATAAAAATCCAAGCATAATATAATGAATTGCCTTATGTAATAATTCTTGATATTGGTCACTGGATGGAATCTTTGCTTCATCTTTAACAAATCGTTTATAACGATCTATCGGACCTGATGAAATGGTTGGAAAGAACGATATAAATTGAAATACTTTCGATACTTTAACTTCTTTAATCGAACCATCTCGTATTTCCATTAATAGTTGTACACTTTTGAACGTGACGTATGAAATACCTAAAAAGCCAATAAATTCAATAACTTTATTTTCATGTAATTTCAATTGTGTTGCACCAAACCACGAGCTTTGCATGACTTTGACAACCACTAACGGCAATATCGATAAAACAATAACGACAAAAAATTTACTGAATGTATTATTTTTTGCACGTGATTTCCAGTAAAACATGATAATGGCTACTTGCCAGAGAATGTATAAGATAAAATTAATTAACTGTACACTTAAAAATGATAGTCCAAAAAGATTTTGTTTTTCTGAAGAAAAAATGAGAACAATCATCACCATGGTACTGATACCATTATAAATTCGACTTCTCTTGCCAACTAACCCCATGATAATGACAGGTAATAGTACAATGAACGCTATGAGAAAAAATGTAAATGTGCCATATGGAATCATGCTTGTATATCCTCAGCGATTTGTTTTCTATCTAGTTTTCCATTTGCCGTTAATGGAAATTTATCTTTAAATATTATTTTTTTAGGAATCATATAATCTGGAATTGATTTTTTAAGCGCTTGTTTAATGTTATGTATCATAGCTTGTTCAGCATCGATATCTACTTCCTCATTTAAAATGACTACACCTTGCAATTGCACAACTTTACTATTTTTATAAATTGGAACAACAACCGCTTCTTTTATAACATTAACCTGTCGTAATTGAAATTCAATCTCTTCTAATTCCATACGGTAACCATTAAGTTTAACTTGAAAATCTATGCGACCATTGATAAACCATTGCTCATGCTTCTTCGTCGCTTTGTCACCTGTGTAATAACTTGGCTGTCCATTGGATGTTTTAAATACCGCCTTAGTGCGCATTTCATCTTTAACGTATCCAGCACTCACACATTGACCAGTTATCACTAACTCGTCATTCTCAGCTAAAGACAATATTGTGCCTGGTCTCGGTACGCCAACAGGTAATGGATTATATTGATTTATGATATCTTCAGTAATCCGTATGCTTGTAACTGCAACCGTTGCTTCAGTAGGCCCGTATGTATTGTAAATATACGCAGATGGGAATCGCTGTAATAACGTTTTTGCCGTTCTATGTGGCAAAATTTCACCACAGAAGAAAAATTCTTTTAAACTATCATATTGATTTTCTGAAAGATTTGGTAACATTAAACACATTTCCATAAATGAAGGCGTTGAGACCCATACATTAATGCGTGTTGCTTCTAGCATTTGGTTTAATAGTTTAGGCTTATTAATCATTGCTTTGTCTACTAAATTTAACGTGCCTGCCGTAGCTAAACATGGATAAATCGCCATTACTGATAAATCAAATGAAAAAGGCGCTTGATTTAACCACTGTTGGTTTTCACCTAATTGATTGAGGTCGACCATCCACTGCGTAAACTGATTTAAACTATCATAACGAATTTGTACACCTTTAGGTTCACCTGTTGAACCAGAAGTAAAAATCGTATAAGCAATATTTTTATCTTCAATCAGCGCATTAAATTTAATAGATGTATCCATGTCATTAAATATATTCAAATCAAAAATATGATTATGTTTTATGTCTAATAAACTTTCTGTCGTATTTAAAATATAGTCAGGTTCTACTTTTTCAATAATAGAACTAATTCGATCTTCAGGCATTGAAACATCTATGGGTACATAACCACAACCTGCTTTTAAACTTGCAAGCATCCCTACAATCATATAAGGCGACATATGTCCATATACGATCAATGGACTTTGACTGTCTTTTATTAATTCTGCTAGTCTATTCGTATATTGATTAAGTTCTCGATAATTGATTGTTTCATCATTATGTCTTATTGCAATTTGGTCGGGGTAATTCTTTTCATTTTCAATTAATGAATATACAATATCTTTCATAATTTTCTCCTCGATTAAAATTCATTATAAATAAAGTTATTATGCGTATCTCCAGAACCGTAAATTAAGTATAAGGCTATAAAAATAGCAAGATATAATAATGTTAATAACCATGGCTTCATTTTTTGATAGGTAGGCTTTTTATTCATTTCTTTACTCATCATCCACCTCTTTTATTATTTATACTATTATTTTTTTATTACATAACAATATTTTTGGTTGTAAGGCTATTTACAATATTTTAACATTTTACCAACTTATTATACATTTTTTATGATGGTGTGACAATCGAATAAAGTATTTTATATATAACAAAAATGTTAGATGGTTTAAAATATTAAAACGCTCAAAATACAATTATATTTAATACACTTATAATCAGTGAAACTAAACGGTTTAAAAATCAGTTATCTTTATACATCAGTTTTTTGCTATCAAAAAAAGAGCCCGCAAACATCCATAGATGTTCGCAGACTCTTTTTAATTGGGACGTATGTATTGAAAGTCCCAATCCCTAAATACAAGATACTTTTTATTATTTTATTGGTGTTTTAGGATGTAAATTGTTTAATACTAATCGAATATTATCAACGCATAGTTGAATCATACGATTTCTTGTTATTACAGACGCACTACCAATATGAGGTACAATCACGGCATTAGCCATCGCTAAGAGTGGATGTTTCATATCTATCGGTTCTTCACGTAGAACATCTAAACCACAAGCTGCGATGTCACCATTTTCTAAAGCAGCGATTAGTGCTTGTTCATCGACAACTGCGCCGCGTCCTATGTTGATAAAAATCGCATCGTTTTTCATTTTTTTAAATGCTGTAGCATTAAATTTATTTTGAGTTTCCTTTGTGAGTGGTGCTGTACATATTATAAAATCGCTATGTTCTAATAGTGTATCAAATGGTACATACAATGCCCCTAACTCTTTTTCGGCATCTTCATGTCTAGAGCGATTATGATACATGATTTTAGTATTAAAGCCCTTTAATCTTCTAGCAAAAGCTTTACCAATATCACCCATGCCATAAATACCCACATTCGCATTACTCAAGTCTTTGCCCGCAAACAAATATGGGCCCCAACTTTGCCACTCGCCATTTTGAACATATTTCTCAGCTTCTACAATTCGTCTTGCTACTGCCAACATTAATGTGAATCCTAATTCTGCAGTCGTTTCAGTTAAGACACTCGGTGTATTCGTTGCGATAATACCTTTATTATTTACGAGATCAATATCAATATTGTCAAAACCAACTGCCATATTTGCAATAATTTTCAGGTTAGGTGCTGCTTCCAGGGCTTCTTCATCTATTTTTTCACTCAAAGTTATAAAGCAAGCCGTTGCATCTTTGATGGCATCTAAAAATTGCGCTCTAGGCATCGGAATAAGTGACTCATCCCACATTTCTACTTGTCCAAGCGCTTCTAATTGTTCTATAAAAGGTTGCGGAATTTTTCGAGTAACAATGATTTTATCCATACGAACACTCCTATTTTTCAAGTTCTTTAATCACTTCATTTAAATCCTTAAAAGTATAAGTCGGTGGTACTGATTTTTTCTCTATTTCTTCTTTAGTTGTGACACCAGTTTGTACATGAATCGTGTCTATATCAACATTAATACCAGACATAATATCTGTATCATATAAATCTCCTACCATCGCTACATCTGAACGGTCTAAGTCTAAAATTTCTAAGGCTTTATTCATAATAATCGGCTCTGGTTTGCCAATAAATACGGGTTGGACACCTGTCGAAACTGACACGACACTTGTAATCGCTCCATTACCTGGTAAAAATCCTCTCTCTTTTGGTATAGAGACATCTTGGTTTGTTGAGATAAACTTAGCACCATTTCGCACACCTAACGTTGCAGTTGAAAGCTTTTCGTAGGTAACTTGCTCATCTAAACCAACCACTACGTAATCCACGAATTCATCGTCTTTGAGTACCAATCCTTGTGCAGTTAAAGCATTGGATAACCCGCTTCCACCTAACATGTATACAGTTGCTCCAGGTGATTCTTCTGCGATAAATTCTGCGGTTGCCAAAGCTGATGTAACAACTTCATCAGCTTGTGCGACAATACCCATTGTATTTAATTTTGATGCTACTTCTTCTGGTTCTTTCGTTGAATTATTTGTCACGTATAAATGTGGAATATTTTGATTATTTAAGTAAGAAATAAATTGGGCTGCTCCATCAATTTCTTCATTCCCTTTATACATCGTTCCATCTAAATCGATTAAATACGCTTTATAATTTTTCATTATGACTTATTCTCCTTTTTTACCAAAAGCTGTGATTGGAACATTTTCATTTTTTAAAAACTGAATTACTTCATCAATATAACTTTGATAAAATGGCACTGCTTCATCAAAGATGGGTATCAATGTCGTCGTATTAAGTTCATCATAATAATGAACAAATTGCTTTCTTACATCAACGGTTTGATTAATTTGATGTTGTGTATCTTTAGATATCACTTTTTCTAACGCTAAAATATCTATAACATCCTTATAATTACCAGGATCTCTAAGTATAAAGCCGTCTATAATCATATTACCAATGTCTACCGCTGATTCAATAAACATTTGCGCAATACGTTCAAATGCATAATGATTATCTTTATGGCTAGGATAATCTTGAATTAATTGTTGTAAATAATTTAATTTAGTATTCAATTGTTCTTTATTAACAAAATACATTTTAGTCACCCCTATCCATCTCATCATACCATAACTTTGCAGACAAATTCATTTATGGTTATACTGTAAATCAAGACTTTTAGTAAGATCAAAATTGCTTTAAATAAGCTAATTTAAACTAAATACTTATATTGTTAGGAGCCTAAACATGATTGATATGTATCTATATGATGATGATGAATCTGCACAAGTCCAATTTGTTGGTTTTGTTGGTGAACACAGCCGTTATGATTTAATGCTAGTTCAAACCAACCGCCATTTTGGGAAAACAATCGTCCTTAATATGCAAACAAATAAATTTGGCATTATTGGCACAGATGACTTAGAAGAAGAAGGCTATATCGCACATATTCTTGGTGTGTCTGAAATCGAAGGTAACGAGATTACAGCATATTTAAATGAAGTCATTCAATAACATGATGCCATAGTACTTGCGCTATGCCTCAAAATATTAATCAATAAAAACAAACCAAAAGCGTATAATCGCCTTTGGTTTGTTTTGTTAAAATGGAAATATCTATTCACTGTTTGCCAGCTTATATTATTTCTCTGATTGTTGGATACTGGGCTGAATTTTAACATCATGCAGTTTATCTTCTTCAAGTATCGCGTCACTTTCTGTTGTTTCGCTTTCATCTAACTGTGTCTTAATTTCACTTTCTGGAATACGTCTTAAAATAAAGTAAGGACAGCCAAAATTACAATACTCTAATAGATAATCTTGTATTGTTGAGAATCGTTTACTTAACTCTGCCTTTTTATTATTATCATTATAAAACCCTTTTAATCTCAATTGGTCATATCCAAAATCACCAACAATGAAATCATACTTATCCAAAATATCTGAGTATCTGTTAGCAAACGTTTCTTCTTCAAAACACGCTCTATATTCCTCTATTATCTCAAAGTATTGTCCATTTACTTTTATCATATCATTCACCTAATCTATGTCATTTCATAAACTCAATTATAAATAATAAAATATTAAAATGACTCACATATTTATATCATATTTCTAATAAAGACTTAGTTCATATAGTGCGATACACGCAATCATCTAAAATGAACTAAGCCTTATTTTAATTAGTTATTCGTATCTGTACCAATTTCATTACCAAGTTTTTCTTCTCCGATGCGGTGTCTTTCTTTTGCAGCTTCATTTACTTGTTCATCTGCATGATAAGAACTTCTTACAAGTGGACCAGCTTGGCAATGTTTAAAACCTTTATCCATTGCTACTTTTCTTAATTTACCAAATTCTAAAGGTGTGTAATATTTTTCAACTTTTAAGTGTTTACGTGAAGGTTGTAAATATTGACCTATTGTCAAAATATCCACATCATTAGCACGAAGGTCATCCATTGTTTCATAAATTTCCTCGTGTGTTTCACCTAATCCCACCATTAAACTTGATTTTGTAGGAATATCAGGTTGTAATTCTTTAGAACGTCTCAAGAACTCTAATGTACGATCGTAAGTCGCTCTAGCACGAACTCTCGGTGTCAAACGGCGAACTGTCTCGATGTTATGGTTTAAGATATCCGGTTTTGATGCCATTAATGTTTCTAATGCATCATAATCTCCGCCCATATCTGAAGGTAAGATTTCAATTGATGTAAATGGATTACGTTCACGTACTTTACGCACTGTTTCAGCGTATACATTTGAACCTGCATCTCTTAAATCATCACGCGCAACTGCAGTAATAACAACATGTTTTAAATTCATTAACTCTACAGATTCTGCCACGCGTTCCGGCTCATCTAAATCTAATTCGTTAGGTAAACCAGTCTTAACTGCACAGAAACGACAAGCTCGGGTACAAACTGCACCAAGAATCATAAATGTTGCAGTACGACGCTCACCCCAACACTCGTGTATATTAGGACACTTTGCTTCTTCACAAACTGTATGTAAATTCTTTTCGCGCATCATTTTCTTAAGACCAGTATAATTTTCGTTAGTATTTAGTTTTATTTTTAACCAATCTGGTTTACGTAAAATTTCTTCATTTTTAGTAGCCATAACATGACAATCCTCCCGATTTGAAATCTCTAATCATTATAACGAAATTTCCAACAAATTAAAACGTATTATTACAACAATTTAATATTCTAACAATTTTTCCTTGAAAATATCTCGTAAAAACTCTGGCATTAAGTAATCTATGGCTTGGTCTTTTAACATTGGGAAATATCTACCAAATGTATACATATCAACTGTTCCTAAGATATACGTGCCATCATTATCTATTTCTTCACCATTGATAAAATAACGTGATTCCGATTCGATAAATCCAAGGTTATATAAAATATAACCGCCAAAAATATCACCTCTAAAACCCAAACCTTGCGCATGTTCATTCAAATATTCTTGCTTTTGACTTTTAATAATTACTTGCTTTAATTCTTGACCACTTAATTTAATACGCACTGCGTTAATTGGATGCGGTAACATTTGATGAATATCATATTCTGTAATTTGATTACCATCCATTCCTTGTACAATTAAACCAGCATTAATAATCGTACAATCTGCATTCGTAAATTCAAACAAACTCTCTGCTAGCATATAAGATGTTTGTGAAATCATGTTCGTTCTTCTAGGTAATTGGATAGGATAATCTATGACAGCGTCACTAAGGAGTGCCTTGCCTTCCGCTTCAAAATGTGTTTCTACTTCAGGCAGCTTTTCTATAGGGTGAATCGTTGCTTCTTTATGCACTACAACATTATCTTCAATCTCTAAAGTAACCTCACCTAAGAAATAACCATATTTACCTGCAGCTGCCATAAGCACGTCATGATTAAATTCACCATTTTCGAAATAATGATGCGTATGACTTCCTAAAATTAAATCAATTTCAGGTATTTCCTGACATAACTTTTCGTCAAAAAAGACCCCTACATGACTCATAATAATTAATAAATCATAAGCACCTTCATTAGCACTTATTTCGTCTTTAATTGCTTCTAATGGATTCGTCACAACCCAGTCTAGCGCTCTATAAAACGGCGTAAATGGAGCTGTAGCAGCCACAAATAATATACGCACACCATCTATTACCTTAATAAATGATGAAGAGATATTATTTGGTAATTGACCGCGTTCATCAAAAACATTGGCACAAGTCACATCAAATTTTGCATTATCGTATAATGTGTTTAATGCATCATGAGATATCGTCATACCTTCGTTATTACCAATCGTAGCCAAATCACAATGTGCATCATTTAATAATTCAACATTTTTGATACCCATCGTTGCCTCAGTCACAGGCGCTGACAAATCAACGTGATCACCTATATCTAAGTAGAGCGAGGGATGATTCAATTTAGGTCTCTCTTGAGCTAAATACTCAGTGATACGTGCGTATTCATGTAGATGACTGTGTATATCATTCGTATGATAAATTGTTAATTTCATCTATGTTTTCCCTCCTCTTATTTTATAAAAATGATTTAATGATTAGATATATACCCATTATGAGCATGACTGCACGCAATAATGTAACGACAGTATTCGATTGAATGGATCGATTAATTTTGACACCTAATTTAGCACCAAAATAACTTGCTATAATTAAGATGATTGCATAACCCCAGGCTACGTGACCTTGTACGATATGACCTGCTGAACTGACAACACTTGAAAAGAAAATCATCATCATACTCGTACCTACCGCAACATGCGGTGGGAATCTAAATACAATGAGCATTAGTGGTGTCATTAAAGCACCGCCACCAATACCAAAGAGTCCTGTTAAAATACCAATAAATAATGTAGCCACAAATGCAACCAATGGTGGTACGTGATAGTGATATGTTTCCCCATGACCATCCACATAGGTTTTTTCATATTGTGGTTTCGCAAATACTTTTAAAGGCTTAATTTTATTTCTTACCATCAATAGGATGGCAACTAAGATTAAAAATATACCAAAATATAAATTAAATGATTCTAATGTCAGATAACGACTTATGATTGAACCAATTAATGAACCTGGTAGTAAGCCAAATAAAAATATCGATCCATTCTTAACATCAACTTGTTTTGTCTTAAGATAACCAAGTGTGGAAGATAAGCCGGTTACAATTAATATAACAGAAGATGTTCCGATAGCAATTTGAGGTGTTATGCCGTGTAACAAATCATTATCCACACCTAAATATACAATTGTCGGAACTATTATTATGCCGCCACCAATACCTACTAAAGAGCCTATGACCGCTGACAAACCACCAATTAAAATCAATAATATAATTGTTAACATCTTATCGCTCCTAGAATAATTTTAATTGCTGTGGTGCTAATCCTTCGTAATCTATGCCCAACAAGCGTTGGTATGTTTTAGCATTTTGTGCTGCATGACCACCAGAATTATTATTAAATACAACATAAATTTTTTTGGCTTTATGTTCTAATACTTTAACTTTATTCACTAAATCTTGTAGTTCAGATTCACTGTAATCATATAGATATCTCACGTCGCGCCATGCCTCGTCGGTCATGTCCTTTTTCGTCCACCCGTGAACATTCCGCCCATGATAACGTACAAATGCTTTTTCATGCGTGATTCTATTGACGAGCGGTATAGACCCTTGACCTGCTTGTGGTTCATCACAAACAGCATGGATGATGCGTTGTTGCGTTAAAAACGCCAATGTTTCTTCTTTAAATTGATCATTAAACCACGATTGATGCCTAAACTCGACACATATCGGAAAGTCTTTTAATTGTTCTCGCACGTATCTTATATATGTAATATTCGGTACGGTACAATCAAACCATGGTGGAAATTGAACTAATATCATAGCGAGTTTACTTTCATCCATTAGCGGTTGTAACATATCCTTAAATTGATCAAAAAGGCTTTGTCTTGTTTCTGCATAATCATGAAAATCAGCATGAAGTGTTAGTGCTTGATGTATTTTAACAATAAATTCAAAGCGTTCTGGTGTTTCTTTAATCCACTTTCTTATATTCCTTTCAGGTTGTATGGCATAATAAGTTGCATCAAGTTCCACTATTGGAAAGTGACTTGCGTATGTAATTAATTTATCTGTTTTTCGTTGCAAATCCTCATATAATGTATCGTGGTCGCCCCAACCTGTTAATCCAATATTTATCATATGTATCACCAAATTAATGATACCACAGATGATTTATGATATTCACTTGATTAAATTCAATTTACGATAACTTTAAAAAACTAAAGATTTTTATTTCAAATGATTTACTATGTATCATAAAAGATGAGACTAGAAACTTAATAATTCATTAAGCCTTCTAGTCTCGTCTTTGATAATTTTTCATATATGGCGTTGCAGTTATCGATTCATTATTTCATTTGCTTGTTTAACCACATTTTCTATTAGTGCCCAAGCCGACATATGTTGTACAAGCCTTGGACTTTGACCACTCCATAAATGTGTCCACTGCGCATTACCTTTATTTGCGGCTTCTTTGCGCAATGCATTTGTCAGTTGATTTTGTATCGGATAATCTGGAATTTCATCATCATATTCATTCATTTTATGAATAAATTCATTCTCTATGCCTCTTGCTGGTTTACCAGTAATAACATTAGTGACAACTGTATCCGTTTCTTTACTTTGACTAATTGCATGCTTATATAGTTGACTTGCACCACTTTCATCTGATGTTAAAAATGCTGTGCCCATTTGAACACCTTCTGCGCCTAATACCATACTAGCCACTAATCCTCTACCATCCATAATCCCGCCTGCTGCTACGACTGGGATATTGATTTGATCAACCATTTGAGGAACTAAAGACATGGTGCCAATAAGCGGTGTAAGTTGGCTTGCAGTTTCAGAAAACGCGCCTCTATGACCACCTGCTTCACTACCTTGCGCAATGACCATATCCATTCCTGCAGATTCATTGGCTATTGCCTCTTCAACACTTGTTGCTGTGCCAATTAATTTAATATGACGTTCTTTTAATTTTTCAATAACTGTTTGTTCTGGAATACCAAATGTAAATGAAACCGCAGGCACACCTTTTTCAATAACTAGGTCAATCGCATCTTCAAATTGCTGTTTTTCAGTCATATTGATTACAGGCTCTTCTATATTAAATGCACGTCTATAGGGCTTTAACCATGCATTCATATGTTCCACTTTTTCAGGGATGTATAATTTATCACTTGGTACGAATAAATTGACTGCATAAGGTAAATCCGTTAATTCTTGAACATAAGTAATTTCTTGTTCTAATCTATCTGAACTAAAATATCCTGCTCCAATTGTACCTAATCCACCAGCATTACTCACAGTTGCAACTAATTCAGGTGTCGTTGAACCAGCCATGCCCGCTTGAATAATTGGATATTTCACATTCAATAACCCAGTAACTCTTGTAGATAATTTCATACCAACATACTCCTTTAATACACGTCTAAGGCAAGTCGAGACGCAGACTACCTTATCCGTTTTGATTTGATCAGCAACCAACTCAAATTCACACTAGATGGATACTTCCTCAAAAACTATTTTTCACTATATGCTTTTTTCTGTAATTCTAATTTTTCCTTTTCTTCTTCGTCCATTTCATCTTCAATTTCCATTCCGAGCATCTCTTCAATCAGATCTTCATGAGAAACAATCGCATCGGTGCCACCATATTCATCTAACACAATCGCTAAATGCTTTCTTGAAACTGTCATTTTTCTTAACACCCACTCGGCTCTATTGTGCTCATTCACAAATAAAGGTTCAGATGTATAGTTTAAAATATCATTATCTGGTTCACGACTCCATGCAAGTAAGTATTTAGAATGGAAAATACCTATCACATCATCTATATCTTCATCATAGACTGGATATCTAGTGTAAGGCTTTGATACGACTGTCTCATATGCATCTTCGTATGAAACATCTGATGGAAAAGCTGTAACATTGATGCGTGGTGTTGTATCTATATCTGTAATCTTTAATTGCTCAAAATCCATGACACCTTGTATGCGATTTCGTTCTATTTCATTAAACGCACCTTCACTGCCTGCAATCGTCACCATCTGTCTAATTTCTTCTTTAGAAAAGCGCTTTGTCTCATCTGTACCATTTGATAGTGCTTTATTTATCAAATCTGTTAATGCATTTAATATCTTAGTGATTGGTTTAAAAATAAATACAAAAAATGAAATTGGTGTATAAATCAAACGCGACATTCTGTCAGGATAAGTGGCGGCGATAGATTTGGGTATAACTTCCGAAATAATGATAATTGCTATCGTAGTTACTGCTGTAGCTAACCCAACATTAACCCTCATATCAACTGCAAGAATTGTTACAAGTGTCGGTAAAATAATATTTGCAATATTATTACCTATTAAAATCGTAGTTATAAATTCACTCGGTTTACTTAATAACTTTGCGAGTTTTCCGGCTTTTTTGTTTCCGTGTTGTGCATCTGTTTGTATCTTCATCCTGTTTGCAGCAGTTAAAGCTGTTTCACTTCCTGAAAAGAAAAATGAAGCAAACAAAAGTATGATTATAGCAATAATCATCAGTGCAAGACTCCTTTAGCAATCATTATTAAAAAACTTTATATTTTGATAATTTATTCCCTAATCCTATATATGATAAACACGCTTCCACCTGATAGATTAAATGATATAGCATATATCTAAAACCGAAATAAAGCTTATACGGTGTAGCTTCACTTTTTCATCATCCTCATGTTAAACTACTTTATCACCATAATTTGCTCTACAAATTTAAATAACAGACAAGAGTATTTCTATGGCCAAAGTTCAATAATGCCAAAGTTGTGGTATGCCACTTGATAAAAAAACACCAGCTGGTACAGAAAGTGATGGTATTTTATCGAAAAAATACTGTCTTCATTGTTACCAAGATGGTGCTTTTACAATGAACCTAGATTTTGATGCAATGTACGCATATAACCTGAAAAGATTCCAATAATCCGATATGAATAAAGTTCAAAAATTCTTTTTAAACAAAATGTACACAAAAAAATTCATGGCAAAATTAGATAGTTGGCGTAAATGACACTAAGTTTATACACTATGTAATATGGCAAGCAATGCATATGATTACTTCCAACATTGAACCTGTATGTTTACACTGAAATCATATCAAAAAAACACGAGTATACACTATAGTTAAAGTATCACTTGATGCACACTTTAACCATAGGTATTACTCGTGTTTTATTATTTTATAAAAGAAAGTTAGAGATTAGAAAATCTTAACCAATACTTCCTTCCATTTCGAATTTAATTAAACGGTTCATTTCAACAGCATATTCCATTGGAAGTTCTTTCGTGAATGGTTCAATGAAGCCCATTACGATCATTTCTGTAGCTTCTTCTTCAGAAATACCACGACTCATCAAGTAGAATAATTGTTCTTCAGAAACTTTTGAAACTTTCGCTTCATGCTCTAAAGAAATATTATCATTGAATACTTCATTATAAGGAATTGTATCTGAAGTTGACTCATTATCTAAAATTAAAGTATCACATTCGATGTTTGAACGTGCACCTTTCGCTTTACGACCAAAATGAACGATACCACGATAAACAACTTTACCGCCATCTTTAGAAATAGATTTAGAGACAATCGTTGAAGATGTATTAGGTGCTTTATGAATCATTTTAGCGCCTGCATCTTGAACTTGTCCTTTACCAGCAAATGCAATCGATAATGTGCTACCTTTAGCGCCTTCACCCATTAGTACACAGTTTGGATATTTCATAGTTAATTTAGAACCTAAGTTACCATCAACCCATTCCATGTTACCATTTTCGTATACTAATGTACGTTTCGTTACTAAGTTATAAACATTGTTTGCCCAGTTTTGGATTGTTGTATAACGCACGTGTGCATCTTTATGAACAATAATTTCAACAACAGCTGAGTGTAATGAGCTTGTTGAGTAAACAGGGGCAGTACAACCTTCAACATAGTTCACTGAAGCACCTTCATCTGCAATGATTAAAGTACGTTCGAATTGTCCCATATTTTCTGAGTTAATACGGAAATAAGCTTGTAATGGTGTATCTAATTTAATATTTTTAGGTACGTAGATGAATGAACCACCTGACCATACAGCTGAGTTTAACGCTGAGAATTTGTTATCTGCAGCTGGCACAACCGTTGAGAAATACTGCTTAAATAACTCTTCGTTTTCTCTTAAAGCACTGTCTGTATCTTTAAAGATAATGCCTTTATCTTCAAGTTCTTTTTCCATATTATGGTAAACAACTTCTGACTCATATTGTGCTGAAACACCAGCAAGATATTTTTGCTCTGCTTCTGGAATACCAAGTTTATCAAATGTACGTTTGATTTCTTCTGGTACTTCATCCCAAGAACGTTCAGTGTTCTCTGATGGCTTAACATAGTAAGTGATATCATCAAAATCCAATTCTGATAAATCCCCACCCCATTGTGGCATAGGCATTTTATAAAATTGTTTTAATGATTTCAATCTATAATTTAGCATCCATTCTGGTTCTTCTTTCATATTTGAAATTTCACGGACAATATTTTCCGTCAAACCGCGTTCTGATCTAAAAATGGAAACATCTTCATCGTGGAAACCATATTGATAATTCCCAACATCAGGTGCTTTTTTAGCCATTTAAATCACTCCTTTTATATATTAAAAAACGACTAACGTGCTAATTGATTTGTCTGTTATTTGCATTTTTTACTTTATCTCATAGAGACTATTATTCTATCTATACATATTCACGTTTATTTATCTTGTTGTTCTTTCCAGTTTGAATGGAATTTTACACAATGTCAACGTATCAATTCGAATGAATCTTTACTCTTCTGTATTGCCTTCCTTTTCAACTGTACCCTTTTCAAGTGCTTTCCAAGCTAATGTGGCACATTTAATTCTTGCTGGAAATTGCGCAACACCTTGTAACGCTTCAATGTCGCCCATATCTTCGCTAATTTCATATTCTTCACCAAGCATCATTTTTGAAAATTCTTGGCTCATTTTCATAGCGTCAGCCAATGTGTGACCTTTGACCGCTTCTGTCATCATAGAAGCGCTCGACATAGAAATAGAACAACCTTCACCATCAAATTTAGCATCTTTAATGAAACCATCTTCGATATCAAACGTTAGATGAATGCGATCCCCACAAGTTGGATTGTTCATGTCTACCGTCATAGAACCATTGTCTAAAGTGCCTTTATTTCTAGGACTTTTATAATGATCCATTATAACTGAACGATACAACTGATTTAAATTATTAAAATTCATATGAGAAAAACTCCTTCGTTTGTTTCAATGCTTCAACGAATTGGTCAATATCTTCTTTCGTGTTATAAATGTAAAAACTTGCACGCGCTGTAGAAGATTGGTTTAACCATTTCATAAGTGGTTGTGCACAATGATGTCCTGCTCTTACTGCTACGCCTTCAGTATCTACTGCAGTCGCAACGTCATGTGCATGAACATCAACCATATTAAAAGTAATGACACCTGCACGTTTGTCTTTGGCAGGTCCATAAATTTCAATACCATCTACTTCTGACATTTTATCATAAGCGTATGCAGTTAATTCTGATTCATGTTGATGAATCGCTTCGAAGCCAATATTTTGTAAATATCTAATTGCTTCGGCCAAACCAATTGCCTGTGCAATTAATGGTGTACCAGCTTCAAATTTAGTCGGTAAATCTGCCCATGAAGCATCGTACTTACTTACAAAATCTATCATGTCACCGCCGAATTCGGTAGGCTCCATTTTATTAAGTAGCGTACGTTTACCATACAGAACACCAATACCTGTTGGCCCTAGCATTTTATGGCCACTAAAGCTATAGAAATCGACATCTAACGCTTGCATATCTAGTGCCATATGAGGCGCAGCTTGTGCACCATCAACACTGATAATTGCACCGTGTTGGTGTGCGATTTCAGTAATTGCTTTAATATCATTAATCGTACCTAAGACATTAGAAACATGTGCAATCGCAACAATTTTCGTATTATCATTGATTGTTGCCTTAACATCTTCTAACGCTAATTGTCCATCTTCAGTCATTGGTATAAATTTCAAATGTGCATTTTTACGTTTAGCTAATTGTTGCCACGGCACAATATTTGCATGATGTTCCATTTCAGTAACAACAATCTCATCACCTTCAGAAACATGTGCGTCACCATAACTATGTGCAACAATATTAATAGAAGCCGTTGTACCTCTTGTAAAAATGACTTCCTCAAAATATTTAGCATTAATGAAACGTCTGACTGTTTCACGTGCACTCTCGTAACCATCTGTTGCTAATGAACCAAGTGTGTGAACACCACGATGCACATTTGAGTTATAACGTTTGTAATAATCCGCCATAACATCAATCACTTGAACAGGCGTTTGGCTAGTGGCCGTTGTATCTAAATACGCTAATCTTTTTCCATTCACTTGTTGGTTGAGAATCGGAAAATCTTTTATAATTTCAGTAACATTTAATGTATCAGTCAAATTATTCACAGGCCTTCCTTAATTAAGAATCAATAATCAGACCTTAGTAAAGGTTCAATCATAACTTGTAAAACGTATTTAATAACCATTTACATACGTTCAAATTTTGACATCACAATTTAATTACTACTGTCCTTGACTACATTTATTTTTGTTAATTATTTGTTTACTTTAAGTTCAATTACTTCACGCAATTGGCGTTTTACATCTTCGATAGGTAATTCACGTACTACTGGATCTAAGAAACCGTGAATAACTAAACGTTCAGCTTCTTGACGAGAAATACCACGACTCATTAAGTAATAAAGTTGTTCTGGATCTACACGACCAACAGAAGCTGCATGTCCAGCCTCTACATCATCTTCATCAATTAATAAGATTGGGTTAGCATCTCCTCGAGCATTTTCAGATAGCATTAATACACGAGATTCTTGGTTTGCATTTGATTTCGTACCACCATGTTTAATATAACCAATACCATTAAATACAGTTGACGCACTTTCAAGCATAACACCGTGTTTTAAAATATAACCAATCGTTTCTTTACCATACTGAACAATTTTAGAAGTTAAATTGATTTTTTGACTTCCAGTTCCAACTACCACGGACTTCAATTCACTTTCAGAACGATCACCGATTAAGTTGGTTGTATTATCAATAATTTGACTACCTTCATTCATTAGACCTAAAGCCCAATTAATCTTCGCATCGGCATCTGCTGTACCACGACGAATGATATGACCTGTAAAGCCTTTATCTAAATAATCAACTGATCCGTAAGTGATTTTTGAGTTAGCACCAGCAATTACTTCTGAAATAATGTTTAGTTGATTGCCTTCACCGTCTGCATTTGATAAATAGTTCTCTACGTACGTTACTTCCGCACTTTCTTCAGCAGCAATAATAACATGATTGTAAAAACTTGCTTGGTTGTCATCATGTAACACAACATATTGAATAGGATGCTCCACGACAACGTTTTTAGGTACGTAAACAAACATACCACCGTTTAATAACGCTGTGTGTAACGCAGTCAATCTATGCTCATCTACAACTACTGCTTCTTTCATGAAATATTGTTTCACTAAATCTGGGTGATTTACTAACGCATCTGCTAAGCCTTCTACAATGACACCGTCATTTTTTGCAGAGTCAGAAACTTTAGAAAAAGCAAGTGTATTATTATGTTGGATAATTAAATTTTCTGAGTTCTCAATATCAATAATCTCTTTAACAGCTTCTGGCAATGCTTCTAATGATTGATATACATCGCCTGTCGTTTCATGTTGTTTAAATGAGTCAAAATCCCATCTATTAATTTTTGTTTTATCTGGTTTTGGCATTTCTAAAGTTTCGGTTAATTTCAACGCTTCTTTACGTAATTCTGTTAACCAAGCTGGCTCATTATGGGCTTGTGAATACTCAACAAGTTGCGCTTCAGAAATGTTCAAAGTTTCAGTCGTCATACTATTTTCCTCCCATTTGATGATTATATGATTTAATTCATCGGCTTAAATCAAGACCTTAAATCTTCATCTAAATTAATATATTTAATATGAGTTGAGACTTATTCTGCAGCACCGAACTCTTCTTTAACCCATTCGTAACCTTCTTCTTCAAGGCGTTTCGCTAATTCAGGACCGCCTGAAGTAACTACTTTACCACCATACATTACATGAACGTGATCAGGTGTGATGTAGTTTAATAGACGTTGATAGTGCGTAATGATTAATGAACCGAACTCTTTACCACGCATTTGGTTGATACCTTTAGAAACAACTTTTAGCGCATCGATATCTAAACCAGAGTCAATTTCATCTAAAATAGCAAATTTAGGTTCTAACATCATTAATTGTAAAATCTCATTACGTTTTTTCTCTCCGCCTGAGAAACCTTCATTTAAATAACGTTGAGCCATATCTTGATCTATATCTAAATAGTCCATTTCTTTATCAAGTTTCTTAATGAATTGCATTAAGTTAATTTCTTCGCCTTCTTCACGCTTTGCATTAATTGCTGAACGCATGAAATCTGCATTAGTTACACCAGTGATTTCTGATGGATATTGCATTGCTAAGAAAAGACCTGCTTTCGCACGTTCGTCAACTTCTAATTCTAAGATGTTGACGCCATCTAAGATAACTTCCCCTTGAGTTACTTCAAAGCTAGGGTGTCCCATGATTGCAGATGATAATGTTGATTTACCCGTACCATTTGGCCCCATAATTGCGTGTATTTCACCAGTGTTAATTGTTAAGTTAACACCTTTTAAGATTTCTTTATCTTCTATAGACACATGTAGGTCTTTAATTTCTAATGTTGATGGCATACATATTCCCTCCGTATTATATGATATGTTTTCCTATCTAGTTTATAATAATTTTAATCTACAGTCAAAAGACTGAGCCCTTGTTACATCATCTCATTATAACGTAGTTATAAGTGAATATAAACCTTTTCAAGTGCTAAATTAAAATCGTTATTAAAACACAATCATTTTCGATAATAATAGTAAGTATTTCTTAACTGATAAAAAACGATATCATGTTCTCAATGGTAATTTTTCGCAATATAATCAAAAATATATTTTTTACATCCTTTTTATTTTACGTGTTTCATTATTGTAATAGGCCATATTATGCTATTATCATTAATACATTTTATTTAAGAAAGGAATTGAATATGTCAAAAATCAAATGGTCAAATCTTTGGAAAGGTTTTGCGATGGGGACGACAGATCTCGTACCTGGTGTTAGTGGTGGTACAATCGCGCTCTTACTGGGTATATACGATGATTTCATACATTCTATCAGTGGTCTTTTTTCAAAACGTTTTTGGGAAAGTTTAAAGTTTTTACTGCCTATCGGTATCGGCATGGTAGTTGCAATCGGTTTACTTAGTAAACTAATAAACTATTTACTTAGTACGCATACTGTTCCAACAATGTTCTTCTTTGTAGGTTTAATTGGTGGTATCATCCCCTATTTATTAAAAACTTCTCGATTCAAACACACTTTTACAACACCGCATTATTTATTATTAGTTGTAGGCATTATCGTCATAGTAATGATGACTGTGATGAATAGTGGTGATAAGCATGCGGGAGAAACACTATCACTTTCAACAGGCCTTATATTAAAATATTTTATTGCTGGCGCATGTGCTTCAAGTGCGATGTTATTACCAGGCATTTCAGGATCATTTATGTTACTCGTATTCGGTGTTTACGGTACAATCATGTATGCTATTTCTGAATTTGTTTCACTTAACTTTGCAGCCTTACCTATTTTAATCACTGTCGGTTGTGGTGTATTATTTGGATTCTTGTGTTCTAGTAAATTAATCCAATATTTATTGTCTTATTATACTTATTTAACATACGCATTAATCATAGGATTTGTAATTGGTTCACTATATGCTGTATTCCCCGGTTTACCAAGTACAATAATGATTTGGATTGTATCAATCGTTACGCTGTTATTAGGTTTTGTGATCAGTTATAGATTAGGTAGGGTGACCGCCGATTAACAGTTTCAACCTAAATTATAATCATGCTTCAAAAAAAATCACTCAGTGTAATACGTTACACTAGCCATGAATTCTTAATTTTTATATAATAGAATATCAATCGGTATAGATTGAATAACAAATCAATGGAGGAATTAATTAATTTTTGGGAACCCTTATTAGTTTAATCACATTTATAGTATTACTTGCATTAACTGCATTCTTCGTTGCGACAGAATTCGCAATCGTCAAAGTACGTTCATCTCGTATCAATTCACTTGCTAGTGGAAATAATAAAAATGCGATTGCCGCTAAAAAAGTCGTAACGCATTTAGATGAATACCTAGCTGCTTGTCAATTAGGTATCACAATTACCGCTCTAGGAATAGGTATGGTCGGTGAATCCACTTTCGAATTTTTATTACATCCCTTATTTAGTAGTATTGGACTTTCTGAAACAATGATCCATATATTCACCTTAATCAGTGCTTTTGTTATTGCGACTTACTTACACGTTGTTGTTGGAGAAATGGCACCTAAGACCATTGCAATTCAAAAAGCTGAACAAATCACATTAATCATTGCCAAACCAATCATTATGTTTTACAAAATATTTTATCCATTTATATATACCCTTAATGGTTCGGCGCGTTTAATTTTAAAAATGTTCGGCATGCAACCTGCTAAAGAAAGTGAATTGTATCATTCAGAAGAAGAGTTAAAGCTATTAATTAAAGAAAGTCACGAAGGTGGAGAAATCTCTGAAAACGAATTAACTCATATTAATCGTGCTTTCGCTTTTGATGAAATGAAAATAAAAGACGGTTATCTACCTTTAGAAAAAGTTTCTGTTATCGATATAAATAGCGATATAAATGAAACAAAACCTTATGTAAACAATGCAAACTATACTAGATTTCCGGTAATCAAAGATAATCCAACGAACATTGTTGGCTACATTCATTCAAAAGATTTATTAAATGACAGTGTCACTTCAGTTCAGGAAATCACACACGATATCCTTAAAATTAAATTGACTACAAAATATCATCAGGTACTTGAACAAATGAAATCGCAACAAATTCATATCGCCCTTGTTGAAGATGAAAATCAACAAGCTATAGGTATCATTACAATGGAAAACATTTTAGAAAATATCGTCGGCGATATTAAAGATGAACACGATTAACATAAAATAATAAAACATAGGCGCAATAGGCACATATCATAAGACGTGACCTATTGCGCTTTTTTGTAAATTTAATTCTATATAACAAAATAACTTATGCAGAGGAGCGATCAATATTCAATACATTAAACATTTGCCTGGTAAATGGAAGATTATTGCGTCAACGTTTAATATGTGGACTTCTGGCAAAAAAGCAAATCCTTCTATCTCTTATTCAATAATAGAAAAGGAACCATTAATATTGCTAGACAAAGTACAGTATCAAACAAAATACAAAACAAAATCTATCTTAGGTTACGATAAATTAAAGGACGATCAATTTACTTGGACAGGCAAAGGATTGTTACGATGTTTCTCTAGCAAGTGGCGTATTATTTATTTAGATTCCGACATACTTATTATTCAATTTTCTTCCACTTTAGTAACAAAAGCTGGTATGGACATCCTAATCAAAGAAGAAGATGCAGGCAAATTATATAAAAAACGATTAAAGCATCAACCGAACTCATTTAATTTAAGTAAAGACATTATACAAAGTTTCCAATGGTTAATTTGATTTAAAAATTGAAAAACTAAAGTGTTTTTAATTGGTATTTAAATTTTAGGAATTAATGAACATTACAGAGCAAAATTTAATATTAGTTTCCAAATATCAAATTTTTTGAAAGACATTAAAATTAAATTTAGCCATTCATTTGAGCTTTTCTATATCACAAATACTTCAAACTATAGCGCGTTTAGTAATAATAACGAAAAACAAGCGTATAGTAACTATGCTTTGTTTACGTGTGGAACGTAAAAAATAACTAACACTCGTCTTTTACTTTGTAGTTGTAGTTTTAAATAATGCCCTTTTACAATATCCTAGACACAAAAACAACCCTTTAACTATTGGAGTTAAAGGGTTTGTTAATTAATTCAATATTATTTTGCTGGTACAACCGCACCATCGTAATGATCGTTGATGTAATCTTTAATTTCTTTAGATTGTAATACATCCATTAAAGCTTTGATTTTTTTATCGTCTTTATGTCCATCTTTAACTGCAATTAGGTTTGCATATGGATTATCTTTCGCTTTTTCTAAGACAATAGAATCATCTTTAGGGCTTAATTTTTGATCAATGGCAAAGTTAGAGTTAATGATGACGGCATCTGCATCTTCCTTTTGATAAATTTTTGGTAAATATTCTGCTGATTGTTTATTGTTAAATTTGATATCTTTTTTATTTTCTACAATATCATCAAATTTAGCATCTTCAATTTTA
This sequence comes from Staphylococcus sp. ZWU0021, assembly GCF_000798895.1. NCBI lineage: Bacteria > Bacillati > Bacillota > Bacilli > Caryophanales > Staphylococcaceae > Staphylococcus > Staphylococcus sp. ZWU0021. The sequence continues at coordinate 215,554 of NZ_JTLN01000005.1, forward strand.
ACACCTTTTTTAATTTTAATAAGTCCAGCGTCTTGGAAGAATTTTAAGAAACGACCTTCTTCAGCAGGATTATTTGAAACATAGACAGTAGCACCTTTAGGTAAATCTTTTAAACTTTTATATTTTTTAGAATATACGGCCATAGGTTCTAAATGAACATTACCTGCAGATTCAATCTTATAGCCTTTATCTTTTTTCTCAGTGTTTAAGTAAGGTGTATGTTGGAAGAAATTTGCGTCAATTTCTCCTTTATCTAATAATTTATTAGGTGTTGTATAATCATTGATTGTTTTAATCTTTAAATCATAACCTTTATCTTTTAATAACGGTTTTGCTTTTTCAAGAATTTCAGCGTGTGGCGCTGGTGAAGCACCAACAGTAATCGTCTTATCTTTACCGCCACCACCGTTACCACATGCAGCTAGAACAAGCGCAAGCACAACGACCGAAGCTAAACTTAATAACTTTTTCATATAAAAATCTCCCCTTTATGAATTTATCTTTTATCAATTTTATTTGTTGCCCAATCACCAATAAATTGAATAATGAACACAATAATAAGTATTAAAATAGTTGAAACAAATATGACATCATTTTGATTACGTGTGAATCCTGTTAAATAAGCTAAGTTACCTAAACCACCTGCACCGATGACACCTGCAACTGCTGTAGAACCAACTAATGCGATGGCTGTCACTGTGATGCCAGATACTAATGCTGGCATTGCTTCTGGTAAAAGTACTTTTCTCACTACAGTCCAAGTACTCGCTCCCATTGACCAAGCCGCTTCGATTACACCTTTATCAATTTCTTTAAATGCGATTTCCACTAATCTTGCATAGAATGGTGCTGCACTGATGATTAATGCTGGCAATGCACCTGTAGGACCACTGATTGTGCCTAATACTAAACTTGTAAATGGAATTAACAATAAGATTAAAATGATAAACGGAATCGCTCTGAATAAATTCACAATGAATGAAACAATGCTATAAAATACTCTAGCGACTGGTGACTTACTTTTAGCTGATAAAAAGAGCAAGACACCTAAAATAATTCCTAAAACAAATGCAAATATTGTTGCTATTACCGTCATATAGATGGTTTCATATGTTGCAACCCAAACTTCTTCCCAGCTTACGTTTGGCATTGTAAACATTTCTCGGAGGATATCGCTTAATGAATTACCCATGTTTAACCACCTCCACAGATACATGTTGTGCCTCTAAATCATTTTTGAATTTTTCAAATTTTTCTGAATTTGCAACGGCAAATTGTATGATTAAAAATCCGATAGAACCGTCTTTTGTATGTTTAATATTAGCTTCCAAAATATTGACATCTAAATTGTGTGTCTTCGTTATGTATGACACTAATGGTTCCGTTGCGTTGTTCCCAGTAAAATTCAAACGCACAACGTAATCATTTTCATTAAGTGACACGAGTTCACTAATTGATTCGTCGAAGTCATCATTTAAGTCATCCTTCACAAAGCGTTTTGTCACATCGTGTTGTGGATTTTCGAATACACTTGAAACTTTGCCTTGTTCTATCACTTTACCATTTTCCATTACTGCAACTTCATCGCAAATACGTCTAATGACATGCATTTCATGTGTAATAATAACGATGGTTAAGTTTCTTTCTTCTTTTATTTTCAATAATAGTTCTAAGATTTCATCTGTTGTCTGTGGATCTAATGCACTTGTCGCTTCATCACATAATAATACAGATGGTTCGTTAGCTAATGCTCTCGCAATACCCACACGTTGTTTTTGCCCACCTGATAATTCTGAAGGATAAGCATCTTCTCTCCCTTTCAATCCGACCAATTCCACTAACTCAAGCGCACGTTGCTTGGCTTCTTGTCGTGAAATCCCTGCGATTTCTAATGGGAATGTAATATTGTTTAATACAGTACGTGACCATAATAAATTGAAATGTTGAAAAATCATACTCACTTTTTGACGTTTTTTTCTTAAGTCCGATTTTGATAGCTTACCTATAGTGTCACCATCTATAATAACGTCTCCTGATGTTGGTTGCTCAAGATGATTTAAAAGTCTTATTAATGTACTTTTCCCCGCACCTGAAAAACCAACAACACCAAAAATTGAGCCTGATTGAATACTTAAATCAACATGATCTACAGCAAGTACGTCCTGTTTTTTCGTTTTGTACCTTTTGACTATTTGATTTAACTCAATCATTCTGTTGCCTCCTCGTATTGCTTTGTTTCAATTAAATAAAAAATGCTTTCCCTATGTTCATTGAAGAATAGAGAAAGCAACGTTTGCTTCTCTCATCTTCTAAAGTTTCTATGAACTTTATGTGAATTGGCACCATTTCTGTTACAGACGGTTGCCGGGCTTCAAAGGGCACATCCCTCCACCTCTCGTGATAAGAGTTTCGTTATTTAATTATTTTTAATCCTACCATCGCACTAATGATTCGTCAATAATTATTTTAAATTTTCTAACAAATTAGGGACGGATTGAAATGCGTAAATTCTTTTTTGCTCTTCACCTTTTGACATCAACATCAACACAGGTACAGATTGTATTTCATGTTCCTGACTAAAATCTGGATGAAAATTCAAATCGATTTTAGTAATTGGTAATTTTAATATTTCATTAGCAATGTCTAACATTCTTTCAGAAACTTTACAGGTACCACATGTCGGTGTGTATCCAAATATAAGATATTTTTCCTGATTTATATGTTCATCTATATTGACGCGTTGTTGATTTGTTACCTTCATGTTAATAAACTTACCCTTTCAGCTATATAATCCAATTTCGCTTTAGCTACTTTTTCTTCATCCTTTACCGTAAACCCATGCTTTTCAAGCACTCTGGATAAATATCGTTTAGGACAACGTGCAACCTCACAATATTGTTTATCTATTCTTATATGTCTACTTTCACTTAAATATCGTTTAAACCATTTTCGAATTTTTTCACCTTCATCATCGGCATCGACAAGTATATACACTTGTTTATCGTATAATGTATCAATCATTTCATCAATTTTATTGACACCCATCGTACCATTAGTACAAATAATATCGATTGGTTGATCGATTACTTGTTTTACCCGCTTTTTGTCTGACTTTCCTTCTACAATAATTACTTGGTTTAGTATCGCCATGACATCCACCCTCTAAATGTTGATAGTAAATTTCTCTATTTAGTTCTTCACAATACTGAGTGACCATAAACATCCTTTACAGTTTTCTAATTTCATCTTATTATGGCAATCCATTTTTGTCAGCTAAATACACTTACCTACAACAAATGACTACGTCTGCATTTACAAAGTCTTAACAATTTTTTGATTAGTCTCATTTGAATATAGATAAAAAAAGGTAAAATAAAAACTCCAAGATAGTTATATCATGGAGTTCTATGTAATATTATTCACCAATCATTTCAGAATATTGTTCTGCTGACATTAATTCCTCTAATTGACTTTCGTCACTTAATTCAACTTTTACCATCCAAGCTTTTTCGTAAGGTGATTCATTTACGAATTCTGGACTGTCTTCTAGTTCTTCATTAGATTCTAAAACTTTACCTGATACTGGCGCATAAAGTTCTGAAACTGTTTTTACGGACTCAACACTACCAAACGTGTCGCCTTCATTAATTTCATCATCAACTTCTGGTAATTCAACGAATACGATATCGCCAAGTTCACCTTGTGCATATTCAGTGATACCAATTGTTACTGTATTACCTTCAACTTTTACCCACTCATGTTCTTTAGAATATTTTAATTCACTCGGTACTGCCACGAGAATCCCCTCCTAAATGTTTTTACATATTAATGATGCCATATGAATAGCATACAATCAACTATTTAATGGCATCTTTAAATTATTATAATGTTTTCGAAAAACACCGGTAAAGCGTTTTCATTATTTTGTCAAAATAATAGTCCAACGTAATTTAATCACCTTTATTATTTTATGACAACCAAGTTGCTTTATATTCGTCTTCTTTAAATCCAACAGTTACTTTGTCACCTGAAATCGCTAGCGGTCTTTTAACCAACATGCCATTGGCAGATAATAAATCTAACTTTTCATCATCTGTTAAATCTTTAAGTTTATCTTTTAAACCTAATTCACGATATTTAGCGCCATGCGTATTGAACAATTTATTAATATCGATATCAGTTACTTCTAGTATTTCTTTAAACTCATTTTTAGTTGGTGTATGCTGTACGATATCTATGGGTTCAAAACTCACACCGTAATCTTGTAAAAATTTAGCTGCTTTTTTACAAGTTGTACAATTAGGATACTGGTAAAATTTTATCATGATTCTGTACCTCCTATAACTAGTTATCACTAATATATCAAATTTGTTACAAAAACGCTCTAATTAATAAGCTGATTTTTTTTATAACATACAATCGTCCGTTATAATGGTATTACTAATATCAAAAAAAGGAGCAAAATCAATGAAACCTATTAACACAAATGATGCATTTAAAGAAACAATTCAAAGCGATAATCCAGTGATTGTAAAATTCGAAGCTGGTTGGTGCCCTGATTGTAAAGCAATGGATATGTGGATTGATCCAATTCAAGAAAAATACAATGATTATGGTTGGTTCACTGTTAACCGTGATGAATTAGAAGATGTTGCAGCAGAAAATGACGTTATGGGCATCCCTAGTTTACTCGTATTCAAAAATGGTGAAAAATTAGCACACCTACATTCTGCTAATGCGAAATCACCAGATCAAGTTGAATCATTTTTAGAAGAAACGTTTAAATAATCACTTAATTTTTAAACAATAAAAGGAAGCTGAAACATCTTTAGTTATGTTTCAGCTTCCTTTTTAATATGATGCAATGCATCACAGTACTTATAGCAATTAAAATTTTTCTATAATTTCATTAAAGTGACGCTCTCTATGAGGTAACTCGTCTTCTAAATCTGTTAAATATAACAAGCCCACTAATTTTTCATCATCTTTAACCCCAAAGAGTTCTCTAATTTCTGGTGTGAAAATATATGCAGGTGATTTCCAACATGTACCTATACCTGCTTCGTGTAATAACAGCATTAAATTTTGAGCAAATGCACCAAAAGCCATATGATTTTCCAAGTTTTCTTTTTGTCTAGGATCTTCTTTGACAATTAAAGCAAGCATACCACCTAAATGTGTGGCTACTTCATAATGGTTTTGCTGTTTTTTCTGTAAATTAGGAAATGCTATTTCTGATAATTGTTTACTCATATCTCCTAATCTATCTTTTGCAATATGAACTACTCTCCAAGGTTCTCTTAGACCATGGTTAGGCGCATCTGTAGCCTGTTTGATTGCTTTGTATAAAGCGTCGTCATCTATAGTCATATCTCTTTTAAAAATTTTAACACTTCTACGATTCGCAATTGCTTCTTGTAGTTCCATTATATATCGCCCTTTCGTCAATGATAACTATTTTCAATTATAAGACAGGTACAATATATTTTCAAATTACTCGTACATACTAAGTTGCTTTTTCAACGTGGAAACATGTATTTGTCCCGGTGCTTTGGGTGTGTCTAAACAGCCATATGAAATCGACCCTCCAAATACACCCTGTGCTGTTCTTGATATTAAACCAATCTTAGACATGGCAATGCCCACTACATGTTGCGAAACAACATCTGCAGTATCAGACATTGCATTCAATAGGTTTAGTACATCCTGTTTACCATGAGGCATCACAGCAACTTTTATATAATCCGACTCTAGCTGCTGCATTTTATAAAATAAATGCTTTAACGCTTCAAGCTTTGGTGTTTCCTTAAAATTATGGTGAGATAGTACGACTTGAACTTGATTTTTATGAGCTAGTTCAATCAGTTCTTGTAAAATATTGAGTGATCTGGTTTGATCAAATTCTATATCTAACATATCTATATTTTGGCAATTAGCAATTTTCCTTAGAATTTGTATATAGTCATCCTCCCCAAAATCACCTAAACCACCTTGATTTGAAGTTCGATACGTCACTAATAGCTTTTTATTTAGTTTTAAACTTTGAAGATCTTCAACAACTTTTTCGATAGCAATTTCGTTTAAATTTGTCCATTGATCGATTCGTAATTCAATAATATCAATTGAATCTTGAAACTGTATTAAATCATCTATCGTTGATTGTGAGAGTTCTTGTTCTGGTGCAATGGTTACAGCAACTTTTACTTCAGTCATTTAAAAACGCCCTCTTTTTAATAATATTTATAATTGTATAACAACTTCGAAAAAAATTACAAATAATCCTTAAATTATATTTTCTTGATATCTTAGAATGATTTAAATTTTATTTGTTGGGTAAAGAATAAATATGAAAATTTTAGGAGGTAATAAGTATGGCAGTAAATTATGAAACAAAAGCAACAAATACAGGTGGACGTAATGGTCACGTTCAAACTGATGATAAAGCAATTGATGTAGCGATTGTACCACCAGCTCAAGCCGATGCTGAAAAAGGTACGAACCCAGAGCAATTGTTCGCAGCAGGTTACGCTTCATGCTTTAATGGTGCTTTCGATTTAATCTTAAAACAAAATAAAGTAAGAGGCGCTGAGCCAGAAGTTACTTTGACTGTTCGTTTAGAAGATGATCCAGAAGCAGAGAGCCCTAAATTAAGTGTTTCTATTGATGCAAAAGTTAAAAACGTATTATCTCAAGAAGAAGCAGAGAAATATTTACAAGATGCGCATGAGTTTTGTCCTTATTCAAAAGCGACACGTGGTAATATAGAAGTTGACTTAAATGTAGCAGTTGTAGATTAATATTAATATGTAATTCCCCCGAAATTCTAAATTGAATTTCGGGGGTTTTCTTTGCTATTCAGTTCTTGTTGCTTGTTCGTGAAGTCTCATGTTTTAAATACTTTTAATTGTCTTTATATTGGTTATACAGACATACAATTAATATTGAAAAAGAAATAAGAATAAGCACGATTAAAGAAACTATGATTGTTACTAAAGCCCCCATAATTTATGCCTCCGCTTTCATTTATATAACTCACCATATTATAGCATAATTATCCTATTTAATTTCGTTACTTAAAAATTATATTAAGGAATGGTTTAAACTTTATAAAAATATATTTTTTTATAACTTGAATTCTAAATTTATACATATCTTTACAAAAAATTAAATATAGTATTGCTCAAATAAATTTTTTCCTTTAATATTATATATAAATCGCTTAACTACAGTACTTATACTTAATAATTTAGTTTTCTGGATAAGGAGGGAATAAATGACTCATATTCGTTATTTAACAATTGAAGATCTTCCTATATATCACGCGCTTTTACTACAAGGTATTGATAAGAAACTTGAGGTTATGGCATGGAAACTGCAAAATAAAAAATGTCTTGAAGAGGCAAATATTTCTAGAATCCTATCACCGGAGACTACGGACTACAATATTATCGGTGCATTTGATGGTGAGGAATTAATTGGTGCTGTCACATTAATTCATACAAATCGATATAGTATAGCGCATAAAGCTACATTGGAAAACATGTGTGTAAAAGGTGAAAATCACAACGCACGAGCATCTATATCAAACTTGTTAATGCGTAAAGTCTTCGAAATATGTGATGAAAAACAAATTGAGATTTTAATGACTTCCCTTGTTTCAAATAATATTAGTGGCAAAGTATTTTTCAGCAATCTCAATTTTGAGACACTGGTTTTAGAACAACACGCTAGAAAATATGAAGACTATTACGTAGATGAACATTGGCTCATTTACTACTTTAACAAGCAAGATATCGAGTTATTCGAATAAATCATACCGTTGATACCTATTAATTAAAATACGCCATATATTGGTGAATAAAGCGTTTGTATTAATGATTGACTATGTTTCATTTAACATGAATATATCATTCTACCTCTTAATATTTTAAAATAACTTGCAATCCTACGCATAAGCAAATATTATTTTTAATTAAGTACAAAACAGTTTTAATTTTTTTAAATTGATATCATTTTAAAATACAAGAGAGGACTGAATACTTTGAAATATGCTACAACCTTATTGTCACTATTCTTGTCGTTAATTACGTTAGCAACACCTTTACTTGCAATTGGAAAAGTTTTAGAAGGTAACCTACCTATTTTAGCAGGTGGCTTATTTATCTTAGGTGTCTTATTAATTAACATTTACGCTTGTCTACGTGGCGATCGTATTGCGAACATTTTTGCAATATGCGTATCTATTTTTTCATTTATTTTATTAAGTTATCCAATATGGACAGCTTATATTTCTGGATTTATAGCTTAATCTCTTACATATCAATTCAATATAATATTTAAACCTCTATAATTCTAAAGTTATTTAGTTAATTATAGAGGCTTTTTTATTTTCAAATTATATGCCCTATTAATTAATATAAAGTTTTTTGCATATTTTAATTTTACAAATCTTCTGAAAGCGCTATAATATAAAAAATAGGGGGGATTACAAATGAATTTAGCTATATTAGGTTTTATCATGATTATTATATTCATGGTATTAATTATGACACGTAAAATGTCAGCCTTAACTGCGTTAATTGTTATACCAACAATTTTTGCATTAATTGGTGGTTTTTACGCAGGTCTCGGTAAATTTATGCTAGATGGTATTGAAACCGTTGCACCAACAGGGATTATGCTTACTTTCGCAATACTCTATTTTGGTGTGATGATCGACGCGGGATTATTCGAACCTGTCATTAATCAAATTATAAAAGTCGTTAAAGGGGACCCAGTTAAAATCACTTTTGGTACTGTTATTTTAGCATCAATGGTAGCATTAGATGGCGATGGGACAACGACTTTCATTATCACTGTTACTGCAATGATGCCACTTTATAAAAAAATCGGCATGAGTTTATATACATTATCGACGCTGGCACTACTATCCATAGGTGTTATGAATATGTTACCTTGGGGTGGCCCGACGGCACGAGCAATTTCTTCACTGCAAGTCACTACTGAAGAAGTATTTGTACCAATTATTCCTGCTATGATTGCCGGAATTGTTTTCGCTTTTAGCGTTGCATACATATTAGGTAAACGTGCCAAAAAACATATCACATCTTATACAGATATTGACTTAGATGATATTAAACCTACAGATACAAAAGAAGAATCATTACTTAAAAGACCTAAAATGCTTATACCAAATGCCTTGCTTACCATTTCATTGATCGTATGTTTGGTCATTGGTATCATGCCTATCCCAGTTATGTTTATGCTTTGGTTTGGCGTTGCAATTTTACTCAATTATCCAAATCTCAGTATTCAAAATTCAGTTGTAAAAAAACACGCTGGCGATGTACTATCCGTTATTAGTTTAGTATTTGCCTCTGGTATCTTTACTGGTGTAATGAATGGTACTAAGATGGTCAATGAAATGGCTAACGCCTTGGTACACATTATTCCTGATGCAATGGGCAACCATTTTGCTTTAATCACTGCGATACTTAGTGGCCCATTCACCTACTTTATGGCAAATGATCCATTTTATTATGGTGTATTACCAATACTTGCTGAATCAGCGCAACAATTTGGTATCTCTAAAGTTGACATGGCAAGAGCTTCGGTATTAGGACAACCGCTTCATGTATTAAGTCCACTATATGCTGCAGGTTACTTACTTGTCGGTATGTTAGATATTGAATACGGACAAAACCAAAGAATCGTCATAAAATGGGCTATTGGTTCCAGTTTATTTATGATTATTGTAGCCTGTATCCTCGGTATTATACCTTGGTAAAGCATACACAGTAGCAAAAAAATAGATTTTAAATACCTACGACTATTATGATAGCGTAGGTTTGGATATAGACAAATCTACCACATTAATTTGTGGAAGATTTGTCTATTTTTTATATTTATTCATATATGTAGATCGTGCAGGACATATTTTTCATATTGCATTGGCAGTCATTTGACCCAATTTCTATGGAAACAGCGCTAGCCGAAATCTACAAACTAAGACAGTGATTGCGGAAAGAGTGCGTAAAAAACTGCCAACAAAGCCAAGACTTTGCCGACAGTTTGAATTACAACTATTAAGATGTCGAAATTTTTCGGGTCATTTTTTTATAATAAGTTCACAAAATTAGTTATATTTAAGCTTATATTTCTTTAAACCGCAACAGCACTATTCTATAAAATACTTTCAAATTTATATATGCTTTATGAATGATTCAAAAAAATGACATAATAATAATTTATTTTATGAATATCGTTTCATTTTCAACATACATGGGTAAAAGTTAACGTCGGATTTACAATATTAAGGAGTGTTTTTATGAATCAACTTAATGAATGTAATTACGTTAATCCGTCTAAAGTTTCACTTGATTGGGAATGCTTTGTTGTAAGTAAAAGTGATATGGAACTAGATGGTTTACCTAAGGAACTCATTAACTCATGGATGGCTCAAAATATAATTGAACCTTTCTCGATCAGAAATAACGAAATAAATTTTAAAACTCAAGACATTAGAGACGCTTTGAGAAAACAAAATTGGTATTACGATAAGTAAACTTCTTTTTAATTATCTAAGTTCAATATTATTAAGGTATAAACTCAATGCTCTTTTTGCGGATGCTAATACTTCGTGATCAAAATAATGACTATAAAAATACGAGTTTAACTTAATAGAACTTGTTTCATATCTAGGGAAATTTTTATCTCCCATGATATTATGTGCAAGTTGCCCTAACGGTGTATCGTCTTCAATAAAACCAATTACAAAATCATAAAATGTCATAAGCGTTACCTCGACCATCTTTATTTTATTCGTTACACTGTTAATCGTTTTCAAATCTTTATTTAATCATAACAAATAATAACTATTTGTCTATTACGATACATTTTAAAATTTAAAAGTTTTTTAATTGTTTACTGTCGCCACAAGATTTAATTAAGAATTGTAAATTTTATAAAGTTTTTTTTAATTATATGTTAATCTCTAACAATATATTTTAAAGCTGAGTGAAATATCCGTATCAGCCCACTTTTTATTGTCATATATTAATATATTAACAAAACAAACCCTACGCATTCATATGCGTAGGGTTTGTTTGTATCCAAAAACTAAATTTCATTTCGTTTTACTCAGCCTAAATTGTATTGGTTTTAGACTAAGACATTACCGTTTTGATCTGCTGGTTTGAATAATGTTAAAATTGCGCCAATAATCGCTAAAATTTGTGGAATCCCTGTCCAACAAAATACTAGGAAAAGAATACCCATACCTGTTTTTCTTGCGTAAAACTTGTGAATGCCAAAACTACCCAAGAAAACGGCTAAAACAATGTAAATTACTTTATTTACTTCATTCATCGTTCTATCTCCTATCTTCATTATATTACTCATATTATACATTAATCAGCTACTTAATTTAAAGTATATTACTTTTCACTATATCGTAACTCAAAGAATCTTTTTTCTAATCTCAAAATTTCTGTATAATTATCTGGCATGATTTCTGCACTTAATTCTATTAACTTATCTAAGATAAAATCCATTAATCTGGCATTATCTTTTGAATGTTCAAAATGTATTTTCACTTGTTCAATCATTGTATTTTCTACTAAAAGTACAAGTGCACGTCCATATGCTTTATCTACCTTCCCTCTTTGAAAAGCAGGTTCTAAATAATTCAGAATTTCATCTACCTTTTCAAACTCACTAAAGCCAGTCTTAATATGTTCGTTTAGCTTATTTGCAATATCCTTAATTCGTTCATCTTCTTGATTATTATCAGGCATTAATGAATTTCTTACCTCAACTTTTTGTTGTACAATTTCAGATTCAACTTTTTCGAATGATTCTTGATATTCATCAATATTTTTGGATTGTAGTGATTCGATGCTTTGTTTCAATTGTTTTAAATTATTATCTTCCATTGAATTCGATATCCCCCTATAAAAGCGTGTCACAGTTTTAAATTACCTATTTTCCCTTTTTTCAAACTTCACTATAATTTGTATTATCGCTGCTTACACTTAAATATAAAACAGTAATTTCAATATTTTCCCTATTGCTGTTTGTTAATTAGTGATAAGATGATAAGGCTATGAGATATAACAAAACTTGTTCAATGATTTAATTTTATTGAACTCACTATAAACATTTAAACATATTAAAGGAGGTGTAGTGATTTGAATCTACATTTCATGATTGTTTTTTGGCTATCTCTTGTCTTTTTAATTTGTGGTATCGTTTCACTTATCACATACAAATTAAGAGGTTCTGAACAAGCAAAAGAATCATTACTAGGCGTTACAGTAATGTTGCTTATTTTTGGTGTTGTAGGTATCCTATTTGCACTCATATTTAGTTAAATATTGTACCAAAGAATCTCTAATTTAATACGGATGCGCCCTTCAAAGTAGACATTTACTAAATGAAAACGACTTTGCAGGGCTTTTTTATAATCTAGCATAGTTAAAATTATTTAAAAATATACTTTCTATAGCATGACTTTTGCTAGTTTAACTTAAGCATCCAGCTATAATTCATACGTTCATCTTATATTTTAATCTTTAATCAGTTAAAAAAGTGTAAATTAACAAAATCACTATTGCTAAAATAAAAAAGTAAACAAAGCGTTTAACTGCTCGCACCCTCTCATGTTGAACCTCATCTTTTGAGTGATTAGTATTTTCATGCAACCTGGTATTAATAAATAAGAATGGCATCGTTGCTAAAAATGCAAAAATGAGGCTAAGTATTACAATAATAAGAAAATTCATAACATCACCTCTAATGATTTTTATTATCACTATGTTATTCCCTTAAAAATTCAATTTAACTGCGCTATTGTAAATCTCTTGAAATTGTATATTCATTGATACATTTAGTTTATAATATAATCAATACAATTTAACCATTTAGATTCACCTTAGGGAGTGTTATTTATGAAATTAACTTATTTACCTGAATGGCAGCTAATCAATCAAAGTAAACAAGCATTTGCTATTCAAGAAGATGAAAATTCAATTTCCTTAGTCAGTCCAATTAACGACTATGCTATGGGCATTTTAAGCCAAGTATTTTTTACTATTGAAAATGACGAAGTTACTGATACTTCAGTCGAAAACAATAGTCAATCCCTTGTTGCCGAAGTCAAAAAAGCCAATAAACAAATTGTTATTAAGGATATTTAAACGCCTTTATAATTACTAAAAACGGGTATATATTTAATAATCGTTATAACTTTATAGTTGTGGTACCTCATGTCATGAAACAGTGCGTAACTCAGTTTAATAAGATAGGTGTGTGATGGGAATGAAATTATTCAAAAATCTATTACTATTGCTAACTGGTGTACTTGTCGTTCGCGCTTTATTATTGAGTGTCGACAATTCAAATGAAGATAAAATTGAAAATAAAGTAAACGTGCAAGCGGAACAAAAATCATAACCTGTAACACTAAATAAACCTCATTCTTTCGTTCAATCAACTTTAGAATTGTGAGGTTTATTTTAATCTATGTCCATTCATATTTTCAGTCATATATACAGTAAAGTGAGGTTACTATGCAACATTTCAAAACAAAAATTGAACACTTTCAAATCTATATTTATTTTTCTGCAATAATACTTGGCATACTGATAGGGACCAATTTCCCAGGTATATCTAGCATTTTAGAAACTTTAGTAGCTATATGTATCGCAATACTTATGTTTAGTATGTTTTCACAGATCCCCTTTTTCGAATTACAAAAGCGTGTCCTAAACTTAAAATTTGTGACAGCACTTATCATTGCTAATTTTGTCATTCTACCTATTCTCGTTTACTTTTTAATTTCTATTTTCAATATAAGCTCATCTGCAATATTAATTGGGCTATTTCTAGTACTATTAACACCATGTATTGATTACGTCATTGTTTTCACTGCTTTAGGTAAAGGCAACGCTCAATATATGCTTATCTCAACACCCATTTTATTTGTTTTACAAATTTTATTATTACCACTGTATTTAACAATGTTTTTAGATAAATCCATACTTACAATAATTGATATAGAGCCGTTTATACATTCTTTTTTCACATTTATAATTATTCCATTACTACTCGCATTGACTTTACAATTATTGAGTAAAAAATATTATGTGATGTCACAGACTTTAAAGGCAACGTCTTGGCTACCTGAACTCTTTATGTCACTGGTATTATTTACCGTGGTAGGTTCACAAATTAATAAAATCGCTAATGACTTATCGGTTGTTGTCAAAGTAGCGCCTTTATATATTATCTTTATGCTAATCGCTCCTTTTATCGGATATTTCACGGGTAAAATTTTCCATTTAAAACCATCCATTTTACGGACATTAGCCTTTAGTACAAGCACTAGAAATGCCTTAGTCGTACTTCCCCTAGCATTATCATTACCAGATCAGTGGGTTACAATAACCACAACAGTGATCATCACACAGACTTTAATTGAATTGATAGGTGAACTTTTTTATATAAAAATGATACCTTCGCTGATTAAATCGTAATACATTGATTCCTGCTTATTCACTTAGCACCAAAATTAAAATAAAGCGTATATTTTTTTATTATTATACAATTTAACATGATACAACTAAATTATTTGGTATAATTGATATGAATCGTAAAATGTTACTTTATAATATAAAATGACATATAAGCGCTATGTTTTTCATTTTCAAATACTTAAATTAACTTAGGAGATGAGCATGATGAAAAAAATTATTTTAGTATTATTGGGGATTGTTAGTCTTAGTTTTTTGATTAAGCCATTATTAAACCTTGTCATTGATGACGAATTAGAAGAAGATGTCGTTGATGAAGATAGAAAAACGAGTCAGTTTTAATACATTTTCACTTAGTATATACAAACCAAAAGACAAGACATCCGTTGATGCCTTGTCTTTTTAATGAGAACTTGTTTATATCGACGCCATAACAATATCGAAGTAGTGATCCACGCCACTGTTCTCATTTGATAATTCAATTTATTTCTTTTTATACGCTAATGATTTAAAATAATCATATATTTACTTTTTACACTTATGTGACCTCGCAAATTTTACCCTGAGGTGATGATATGAAAACTTTAAGAAAAATAAACGAAAATAACTTCATTATTTATCATATACAGACAGATTTAGGCCTTATCATTAAAGTAAAAACAGATGCCAGCTTATCCGAATATCAAACAAATAACCTATTACAAAGCGTATCTAAAGAAATGGACGATAAGCTTAGACAAAATGTTGAATGACTTCGATAATGATATAAAGCAGCAATGCTAAAATATACTTTTTAAAGTTATTTTAGTGTTGCTGCTTAGTTTTTTATTAATTTATTATGACAATAATAAATCCTATAAATAATACAAACGTTGATAATCTTGGTTTACTTTTCCCTAACAATCCACTAAGTAAGACCAGAGACAAACCTACTATTAATAATTGATTATTAAATGTTGTGATACCTAAAGCATCTCCGACCATCATAACGACACCATAAATAATAATCATACCGATGAATATACTGCAAATAAGCGAAAATATATTTAATAATTTCATATGTTACATCCCTTTTTAAAATTAAAACACGCCACTTCGAAAAGTGGCGTCAACCTCGAAAATATAATCGGCACTAGAGTTTGGAGGACTTCTTGTGCTTAGTTATATATACCCACTTTTATTAAATAAAAACACAAATAACTAATAATATCAAAATAACTACAATTTATTTTTTGCTACTTTGAAAACATTTAACTTTCAATACTTAATAATGGCAGTTGATAATAAATTAATTTTAATAAAATTAATCATACTGTTGGAAAACAATTTAATAAAAAGTTATCCTATAGATAAAGCATTAATAAAAAAACAGATTAATTATCTAGTTGAATTTAGTATTAGATATCATACATTTCGATAAGTTATGGATATTTACATTGAAATGTTTTTATAAAAAAGGGTGATGGAATGGAAGTATTACGTAAAGTTTATAAGGATGGCGAACCTGTTTATCATGTCAAAACAGATAAAGGCTTAGTTATTAGAATCAAAGGATCTGATGATTTAACAGATTCAGAAACCGAGGAACTACTATTACTCGTTTCGCAAGATGTTGACAAAATGAAAAAATAATCGCAAAACAATTAACATTTCAATGTTGTCACCAACCTCAAAATCAAGGGGCTTCAATTTTAATTCAATATAGAACACTGCGTCTATTTAATCCAATTAATTATTAGCGCCAACTAGAAAATGACTTTTCTTAGTTGGCGTTTTGTTTTGTAGATTATATGATTATAATAAAAATTCAAAGTGGATTTTTAAATATAACGACGATTACATCGCTACCCATATTATATTTAAATTTGTGTACGCATTTCAAACACAATATGTGGTATACCATCTTCCATATATGTATCCGAAACACTGTGAAAACCAAATGATTCATAAAATGGCTTTAAATGTGCTTGCCCTGAAATTTTTATTGTCGTGTTTTGATACATTTCATTTATTTTATTGATTGTCTCATTGATTATTTTGCGTCCATAGCCTTGATTTCTATAATTTTCGGAAACCAAAACTCTTCCAAAACTTATATACTGTTCAAACGTTATAATTCTTGTATAAGCCACAATGTCATTCCCATTGCTCAATATGACATGAATTGCATCTAGATCATAATCATCAACCTCTTGATATATACATTTTTGTTCTACGACAAACACGCGAATTCGAGCTTGATAAATTTGTATAAGCTCTTGACTAGTTACATCTCTCGTATGTTTTATATTTAATTCCATTATTCACCTCCCAAAAGCACACGTACACAAACCATAACCTTAGTAATTATTTATAGCAGTAATGTATCACTTATTTATATTTATTGCTCAACGATTTGAATCAAATTACCACATGTATCATCAAAAATAGCATACCTTATGCCTTCAACTTCTTTTGGTTCAGTGTGAAATGTAATACCTTTATCAATCAATGCTTGATGTTCACCATCCAAGTTATCCACGCCGAACATTGTGACAGGAATCCCTGCCGCATATAGTCCTTCTTGATAGTCTTTAGCTATAGGAATGACATTGGGTTCTAATACGATTTCAACGGTATTAGTCGAATTTTTTCTGTAACCGTTACCCATCTAAAACCACCGCCAATTTCAATATTATGTTTTGTCTTAAACCCTAGTTTTTCAGTATAAAATTGTTGCGCCTTGTCTTGATCATCTACAAAAATGCTTGTCGCTATAATTCTCATTTATATTCTCCTTATCTATGAAATCATTCTTATATCAAATATATGGTTTACATCTAAAATAATAACTTTTTGTTTATATACACAATAAAATTAAAAAAATATTATATGATATGGTGGTATTTTCAATAAAATATAAGTTTGTATTACAGAAATATATACTACAATGGCACATGGATGTTGATTATCTATTTCTTTTAGGAGTGACTTGTTATGAAAAATCTTATGGAATTGCGCGAAAAATCTAATTTAAGTATTTCAAAACTAGCAATTAATTTAAACGCGAACTACAATACAGATATTAGAATTTGCCAAATTTGGGACTGGGAAAATGGCTATCGCAATGTTTCAAATAAAAACGCATCAATTTTAGCTGATTACTTTAATGTTTCTGAAAAAGAATTCATGAATTAATTTTAAGGGAACTTAATTATTTGTATATTTAAGTGGGAAACGCATGTCCGTTCCCCACTTTTTATTATGCTTAATTTTTAAAGATAACTGTTATGATATAGTCTATACCTTCAACACTGTCCGTGACAGATGGTGTCACACTTACTAATTCCCAGTGTTGCTTATCATTGACGTATTGTAAAAATTCATTGACACGTTTATCAAAATCACTAAAACTTTCTTCATATTCCATATGCAATGTTTTTATTTCCATATTAATCACTCCTCTATTTTATTTATTATAAATTCTTCATTTTTCTAAAACAAATCAAACAAAATCACATCAGTTTTATTTAATTCAATTGTTGTAACCTTACTTTTTTAATTTTTATTTAATTCATTTTCAAGCCATTCAACGATTTCTTCAAAAATAAATTTATTTTGAGATTTTTCATTAAATATTTCATGTTGTAAGCGATCGTAGATATGTAATGACTTATGTACTGAACCTATTTCTTGAAAAAATTGTATAGAATCTTGATAACTTACTAAACCATCTTCTTTTCCATGTAAAATTAATACATTATCTGTAAAATTTTGAGCATGCGCTTTTAGGTATTCAATACCATCCATTAATGAAAAGATAAGCCCCATTGAAATTTGCTTCGCATTTAAGTCATCAAGTTCATATTTTTCCATTACTTCTTTTTCTGAACATACCCCTTCACCTAAACTATTTTCTAAATATGTGTCCGGTGAGAAGTTTTTATCAGGATTACCAAAAAGTTCATTATTATAACGTGTTAACGCACCTGAAGTTATCACGCCATCTACTTTATTTGGATGCTGTGTTCCATATAACGCAACGGTATAACCGCCCATACTATGTCCAATTAGATATACTTTACCGTCCATATGTGTCTTAACATCATTTGTGACCGCTTCTAAATCTTCAACAATTTCATCACTATTGCTGTAAAATGTTTGTTTTCCTTCTGAACGCCCGTGTCCTCTTTGATCATATCTTATGACATTAAAACCATTGTCATTTAAATAGCCTGTAATCTCATCATAGCGATCTAAATGTTCTGCTACCCCATGCACGATAATAATATTTGCTTTTGCTTCTTGAACATCATTCACTTTCATATAGAGTTTCGTATTATCTTTAGACTTCACATATTTAATATAATTCATATTAATCACTCCATTTTATTGAAATTATTCATACGTTAATTATAACCCTATTTTCAAATAATTCATACGTTAAACATATATAGCATTTACTTATATATCATCTAGTTGAATGCTATACTTATTTATACAAAATACGTATTTCAAAGGATAACCATGTATAAATCAATCACATTAATGCGTACATTATTTAATTCATTAAATATAAGTGCTTTAGATCACTTAACATACGAAACCTATAATGCAGAATACGAAAGCTATTGTTTTCAAATTAATCATTGTAGATATAGACACAGATTAGCTAAAAAAACACCAACAAAATCTGGTTACTTTGTTGTTTTCTGGACTAAAGACCACGATAACAACAATAGGCCATTTACATATCAAGAAGCTAAAGATATCTTAATCATTACGGTGCTTGATCATACGCACAAAGGTCTCTTTATCATCCCCAAATCTGAATTACTTGCACAACGCTTACTGTATTCGGAAAATAATAAAGGGAAAATGGCAATGCGCGTTTACCCACCTTGGGAGGTCAATTTAAACCCATCAGCTCAAAAAGCTCAAAAATGGCAAACGCAATATTTCATTGATCTAACACACACCACTGACTTTCATTTACTGAAAAAGTTAATGACTGTTGAAGATTAATTCTTTAATGAATCGCTCTTGCAATGGAAATCGTTTAAATATCATAGTTCTCCCAACTTTTTAATATCGGTTAATGATATGATTAAATAGGAGCGTGATATAGATGTCAAAATATATATTGTCTTATAATTTAAATTCCATTTCATACGGTTACGAAAAATTACCGTCTCAATTAAATAATTTAGGAAGTGCTTTATTTATATACAGAGGCTTATGGCTTTTAAAAAGTGATTTAGACAAAACTACAATTTGTGAAAACATCAAAACTTACTTTACTTCTACCGATGATTTTCTAATATTTGAAATTGAACAAAGTCCATTAGGTACGTTAAGTGAACAAAAGTATAACGAAATTCTGCAACTACTTGATGAGTAAACACATTCTACATGAATGTGTTTTTTACTTTTAAAATATCGTTCGGCTTACTTCAAAATGGATTTTAATTGCGTTAAATTTTATTATTTTGTATATTATAAGTATAAGAATTTTTAAAAATATATTTTTGAGGTGAATAACATGGCAGATGAAAGTAAATTTGAACAAGTTAAAGGTAACGTAAAAGAGACAGCAGGCAATGTTATGGATAACAAAGATTTAGAACAAGAAGGTAAAGAAGATAAAGCTTCTGGCAAAGCAAAAGAAGTAACTGAAAATGCAAAAGATAAAGTTAATGATTTTATAGACAAATTAAAAAATAATATTGTGTCTACATCTATTTGTAGCTATCGTATATCGGCAAAGTGATTATCTTTGTCGATATTTTTGAATCAATATACTACAAAGGACACGCTAAAATAGATAAAACTAAATATTGCCCACTTTTTAGTTGCGAATAAGTTTATGTATAGTACAATTGAATAAATCTTATCATTTCTATATGTCATATAGTTAATGATGACTAACACAAATATTGTATCATTGTAGTTTCATAGCACTAGCTTCAATTTTACAAAATGCAATTTTAAGGGGATCTCTATGAAAATTATTAACTATGAAATTGGCGCTATCGACATAAGATACACAGTTGAAACAATTAAAGGTCATATATTTACACATTCATTTCCAAAAGACACGCCATCTAACAATGTAGAACGTTATTTAAAGTTACTATCTACTAATGTTGATGAACGAAAAGCAGAGATCTAGATAGCGGAAAGTTCTATTCGGATTAAAATATATATTTATACTAGAGATAGTTGTGTTATAAAACCATACTAATGACCATAAGCAAAAGGGACACAAAACCAAATCAAATTTCATTAAGTTCAAAATATAAAAAGAGAGTCGTCCATTATAATTGGAGGAACTCTCTCTTTTTTAAACTGTTGTAGATTGAATATCTTTGTTTATCTATTGTCGCCTTAATAATATAGTGGTTCAAAATGTTATTAATATATCCTTTTTCGCTTTTCATTCAATATTAAAGTAAATACTTAGGTGATTTTGAATAAGTATATAAGCAAAATCATATTAAATGCTATTTTCAAAATTAATTAGCATTATCTAAAAAGAAGTCTGAAATTAAATTTAAAAATTGCTTTGGCGATTCTAAGTTAGCTAAAGGTGCTGTATTAGGCATTGTATTCTTTTTTACATATGATATTTCTTTAATCATTACCTCCGAAATATCATGAAAATCTTCAACATCATACTCACCATTAATAATTAATACAGGAATTCGTATATTTTTTAACTGTAAAATATGATCTTCGTTTTTTATTTCCTCACATGAATTTTTTGCTTCAGGTTTAATTAAAAATTTCATTTGCATATCAACCACTAATTGTTTTACATCTACGTTGATAAGTTCTGCATCCCTATTTCTTAGTATCCAAGTTTTATAGTTTAACTTTGCTGTTTCTTCAATTTTTCCTTCTTGCAATAATCGTTCTTCATCTTCCTCATATTTTTGGAGAAAAGATGAACCTTTCCATCCACCTAAAGCTGGTGACAATAGTGCTAAGCTCAGACACTTTTCCGGATTTTCTAAATAAAAATCAATAGCTAATTTTCCACCAAATGAAGCAGCTAAAATATGAGTATCCTTGATGTCCAAATGTGTCAGTAGTTCATTAATAATGTTACTATAAGCATAATTTCCTTCTGTAAAATCACTAAAGCCAAAGCCAGGAAGATCAAATCTAACTACTCGATATTTTTCTGATAGTAAATGGAATTCTTTATCCCACATGCGCGAATCTGCAATTCCAGCATGCAGTAATAATATATTTTCACCATGACCTTCGATTCAAAATAAATATTAGCTCCCGTAGCCTTAAAAACCCTTTATCTCCATATGTTGTCATAGTATACGAACCCCCTGTTGATATCGATAAATAATGAGTCATACTTAAAACATGAATAAGATAAAATATTTTCTGCCTTTCATATTTAACAGCTTCATTTCTTTGCGTTAACTTCTCATTTCTTTTTTTGCAACTACACTTAAATTTTTAATAAGATAAAATTTACATTGCATGTTTTATACCCTTTTTAACTAAATACCAATTGATTGGATAACTTGTCATAAATCCGATTAACATCGCAATTTGCATTAAGAACCAATATTCAACATGATTAGGCTGCATGTAAGTTGGACTAACAAAGAGATGCATAATAATCATAAAACCAAACATACCAATTTCAAAAGCAATTAACGATAGCGTATCGGCTTTGATTGCGTCTACTAAATCTCTACCTGGATGGTCATGTTTAATTTCCATGTGGAAGTATTGGAACATTAAACCGAAGATATAGGCTAATATAAATTCGATAATAAACTCTGTCACCATTTGATTATTAAAAAACAATAACCCCGTAAAGAAAACAACAGGCGCACCAATTAAGTCCCCCAATGAGCAACCAGCACTACAGTGTGTTGTAGAAACAACGACACTTTTCCAAAATGGCTTATTACTATGATGTTCATGATGATGCATCGTGTCATGGTGATGATCATGCTGGTGTGACATGTGATCAACTTCTTTTTCTCTGCCTAAACGATAATAAGCGATTAATCCTAAAATCGGAAAGTACAAGCCGGTTAATGGCCACACAATATTCATAATCATCATTTGACGTTGTGGATTTTTAAATATATCTAATAGTATAATTAAAAATTGTAATATTCCTACTATAATAAATATTAAAGATATCGTCACAAACATATTAAGACCTCCTAAGATTTTATATTCAAAGGTTAAAATTTCGAACTCATATTCACGGTCAGGAATAATACTATTCATACTACCCTAAAGCTTTTATTAAATTCATTATGCTATATTTTATATATTTCAAATAAAAAAACAGCGATTGAACAAGGTTATTATGACGGAGATAATGCTGATGAAGTCTATAATAAATATGATGACATTGAATTCTCAGAATAAATTTAATATAAAATAAACTAGCTACTCATTTAGTTGGCTTTATTTTATATTATCAATACTTTTTGCGAAACCAGATGATTTGTTTTCAAATCCATTCCTTTTATAAAATTTATGTGCGTTATCTCTTTCGGTTCTGTTACCACTATTTAAAGTGATTGCTTTGCATCCTAATTGAGTTGCTAACATTTCTGACTCGTTTAATAAAAGTGTTCAAAAGTGTTCCATAGCCTTTCCCTCTATAATCAGTGTTTATAACAAACGCTAGTAAGCGCATGTATTCTCCATTCTTTTCATAGAACAACATTTTGCACATACCACTCAACTCGATTATCGCATCATCTTTTAATAAAAGTAACAAGTAATAATCTCCATGATTATATATCTTTTTCAAACGATTAAATAAATCTTCTGCTTTTGTCGGATAACCTAATTCTTCATATAAAACTAATAATTCATTTATCTTATTTAAATCTTGTTCTTAAAATAATCTTGTTTTTATAGTCATAATATAACCTACTTATTTATAAAAATTCATATGTGGCTTTTCTTCTTTATAATAATCTAACCTATCTTGCAAAGTACCAGTATGTAATTCTAATTTATGGACGTCCGGATCAGTGAAATATATTGAATTTTTATCTCTTACGTCTCTATTACGCCCTTCTAATATATTCACGTTGTTATCTTTGTACCATTGATACCATTCATCAAATTCACTTTCATCAATTGTAAAAGCCATATGTGTATATGAGTATGCAATTTCATTTCTTGGTATATCTTTTTCTTCATTTAGCGCTAACCATAGACCACCTACAGTAAAATACGCTGTTTTATCACTCTCTACTAAAATATTAGCTTTTAAAATATCTTTATAGAAAGTAATAGATGCCTTAATATCTGATACTGAATAAGTTACGTGATTTATAGATTGAATCATATATTCTCCTAACCCTTAATTAAAATTAAAAAATACTATATATGTTTCATCATATAATTTTGTATGTTTATATACCCTAACTTTTCATAAAACTTTTCTGCTTTGATATTATTTGCCCAATAATCTAATTCGATAAAATCACAATCATTTTTATATGCCACATTATCCAAATATTCCATAGTCAATTTACCAAATCCTTTTCTTTGTAAATTGTTTCTTATACAAATTTGGTCAACAAATAAAGATTTATACCCATATTTAAATGGATTTTCAGACACTGTTTTTATTTGATAAATAATATAACCTACTTCTTTTCCATTATTTAATAGTAACTCTGCGACCATTTCAGTATTATTAATAATAAAATCAAAGAAACTTTCGATATCTTCTTTATTATATGGCTTAAATATTTTTGGGTACTCTTGAAAATGTAAATCTTGAACTTCTTTATTTAAATCAGCTAGAAGTTTAGTATCTTTGGTTAGTTCAATTATAAAACTTATATATCACACCTCATTTTCTTAAAAATATTTTCAATTCACAGAATATTCTAACATAAATGTATATAACAATAACTATCAAATAAAATCAGCGATAAGAATAGATTTATTAATTTAGGTGTGTTTATTTTATCTCCAATATGTCTTTTAAATTCAATACACTCATTCCAGTATCTACATACATGTGTAGTGTTTTTGTATAAACATTTACTTTTTATATGTAACTAACTTTAGTTTTAATATATTTATTATCGAAGTAACGCAATTCAATAGTTGTGTGTTTACACATTTTGAAAATCAATGTGTTATTAAGTTCATTCAATTGATCGTCGTCTAATATCAGTTTTTCAATCATACTTTGGTTTTGTATGTATTGTTCTAGTTGCTCATATTGTTCGGGCATTGTCTTAAACGCTTGCCACTTAAAGATTACACGCCCTTTTGGCATACGTGGATTAAGGTACTCTATAGGGATTTCTCTATAGTCACTTGTATATTTATAGTCATGAGATACATCTGGATTTATTGGTTTCATATTATCACCTCAAAAAAACGGAATCGTTTTACTAGCTTTTATAATATCTTTTGTGAAGAAAAATTGTTTACCTTCTCCTGTGTATGCAGGATTTAAAATCATATTCGCTTTGGCATTGTACAACCACTCTGGATTAATACCAGAATTTAATATTTCTTGAAATTCTTGAAAGTTTTTATTCCAATCTAAATTTGGAATCATATAATCACCTCATGAATATAATAGAACGCTTGTTCATATAAATCAATTTAATATCTATTTTTCTTATAATAAATTATAATTAATCGTTAGATAAATTCAGACAATCAAGGAGAATACATATGGATTACAAAAAAGAAATTGAAAAAATAGGTTGGAATACAAAAGAAGTAGCTAATCGAGTTGAAAGTTTAATCGAAGAAAAAGTAATAGATATAAAAGAAGATGTAACCGAAGATCTATCAGTGGTTGTTGAAAAAGAAAATAATAATCCACTACTCAATGAGTTTTTAAATAAATAAAAAACAGCCTATCTAATCAGATAGGCTAATTTATTACAGTTTGTTAAGCGTTCCACGTCGCTTGATAGTTAAATACCCCAATTTTCTTATTGGAAACAAATTATAGCTATAAAAGTTATATAAATTGTAGTTCATATATCTCTTTACATTCATAAGAATTAAAACTATCAATATGACCTTTTAATACTACTTCTTGTTTCTTTCTACTCACATTGTGATAATATGTTAGCCTAATATTCATATCTGATTCGTAACCATTATTTTGAATAGTATCATCCAATTCATCAAATACAGTTTTATTAATAGGTAACATATAGCTTTCTTTGCTAGGTAACATATTTATATATTTCTTTTGAATTACATTATCTTTACCTAAGATAACTTCAACAGTTATGTGTTTAGCAGCTCCTCCACCAAGGTTATATAACTTTAAATAATCTTCGTGTTCTTCAGAATTTGAAGTCGTATTTCTTAAATTCAAATTTTTATTTTCATCTTTTTCTAAAAGGATTTGATTAAACCCTAGAGCTGGTATAAAACTAATTTTCATTTGATAAAGTTGAACTGATACCGATACAAAATAAAATAACGCCATAATAAAAGTTCCTAGTGATCCAATTGCTGAAATAATATTTATCATATTAAGTCTCCTTTTTAATTTTTAGAAGACAGTAGTAGGAATTTAATCATAACATTTAATTTGATATTTTTGTAGATTTTTTAACATTTCGTACTACCTACGTATAAAATCATCAAATAACCACCCAGTGACATGTGTGGGTGGTGGATATAAAAAGATATTTGAGAAAAGGCTAGCGATTCACATGTAAATACATTATACCATAAAAAAAATAGGGCGAGCACATAAGTGCCTGTGCTCTAATGATTTTATATTAATTTTTACTTCCCCTCTATAATACTACATAAAATAATAAATCTAGGAATTGCTGCAAAAATTCTTTTTTTGATTGGATTTTAAACAAACATATATTTGTGCATTTTAATATCCCAATCGTTTTTTTAATAAATAAACATTACATTTGAGAATAAAAATACAACATTTGGGAATTATAACATTTTATTTTTAGAATATTATGATAAATTATTTATAAAAATATTTGGAGGGATTTACTTGGATGAAATTTTAGAAGATATTAAAAAAAGTGCTTGGAACTTTATTACACTGATTATTTCAGTCTTTTTATTTTTTACTTTGAAATCTACTGCTGATTCATTTGTTTCTCAATATGGTGCAAAAGTAAAAATTAAAAATTTATTTGTTGACGGTTATCTTAGTGGAACTTTAAGCATCTTAGGTCTTATTTTTATTACTTTAGTATTACTATGTGCCACTATTTTTTTCTCATATTTGATATTAAAGGGCGATTTTTCACTTACGGCGATTTTTCAAATATTAATTTCTATTGGTTTTATCATTGCAACATTATCTTTAAGCTCTGTACCATTTATTGGTACTTTGATTATGCTAATAATAATCACTATATTCATTTACTTCATAATTAATGAAAGATAGTAACTTAAAAAGGGCTTTAAAATAGCCCTTTTTTCATTCCAACTTATCCAACAACGCATTAAACATCTGCCTAACTCGTTGTGCCTGCACATCAAATATACTTCCTATCTTTTCATAACTAACGCCTTTACAAAGTAGTAGGAACAAACAAAACTCTTTATCCGTCCCTACTCTTTCTACTATAGTTTCTAATTCATTGAAAAATATCGCGTCTTCAAAATTGTTATTATCTATTACATTATTTACTGGCTAATCACTCACATTAAAGAAGTCATCTATACCAACATCTTCATCACGTATATCGTTATTCTCTATTGTCTTGTGGTAGTTTAATATAAATTCTTTAACAGTAGCTTTATCATACTTCATATATATTCTACTGCCTTTGCAACACGCTTTAATATTACCTCTCTAACATGTCTTAATGTTAACTCACTAACACCTATTACATCGGCAATCACTTCATCTGTATACTTCTTATCATCCCACCATGTGAGCTTTATAACCTGCTGTATTTTAACTTCACTTTCGTTATACACCTTTGTAATGCCTTTCACAATTGATTATAGGTTCATATATTGTAATTCATCCATGTCGCTAGGCTTATGCTTATAAGTATCAACCATACTATGATAGTTGCGCATGTATCATTCTAAAATTGGATAATCTTCTTTACTTAAACTTTTGATCACACGACCAACTCCTCACGCTCATTATTTAGCGATTCTTTAACTTCTACTACAAAGTTTTGATATAACTATAAAGTATCATGATCTAGGTCGTAATGTTGCATTGTTAGTAGGCAACTTTGAAATTGAAATACAAAAACGTTTAAATTATTGGACGTTAGAGCAATTTAATCAATTCTATGGTATATTACCTACAATACAACAAAAACTGTTCTTCAAATTGTTATTTTATAGTGGCGCACGTAAGGGCGAGATTAGAGCACTCACATGGGAAGATATAAACTTTGACGATGATTATATCCATATAAACAAAACGGACTATCACGGTAAAGTGACAGCTTCAATAGTAATTGGCATAGTCTTTACTATAATTGCTATATCAAGAGATCGTTACTTAAAAGTCACTGAAATTAATCAGTTATTTGCTGTTGGAAAAATTATCAATTTATTAGTAGTCCTTTTCATTAGCACTATTTTAATTTTGTTAATTTCACTTGAATTAGCTGACCATTATAATATTAACCCAACAAAAATAATAGCTAATCCAAAAGATCGCTATACCTATGTTACAGTTGTTACTTCAATAATTCTAATTATTTTAATAATATATATAAGCTTGACAATGGGTGATTTGAAAAGCAAATCTAATTATTTTGTTAATAATTATTTTAATACTAATAGAAATCTCTATATATTACAACGGTATAAAGACAAATATATATGTTCTTATGATTCTCCCAAAAGCTATAATCGTGTTTTAATAAATATCAATGATTTAGATGGAATTGAACTTGAATATTATTCCAAAAACAATACAAGTAAATTTGATTTAATGAACCTTTTTAAGTTAAAAAATCAAAAACTAGCTTTATCACTATTAATAACAGCTTTACTTTTCATTACCATTTTAAGTTTAATTATAATATTTTTAATTTTTTTATTAAATTACTTACTAGACTTTGGTTCAAACTCCTTAATAACTTTTTCAATATCTTTTTCTATAACTATTTTAATAATTAATGTAGTAATAGTAATAAGCAATATCAAAAAAACAATTAAACGTTTTCAATAAATGATATGCAAAACTAGCACCCCTTATTTTAGGGTGTTTTTTATTTGTTGTGTATTATCTGTGCACTTTCTATGCAACAAAAATAAAAAGCCTACAACCACAAGGGTTGCAGACTATATAGTGGAGACGGCGGGAGTTGATTAAAGCGATTATGTATACATTTAGAAATTGCTATAAGTATTGTCATATCAATGTTTACATTGCCTTAGTACATCTGTGTAAAATGTTAAAATTGCAAAAACAACATAAATTTGTGCACTCTACACTTATTCAATAATTTAGTATATATTATCGTATTGTGTGAAATTATTTATTATTTTTGGTTTTCTCCCATTCTGTTTTTAAATATTTCGAAGTGTATTCTGTAACGTTTTCAATATATAAATCTAACTCCTTTCTAAGTTTTATAACTCTTTCTCTAGTTTCTTTTGTTTCCTCTTCACTTTCTTCTACCTTAGAAGTACGTTCACGAAATATAGTTTCTATTTCATCTGTTAATCTTTCTATCTTTTTAATCTTACTATTATAATCTATATTCAAGCTATCTTTTTCCTCACCTGTTTTGGTATATTTATATTCTCCAAAAAACAACCTGATTTTGACAGACAATTTCTGTATTTCTAATTGTTTATCTTGTAGTATTTTATAGTCCTTTTCATTTAAAATCATTGTTTCATTATCTACATTTAATATAATTAGTATATAAAAATTATATGTTTTAGATAAATACTCACTAACTAAATTTCTAACTTCCTGTATCCACTCATGTCTAGCTTTTGATACTACTTGAGATTTTATTGTTTTTTTAGTAGTTATAATATTAAAAGAGCCGCCTACTAAGGCTGATATAACTGCCGAAGTTAATATAGTCGTTATCATTTTTTTCACCTACATAAAATTTATTTACTTCAATTATCTGCTAAATAATAAATTTATTCAACAATGTTATTTCATAGGAAATAAACCATTAAGATATTGTTAAATTGCATGTTTATATTCAAAGTATTTATCTTAACATGACAAATACTAATGATTTTTCACTCTGACATTCACTCTGTGCTGCATTGAGAAGTGAGTATGCTTATAACTATACGCTTGATTGTTGATATTCGCTTTTTAAGATACCCATGTGAATATCAGTTTCATATTTTCCATTAATATAAGCTCCTTCTCTTTCTTCACCCTCAACTTTAAACCCCACATTTTCATATGATTTAATAGCTCTTTTATTATACGCAAGTACCTTCAAATATATTCTATGAAGTTTTAATTCAGAAAAACCGAAATTCAATATAGCATTTGAAACCTTTGTTCCAATTCCTTTATTCCAATATTTTGGATTGAATATACCAATCGCAAACTTTGCTTTATGATTTTCATCGTCTATGGTTAATCTAACTTGTCCAATAAACTTTCCTTCATATTCAACAGCCCATTCATAAGGGTTAGTCTTTATCTCATTAACTAATAACTTTGCTTTATCCAATGACTTTTCTTTATTTACATTCATTTCAGAACCATACATTTTCAATAGTTCTTCATCAAATGGAATTTTAAAATATTCTTCTGCATCATCATCAAGCGCATCTCTTAACTTTATGTTGTCATTCACGAATATTGTCTGTTTCATCTACTTCATCCTATTCATAAAATTTCTTATGTGGCTTTTCTTCTTTATAATAATTTAACCTATCTTGTAATGTACCTGTATGTAATTCTAATTTGTGGCCGTCTGGATCAGTAAAGTATATTGATTGTTTATCTCTTATATCTCTATTACGTCCTTCTAATATGTTCACATCGTTATCTTTTAACCAATGGTGCCATTCACCAAATTCACTTTCATCAATTGTAAAAGCTATATGCGTATACGAGTATTGAATTTCATTTCTAGGTATATCCTTTTCTTCATTAAGCGCTAACCATAGACCACCCAATGAGAAATAAGCTGACTTATCACTTTCTACTAAAATTTTTGCTTTTAAAATGTTTTTATAAAAATTAATAGATTTACTGATATCTGACACTGAATAGGTCACGTGATTTATAGATTGAATCATATATATACTCCTAAAAAAATTATTTTACTGAATATTCTAACATAAATTCATACAAAAATAACCACTACTTAAAATTATCACACCACTTTAACAGTTAGTGCTACTTAATCTTTTTATCAAAATCTAATATAAGTATAATCATAAATAATATTTTTAATCATAACTTTTTGTTATCTCTTTTAATTTTTAGATATAGTACAATTAAGTTAATAATTTATTTTTTTAAGGGAGAAATGTTGAATGAAAAAGGTATTATTTTTATTATTGGCAAGTTTCATAGTATTAACTGGATGTGGGAATAAAGAAGAAAGTAGGTTAGAAGACAACAAAGAAGAAACTAAAACATCTGAAAAAGAAAAAAATAAAGACGATAAGAAAGATGAAGAAAAAGAAAGCAAACGGGACGATAATTCTAATGAAGATGTAGCTACACAAGATGACAACACTGAACAACAAACTAAAGAAGAAACACCTCAATCGCAAGAAAATAATGAAGTTGATGTTTCAAACATAACTGACCGTTCAGTATTAGAGTCTGTTATATATGGTAATTATTCCGAAATGAAAAAAATCAATGCATATAATAGTGCTGTAGCTAACGGAGTTATACCTCAAGGAAATGTTATGGAAGGCCCAGCCAGTGCTGCATATGAAAGTTCATTAAAAGTTGAGAGTGGCGAAGATGAATCAGTCTACGAAAAAAACGATAAAGGAACAGATGCACATGCTTCTGATGAAATGGAAGGATTCTATCAACAAGAACGTGCAAAAGAACAAGAAGCAGAAAAAGCTCAAGAAGCTAAAGAAGAAAAACTACAAGAAGAATATTTTGGACTTTCCGATAAATTGTACGGTGATGAGGAATACAGCGATGAAGAAATGGAGGCAATGGAAAAAAGGCAAGATGAAATTTTAGATGAAGTAGAACCAATTAATTAATATTCAAGGGCACCCTACTGTGCCCTTTTTATTTTATCTCCAGTATATCTTTTAAGTTTAAAACACTCATTCCAGTATCTTCATACATATGTAGTGTTTTTGTATGAACATCTACTTTATGAATATAACCTACTTTAGTTTTAATATATCCATTTTCGAAGTAACGTAATTCAATTGACGGGTCGTTATACATTTTGAAAATTAATGTATTGTTAAGCTCATTCAATTGATCGTCGTCTAATATCGGTTTTTCAATCTTATTTTGGTCTTGTATGTATTGTTCTAGTTGCTCATATTGTTCAGGCAACGTTTTAAACGCTTGCCACTTAACGATTCCACGCCCTTTTGGTATACGTGGATTAAGATACTCTCTAGGTATCTCTCTGTAGTCGGTTGTATATTTATATTCATCTGGTACATCTGGATTGATTGGTTTCATATAATCACCTCATGAATATAATAGAACACTTGTTCGTATGTGTAAAGATGTATATTACATATAAATAGACATAAAAAAACACCCACCAGTTGGTGAGTGATTATTTTTAGATATCTTTCAGCAAAACTTTATAATTTTTTGGGAACTTTGTGTTATGTGAAAATTTATCAAATAGTTTTGCGTTTTTATTTTTAAATGTATCTACTATACTAATCAATTCGTTTATAAATTGTGGTTTAATTGTAGATCTATTTCTAAAAAGTCTGTTTAATACTAAAATTAATGAAAATATACCATTAATACCTATTCCATGGTTATAATGCTTGTATCTATAGTTTTCAGAATTTAGTGCATTAACATAAGCTTTTTTATGAATGGGATTCGGTAAATTCAAAAACGCGTTATTAGAAATGACTTCTCCATGAGCTGCACAATTTCTATAACAGTTCATTATATTTAAACTATAAACCATAAACTCTTTAATATTGCCATTTGAAGTATTGAAATAATGTAATAATATTGAATTTTTAACTTGTTCTTTGCATAGTTTATACATGTACTTTTTATCACCAAATGACATATATTGAAATAAAATCCAAGGTGGGATGTTTTTATGTATATTTGAATAATGTACTATAGGTCGTATTGTGTTATCCTCTAATATTTTATCTATATTTTGAAATAAAATATCTTGTTCACTTTTGCCACTAATGGTTTTCTTCCCTAAATTATAATTGGCTTTGTTTAAATAATCACTTTGTTTATATCCAATGTTCAAACTGATTTCATTAGATAATGTCGCTAATAATGATTCTTCGAAAATTTGTATATATTTAAACAGAAACAAACTTATTTCTCTATCAAAGTCATACAAATCAATCAAATCTTCAAAATAAAATCCAGAATAGTCTTCATTTCTATTTTCTAAAATTGTATCTTTAAACCCGTTTATTAATCTGTAATAAGGGATATTTTGAAAAATAGTGTGCGCATTATTTTCATCTTTAAAACTTAAACCCCTCTGTTTCAAAAGAAATATTCTATGACTTTTAGATATATATGGTTTGTCTCTATAAAAATCTCCTATTATCTTTATATTACTTTTGAATAATGTATTAAAATTTGTATATTTTAAATTAAAATTTTCTTTATACCCCATATTTATATCACTCCGAAAAAAAAGCCCTACTTTATAAAGTAGAGCCATGGCACTTTGCCTTAATTGCTTACTTCAATAATAACATATTCAAATAAATTAAAACTATGGTTTGCAACCACTATATATTGTTTTTCGAAATGTATTAATAGGTTTTAGGCAAATAAAAAAAACAAAAAACACTACATATTGTGTCAATATATTTTCTCGAAAAAAATAAAAAAATAGGGCAAGCACATAAGTGCCTACCCTATCAACTTATTTTGCCAACTTATCCAACAGCTGGTTAAACATCTGCCTAACTCGTTGTGCCTGCACATCAAATATACTTCCTATCTTTTCATAACTAACTCCCTTACACAGCAGTAGAAACAAATAAAACTCTCTATCAGTTCCTACCCTTTCAACAATAGTTTCTAATTCATTGAAAAATATCGCATCTTCAAAATTACTATTATCTATCATATTATTTACAGGTTGATCACTTACATTAAAGAAGTCATCTATTCCAACATCTTCATCAAGTGTTTCGCTATTATCAATTGTCTTATGGTAGTTTAATATAAATTTTTTTACAGTAGCTTTATCATACTTCATATATATTCTACTGCCTTTGCAACACGTTTTAATATAACCTCTCTAGCATGTCTTAATGTTAACTCACTCACACCTATTACATCAGCAATCACTTCATCTGTATACTTCTTATCATCCCACCATGTGAGCTTTATAATCTGCTGTATTTTGACTTCACTATCGTTATACACCTGTGTAATCCCCTTAACAATTGATTCTAGATTCATATATTGAAGTTCATTCATGTCACTAGGCTTATTCTTATAAGTATCAACCATACTACGGTAGTTTCGAATGTATCTTTCTAAAATTGGATAATCTTCTTTTCCTAAACTTTTAATCACACAACCAACTCCTCACGCTCATTATTCAGGGATTCTTTAACTTCTACTACAAAGTTTTGATATATAATTCCACTCTCTTTTTGACGTTGTTTATTACGTTCTAAACGCTTATGATGATGCACTTTATATAAATCTACCTGTAACTTATCAATCGTCTTAATCGGCTTGTTATTGCCATTAGATTTGAAGTATCTCATCACTTCATTTTGTTCCTTTGCCGTATAGTTACTGATAAGTTTCTTTAATAAATTAAGTTTCTTGGTACTATTAGTTTTAAAACGATTCAATTCTTCTTTTTGGTCTATTATCCATATAACTAATTTCTCTAATGGATAAGAAACAGTAATAACGCCTGCTACATCATCACACATCATATGTGACGTGTTTAAATGATACATTGCATCGATTTGTTCCTGTATTGCTCTTATCTTACTGTTAATGAATTGAGGATTATAACTAGTTAACAATTCGTATTCAGTAATTTTCATTTCTTCCTTATACAACAAAACTGATTTACAACGTTTTAATTTCATAGTAGCCCTCCTAGACTCTTATAATGAAACAGATTTATTTTTTATTCATCATCATCCATACCGAATATGTCAAAAACTGATTTCTCATTTGTCTTTTCTTTTGAAGGATCTAATATCTTTAATCTTGATTCAATCGTGAGTCCTAATTTGGGCGCAATGCTATTTAACTGCGATAATGCATCCCTTTTTATAGCATGGTTTTGATTGAGTTTTGTACCACGTTCAGTGACAATAATTGCATCTTCATTCTTCATACGAATAGTGGCATTGATATAATCTGAATAAGCTGTGCAATATGCAGAAACTAGCGCTAAATCTAAACTGGCAATCGGTAATTCTTCTAATAAAGGAAATATTCTATGCCATTCATTTGTAGCTGTATCATCTAACCATTCTGGTGGTTCTGCTGGTAGTTTTGTTAATTGCTGTAATGCTTCTTCTGTAGCTTGTTTATTTTCTTGTGCTTCTGTAGTTAATCTACTCTTTTGTTGCGACAATAATTTTCTTTGAGCCATTCAATTTCCCCTTTTCTAAATTATTTCCACTATGTAAAGCTACTTTTCTTTACACATTTTCAACTTTCATTTTCAACATTCTAGCGAGATTACCTGTCGACCGATAACAAACAACTTCAAAACAAGTGGGGGCTAATAGATGCCTCCCTTTTTTTAAATTGATGCTGTTCAGTTGGTAATAGCAGCACTAAAATGACGTGCATTTATTATTTTTAACGCCTTTATCACACTGTTGTTACACGCTCTAAAACAAGCTCTAAATGGCTTGTATGAAGTATGATTTTCAAGTGTTTATCGTCTTATTCATCATGTAACTTGTTATTTATCATGATTCTATTTAGATCTACAAATAGCCACATTATATGATTCTTTTAACCTCTAAATACATCATACTTATTTAATAATTTATAACCTTTGTATTAGCAAACTGTTTGCTATAAAGCTATTAACACTATTTAGCATTTAACCTATGAATTAGTATGAAGATACTTCTTGTATTCATGTTCATGTTGAATGTTTATTTATAATTGTTTATTAATTTTTATTTTTATAATTTATTTTAAATTTAATTTCAAATAAAAGAACAAATCATTTATCTTTTAAATATGTTCATCAAAGTTATTTACTTAATCAATCTTCTATTGATATTGTAAAAGGATTAATATGATCTAATCATTTAATTAAATACAATTACTTATCTCAATATCATTATTGAACTAATTATTTATTCTTTAATCATCAATGAATCAATCTGTTATTCATCATTCAATACAACTTATAATATTCTCTATCTTGAATACTTCTATTATCAATATCACAACAACTTATATTCTTTCTCTTGCTTTAACTATGTTCAATATCAATATGTTAATCACACATCAATCATAAGTTATATATGATGACTGAATGGTCTATTGAATTATATAAGTATGCACAAACTCTTGATATTAAAATAGCCACCACCACAAGTACAAGAGTAGGACAAGTGATGATGGCGTATAAGGAAACGTGCAACTTTCAAGAACAAGCGTTTTAATAAATTGTTACCAGAAGAATTAACTGAATGATTTATAAAGCATTCAATGGTAGATTTCTACCTACTTACATTATACTACATAAATCATATTATAACAATACTATTTTATAAGTTATTTATTTTGTATTAACAGATATTAATTCTATCTTATCAATGTTCCCTATCGTTGTATTATCCATCCCTATTTTACTTGCATAGCTTTGTACTGATACCGATTTTTTATTCTTGGCTATATCTACTAATTCTTGTAATCCTTCGCCTTTATCTTCAACTTTATCCACCTGAATACCAAAGCCAATATATTCTTCATTAATAACAGTAAGCACGCCCTTATCTTTACTATTAGCAACGAATGAATTCTCACTGTTATTCAATACTATGTTTATACCGTCAGTATCTTTAAAGTTTTTGAACACCCTTCTTGTAAGTGAACCATTCTTATAATTAATACTAGAATTTGCAACACCATCGGACGTAGCTATTCCAACTTTCGTATTTGAATATAGTGGTTTTAAAATAATAGTATTTTTCTTTTCATCAAACCCTAATGCGTAATCTTGTTCTAATGGACTTAAAACTGTGTAACTCATTTAAATTCCCCCTACCATTTTTTATTTCCGTTGTTAAATTCTGAATCTGCGCGACCATTAATGTTAAATAACTTCTGTTCAAATTTATTAGCTATTATTCTAGGGTCTGTATTAGTTCTAAATGGATCATCAACTAAACTTGTATTACGTTGTAAACTTAATCTCCATTGGTCAGGATTACTGATTGCTGTGTTCAAATAATTGCGTCTTGTTGCTCTACGCATAGCTTCCACTTTGTTAGCTGCAATCTTTTCATATACTTCATATGCACCATTTAATTTATCATTGAACTCTTGAATCAATTTGTCATTCGTATTACGTAATTCATTTACTTCCTTATCGTATGCATCGTTAAATGATTTAATATCTTCATCTAACAATTTATGATTCACATCTTCACTTTGTTCATGTAATGCTACAATTTCATCTTCTAGTTTGCCTTGTTCCTTTTTAAGTGAAGCAATCATTGTATAGTCGTTTTCATCACGGTAGTGAGACATCTTATAATCAAACTCTTTAAGTTTGTCAGTTACTTTAATCTTTTCCAGTGCCACATGTTTCTTATTTTCTACCTTTGGTTCAATTACCTTATTGAATACTTCGATTGATTTTTCATTTACTTTAGCCATTTAAAAAACTCCCTTATTTTTTAGTTATAAAATCTTTGTATGTTTTAATTTTTTTACTACTTTTCATATCTTTGATACTTTGTTTAATTTCATTAATATCATCTTGCTTAGATACATAATGCTTGATTACTGTATCTAAATAACTATCTGATACATTACTTATATTAGTTGGTAGTCTTGCAACAATTTGATTAACCACATCTCTATACCACATGTGCAAATCCCCTTTAAATATTATAGATATAGAAAATCTCTAATATCTTTAATTAATTTGGAATTACATAGAATTAAATGAATATACTATTAAAGTTTCTTGATACTACGTTCACTTATTGGATAAAACCAATTTAGATCATCAGCACTTTTAGGCTTAAATCCAGCTAATGCCATCGCTTCTTTCATGTTACTGTTTGATATATAAAAACCGTACGGCTCACATTCAAACATATGCTTTAAGTTATAACTAGAATAGTTTTCATTAACTGATTTTATAGGCTCTAACTGTTTACACCACATTAAGACTGTTTCGAGTTCCTGCATTGTCATATCGTTAAAATCAATTGCGTTAAAGCCTAAATCGTTATCTGCCATATATTGATGTAGTTCATCATCGGTAAAATTAAATACTTCACGAGGATATTCTGTAATCATACGATGTACATTATTATTAGTTGTTACTGTTCCATATCTATTGCCACTGTTGTATAGGTATCTCATTTTCTTAATCTCCTTTTTGTCCTTTACTTAACTTAGTTCGTGCACAAAAACGCCACTTCGTGCACAACATGCACAGTTCGTACTCACTTCTAAACCATACTCTCGCAAGGGGTTAGGTGCTTTACTGTGCACGAGTGCATGGAATTTCAGAAATTACTTCATATTTATTAATGTCCTATTTCTTTTAGTTATTTATATATTAACTTTTGAAATTTTAAATATTCATGCACAGTAATAGCTATAAACCCTGTAGTATCAACGGTTTAAAGGTGAGTATGAGTTAAAATAATTCATGCACAGTAGTTTATAAAATTCTGACTGAATATTGTTTGAACGCTGTTATATCAAGCTAATTTAACTGTGCACGAATTTTTGTTTATTTTGCTATTTCATGCACAGTTTCATGCACAGTTCATTTATACAGCTTTTAATTTTGTATTTATATATGAATTTTTCTGTTCACCATGTGGCAAAAGTGTAGGCTCAAAATAACCCACTTTGCCTTGCAAATCATTTACTGAATAGTATCTAGGTCTTTCAACTTTCCAACTTTTATCAAGATATCTTTCAAAACTTTTGTAAAATTTTCTTTCAGAAAGTGGTCTATAACCACCATGCTCACAAAATAGTTTATATCTGTAATAAACAACTGCTTTAGGTACTTTATCAATCTTCCATTTATCAAACTCTGTGACTTTAAAATCATATACTGGGTCATTATCTTGGATATATTCTTCTAATAATTCAGCTGACACTTTAGGCACTATAAACTTATTAAAGTTTAAATTTATAGCTTTGTTGAGTACATATTCGAGCACCTTTTTATCAGCGAGATATTTTTCTTTGATATCTGGATTTTCTTTACTTCCATTGAAGTCTGCATTGAAAGGCACAATTAAAAGTCGTCTATTCGTACCACCAGTTTTATTTTTAAATTTAGGCATACCATTAGTCGATTGGATTACAGTACATCTAAAAACTGCACGATATGGCTGTTTTTTCTTAATATTAACTAGAACAGGATCTCCAGTAACAACACTATTAAAATTAGAGCTATCCTCAATATTCACACCTACGGGAACATCATCACCAATCACGAGTGTTTTCCCTTCTAAAACACTCATTTTAAATTCTTGATCAAATTCATTAACTTTAAGACTTGCTACGTTATCGAATCCGATTAAGTTAGTAAGAAGTGTCTGGAAAGTTCCTTTGGCATTATTACCATCACCAACTAGGAATATCGCTTTTTTACGTGTATAGTTTCCATTTAACGAATCATTTATAACTTGCAATAATAATGTGAAAACTTCCCTATCACCACATGCGACTTCATCTAACCAATTATCAAAAGTCCAGCCATTAATTACTGGTGGTTTAGGATTATCTACATAATTCGTTGAAATCTTTGTAGTAAACACATAGTTAGGTGTATAAGATTCCAATTTCATAGTTTTTCTATTAAATACACCATTATTAACTGGTATTAAATGAGGTTCGTTTGTTTTGTCTACAACATCTACCATATTAGTTAAATGATATATAACTTCTTGTGCTTTCATCTCATTATGTCTAGGTTCTAACCAAGAAATAATACGTTTAATAATTGCAGCATTCTGTGTGTAGATACCTTTTTCACTTTGATACATTGCCAATTTTGTATTTTCTTCTAAATCAAATATTACGAATTTTATTACATCGTTGAGCAGTACGGCACATCTATTTGTACCAATTGTTTGTGGTGCTCTACCTGATGCTTCACCGTTCTCTTTTGCTTTCTCAAATTCAGCCTTCATAAACGCTAATTCTTCTTTACGTATTAATGAGATTGTATATCTAAGTGATTGACCTGTACCTCTCGAATTAGGTTCGTAAATGGTTTCTTGATTTGCAATTGCTGTATCTAACTCATTATTTCCCCATGTTGAATTGCCACGGTATTCGTCCCACTTATCGGTAAGGTTATTGTATGTTAAAAATATCCTCTCCATTTGTGCCTTATCTCTACCAGTATAAAAAGCTAATACTCTTAATAGACTTTGTACTGCTTCACTTGGGCTTTCAAAAATATCTTCGTAATCACCAGCAAGTAATTTTTTATATTTACTTTTTTTAGTTATCATTTTAACGATTTCATTATCGGTAAAAATACTGCTTCCAGTTTTAGTAATGTTTAAGTTTTGTTTTTTAGGTTCTACTTTAAAAAAACGTTCTACTAAATTATCAATAACACCTTGATCATCGCTAATTTCTGAACCACCAATAGTGAAACCTGTAAATGTCATAAATCTACTTGTGTGATACAGTTCTATATCTAAATCAGTACGTTTACTTTTTCGATTTTCTGGTAAAGTGCCTTTGAAAAAACAATGTAAACCAGTGCCACTAGGGCTTAATTCACAATATGTTAATTCAACCATTTCAAATCCTAAATCTGTCTGTAACTGATGTGTATCAGCATCTACTGCGTTATCAATATCAAGACAAATATATTTACTTTCTTCATTTAATATAAAACCTATGCCTTCGTAATCATTACTACTTTCATAAAGTGAATAAACATCTTGAAAGTTACTCCAAGTATCTTTATTTGTTGAGCTAGCTTTTACACCGTTTACTTGATAAGGTACTTTTTTGTATTCTTGACGGCTATTATTCCATTCAGCTCGCCACAAGACCCATTGATTTAATTGTTTAAGCTCATTCGGTATTTCTAATTCATCTACATCTAATATTGAATCTTTGGTTTTTATAGCCATCAAATCCCCCTCTTGTTGTTTTTGTAGATACATACTGTAATTTTTGCTATAATAAGATTTATAAAACTTTCTTAAACATTCAATTTTCTAAGCGTTATCTGTTGAGTTTGCCGACTGTACAGATGCGCTTTTTTCTTGCTTAATATTCGTTTGAATATCATCGTGCATATTTTCAATATCTCTTCTAATTGCTAATAACGTGCTTTCAATTACATAATTTTGCTTAATGTTGTTATTAATCATTTGATAAGCGATTGTCTGATTACTTTTCATTGCCCATTCTCTATCATCTTTTAATTGTTCATCTTCTAAACCAATGTAATCTAAAATACTTTGTACCTTATTCATCAAATCTGCATATTCCACTGTTTCTTCTACTTTTTCTGTGTATAACATTATTCCATTTCCTCCACTTCAATATTTCCTACAATGTAATCTAATGCCCATTCCAATATTCCAATTATGTGGCCTTCACGATCAGTCGTATAATCTGAATTACCTATATCATCAATAACACTATAACTATAAACTTCTTGTGTCTCATTCATAACATCACTTAGTGTATTAACCACTTCGTTGATAATTTCATATTCTTCAGTGTTAAATTTCAAACAGCTAACGACGTTAAATAACTCTTTATGAACTAACTTTAAAATATGTTCATAAAATGCTGTATCGTTATAACGATAATCAGTAATTGAATGAAATCTATCTTTAGCCGATAAAAATACTTCTTTATCTTTTTCATCTAGCACCTTCTCTAATACCTTCACTACTTTTGATAATTGGTATTTTTGTTTTAGCTTCATCTTACTCAACCTCCATTTTTTTTAATGTAATTCCTGATACTGCCATAATTCCGTAAAACGTAAATGCGACAAAAATATCTGTTAGTACGCCAATAAATAAAGTGGCTATAATTAGTAGTAACATGTAAATCACATAGTTTTTCAATTCACTAACCTCCTTATTGTCCTACTGTGATTGAATTACTGAAAAGTTCATCAATACTCATTCCATATAATTCTGATAAAATCTTTGCTTCGGGCAGAGTAAAGTTGGCTTTACCTGATTCTTTTAACTGATAGCGTTGTGGCGATATACTAAGTTTCTTTGCAATAGCTTTTTGAGTATCACCTTTCTCACGTCTTGCAATGTATAACATTGGATATGCTAAGTTTGTCATTTTATTTCCTCCTTATTAACATGTTTGTATGTTATTTCTTGATATAAATATATCATACAATTGTTATATATATTTTGTCAACTCTATATTATGATTTATGTTCAAAATAACATGTAAACGTGTTATTATTTTATAGAAGAGGTGAACAAATATGATTAAATTCAAACTAAAGGAAATTATGGAAGATAAAAACATAAAAATAAGTGATCTCAATGAATCTACTGGAATATCTAGAAATTCATTAAGTTTATTAATAAACGGAAAAAGTCGAGGGGTTCAATTTGAAACTTTAGAAAAAATTGTTAGTGCTTTAGATATTAATATTGGTGATTTGTTCGAAAAAACTTTTAATAACTTAGAAATAGTTTTACATAATACTCAAAAAATAACGGGAGCTAGAAGACAGCCGTATGATAACGCAAATGAAAAAAGCAAATCTCCTAGTAAGACAGAAAGATTTGCTTTAGAATGTACAATTTACGAAGATGATATTGTTAGAAAAGGCTTTATTCCATATAATTTAAATTTAGAAATTAACCCAAAACCACAATTAATTGTTGACATTGCTTTAAATTATAGTGAGTTTTATAGTTTTTTCAGAACTTTATTTGAAAATGACAGAAGATTATCTTATATATTTTATGATTATTTTGTAAAAAAAGTATTGTTTAATGAAAAAGAAAAAATTGAGTTAATAAAAAACACATTTGATATAAACCTAGATTATATCCATTCTAGATTATCGGGTGGAGGGAAAGAAGCATATATTTTTGTTTATGTAGATACAACTGAAGAAAGTAATAAAACTATAGAAGATGTATTGAATGAACTGAATACCTCAAATATATTCACTACCGAATACACAGACTCTATAAAAATATACAGTAAATAATTTTTTAATAATAAGTAGGTGAATCACCATGCAACACGACCTAAAGCTTTCCCACAACATCTATAAAGATGCTAAACGTGGTACATATTACTTCCGTATCACATACTATGATAAGACGAATACACGTCAATTTATTACACGAAAAGGGTTTAAACAACGTAAGGAAGCAGTTAAAAAATGTAATGAAATAATGGATGGAATTGAAGGAATAGGTAAAATTAATCAGTTACCTTTTGATAAGTTGGTAGAGGAATATATTGATTGGTATACAGCTAGAAGAAAATCATCAAGTGTAAAAGCATTAAAGACACATGCTAACAATCATCTATTACCTTTTTTCAAATCTATGGACGTATTCAATATTGATACTAAAATGATTATGAAATTTCAAACACAGAAATTAAAAGAAGGTCATTCTGGAGATTATTTAAAAAAGATGCATGTATTTTTAGTTTCTATATTGAACCATGCTATGAAGTATCATGATCTAAAACAAAATGTTGCATCATTAGTAGGAAATTTTGAAATTGAGACACAGAAACGCTTAAATTATTGGACGTTGGAACAATTCAATCAATTTTATAATATGCTGCCTAATTTGCAACAAAAAGTATTCTTTAAGCTATTGTTTTATAGTGGCGCACGTAAGGGAGAAATTAGAGCGCTCATATGGGACGATGTAAACTTTGACGATGATTATATCCACATAAACAAAACGGACTATCACGGTGAAGTGACAGCCCCTAAAACGAAAGCAGCCACACGTGATATATACTTACCTACTCACATGATGGACGACTTACGAAATTATTTAACTTGGTATAAAGAGAATAACATTTATAAAGAAAATTATGTATTGTTTGGTACCTTCTTTAAGGCACTAAGTGAATCTACGATTGATAGATGGTTCACTGGTACATTAAAAGTATTAGATGATACCTTACCAGATGGTGAAACTTTCCCACGTATTGTAATACATGAGCTAAGACATTCTCACGCATCTATGCTAGTCAATCATGGTGCTAGTCCTATGATAATAGCGCAACGATTAGGACATTCATCTACAGAAGAAGTCACATCACGCTATGGTCATTTATATCCTAGTACACAGAAAGAAATAATAAAATATTTATGAGGTGTTTAATGTGAATAAAGCAAAAATTTTAGTTATTGGTAAAAATTCTTATAATCCTTCCAATAAAAATTATTCAAATATGCAAATAGATGATTATCCTACTGACAATGTAGCTTTTTTTCCATATAAAAAAGCAAAGAATTATAATTTATATGAATTGACAACTTATAGAAGAATTATAGGATTTATTAAGAACAAAAAATTCAAAGAAACTGAATT
Source organism: Staphylococcus sp. ZWU0021 (assembly GCF_000798895.1). Lineage (NCBI taxonomy): Bacteria > Bacillati > Bacillota > Bacilli > Caryophanales > Staphylococcaceae > Staphylococcus > Staphylococcus sp. ZWU0021. The sequence continues at coordinate 259,971 of NZ_JTLN01000005.1, forward strand.
TAATAAACTACCTACTCCCAAGACTTTAGCAAATGATTTTAAGGAAAAAGGTGTATATTTTATTAATGCACTAGAGTTTGACTTAGACGGTTTTACTATTCAAAGTGAAAACAAAAAGAACAAATTATTATTTGATTCATCTACTAAAATCCTATGTTTTGGCACTCATGCTATTGATAAATTTGAAGGATACAACAATGTTCATAACTTCCCACATCCCTCGCCTTTAAATAATAATGAATTTTGGGAAAATTACGATGATAAATATAGTAAAAAAAAATATGATTTCAATTATAAATTTGATCAAAATTACTTACCGAACACCCTAAAATAAAGGGTGTTTTTTTATTTACTGTGCATTATCTGTGCACTTTCTGTGCACTCCAAAATAAAAAGCCCTCAACCACAATGGTTGAGAGCTCTATAGTGGAGACGGCGGGATTCGAACCCGCGTCCAGAGGTTCTGATACTAGCACTTCTACGTGCGTAGTCTATCAATGAGTTTCGCATAATGGGAGGTGATAGACATCCGTCATTATGCTAGTTTGATTCATCTCTTCTAGGCAGACTTCAAACGGCAGTGCCTAGCGTATCCTACTAAAGGTTGAATCGCGTTAACAGCACATAGGAGATGCTGTTAGGCGATGCAGAGTGCTATTACGCAGCTACTGCGAAATTATTGTTTTCTTTGCCAGTTATTATAACTGTGTGTGTTAGTGACGGAGACAGCCCTCCGACACGCTTAACTAGCTCATGGAACCCCTGTCGAATCCAAAAACGCCCCCTGAATAATATTAAATGTACTTTCTGGTAGGCTGTATCTGTTACAGCGCTTTTTCAGAAAGCACATATTATATTACCAAAGATTCATATCTTTGGCAATATATCCGCTTAATAACGGGCTTTCATCTCTCTAGCTACATCACGTTGTACTGCTTTTTCTTTTAATGCTTGACGTTTGTCGTATTTTTTCTTACCACGTGCAACGCCAAGTAAGACCTTACAGTGCCCATGTTTGAGATAGAGTTTCAAAGGTACGATAGAGTAGCCAACTTCACGTGTACGCTCACCTAACTTCGCTATTTCACGTTTGTGTAGTAAGAGCTTACGTGAACGTCGTGGATCATGGTTGAATCTGTTACCTTCTTCATATGGCGCAATGTGCATATTGTTTAGAAACATCTCGCCACGATTCACTTGCGCATAACTATCTTTAAGGTTTGCACTACCACGACGAATTGACTTGATTTCTGTTCCTTGTAACACAATGCCCGCTTCAATCGTATCTTCTATATTATAATCATGTCTGGCTTTACGATTTTCTGCTAGTGTTCCTGGTGATTTTTTCTTTGGCATTGAGTTTCACCTCTTCGTTGAGTTATTTTTTCTTCTTACGTGCTTTATTTTTTACATTTTTATCTTTATAAAATGGTTTATGCTTTGTGTTGCCTTTACTTTGGTCGCTTTGACGTTTGTTTTTACCTTTACGTTGTTTCTGTTTAGTACGTCCACGTCCGCCTTTACCATTTTTATCATCTTTAGATTTATCCGATGAATTGCCACGTGGTTTGGCTTGGATGGTCTTACCACGTGATGGTCTTTGACCGCGATCTCTATTTGGTATTGGCATACCGACGATTTGGAAATCAATCATACGTTCATCAACATCTACGTTAATGACTTTAATTTGGACAGGGTCACCGATGCGGAATACTTTCGCTTGGCGTTCACCTATCATTGCCATTTGACGTTCATCAAAATGGTAATAATCATCCGTCATATTAGATACATGCACCATACCTTCAATAGTGTTTGGTAATTCAATAAACATACCGAAATTCGCAACTGAACTAATAATCCCTTCGAATTCTTCGCCAATATGTTGCACCATGTATTCTGCTTTTTTCAATTCATCTGTATCACGTTCTGCTTCGATTGCTCTACGTTCTCTTTGAGACGTATGTTCAGCAATTTCAGGTAACAATGCTTCCCATTTATTTTTTTCTTTTCTATCCATGGATTGTTCAATAATATATTTGCGAATTAATCTATGAACAATTAAATCGGGATATCTACGTATAGGTGACGTGAAATGTGTATAGTATTCAGCTGATAAGCCAAAGTGTCCTAAGTTCACATCATCATAACGTGCTTGTTGCATTGAACGTAACATCATTGTTGAAATCACCATTTGTTCTGGTTGACCTTCAACTTCTTGTTGAATTTTTTGTAAAGTAGACGGGTGAATATCTTCACCTGTACCTTTGATCATTAATCCAAAATTAGTCACGAAATCAAAGAATTGACGTAAGCGCTCTGATTTAGGTTGTTCATGGACACGATAGATAAATGGTACTTCTAAACGATCAAAATGTTCCGCGATAGTTTCATTAGCCGCTAACATAAATGATTCAATTAAGCGTTCGCCTTCACCACGTTGTCTCATTTCTACATCCGTTGGGATACCCTCTTCATTAACAAGTACTTTAGCCTCATTAATATCAAAATCGATTTCACCACGACGTCTTCTCATATGGATTAAGCGCTGAGATAAATCTTGAGCTAAATCTAACATCGGTGTGACTTCACTATATTGATTACGTGTTTCCGTATCTTGATCTGTAATAATTTCATTTACTTCATCATAAGTCATACGATAATTAGAATGTATCACACTATCAAAGATTTCATGGTCTACAACATCGCCACGTTCATCTATTTCCATTTGGCAACTTAATGTAAGTCGGTCCACTTGTGGATTTAATGAACATATACCATTACTTAGACGGTGTGGAATCATCGGTATCACTCGGTCTACTAAGTAGACACTTGTTGCACGACTGTATGCTTCTTTATCAAGCGCTGAATCTTCAGTTACATAGTAACTTACATCAGCTATGCTGACTGTTAGTTGTGTATGACCATTGCTTAACTTTTTAACACTAATCGCGTCATCTAAGTCTTTAGCATCTGCACCATCAATGGTAATCGTTAGTTCATCGCGCAAATCGCGACGACCTTCAATTTGTGATGGCTCGATATGATCTGGTACTGCTTCAGCTTCTGCGAGCACATTGTCAGGGAATTCAATTTCGATACCATGTTGATAGATGATAGATAGAATATCTACACCTGGGTCATTCTTATGGCCTAAAATTGCCGATACGATACCTTCAGGATTATCTGTACCATCTGCGTATTTCGTAATTTGTACGAGTACTTTATGTCCATCTACTGCACCTAAATTTTGACCTTTAGGAATAAAGATGTCTTGCATAATACGTTTATCATCTGGTAACACAAAGCCGAAGTGACGTGCTTCACTATAAGTACCAACGACTTGTGTGACTGAATGTGTTTCAATCGTCTTAACTTCACCTTCTAATTTCCCTTTGTGTTCACCTTTAGATTGATGTACTTCCACAAGGACAGTATCACCATCCATGGCTCTATTGATTTTCGTTGGTGGGATGAAAATGTCATCCATATCCTCTTCTTCAGGACGTAAGAAAGCAAAACCTTTTTTATTTTGACTTAACTTACCTTTGATTAATTTGGATTGTTTGGCATTGTTAGATGCTTTACGTTGATATCTATCTGTTTTTGTACGTTGAATCAAACCTGTTTGTTCTAATTCAACAAGCACCTTGATTAAATCTCTAAATGAGTCGGCACTATTTAAACCTAATGCATCTTGAAAATCAGACACAGACATGGGTTCATAATCTGGTTGTTTAATTATTTCTTCAATGGATTGCTTTAAATTCATTATGCCCCTCCTTTCTATTTTTAAATACTTCTAAATTTTTAATTCGACCAATCTAATGATTCTAAGAAATTGTATACGTCTTCGAATACTAATTCTTTTTCTTTATCAATTGTAATGACATGTCCTGAATTCGCATACCATTTGATATCTTTTTCATCAGATTCGCTCTCATTGTATATAACATTTGCAGAATCTGTATTAATCATTTGATCTTGTTCTGCTTGGACAACTAATAATGGATCCATTACTTCATCTATGTGATTTCTGACATCCTGTATTTGTCCTTGTAACTCTTTTAAAGTGTCTGTAGGTTTAAATTTTGCCATTTCTTTTTCAATGGTAGCTTCATCTTTACCTTCATACTTTTTAAAATTACGCGCATATTCTAGAACACCGTTAAACATAGACCCTTCCGTCTTAATGTACATAGGTGAACACATTGTTATAATACCCTTTACATCTCTGTTTAAGCTTAATTTCAACGCATAACATCCACCAAGTGACAATCCTGCAACAACGATTTCATCATAACCTTTGTCTACTAAGAAATCATAGCCATCTAGTGCATCTTTAAACCATACAAATGGACTTGAACTTAATATTTCTTCAGGTGGTGCTGCATGTCCTTCATATTGTGGTGCATACGATGTGTAGCCTTTCTTCTGCAAGTAACGCCCTAATTGTCTCACATCTGAGGAATTCCCTGTAAAGCCATGTAACAGTAACACAGCTCTATTACCTTCTTCAAAGAAGAATGGTTCTGGAAGTTTAATCTGCATTGTGTTTCAATCCTTTCGCTTATGCTTTAGTACGTGTCGTTTATTTAAATTCACCTTTTATTTATCTCAATTATTTTTAAAAGCTATATTAACTATTATAAATAAAAAAGCCCGACTTTAACATTGTCGGACCTTATAAACCAAAATAACTTATGCCTAACATTAACAAGAAGAAAATGACAGACAATACAATTGTTAATCTATGCAAGAATAAATCAATACCGCGTTGCTTTTGTTTACCAAATAACTGCTCGGCGCCACCACTAATTGCGCCTGAAAGTCCATTACTTTTACCTTCTTGGAGTAATACAACAGTTACTAATGCAATACAATCTAAAATCAAAAGTACCATTATTAATGTATGCATGAAAATTGTCCTCCATTCATTATATACGAAACGCATTATATCATACGTTTGTCGTCTTTAGCAAACTTCTATCTATTGAACGTGCTTTTACGTTTAATCGAAACAATTAACATATAAACAGCTAACACAAATGATAAAACGAGTACCAGTGTTAAAGGAATGATATTCACGCTAGATTTGATATCTAATATCGCGCCATAAACTGCACTAATGTTAATTAAATTATACAATATTTGTGATACGAATACCGCAAACATAAACCACCATAAATAGATATGTCTGTTCCAGATTGCGAAGATACCTGCTAAATTCGCAAAAATATACATTATTCCTGTAAATTGGAAACTGTTTTTAATTGTACCCACAGCATTTTCAGATGTTGTCTGTCCGCTATTTGATAATAGTTGTTTAATAACACTATCATCTAAAACTACGAATAAATGTATAACATAAAGAATCGCAATGATGACTGAACTATATGCAATCAGATGAGCCGTTTTAATTTCTTTAGACTTAGGTTTTACTTCCATAATTCGTTAAGACTCCTTCTTTATTTTACATCTTTAATTATATCAGTTTAATTGTAAAAGATGAACAATTTAAGTTAATCATCATTATAAAGTAACACGCCGAGTTCATTCGCTTCGTATGATTTATGTATTTGTCTCAATAAATTTATACTTTTTAAAATGAGCAAGTCGGACTGTAGTCAGTGGCTCTATGGATTGCCTATTAGAACAGCAATATGATACTTCAAATATAAAAGTCTAAGTACCACAGAATAAGCGATAAAAATCATTACTTTTTAATTTATTTATTAACTTATTAGGCAGTAATTTGGATCGACTCGAGCATGAAAACACTATACGAAGACTACGGGCCGTATCTGTATCCACGAAAAGCGAGTACAAAAACGAGCACAAAAAAACTGCCAACAAAATCGGTGACTTTGTTGGCAGTTTAACACAGATCCTCAATAATCTGCGTTTAGCGCGTGAACTCTTAAATTTTTATGCTGTATTATTTAGATAAGTTATAGAAAGATTTAAGTCCGTCGAACTTACCTGTTTCGTATAATTCATCTTCAATGCGTAATAATTGGTTGTATTTCGCAATACGGTCAGTTCTTGATAATGAACCTGTTTTAATTTGACCTGCATTTGTAGCAACTGCAATGTCAGAAATTGTAGTATCTTCTGTTTCACCAGAACGGTGAGATACAACTGCTGTGTAGCCAGCTTTTTGAGCCATTTCGATAGCGTCAAATGTTTCAGTTAATGTACCGATTTGGTTAACTTTGATTAAGATTGAGTTACCGATACCTTTTTCAATACCTTCAGATAATTTAACTGTGTTTGTAACGAATAAATCGTCACCAACTAATTGTACTTTATCACCGATACGATCAGTTAATACTTTCCAACCATCCCAGTCATTTTCGTCCATACCGTCTTCGATAGTGATAATTGGGTATTTGTTAACTAATTCTTCAAGGTAATCAACTTGTTCTTCAGCTGAACGTTTCGCACCATTTTCACCTTCGAATTTAGCGTAGTTGTATACACCATCTTCAAAGAATTCAGAAGAAGCACAGTCGAAGCCTAAGAATACATCTTTACCTGGCTCTAAACCAACGGCTTTAATAGCTTCTAAGATTGTTTCAACAGCATCTTCAGTACCTTCGAATTTAGGAGCGAAACCACCTTCGTCACCTACTGCTGTTTCTAAACCACGATTTTTAAGGATTGATTTTAAGTTGTGGAAGATTTCTGCTCCCCAACGTAATGATTCTTTGAATGATTCAGCGCCTACTGGCAACACCATAAATTCTTGGAATGCGATAGGAGCATCAGAGTGAGAACCGCCGTTAACGATGTTCATCATTGGTACTGGTAATTGTTTACCATTAAATCCACCTAGGTATTTGTAAAGTGGTTGTCCTAATAAATCAGCTGCTGCACGAGCTACTGCAATAGAAACACCAAGAATAGCGTTAGCACCTAATTTACCTTTGTTTTCAGTACCGTCTAATTGGATCATCATTTTATCGATTGAAACTTGTTCTAATACTGAAAATTCACCTTCAATAAGCTCTGGTGCAATAATTTCGTTAACGTTGTCAACTGCTTTCGTTACACCTTTACCTAAGTAACGTGATTTATCTCCGTCACGTAATTCTACTGCTTCATGTTCACCAGTAGAAGCACCTGATGGTACTAATGCGCGTCCGAATGCACCACTTTCTGTTAATACTTCTACTTCAACTGTTGGGTTACCACGAGAGTCAAGGACTTCGCGAGCGTAAACATCTGTAATAATTGGCATGTTTATAATCTCCTTTATAAATAAGTAGTTTAGAAATATTAAATTTCATCTTCATTATAGCTTTAAATACTATAAATACAAAGTAATTTAATTCTCTTGTGTTGTTTATAAGCAACTAACCATTTTAATGAAAATATCTCATTTTCGAAATCGTTAGCTTCTCAATCTTGCTCAAAGCGATCAAACTTTGATTAGTGATTAATGAGTGATTCACCAGTCATATCTTCTGGTTGATCTACATTTAATAAATCTAATAATGTTGGTGCTAAATCACCAAGACGACCCGTTTCACGTAAAGTAACGCCATCTTTTGTCACAATGACTGGAACTGGGTTTGTCGTATGCGTAGTCATTGGTTGATCATCATCTGTAAGGACCATGTCTGAATTACCGTGATCGGCAGTAATGATTGCATGACCGCCCATTTCAGTAATTTTATCAACAACTTCGCCTAGACATTCGTCCACGGCTTCAATTGCTTTAATTGTTGGTTCTAACATACCACTGTGTCCAACCATGTCTGGGTTAGCAAAGTTTAAAAGAATTAAATCTAAGTCACCTTTATTTAATTCTTCAATTAAAGCATCTTTAACTTCATATGCGCTCATTTCAGGTTTAAGGTCATAGGTTGCGACTTTAGGTGAATCGATTAAACGGCGACGTTCACCTTCAAATTCTTCATTACGACCACCACTCATGAAATAAGTCACGTGAGGGAATTTTTCTGTTTCAGCAATACGTAATTGTTTAAGTCCGTTATCTTGTGCAACTTCACCGATTGTATTCGTTAAATCAACTTTTTCAAAAACAATCTCTGCATTCACGTTATCATTATATTTAGTAAACGTTGCATAAAATAAGTCGTTGATTTGTTCTACTTTAAAGCCTTCGAATGCTTTATCAGTAAATATTTCAGAAAGTTGTCCAGCTCTGTCAGGACGGAAGTTATAAAAGATGACTGCATCACCATCATTGACACCTTCGTTTTGGTCTTGGACGATAAATGGTTCAACAAATTCATCTGTTAAATCTTTATCGTAATTCGCTTCGACACCTGCTTTAGCAGATTCGAATGTTGTTCCACCAAAATTGCGGATAGCATTGTATGCTTTTTCTTCTCTGTCCCAACGTTTGTCACGATCCATTGCGTAATAACGACCTGATACAGATGCGAATTGACCAATACCTAGTTCTTTAAACTTCGCTTCAGTTTCTTCAATATATTTTAATGCTGATTTTTGATCAACGTCACGTCCATCTAAAAAGGCATGAACATATACTTTTTCTAAACCTTGTTTTTTAGCTAAATCTAATAACGCGAAAAGGTGTTTGTAATGACTGTGTACGCCACCATCTGATAATAAACCAAAAACATGTAGCACTGAATCATTTTTCTTAACATGATTGATTGCATTGTTTAATACATCATTTTCAAAGAAATCGCCGTCTTCAATAGATTTATTGATACGCGTTAAACTTTGATAAACGACACGTCCAGCGCCAATGTTCATATGCCCAACTTCTGAATTACCCATTTGACCTTCTGGAAGTCCAACATCTAAACCACTAGCTTCGATTTGAGTAGTTGGATACTTACTGTAATAGCGATCAAAGTTAGGTTTATTAGCTAGTTTCACAGCATTACCGTGTTCGCTCTCTCTGTTTGCAAAACCATCTAAAATAATTAATGCAGTTGGTTGTTTAGCCATATTATTTTGCACCTTCTAACAATTGTACAAAATCATCCACTTTAAGTGATGCGCCACCTACAAGTGCACCATCAATGTCTGATTCTGCCATGTATTCTTTAATGTTGTTAGGTTTCACACTACCACCATATTGAATACGTGTTGCGTCAGCTACAGTTTGACTTGATAATTCTGCAACTGTTTGTCTTACGAATGCACACATTTCATTTGCATCTTTAGCAGTTGATGATTTACCAGTACCGATTGCCCAGATTGGTTCGTAAGCAATCACAAGTTGTTGTAATTGTGCTTCAGATAAACCCTCTACAGCTTTTTTAACTTGGTTGCCAACAACTTCATTAGCTTTACCACTTTCACGCTCTTCATCTGTTTCACCTACACAAACGATTGGTGTCATACCGTGATTGAAAATAGCGTGTGCTTTTTTGTTAATTTCTTCATCTGTTTCATGGAAGATTTCACGACGTTCGGAATGTCCGATAACGACATATTTAACGCCTAGGTCTGCTAATGCAACTGGAGATGTTTCACCAGTGAATGCGCCGTTATCTTCAAAGTAAGCATTTTGAGCACCGATTTGTAAGCCTTGTGCTTTACCATCATTTACTAAAGTAACTAATGCATCTAATTGAATTGTTGGTGCACAAATTACTGATTCTACTTCTTTTGTATCAGGTAATGTTGGTAATTCATTGATAAAATCTTTTGCTTCTTTAACTGTTTTATTCATCTTCCAGTTACCTGCGATAATTGGTTTTCTCATTATATTACACTCCTATTAGTAATTTATGATTAAATGTGTTGCCACTGATAATCATGGATAGCTGTTTTTAGTCGTGCGCTTATTTGTTTGCGATTGCTACTACACCTGGTAGTTCTTTACCTTCAAGGTATTCTAATGATGCACCGCCACCAGTAGAAATGTGACTGAAGTCATCACCATAACCTAATGAAATAGCTGCAGCTGCTGAATCTCCACCACCAATAATTGTATTAGCGTCTTTTAATTCAGCGATTGCTTCACAAACGCCGATTGTACCTTTAGCAAAATTACTTAATTCAAATACGCCCATTGGTCCATTCCATACTACCGTATGCGCACCTTGTAATTGTTCTTTAAATAATTCAACTGATTTTGGTCCAATATCCATAGCTTCTTGGTCTGCTGGGATATCATCAACAGAAACCTCAGTGATTTCAGCGTCATTTGAGAATTCTTTTGCAACTTTACAATCAACTGGTAAGACGATTTGATCGCCTGCACGGTCTAATAATTCTTTTGCAAAATCAACTTTATCTTTTTCTAATAAAGATAAACCAATTTCTTTACCTTGTGCTTTAAAGAACGTATATGACATGCCGCCACCGATCAGTACTTTGTCAGCAATCTTCAATAAGTTTGTGATAACGCCAATTTTGTCAGAAACTTTGGCACCACCTAGAATTGCAACTACAGGTTTATCAGGGTTTTCAACTACGCCACCGATATATTTAATTTCTTTTTCCATTAAGAATCCTGCAACTGTTTCTAAATTAGATGCAATACCCACATTTGAAGCGTGCTCACGATGCGCAGTACCAAATGCATCATTTACAAATACATCGCCAAGTGAAGCCCAGTATTTTCCTAATTCAGGATCATTTTTAGATTCTTTTTTGCCGTCTACATCTTCAAAACGTGTATTTTCAACTAGTAAAACATCGCCTTCATTAAGATCTTTGACAGATTGTTCTAGTGTTTCTCCACGTGTTTCAGGTACAAAAGTAACTTCTTCACCTAATTTTTCTGTTAATGCATTAGCAACAGGTTTTAAAGTTAATGCTGCTTTATCACTTTCTTCTTTCACTTTACCTAGATGTGAAAATAATACAACTTTTCCACCTTGTTCAATGATGTATTTAATTGTTGGTAAAGCTTGAACGATACGGTTGTCGTCAGTGATTTCTCCATCTTTCATCGGCACGTTAAAATCTGCGCGAACAAGTACAGTTTTACCTTTTAATTCTAAGTCAGTTACAATTTTTTTAGCCATGTAAGCTTCCTCCTCTAAATGGAACAACAAATTAAAATAAGCGGAGAAGCGTTGTGCTCCCCGCTTACTCCTAAGCTTATTGTTTAAATTTAACAGCACATTAAAGTTGTTAAATTCATTTTTACATCAAATTATTTAGCTTGAGTTGCTAAGTGTTCTAATGTACGTACTAATTGTGAAGTGTAAGACATTTCGTTATCGTACCAAGCTGCTACTTTAACTAATTGACGGTCGCCAACAGTCATTACACGAGTTTGTGTTGCATCAAATAATGAACCATAAGTCATACCGATTACGTCTGAAGATACGATTTCGTCTTCTGTGTAACCGAATGATTCGTTTGAAGCATTTTTCATTGCAGCATTTACATCTTCAATGCTTACATTTTTTTCTAAAACAACTGTTAATTCAGTTAATGAACCAGTTGCAACAGGAACACGTTGCGCTCCTCCATCTAATTTACCATCAATTTCAGGAATTACTAAGCCAATTGCTTTAGCAGCACCAGTTGAGTTAGGGATGATGTTTTCAGCAGCTGCACGCGCACGACGTTTGTCGCCTTTTCTGTGTGGTGCATCTTGTGTGCTTTGGTCACCAGTGTATGCGTGGATAGTAGTCATGAAACCTTCTACTAAACCGAAGTCATCATTTAAAACTTTAGCAACAGGAGCTAATGAGTTAGTAGTACATGAAGCACCTGAAACAACAGTTTCTGAACCGTCTAATTCTTGGTGGTTTGTATTATAAACGATTGTTTTTAAATCGCCTGTAGCTGGTGCAGAGATTAATACTTTTTTAGCACCTGCATTGATGTGTGCTTCTGCTTTTTCTTTATCAGCGAAGAAACCAGTACATTCTAATACAACATCGATGTCTAAGTCTTTCCAAGGTAATTTACTTGGTTCAGGCTCAGAGAATGATTTTACTTCTTGTCCGTTTACGCGGAAACCGTCTTTTTCTACTTCAACTTCTCCTGTGAAGCGTCCTTGCATAGTATCATATTTTAATAAATGAGCTAACATTTCGTCATCTGTTAAATCGTTTACTGCTACTACGTCGATTCCGTCAACGTTTTGAATTCTTCTGAATGCTAAACGACCAATTCTACCAAAACCATTAATTGCTACTTTTACTGCCATTAAAATGGCCTCCTTTAAAAATGATATTTAAAAAGTGTAATCACTTTTTATTACTCTTATTTACGATTGCACTTGCTGCACCTTCGTCTGTAATTAATACAGTGTTTTTTGGAGCAATAGAAAGGTAAGCTTTAATTGCTTCTCCTTTAGATTTACCCCCAGCTACAGCAAATATAAACTTTTTCGATTCAAGGTCTTCTAATTGTAGTCCAATTGTTTTCACTTTATGGACGATATCGCCTTGATCATCGAAATAATATCCAAATGCTTCTCCCGAGGCATTGTGATGTTGAAGTTTTTCTATAACTTCGTTTGGTGATTGACGTCTTCGCGCCATCTTCAGCGCATCACCAATGCCGTGGATTGTAATATTGGATTCTCTAATTTTTTCTAGGGTGTGAATAACTGAAGGCTCTAACATAAGTGTATTGTATGTTGTTTCACTCACATTATCTGGGACATATAATGTCGTATAATCACCATTCGTTTGTTGTGCCATACTCGCTGCAATGGTATTTGCTTGATATACAACATTTTCACCCAGTCCGCCTCTTGCCGGAACAAAGAAAACATCATGTGGCTGTTTATGCATTGCCTCACTCACGTAGGCCATCGTAGACCCACCAGTGACTGCTACAATGGCATGATCATAAAGAACATCTTCAACCAACTGTCCTGCCTGTCGTGAAAGTTCAATTTTTACTGCTTTATCAGTTTCAGAATCACCTGGTATCACATAGACGTCTTTAATGTCATATTGTTCCTTAATCAACTGTGAGAGATGATGGTCATCAGAAAAAACATTAAAATAACTATTTAGCTGACGAACAGTTGCTTCACCTTCTTCAGTGATTTCCATGCCTGTTGGCTTAACCTTGATTAGTTCTTGTTGTTTCAATGTGTCTGTTTCGGAACGTAATACACGTTCAGTTAAATCCATATATTCACTTAAACTACGTCTACCTACGGGTTGGTGCTTAGCAATAGTAGTGAGAATTGAAAAACGTCGATACATTTTTTCAACAAGTTCTGGCACAAGTTTTTGTTGAACTTTTATCAAATCATTCACTACTATCCTCCTCCGTTTCATTATAAAGGGTCAAGTTCCAACCATAGGTTGACTTTTTACGTCCCTAGCAGGACAAAAAAATATAACCTCTTATATTTGCAATAATACTACTATCGATTTGAAATTGCAAGAGAAATACACTTCTCTTAATTTTTACTTATTACCTTTATATATTCTATCGTTCCTCTAAAATGTCTTGCATTGTTATATTACCCGATTAATCATTTACTAATCATAAATCATTATATTTTCCGATTCTTAAAAATAAGTAAGCATCCACTTATAATAGCGGCTTAAATACACTTGTAGAATCATTGCTTCCATTATCTTTAATCTATAAAATAAAAGTATAGATTATTCAATTGGGAGGAAAATACATGTCACAGAACGATCATCCAGAAGTCATTGATCCAAACGATCGACGTTATAAAGATGAAGATTATTTCAAAAATCCTAAACAACCAGATTATTCGCATTCAAATCAAACATTTCACTATTCTAAAAACATAGGATGTGGCTGTGGACCTATTGGTTGTCTTAGCGGTTGTATCACACTCATACTATTATCCTCACTCATTACTTTCTTATTAAATTTCTTATTTTAGTCTGTGTGCTTAAATACTATAAAACAAACCATATAACATGTGTTTTTAACGCTATAAAAATAGGACCTTGAAATCATATGATTAACATCGATTTCGCAGTCCTATTAAATATATTAGTCATCTTCTGAAGATGAATCGCTTGAGCGTTCATTGGTACTTGAACTATTATTGTTGCTTTGTGCTGATCTTTCTTGTGTATTATTTTGAGAACTTCTTTGTTGAGTTGATGGTTCTGGTTTTTTCTCTTCAGTCGATGGTTCAGATGTTTTTTCTTCCGTTGAAGGTTCAGATGTTTTCTCTTCAGTTGTTTTTTCTTCTGTTGAAGGCTCACGTGTTTTTTCTTCAGTAGAACGTTCTTCAGTTGTTCTTTCTTCTGTGGTAGCTTCTTTCGTTTTTTCAGGTGATTTTTCTTCTGTTGTACGACGCTCAGTCGTTGCTGGCTGTTGTGTTTGCTGCGTCTGTTGCGTTTGCTGTGTTTGTTGTTGCGTTTGAACTGTTTGCTGCGTTTGTTGTGTTTGTTGAGACTCTTGTGTAGATTTCTCTTTATCTTTTTTGTCTTTTTCTTCTTTTGTCTTCTGTTTTTCTTTCTTATCTTTTTCTTCTTGTTTCTGATCTGCTAAACGTTCATTCGCTTTGTTTGAATGATCTACAAATGCAAAAATAGCAAAAATTAATCCACCTACTAATAATAATACGATTAATCCACTTACAATTTTCGCAAAACCACTCATTTTCTTGTTGTTCGGATTATGGTTTGGCATATGCTCCCCTCACTTCAATTTATATCATAACATTTGTTTTCATTTATGCGCATGCTTTCAATAACAAATGTATATTTTACACTATTTCATTTATTAATTAAACTCATTAACTATTTTTTAACCTAGATGTTATCTTAACGACATATGTATAGTAAAATACATATATAACTTAAAATTTAATACTATAGTTTAATATTAATCTATAGTAATCTTCGTTTTCAATACTTTTGTAATTTTTTATTATTAATATGAATAAGCTATAACATTAATATAACAGGATGTGTTCTAAAATTGAAAAAGCATGATCCATTTGATGAATTAGAGGAGCAAAAATCATCTCAAAAAAGAGGTCTACGTCAAATTATGATCGATAACGATCATTACGAATCAAAAGACCGAGATAAAAAGCGATTCCCCTTATTTATGATGATTATTATTTTGTTATTCATAGCCACTGGAATAATTTCTATACTTACTTTATAGGGCATAACGACCTTCATATCCTTATAAAATGTTTTGACTTAAATGTAAAAAGATAGTTACACAAAGCAAATTGCGTTAACATATAAATATAGGCCTATACGCAATGCGTACAGGCCACTACTAAAGGGAGTCAAAATTTTACCTTCGTTAGTATATTATGGGGTATACTCGAAATAATTAAGAGATGATTAATTAATATCGAAGGTATCTCAATTATAAAATGAATGCTCTTTATTTTAAATAGTTCTTAATACGAGTAAATGACATATTATTGAACAAACAATGAAAAAATTATGACCTTCAAATGTGATTCGATTGATTCACTCAAATCATTCCAACATTAGGCATTACTAAATTATGAGGTGATAAAATGAAACATTATTTAATTACAGGTGGTACAGGTATGATAGGATCGCAATTAGTTAAAGCTATCATACAAAGTGATGCGCATATAACGATTTTAACTAGACAGGATATGACTTCATCACACCCTAAGATTTCCTACGTCAATTGGTCTCAATCAAATTGGGAAAATGAAATACCTGATATCGATATCGTCATTAACCTTGCAGGTGCTAGTTTAAATAAACGATGGACTAAATCCTATAAACAAACCATTATGCTAAGTCGTATACAAGCTACACAAGCTTTATTCGAATTATTTCAAAATCGTAAACATAAACCAGAAGTATTATTCAATGCGAGTGCTGTTGGTTACTATAAACCAGACTTATATCGTACGTATACTGAATTATATAAAACACTTCCTTTTGATTTTTTATCGGAAGTCGTATATCAATGGGAAAGAATGGCTCGCCAATTTGAAACGCTTGGTACGCGTGTCGTTATTGGTCGGTTTGGAATGGTCTTGTCTAATGATGGCGGCGCACTACCAATGATGAAATTGCCTTATGACTTTTATCTTGGTGGAAAATTAGGTTCAGGAAGACAATGGTATTCTTGGATTCATATAGATGATTTAGTGAGAGCCTTGCTCCATACTATCATTACGGAAAGTGCACGAGGTGTATTTAACTTTACTGCACCGATTGTAGAACATCAAAACATGTTTGGGTATATACTTGCACGCGTTTCTCATCGCCCTCATCATACATGGGTCCCATCGTTAGCCATTAGGTTAGCTTTAGGTCAAATGTCGACTGTTGTGCTCGATACACAAAAAGTAATACCTAATAAATTACAAGCAACCCATTTCAAATTTAAATATCCTGATTTAAAAATCGCACTCGAAGATTTAGTACATTAAGTGAATAGGAAGCGAAATGAATCATGAAGACAGATCGTTTAACACATGCCTTATTATTTATCGCTGGATTGTTATTATTAATTAATGGTATCTGTGCTTTTGAACAAAATTTAACTATGCTATTTATATCATCAATATTGGTGATAAGTGGTATCTGTGTAACATTTGTAGCCATTAAATTAATTTGGCGCAACTATCGTAGACTTAAAGTTAATAACAATTCATAATGTGAGATAAATAGAAAAGCCAAGCTACTGATTATGTAGCTTGGCTTTTTTTAGTGAAATTAAATCTTACGATTCTGGTACCATAACTTGGTCAACAAGACCATAGTCTTTAGCTTCTTCAGCTGATAAGAAATTATCACGATCTGTATCTTGCTCAATTTTTTCAATTGATTGACCAGTACGTTCAGCTAAAATTTGGTTTAATTTAGCACGTGTTTTAAGAATATGATTAGCAGCAATTTCAATTTCAGTCGCTTGTCCTTGCGCGCCACCTAATGGTTGGTGAATCATTACTTCAGCGTTTGGTAATGCAAAACGTTTACCTTTTGCACCTGCTGCAAGTAGGAATGACCCCATTGATGCAGCCATACCGATACAAATTGTTTGTACATCTGGTTTGATGTGTTGGATTGTATCGTAAATAGCGAAACCAGCAGTTACACTACCACCTGGTGAATTGATATAAAGATAGATATCTTTTTCTGCATCTTGTGCTTGTAAGAATAATAATTGAGAAACAATAGAGTTTGCTACATTATCATCGATTTGAGAACCTAACATTATAATACGGTCTTTTAATAAACGTGAGTAAATGTCATATGCACGTTCCCCACGGTTTGTTGTTTCAATTACTGTAGGTATTAAATTCATTAATATTGCCTCCTTATTTCTAACTGATAAACTTATTTTAACCTAAAAGTCAAACATGGTCAAAAAATAACGCTCAAAAATTTTATGAAAGTTGAATTATTCTTATTGACCGTTTTCGTTAAGATTTGTACACTTATATTAATGCGTCTTTACCCCCTCGTAGTGTAATGGATAACACGTAAGATTCCGGTTCTTAAGATAGGGGTTCGATTCCCTTCGAGGGGACTAATAAGTAATAAAAGTATACTTTTCAAATTAAAAAGGGAAGATAACCAATATAAAGCGCACACGAGTTCAATCTCATGTATTTTATATTCCTACTTAAGTCATCCCCTACTTGTACAATCAATCAGACCGAGACATCAAAAATGATTCTCGATCTGATTTTTTCATTTTTTAAAATTCTATTAATAAAAAATGGATTACACTGAGAAATGTAATATTCTACACTGATTATGATATTAAGTACCAAATTATCTTAATTATTAAAAATACATCCTTATCTAAATGAGATACTTAAAAATCAATTCTTAATATATACACAAAATTCACGCTTTTTACATTGAGTAATATATAAACATAAAGATAATTAGTAATACAAAATTCATTTTAAATTTACAATCATTTGATACACTTGTAAAAATTAGATTATTTTACAAAGGGGAAATGAGACATTGGTAGACAAGCAAATTAGTGATGCGCAGTGGAGAGAATACCAAGCGCATAAAAATCAACAAAAAATCGAAAAAAATTAGTAAAGGTTGGTTTTGGGGTTGTGGATCTGGTTGCGGTTGTTTAATTTTGTTAGTAATTATCATTATAGGCATCTCAGCATGTACTGCAAACCTAGGCAACGTAGACACTAATGATAATTCATCAAACAATTCAAACAACAGTAGTGCTTCTAGAGAAGAAAAATCTGCATTAAACAAAGCGAAAACCTATTCGAACGTTATGCACAAGTCAAAAGATGGCATCTATAATCAATTAATGTCTGAAGCTGATGGTTTTAAAGAATCAGATGCACAATATGCAGTAGATAATTTAAAAGCGAATTATAAAAAGAATGCTCTCGAAAAAGCTAAAGATTATGCTGATACACAGAATATGTCAAACGATGCAATATACAATCAATTAACATCAGATATTGAAGGATTCACCGAAGAACAAGCGCAATACACTATTGATCAATTAGATAAATAGTGAAGTTCTAAAGCCCTAATTCAACTTTAATTATTGTTGATGGGACTTAATTAAACTTAACATTAAAGAAACGATATTTCGGTATTGAAACCGAAATATCGTTTTTATTTTGCCTCTTAATTCATATTTATAAAGGTACTGCCTAAAACATCACGCACATCGTGAATCACTAGGAATGCATTTTCATCCACTTCATTTACCAGTTTCTTGACCCTTGTAACTTGTGATTGCGGTACAACGACGTACAACATATGTGTTTCTGACTTTCCATAACCACCTTTACCAGTTAATATGGTTGACCCTCTACCGGTAAACGCATTGATTTTATCACTAATTAAATCACTTTTGCTTGAAATCACTGTAACTGCTTTTTTCGGATTGAAACCTTCGATAACGAAGGACGTGGCACGTTCCGTAACAAATAACATAATAATGGTAAACAGCACATTTTCTAATGGTAGTACCATTAAGAATGAAAGAACAACAAGTGCATCTAGTATAAAAATACCTTGTGACGTTTTGATCTCGGAGTATTTATTCACAATTTTCGCAATGACTGATGTACCACCCAGTGTACTACCAGTAGAAATTACTAGCCCTGCACCGATACCAATCACAGCGCCCCCAAATAAAGAATTAATAACAAAATTATCTACACCTAGATTAATATTTTCAGTTAAATGTAAAAATAGAGACAACGCAGTGTTGGAAATAACGGTGTAGACCGCTACCGTTTTACTTAAAAATTTCCACCCTACAAATACGACAACGGTATTGATAATAAATGAGGTCCACGCTGGCGATAAACCGAATGCATACATAAGAGATAATGATATCCCTACTGTGCCGCCATCACCTAGATTTGATCCAAGTAAAAAACAGTTTACACCAATCGCATTTATGAATGTACCAATTAAACAGAATATAATGTTTTTATAATGCTTGTTTATTAAATTTTTCATAAATACCCTCACTTTTCACTATTTTATTATTGTGGTTTATAAATAAAATGTTCAATATTCATCAAGTAATGCCTAAATATTAAAAAAGACACCTCCATGAGGCGTCATTAATTGAAATTCATACTTTTCATTATATTAGCATATTTATTTTATGTGTGACTAGAAGAAATTCAATTTACACTTAATTCTTTTTCAAATTAAGAGATAACCATGCAAAACAGATGATACATCTTATGTGCTATAGTTCGATAGGCTCACCGCCTCTTAATTTATCAGCCATCTCATTTAACTTTCTTAATCTATGATTCACACCAGATTTAGATATTTTTCCCGTCGACATCATTTCACCTAATTCTTTTAATGAAACTTCTTGGTGCTCAATTCTTAATTTTGCGATCTCACGCAATCTATCTGGAAGGTTGTCTAAACCAATTTCTTTATCAATTAAATGTATACTTTCTACATGTTTCATGGCTGCACTTACAGTTTTATTTAAATTGGCTGTCTCACAATTAACCAATCGATTCACAGAATTTCTCATATCTCGAACAATACGAACGTCTTCAAATTTCAAAAGTGCTTGATAACCACCTATCAAACTTAAAAAATCGGATATTTTTTCTGCTTCTTTTAAGTAAGCAATGCTGCCTTTCTTACGTTCTAGATGTTTTGCATTTAATTCATACGCATTCATTAATTGTGTGATACCTTCAGAATGATCTTCATATAACGAAAAAACCTCTAAATGATAAGATGACGTTTCTGGATTGTTAACAGAACCACCAGCTAGAAAGGCACCTCTCAAATAACTGCGACGCATTTCATCATCATGAATCATAGTTTCATCGATTTCATGGGTAAAGACACCATTTTTTAAAATACCTAAATCATCTAATATTTCTCTGGCTCTTGCCTTAATACGACAAATATAGATATTATTTTTTTTCAATTTCATTTTCTTGCGTACGAGTAGTTCCACTTCCACATTAAACACTTTTTTTATTAACGAATAAATCCGTCTTGCTGTTGTTGCATTTTCGGTTTGAACGTTAATAACAAACTGTTGATTGGATAGACTGAGTGCACCATTCATTCGAATAAGCGCACTGAGCTCTGCTTTTGCATTTTCTTCATCTACTTCAATTCTAGTAAGTTCATTTTTCATATCTGATGCAAAGCTCATGATTCAATCAGTCCCTTCTTATAAGTTTATTGTCTGGCTTATTCGTTATGATCTTTATTATGATCTTTATTTCGATTAAACTCAATTGTCGCCGTTTCTCTCATAGCGATTTCATAGATCATTTTTGAAAGTACTTCAGTGTTATGGCGCACGTAATCTTCTGAAGACACTTCTACTAAATCAGGATGTGTAAAGACTTTAATATTCTGTGCTTCCATATCTGTCGTGTTGCATTTTACAGGTTCTGCATTTTCTTCTCTATAGCGTTCTAATACATTACCGTGAAAATTTTGCGTGCTACAAATAACATAGTTAATACATTTCGCACCCATGTGATCATGGATAGCATTGACATGATCGACAGCAGAATAATTATTCGTTTCACCTGGCTGTGTCATTACATTTGAAACATACAATTTAGGGGCATCTACTTTAAGTAATGCATCTGCGATACCTTTTACGCATAAATTTGAAATGACACTTGTATATAAAGAACCTGGCCCCATAACAATTAAATCTGCCTCTTCAATCGCTTCAACTGCTTCTTCCATCGGTTTTACATCTTCAGGTTCTAAAAATACACGTTCGATTTTTTTATTTTTTTTTGGAATCTTAGACTCGCCATATACGATTTCTCCGTCTTCCATGACTGCATTTAAACGCACACTTGTATTAGTAGACGGAATAACACGACCTCTAATATTTAAAATCTTACTTAATTCTTTAACTGCATGTCCAAAATCATCCGTAATATTCGTTAACGCGGCAATCAGTAAATTGCCAAGCGAATGACCTTCAACTTGGTTTTCTTTAAAACGATATTGGAAAAGTTGTTCTAAAGTTGACTCAGTTTCACTTAATGCAGAAATTACATTTCTTATATCTCCCGGTGCAGGTATATCCATTTCATTTCTTATTTTTCCTGTGCTCCCACCATCATCGGCAACTGTGACAATTGTCGTAATATCTATTGGGTAATCTTTAAGGCCTCGAGCTAAAACGGATAAGCCTGTACCGCCACCTATTAGTACAAGTTTAATTCTTCTCATCTTTATGTTTCACGCCACTTTCCACATGTGCATCCCTGTGATGCACATACACATTGTAATCAAAACTTTCGTTAAGTTCTGCTCCGATACGTTTGGCTAATGCGACTGAACGGTGTTGACCACCAGTACAACCGATTGCGATAACCAGTTGTGATTTACCTTCTTTTTTATATCCTGGTACCATAAATTTCAATAAATCTATTAATTTTTCATAAAATATATTTGTTTCTTTCCATTTCATAACATATTTATAAACCGCTTCATCTTCTCCTGTGAGTGGTCTTAACTCATCAACATAGTGTGGATTCGGTAAAAATCTCACATCGAATACTAAGTCTGCATCCATTTGAATACCATGCTTAAATCCAAAACTCGTTACATTAATATTAAATGTTTGTACATTGCTCTTATTGAAATAGTCACCAATGCGTTTACGCAATTCTTTTGGTTTCATTTGCGTCGTATCAATCGTATAGTTCGCTAGACTTTTAATTTCTGTTAATAACTCACGTTCTTCATTTATCGATTCTATCAATGAACGTTGTCCATTTCCATTTAACGGATGCGCACGTCTTGTTTCTTTATATCTAGAAATTAAACGCTCATTAGATGCTTCCAAGAACATCATATCCACAATCACATCAGAGTTACTTTTAATTAAATCCATTTCGTGGATTAATGATTTAAACAATTCTTTCCCTCTTAAATCGATTGCAATTGCAACTTTTTGTAATGATGGATTACCTTGCCCCATCAATTCTACAAATTTAGGTAAAAGTATCGGTGGTAAGTTGTCTACACAGAAATAACCGATATCTTCTAGACTTTGAATGACTACAGATTTCCCAGCACCTGATAAACCTGTAACGACTAATAATTCACTTTTTACTATTTCTTTTTCATCCGGTTGCATCTTTTCACACCATTCGTTGATTTATTTAATCATAAAATGTTACTTCGTTGTTAACAGTTCATATTTTAAAGTGATGTGATTCATTTCACTTCAAATAAGTCTAACAATCTTATGCTATCATATTTCATTTTACATGAAAAAGGTCTTAGGTAGTAGCATTATCACTTTAATATTGAAGTTAGCTGTGGCTGCAATTTAACTCCTATAACCATAAGACTTCAATTATAAACATAGATAAATATATATCCTTATGTAAAAAGCTAGAGCACAATGCTTTCAGTTATGTCTGAGCATCATGTTCTAGCTTTAACTAAATTCTATTATACAACACAATCACACGATTGATTATGCTTCTATTGTATCTTTGATGTGTTCAATATATGCGATAGCACTTTGTGCTGCAATACTACCATCACCTGTTGCAGTAACGATTTGACGTAAACCTTTTTCACGTACATCGCCTGCTGCGTAAATACCAGGAATGCTTGTACTCATATCTTCATTCGTTAAGACATAACCGACTTCATTTGTAATACCTAAATCTTGGAAAGGTACTGTCAGTGGTTTCATACCAATATAAATAAATACACCATCCGCATCTAATGTTTGTTCAGAACCATCTTTTGTTGATTCTAATGTGACTGATCCTACTTTACCATCTTTGTCGTTAATTGTTTTTAGTGTGTGGCTCCAGATAAAATCAATTTTTTCATTTTTAAATGCGCGATTTTGTAATATTTTTTGCGCACGTAATTCATCTCTACGGTGTACAATGGTTACGCTATCCGCAAATTTTGTAAGGAATGTGCCTTCCTCAACGGCTGAATCACCGCCACCAATAACAAATAATTTTTTACCTTTAAAGAATGCACCATCACAAACTGCACAATAACTTACACCACGGCCACCAAGTTCTTGTTCACCTGGCACACCAATTTTTTTATATTCTGCACCTGTTGAGATAATAACTGCATGTGCAGTGATTACTTTATTTCCTAGGTTCACTTCTTTATATGCGCCTTTATCTTCGATTGATTTAATGTCACCATATTGATATTGTGCACCAAATTTTTTCGCATGTTCAAACATTTTTGTAGATAAGTCCGGACCTGTTACCATTTCAAATCCTGGAAAGTTTTCAACTTCTTCCGTATTTGCCATTTGTCCACCAGGCATGCCACGTTCTATCATTACAGTACTTAAGTTTGCGCGAGATGCATAAACTGCTGCAGTCATACCTGCTGGGCCTGCACCAATAATTGCAATATCAAAATCCACTTGTTCAGCCATTTTAATTGCCTCCTATTTACTAATTCAATATGCGAAGTATATATGATTTCTTGCATTTTATAAACTTATATGCTCACTAAATAATCTATCGTCTTATTTAAACGGTAAGATGAAATTTTAAACCAATCTAAAACTTGTTGCTTTGTAACTTTGATTTCAGAATGACGAAAATACATATATACAAATGCAGCAACATAATCACTAACATTTGCTAGGTCAACTTTTTCCGAAATGATCGCTTCTGCTTGATCAATCCATACTATAAATAAATCTTCATTATTTTTCAATGTCTCAATATCATAAAGCATTAACATGCCTTTGTGAATAAAATCTAATTTGTTTAATTTTAAATCTTGAATTAAATAAGTCAAATAGAGTTTCTCATAATCATTCATAGATTCTAGTACACCCCAAATTTCTTGGGTTAAGAGTACTTCACGGCCCTTTAATTGGTTTAATAAAAAGATGCCATATAATCTATGGTGGCTATTATCATTCAACAATAACGGCAATACTTGTTGGTCAAAATACGCTTTGCTCTCTTCAATAACCCAAGGTGCATGGCCAACATCAACTTTAGAAATTTCTTGTAATTTTGTCCAAAAGAATTTACTTTCTTCATGATTGCCTAAATGATAATGATTATAGCTGAGTGCATTATACATTTGAATCGAAAGGAACTTTCCTCTTCTATAGAGTGGTTGTAGAATCTTTTGCGAAGCTTCATATTGTTTTAAATAACAGAGCACGATACCTAATTTAAATGACTCATCTTCATTCATCGGCATTACTTTGTTTAATATTTTTAAGTAGCGATGATATTTTTCACTATCATTCGTGTTGTATAGCAACAATGTATAATGACATAATGCATGCACATCTGTGTTGTCCTCGCTTAATAAACGTTCAAACATTTCTTTAGCAGTTTCGTATTCGTTTAAATATAAATAACACATTGCTAATAAATTACGTACGACGCGGTGTTCTTGAATGTCAGTACTTTGATTTAAAATAAAATTTCGAGCCTCTGGTAAGCGGCCTTGTGAAAATAAATATTGGAAAATAAGTTGAATCGCAAATAATTTACTTTCTATCTCTATTTTTTCAGGTGTATGATATGAGACTTCAAACATTTCTTCAAGTTCTTCTTTATAATCCTCATCACCAGATATTGTTACATAGTTAATACCAAATAAAAATGCTTTATTGGCTTCATTCATCGTTATATTTAACTGGCTTAATTGAAAATAACTTTCTTCAACTTCTTCACCTTGTGCAATACTTTCATAAAAAAGATGTTCAGCCTTGCTACCTATACCTAAACTAACTAAGCACTCCGAATATTTTACTTTTGTTTCAAAATCCTGAGGTGACATTTCAAGCACTTTAGCGAAGTAAGATGCCGCTTTTTTATATTCTTGTTGATGAAATTTTTGATCTCCTAATTTTTTATAAAATTGACTATCTAATTTCATTGGTATTACATTGTCTTTATGCGCCATCCATCGTCACCTCCTAAATGTTTCTTTATTTTAT
Organism: Staphylococcus sp. ZWU0021; assembly: GCF_000798895.1. Taxonomy (NCBI): domain Bacteria; kingdom Bacillati; phylum Bacillota; class Bacilli; order Caryophanales; family Staphylococcaceae; genus Staphylococcus; species Staphylococcus sp. ZWU0021. The sequence continues at coordinate 285,291 of NZ_JTLN01000005.1, forward strand.
TATTTGTATGGGATTCCCATACGCTAATGCATGATCTGGAATATCTTTGGCTACAATAGAACCCGCACCAATCTTAACATGATTACCAATGGTAACGCCTGGTAGGATGGTCACATTTGCACCAATCAAGGTATGATCCCCAATTTTCACAGGGCCTGTAGTAAATGCATCTACTAAAAATTCATGTGTTAAAATCGTTGAATTATAGCCAATCACACAATTTTTACCAATCGTGATGTATTCAGGATACAATAAATCAGGAACTACTTTGAAAGCGAATGCTGTATGAGCCCCGATATCCATTTTCAATAATTTACGATATGCCCAATGTTTTAATTTCACATTAGGCAAATAACGGCAAACTTCAATAATTAACGTTTGTTTAAACATTTTCATTCCTTTGACAAAACGATACATATGCCATAAAGGATTTTTACCTTGAACTTGTTGTTTCTTTAAATTACGCATAAATGACTATCACTTCACTTCTTTACTTGGCCATGATAATGGACCAACAGCTTTATAACGTGGCGCATCATATTTAACACGTCTAACAATCATTATGACGACACCTATTATGATTAAAATAATGGACATTAATTGGGCAATTCGGATATCACCTGCAAGCATTAAACTATCCGTACGCATGCCTTCTACAAAGAATCTGCCAATGGAATACCAAATTAAATAGAGACAGAAGGTATCACCAATACGTAAGTGTTTTCTTAATAGAATTAAGATAACAAATCCTAACACATCCCAAATAGACTCATAAAGGAATGTTGGTTGATAGTATTTTCCATCAATATACATATTATTAATTATAAAGTCAGGAATATGTAAGTTTTCAAGGAAAGATTTAGAAACTGTGCCCCCATGCGCTTCATGGTTCATAAAGTTTCCCCATCTTCCAATACCTTGTCCTAAAATCATACTTGGCGCAATCACATCACCAATTTGAAATGGATTAATATTTTTTTGTTTACAAATAATAATACCCGTTACGAATCCACCAATAAGACCACCATGTATGGCAATACCACCCTGCCAAATCATTGGGATTTCAATTGGATGTTGTACATAATACGGCCACTGAAAAATAACGAAATATATTCTAGCAACAATAAAACCAAATATGGCACTCCAAAATATAATATCGACGAGTGTGTCTTGATGGAATCCAATACGTTTCACGCTTGCTTGTGCAATAAAGTAACCTAGCAGTATGCCCATAGCAATAATAATGCCATACCAACGTACCGAAATCGGTCCTAATTCAAACGCAATCGGATCGATATAGCTTAACGTCATCATTGATTATTCCCCTCACTATGATTACCATTACGCAAAATTTCCGCATTTAAACGGTCATTAAATTCTTCTGCTGTATTGATACCCATGATATTCAGTCTATAGTTCATCGCAGCTACTTCAATAATCACCGCCACGTTACGACCTGGTCTTACTGGAATGGTTTTTTTCGTTATTTCTGTGTCTAAAATACGTAATGTTTCTTCGTTTAGCCCTACACGGTCGTATAGTTTTTCTTTATGCCAATTTTCTAAGTGAATATTTAAACGCAGGCGCTTCTCAGTCAGAATTGAACCGGCACCAAATAAAGTCATAACATTTATAATGCCTAGTCCTCTAATTTCTAACAAATGTTCAATTAATTTAGGTGCACGACCTGTTAATTCATCTTTACTAATTTCTCTGATTTCAACATTATCATCAGCTACAAGTCTGTGACCGCGTTTGATTAATTCCAGCGCTGTTTCACTTTTACCTATACCAGAATCGCCTGTGATTAACACACCAACACCGTAAACATCAACAAGCACACCATGCAATGAAGTCGTTCTAGCGAGTTCATGCTCTAAAAAGGTAGTCAAACGACTCATCAATTGAGTTGTGGCAATTGTGGACGTGATCAATGGCGTTTCGTTTTCTTTCGCAGCTTCTATAAGTTCTTCCGGAGGTTCTAAATCTCTTGTCACTATAATCGCTGGTGTTTCTGGACGACATAATTTTCTCATACGTCCTTTCCGTTCTTCATCAGGCAATAAATTATAGAAAGATAACTCAGTAGTTCCTAATAATTGAATACGGTCAGAGGCATAATGAGAGAAATAACCTGCCATTTCTAAACCCGGTCTTGATATATCAGTATTTTTAATTTGTTTATTTAAACCCGCTTCACCTGTGATTACTTCAAGCTTAAAGCGTTCTACTAAACTCTGTGTAGTTAACATGCGTTCACCTCTATCATTCTTTCTTCTGCATTTGTACTATGTTCATATCATATCAAAAAGAACTGATAATCTATATTAAAAAGTGCAGACGAAGTATATTTTAATATATGCCTTATATAAATAATATACGATATTTCTTATTAAAAGCTGATTCATTTTAAAATTAACGATAAACTTAACATTTTATGTTTGCGACATGTTATCAAAGGTTAACAATCACAAAAAAGCTCTTGCTTCACACGCATGTAACATGGTGTCGCAAGAGCTTTGTTATGCTGTTGGAAAATAGATACGGTACAATTGCTATTGTTTTACCGTGTCTCTTTCTAAGGCTGGTTTTAAATATTTACCAGTATAACTTGCTTCTACTTCTGCAATCTGTTCAGGTGTACCCGTTGCAACAACAGTACCTCCACCGTCGCCACCTTCTGGACCTAAATCAATAATATGGTCTGCCATTTTAATGACATCTAAATTATGTTCAATAATAACCACGGTGTCACCATTCTCAACTAACTTGTTTAAAACTTTCAGTAATCTACTGATGTCATCCACATGTAAACCTGTTGTAGGTTCGTCTAGTATATATATGGAGCGTCCTGTTGAACGTTTGTGTAATTCTGATGCAAGTTTCACACGCTGTGCTTCACCACCAGATAATGTTGTCGCAGGTTGACCTAATGTAACATAACCTAAACCAACATCTACTAACGTTTTTAACTTACGATGAATTTTCGGAACATTTTCGAAAAATGCCGTCGCTTCTTCAGCAGTCATCGCTAGGATTTCTGCAATATTTTTCCCTTTATAAGTTACTTCAAGCGTTTCACGATTATATCTCGTGCCACCACAAACTTCACACGGTACGTAGACATCTGGTAAAAAGTGCATTTCAATTTTAATGATACCATCGCCTTTACATGCTTCACAGCGACCGCCTTTAACATTAAAACTAAAACGACCTTTGGTATAACCTCTGACTTTAGATTCATTTGTTTGTGCAAATATATCTCTAATATTATCAAAAACCCCAGTATACGTAGCTGGATTTGATCTTGGCGTACGTCCAATAGGCGATTGATCAATATCTATAATTCGGTCTAATTGATCTATACCATTAATTTCATCATATTCACCTGGTTTCACTTTAGATTTATTGATTTGTTTCGCTAAAGATTTATAAAGCACTTCATTAACTAAAGTACTCTTACCAGAACCTGAAACACCCGTTACAACAGTCATCGTTGATAATGGGAAATCTACATCAATGCCTTTTAAATTATTACTACGCGCACCTTTAACACTAATTTTGCGATCAGTAATGTCTCTTCTTGCTTCTGGCACTTCAATGCGTTTTTTGCCGCTTAAATATTGTCCGGTTAAAGAGTGTTTGTTGCTCATAACTTGTTTAGGTGTACCACTTGCAACAATCTCACCACCATGCTCACCAGCGCCAGGACCAACATCCACTAAATAGTCTGCTGCACGCATGGTATCATCATCGTGTTCAACAACGATTAACGTATTACCTAAATCACGCATTTCTTTTAAAGTGCTAATTAATCTATCGTTATCTCTTTGATGTAAACCTATGGATGGTTCATCTAATACATATAAGACGCCAGAAAGTCTAGAACCAATTTGAGTTGCTAGACGGATACGTTGCGCTTCGCCACCAGATAAAGAGCCAGATGCACGATTTAAAGTTAAGTATTCTAGTCCTACATTATATAAAAATTCTAATCTAGAATTAATTTCTTTCAATATTTGATTGGCAATTTTTTGGTCTTGTTCTGAAAGCGCAATATGATTATAGGCATCTAATGCGTCTTTAATTGAACGCTCAACGACGTCACCAATATTTTTCCCATCTACATAAACTGATAAAGCTTCGCGACTTAAACGTTTACCATGACACGTTTCACAAGGTAACTCAGTCATGTACTTACTCATCATTTCTCTTACTAATTCAGAAGGAGAATCATGGTATCGCCTACTGATATTATTTATAACACCTTCAAACGCCATCGTACGTTTACGAGATTGGCCGTTACGTTGCGTAAATGTGAAGTCTATTTCTTTACCTTTAGATCCGTATAAAATAATATCTTTTTGTCTGTCAGTTAATTTTTTAAATGGTTTGTCCATGTTAATTTTAAACACTTCGCACACGCGTTTTAATATCGTAGGATAAAAATCCGAACTCGATGATTCCCAAGCAACGATTGCACCTTCATTTAAGGTTTTACTCGTATCTGGTACGACTAACTCTAAATCAACCGTTAATTTCTGACCTAATCCATCACATGTAGGGCAAGCACCAAACGGACTATTAAAACTAAACATACGTGGCTCTAACTCACCAATTGAAAAACCACAAATCGGACAAGCATGATTTTCTGAGAACTTCAATTCTTCACCGTCAATGATATCGACAATGAGCGTTCCTTCTGACAATTGTAACGCCGTCTCAATGGAGTCAGCTAAACGCGTTTCGATACCCTCTTTGACAACAAGACGGTCAACTACTACCTCAATTGTATGATTTTTATTTTTATCTAAGGCTGGTACTTCATTGACATCTAATATTTCTCCATCAACACGTACACGTACATAACCTTTTTTTGTTATATCGTCTATCAGTTTTTCTTGAGCGCCCTTTCTATGAGAAACCACAGGTGCTAAGATTTGAATTTTAGAACGTGCTTCTAATTTCATCACTTGGTCAACCATTTGTTGAACTGTTTGTGATTCTATTTCAATACCATGGTTAGGGCAAAAAGGTTTACCGATACGCGCATATAGTAAACGAATATAATCATAAATTTCTGTGACTGTCGCCACAGTAGATCTTGGGTTTTTACTAGTTGTTTTTTGATCAATTGAAATCGCTGGTGATAAACCTTCAATCGTATCGACATCCGGTTTATCCATTTGACCTAAAAATTGTCGTGCATAGGCACTGAGAGATTCAACATATCTGCGTTGACCTTCTGCATATATTGTATCGAAAGCAAGTGATGACTTTCCTGAACCGGAAAGCCCTGTCATAACTATTAATTTATCTTTTGGTATTTCAATATCTACATTTTTTAAATTGTGGGCACGTGCCCCTTTAACTACAATGGATGGTTGCTTCATTTGTGTCACCCTTCTGCTTTTAATTCAAATAGCATATCTCTAAGCTCTGTGGCTTTTTCGAAATCTAAATCTTTTGCGGCTTGCTTCATTTCTTTTTCTATATTTGCAATTGTTTTTTCGCGTTCTTTCTTCGTCATTTTCTTCGGTACTTCTGTTTGTTGTTGCTCATTTGTTTCATCGTTTTCAACAGTAGCACTAATCACGTCATGTATTTTTTTATTAATTGTAGTAGGCGTAATGTTATGTTTTTCATTATATGCTTCTTGTATCGTACGACGACGTTCCGTCTCATCTAACGCATAGCGCATGGAGTCAGTAATTTTATCTCCATACATGATAACTTCCCCGCGACTATTACGTGCGGCACGTCCAATTGTCTGAACAAGTGATCTTTGAGAACGTAAAAATCCTTCTTTGTCAGCATCTAAAATAACAACAAGAGACACTTCTGGTATATCAATACCCTCTCTTAACAAGTTAATTCCAACAATGACATCATACGTACCCATTCTTAAATCTCTAATGATTTCTATACGTTCGAGTGTTTTAATTTCAGAATGCAGATAATTTACTTTGATGCCTGCTTCTTTTAAATATATCGTTAAATCTTCACTCATTTTCTTAGTCAACGTTGTAACAAGTACACGCTCATTTCGATCGATTCGATCCTGTATCTCACCAAGTAAATCATCAATTTGATTTTCTGTAGGGCGCACCTCAATCTTAGGATCTAACAGACCGGTTGGACGTATGATTTGTTGAACCATCTCATCTGTATGCTCAAGTTCAAATGGTCCTGGTGTGGCTGAAACATAAACCAACTGTTTCGTTTTTTCTTCGAATTCCTCGAATTTTAAAGGTCTATTATCTAGTGCACTCGGCAAACGGAATCCGTGGTCAACTAATACTTGTTTACGAGCACGGTCACCATTATACATACCTCTAATCTGCGGCAAAGTTACGTGCGACTCATCAATCATGACTAACCAGTCATCTCCGAAATAATCAAGTAATGTATAAGGTGTTGACCCCATAGGACGTAATGTTAAGTGAACGGAATAATTTTCTATACCCGAACAGAATCCCATTTCTCTCATCATTTCTAAATCATAATTGGTACGTTGCTCTAAACGTTGCGCTTCTAACAATTTATTTTCTGCATTTAATTCAGCTAAACGTTCTTCTAATTCGTTCTCAATTCTTTGAATTGCTGATTTCATTTTTTCTTCACGTGTTACGAAGTGAGATGCTGGGAAGATTGCAAAATGATCGCGTTCTCTTAATACTTCTCCAGTTAAGTAATTCACTTCACGAATACGATCAATCTCATCACCAAAGAATTCTACACGGATACACATTTCTTCTCTAGATGCAGGGAAAATCTCAACGACATCCCCTCTAACTCTAAATGTACCGCGTCTAAAATCTATATCATTTCTTGTATATTGGACGTCCACTAATTTTTTAAGTAATTCACTTCTATCCATCTCCATGCCAGCACGTATACTAACGACTAAATCACGGTATTCTTCTGGATTACCCAAACCGTAGATACAACTGACACTGGCAATCACAATCACGTCATCTCTCTCAAACAACGCACTGGTAGCTGAATGTCGTAACTGGTCAATCTCATCATTGATTGAAGCGTCTTTTTCTATAAAAGTGTCAGTTGAAGGCACATAGGCTTCTGGTTGATAATAGTCATAGTAACTTACAAAGTATTCCACTCTATTTTCAGGAAAAAATTCTTTGAACTCACTATATAATTGGCCTGCTAAGGTCTTATTATGTGCGATAATCAGTGTTGGTTTACCAACCTGTTTGATTACATTACTCATCGTAAATGTCTTACCAGTACCAGTTGCGCCTAATAGCGTTTGGTGTCTTTTCCCTTCATTAACACCATTTACAATTTTTTGAATTGCTTCTGGCTGATCCCCTTGAGGTTCAAATTCAGAATGCAGTTTGAACGGATAATGTTCCATGGCGACACATGCCTCCTAATTAAGTCTATATCTCTTATTTCGAACCTATTACAATTTGTTTATCTTAAAACGTTCATATATTGATTCTTTACATATCATTTATTCAGATGAATGGTTCTATACTCGTTATATATATTAACAGATTTATGAATACAAAAACAAACATTTGTTCGTAGTTTTAATACTTCTTTTTATAAAGAAAAAACAAACATAGTATGTCACCATGTTTGCATCCATTTGATTTTATATCATAAAAACTTCTTTTTTTTGAAGTTATATTATTATAAATCTCTTATTTAATTATAGCAATTAGGTTGCTCAATGCTTATTATTCAATCATCATCTTTTTTATGCAACTCTAATTGGTCGATGATAAGATACCCCGCTAATAATGAAACGACATCTATGAAAATGATCCATTCATTATGAAAGAACCCCTTTTCAACTGATACACCTATTAAAATTAAAGTCAATATTGTACCTACCCATTTGCTTCTTGTTAGCACACTGAATAATATAACAAAAACACATGGGAAAAAGGATGCCAATATATACCAAATCATGGAATTCACCCATTCCTATTATTTAAAATTGCCATTGTTGTTTCACGCAATTCAGATCTTGGTATGAATTTCTCTGTTAGCATCTCTGGGATGATATTCTCGATAAAATCTTGAACTGAGCTAAGATGATCAAATTGCATGATTGTCTCTAGTGACATTTCATAAATTTCAAAAAATAACTGTTCTGGATTACGTTTTTGTATTTCTCCGAAAGTTTCATATAATAAGTCAATTTTATCAGCAACCGACAACAATTGTCCTTCTAAGGAATCATCTTTACCTTCTTGTAATCGCTCACGATAAATAGCTTGATATGGCTCTGGAATTTCCTCATTTATAAAATGGTCTACCATTTCTTCTTCTACTTGAGAAAATAATTTTTTCAATTCTCCACTTGCATATTTCACCGGTGTCTTAATATCGCCAGTAAATATTTCGGCAAAATCATGATTTAATGCTTTCTCATATAAACTTTTCCAATCGACTTCATTACCATGATATTCCTCTACAGTACCTAAATATTGAGCGATTTTTGTCACTTTGAATGAATGAGCAGCGACGTTATGCTCAAAATATTTAAATTTACCCGGCAATCTAATTAATTTTTCCAAATCAGATAAACGTTTAAAATATTGATGTACACCCATGACATCGCCTCCTAGTTTATTAAAAAATGATTATTCTTGATTTTATAATATCATTCAACGCGTTAAATGTCTTATCAATATCATTGAAAAATAATAATCATTTAATTTAACTCATATAATAAAAATAGGTTATATTTCAACGGTATAGTTATCAATGATTTAGGTATAGTCTGGGCGTAGTACAAAAATATTGGATTTGTTTCTATGGCGTTGGTGATTGATGACGCATCAAAAACGATGCAGCTTGAAATACTGCTATAATCGTTTGTTTAAGCTACTCTGCTTGTTATCTATACATTAAAAGTTCGAGATATTTCCTCATATCCCGAACTCTTATTTCGATAACGTCACTTCAAATCAAATCATTTTTCTTCACAGAAGGATAGATTTTTTTTAGTGAATATAATTATATTGGCCTGTGTTATGGATTGTTCTATATGATTTTTGACCTACACCTTGCCAATTCATTTCAGATACAACAATTGAACCATCTGCATTTTTACTTTCAACAACACCTACATGACCATAGTTGCCTGCAGTACTTTGGAATATAGCACCTACTTCAGGCGTGTTGTTCACTTGATAGCCACTTTGCTGTGCTGCTGAAGCCCAATTATTCGCATTTCCCCATAAGTTTCCAACTGATTTCCCTAATTGTTGTCGACGATCAAAAGCATAATATGTACATTGACCCCAATCATAATAGTTACTACCGTTAGAAGCGTGTGACACTGGGCTATACTGATAATTTGAAGTTACCTGTTCATTTGCAGTTGTATTCGAAACTTGCTGTCTATCCGAAGCGGAATAATCATTGTTCTGCCATGTTTGCGTTGCACTTGGCGTGATATTCCCTGACGTACGCACATTACGTATAGTATTGTTTTCTGCTTTATTGCGTTCGTCATCATTTATTTGTGCTGTTGGTTGAACTGCTTCATGACTGTTAAATATTTGCTGTAATTGGTTATTAAGATGCGCTGAACCTTTTTCTGATACCGCAACTAATTGACCTGGGTAAATGACTTCACCTAAATTTGGATTCAATTGATACAATTGGTTCATTGTCATTTGATGTCTTTCAGCAATTGCTTTAATCGTATCTCCATCCTTAACTTCTACAATGTCAGAATCCGGTAATACGATGGTTTCCCCAACTTGAACATAGTCTCTATTCTGTAAGTGATTTAAATTTTGTATTTCTGTCGTAGTAGTTGCAAATGTTTGTGCTATATCTGTCAATTTAGCATCTTCTTTTACTGTGTGTATTTGGTCTGCTGATGCAACATGATTCATACCAAAAAACAAGGCTGCCGAGGTGATAGAAAATGTTAAACCTTTCTTCATTAAGTTTTCATCCTTTACTGTCTTAATTTTAATCAAACATACTATAGCATAATAAAAACAAAGATTTTCTATTGTTATGGTTTTGTAACATAACAGTCAACTTTATATTTCAAACACCTATATTACAAGTCGATAAATACGCCACAAACCTTGCCATTAAAGTATTTAACATGTTTGAGATGATAGATTTCAAAACTTACTCGTAATATTAAAGATTGCATTTTACATATTTAATTAAATATTTATCTATCCTTTATCAAACAAAAAGAGCCAGATCACAATCTGAACTTTTAATAAGATTGCGCGCTGACTCTACATATTTAAATATATCTTTCTTATATTATGTTTCATTAAAATAGCTGTTTAATGGCTACTTAACCTTCATTTTCATGTTGATCCATTTGACTGCGTAAGAATGCTTCAATAAATGGACCAATGTCGCCATCCATAACAGCATCTACTTTACCCGTTTCTTCGTTTGTACGGTGATCTTTAACCATAGCATAAGGATGGAATACGTAAGATCTAATTTGACTACCCCAGCCGATTTCTTTTTGCTCACCACGAATTTCTGCCATTTCTTGTTCTTGCTCTTCAATTTTTAATTGATATAGTTTAGATTTCAATGTTTTCATTGCTGCTTCTCTGTTTTTGATTTGTGAACGTTCGTTTTGGTTATTTACTACGATCCCTGTTGGATGGTGTGTAATTCTAATCGCTGATTCAGTTTTGTTAATGTGTTGCCCACCAGCACCAGAAGCTCTAAACGTATCGACTGTGATATCATCTGGATTAATATCAATTTCAATCTCAGTATTATTGAATTGAGGTATAACATCACATGATGCAAATGATGTATGTCTTCGACCAGATGAATCGAAAGGTGAAATACGCACAAGACGATGCACGCCTTTTTCAGCTTTTAAATAACCATATGCGTTATGTCCCTTAACGATCAGCGTCACACTTTTAACACCTGCTTCGTCACCAGGTAAATAGTCCGCAATTTCGACATTGAATCCTTTCTGCTCACAATAACGTTGATACATTCTCAAGAGCATATTCGTCCAATCCTGTGACTCTGTACCGCCTGCACCTGGATGTAATTCCATGATGGCATTATTCGCGTCATAAGGCCCATCAAGTAATAATTGTAACTCGAACTGATCTAATTCATTTTTAAAATCTTGAACGCTTTGCTCTAAATCTTGCTTCATCGTTTCATCATCTTCTTCGAGTAACAAAGCTCTCGTAGTATCCATATCTTCAAGTTCAGACTCTAATGTTCTATATGCATTCACTACTGATTTTAAAGCATTATTCTTATCAATAACGTCCTGAGCCTTTTCTTGGTTATCCCAAAATGTTGAATCGGTCATCATTTCTTCATATTCTTGTATGTTCGTCTCTTTTGCTTCTAAGTCAAAGAGACCCCCTAAGTTGTTCTAGTTTTTCATTATACGCATCTATATTACGTTTTATCTCTGACAATTCCATCATGCATCTCTCCTATGATTATTTGAATGAAATAATAAACTATAACGTATTTCATTTATTTGAAGTTAATAACTCTATTCTACAGAAGTTTGTGGTTTAATTACAACTTTATCTAATTCAAATAAATACCTAACCAAACTTAATTACAAAATAAAACCGAAAGTTAATGACTGCTCATCAAAACTTCCGGTTTTATAACCTGTCACTATGAACTATGCACCGTGACAGTTTTTATATTTTTTCCCACTTCCACAAGGGCAAGGGTCATTTCTACCAATATGTTCATCTTTCACATAAGGTTCTGCTTTAGCTTTTTCTTTACCATCTTCGGCTGAAACGTGCTCTGCTTTACCAAAGTCTGTTGTTTTATCTCTTTCAAGATCATCTTCTACTGAAACAACCGATTTCAAGATATACTTACTAACATCTTCTTCGATATTTTGCATCATCGTATCGAAAAGTTGATGACCTTCATTTTGATAATCGCGTAAAGGATTTTGTTGACCATAAGAACGCAGATGAATACCTTGTCTTAATTGATCCATCGTATCAATATGATCTGTCCAATGCGTATCTATAGAACGAAGTAAAATCATTCGTTCAAATTCATCAAATTGTGTTCCAATTTTTTCTTTTTGGTATTTTAATGCAATTTCAACTTTATTCCAAACGAATTCGAAGATATCCTCGTTGTCTTTACCTTTAATATCTTCAACTTTTATATCGCCTTCATTTAAGAATACATCGTCTACATAGTTAATGAATGGTTCATAATCTGGATCGTCCGCTTCTTCATTTACATAGTAGTTCATGCTTCTTTCAAGTGTTGAGCGTAGCATGTCATTAACTAAACCACCACTTTCATCACTATCGATGATACTATTACGTTCACCATAAATAATTTCACGTTGTTTACGTAAAACATCATCGTATTCAAGTACACGTTTACGTGCGTCGAAGTTATTACCTTCAACACGTTTTTGCGCAGATTCAACCGCACGTGAAACCATTTTAGATTCAATTGGCGTAGAATCATCCATACCTAAACGGTTCATCATGTTTTGCAAACGTTCTGAACCAAAGCGCACCATCAGTTCATCTTGAAGTGATAAGTAGAAACGACTGTCCCCTTTATCACCTTGACGTCCTGAACGACCACGTAATTGATCATCAATACGACGTGATTCATGACGTTCTGTGCCGATAACAGCTAAACCACCAAGTTCTTGAACACCATCACCTAGTTTGATATCCGTACCACGACCAGCCATGTTGGTAGCTATAGTTACTGCGCCTCGTTGACCAGCACCTGCAACAATATCGGCTTCACGTTCATGGTTTTTAGCATTTAAAACATCATGACGCACACCATTTTTCTTCAATAAATTTGAAATGTATTCACTGGTTTCAACTGCAACTGTACCAAGTAATACCGGTTGGCCAGCTTTATGTTTTTCAATAACGTCTTGAACAACTGCATCAAATTTACCTTTTTGGCTAATATAAATTAAGTCTGGTTTATCAACACGTTGCACTGGTTTGTTCGTAGGAATTTGTGTAACCGTCATATTATAAATGTTTCTAAACTCTTCTTCTTCGGTCTTCGCAGTACCTGTCATACCAGATAACTTATTATACATTCTGAAATAGTTTTGGAATGTGATTGAGGCCATTGTTTTAGATTCATTTTGAATTTTCACGCCCTCTTTAGCTTCAATCGCTTGGTGCAAGCCTTCAGAGAAACGACGTCCAGGCATTGTACGACCCGTAAATTGGTCTACAATAAGAACTTCACCGTTATTAACCATGTAGTCAACATCTCTTTGTAATGTCACGTGCGCACGTAGTGCCGTATTGATATGACTGATAACATCTACATTATTTACATCATATAAATTATCAATTTTAAACATGCGTTCTGCTTTATCGATACCTTGTTCAGTTAATTGTACCGCTTTTGTTTTTTCGTCATAATTATAATCATCTTCACTCTTAAGCATTTTTGCAAACACATTTGCTTGTGTATAAAGTGATGTCGATTTCTCTGCTTCACCAGAAATAATTAAAGGTGTACGTGCTTCATCAATTAAGATGGAATCAACCTCATCGATAATCGCAAAGTTTAATGGTCTCATTACACGTTCTTCTGCATAATTTACCATGTTGTCACGCAAGTAATCGAAACCTAATTCATTATTTGTACAATACGTAATATCACACGCATATGCTTCACGTTTTTCAGTAGTTGTTTTACTATTTAAATTTAAACCTACAGAAAGTCCTAAAAATTCATACAGTTCAGCCATTTCTTGACTCTGAACACTTGATAAATATTCATTGACTGTTATGACATGTACACCGCGACCAGTTAACGCATTTAAATATACGGGCATTGTCGCTGTCAACGTTTTACCTTCACCTGTTCTCATTTCGGAAATATCGCCACCATGAATCGCGATACCACCCATAACTTGCACTTTGTAAGGAATCATATTAAACACACGTTTTGACCCTTCTCTTACTAATGCAAATGCTTCTGGTAAAATATCATCCAATATTTTGTTTTGTTTTTTTATATCTTCTTCGCTCTGTAATTTTTCTTGGAATGCGCTTGTTTTGGCTTTAATTTCTTCATCAGTTAATATCGACATATCCTCTTCAAGTGCAAGGACCTTGTCGGCTAATTTACCAAGGCGTTTTATTTCTTTTTTATTGCCATCTGCAATTTTTGATAAAAAACCCATTCTGTTCGCTCCTTTAGCTTTTTAACTCTTCGCTTACAACAATTTATGATATCATCTATAAGCTTAAATTTACACTTATTGACTTGTCTAAAGTGTCTTACATTGAAATTATATTTCTTGTTCACTTACATTTCTATTTATTTTAAAATAATTGATTATAATCTTGTTCAATAAAAATATACACAAATAGCTATATCACTTTCAAATTATTACATAGTAACATAGCAAAAATTAAGCGTCCACGATTTAACATCATCGTGAACGCTATAGTATAAATGCTACTTACCTTACATTAAACGTCTTATTCAGTTGTTTCAATCAAACCATATTTTCCATCTTTTCTTTTATATACAATACTAGTACCGTCTGTTTCACGATCCGTAAAGATGAAGAAATCATGTCCTAATAAATCCATTTGAAGCACTGCTTCTTCAGAATCCATTGGTTTCAAACTGAAATTTTTTGCACGAATAATTTCGATTTCATTATCCGCTTCATTTTCATCATTTTGAATTTCAACTGCTTCTTTTTCTTCTGGTAGTGAAGCAAATGCTTCTTGCTCACCACGATTTCTATTTCTACGATTTACACGTGTTTTGTATTTTCTAACTTGTCTTTCAAGTTTGTTATTAATTAAATCAATACCTGCATACAAATCATCGTTACGTTCTTCAGCTCTTAATGTAACATTTTTCAATGGAATTGTTACTTCGATTTTAGTAGCTGAGTTTTGATACGTTTTCACTTTAACGTGTGCTGTTGCATTTGGCACATCATTAAAATAACGCTCTAATTTACCAATTTTCTCCTCAATATAGTTGCGAATCGCATCAGTAATAGTGAGGTTCTCTCCGTGAATTTCAAATCTGATCATAATCATCGACTCCTTTAAAACCTCTATATTGGTAATATTGCTTACTAATATAATACCACGTTTAGTCTACCGTGCAAACGTAAACACATCGAATTTTCTGATTTTTCTAACATATACTTTTTCAATCGCATGATGAACCGTTAAGCCAGTAGTATAAATGTCATCCACAAGTAAAATACTTTTATCTTCTAAATTGATATCTTTTGATACTTCAAATGGATTATCAAATCGCGCTCTATGTAGCTTGCCTAATAATGATTGTTTAGGCCTCACCTTAGTTTGAAGTATAGATTCATATGGTACTCGCAGTTTATCTAACACACAAGTAACTGGATTAAAGGTGCGATTGATATCTCTTTCTACAGGAGATGGAATTGGAATAATTAAATCGTAAGACTGTTTCGGTAGTGTGAGTTGTTCTGCCAAAATTTCACAAATTGCTACATCTTTTAACAATTTGTATTGATGTATCAGTTGTTTCACTACGCCTTTATATTGATAATTACAATATAATTGATTCATTAACGGAAATTTAGCAGCTAAGAACGCACAATCTAGACATTTATGCTCCCCTTGATCAAGTTTTTTTAGACATTTTGAACAACGACCTTCCAATACGATTTTGTTTTCTTCCCATAGTTCTATACAATTTACACACATCTTTACAGGTTTTTTATAAAAATTAAGCGCATCGAACATTTCTGATAACTTGGCATCACATTGTATACACCTAGCCATCAATCCACTCCTTTTTTAGTGCTAACTGATTCATATCTATAATTGCTTTTCGAGCTTTTAACATAGGTAAAGTAATACCTTCATGTAAAAATAATACGAGCCCTGTTGGTTCCTCTATCTTTCTTCCAACTCTACCAGCAATTTGTATTAACGCACTCTTATTAAAAATTTGGCTATTACAGACGATGACATCTAATTTGGCCATGGTAAATCCTCTTTCTAATATTGTTGTAGTAAAAATGACTTGGTATCCCCCATTTCTTAAAGCTTTAACTTTTTCAAATCTTAAGGCATCTTCGCTATATACATAAGTTAATGACGTTATTTCCTTTTTATAGCGATGATATGCTGTTTTCATTAAATTGATATTATCGAAAAACACGAGTGTATAACGCTCTGTTAAGATTTGTTTTTTTAGTATCTTCAGCAATGCATATTGTATTTTATGTTGCTTTAATTTGAAATATTTAAAACGCGGTACAGGCAATGGCTGTCTATGATATCTCGCAGGTAGTGTGATGACATCAGACGGATTCATCTTCTTTAATAAATGTCTAGGAGGTGTGGCCGTCATAAATATATGACAGTGTGTCGCTTTTGATGCATGAGTAATCGCTTCTTGTAATGAATGATCCATTACTAATGGAAATGCATCTACTTCGTCAACAATAATTAAATCAAAATGATGCTTGAATCGATATAATTGATGTACGGTTGAAATGATAAAGTGCCCATCAAAGCGCTGTGTTTGACCTTGGTAAAGTACATCAATCTGTTCTGAAGAAAATGCCTTTTTAATTCTCATACTAATTTCTATCACAACATCTACCCTTGGTGATACAATCGCGACATTATCCCCTCTACTACGCGCATAATGAATACCTTCAAATATCATTTCTGTTTTTCCAGCACCAGTGACTGCATATAAAATTTTAGTTTCATAATCTTTAATTGCCTTTAGAATTGCTATCGATGCAAAAGTTTGTTGTTCAGACAGTTTGAAATCTAACTGATATATGCCCTGAGACGCAACATTTTTAGATTTTGTAATAAATATTGGCTTTACATTATCCATTCTTCCTAAATTGATACAATTTCTACAATAAACTATTTCTTTTTTTAATATAGTTGAATAATAATTATAAAAATGACGCGGTTCTTTCGTATGACATTGCATACACTGCCATTGATTATGTTTTTTTATAATGCCAGTTGAAGTCTTATCAATGATTTCATCGGTCAGTAACGTTTTATCTAACATAAGTCGACCATAATATTTTATTTGCCTTACCTCCAAAAAAAGACATGTAACACCCAATAGGCGTGACATGTCTCTAATTTATTCATTAATTTAATCTGTGCGAATGGTACTTCCAATATACCCTAAACCAATACCACCAGATCCTAAATGTGCAGCAATGACTGGTCCAAAGCTAGAACGATAAATATTGTACTGAGGATAGTTAGTTTCTAATTCTTGTTGAATCCAATCTGAATCTTCAGGAATATCACCCTCAATTACAAATAACGTAACTTCATCTAGATTTTTGACTTCATTTATCACTTTTTCAACCATTTTACGCAAAGCACGTTTTTTAGTTCTTACTTTTTCATCTGGAACAATTTTGCCATCTTCGAACTTTAACACTGGCTTCATCTTCAACATCGTTCCAATCCAAGCTTGCGCACCTGTAATTCGACCACTTTTTTGTAAATTTTTCAAATCATCTACCATGAGTACTGCACCTGTTACTTCACGGATTGCATGTAATGCTTCAATGATAGCTTTAGGCTCATAGCCTTGTTCAATCATTTCTATCGCTTTAAGTACATATCCACCTTCAACCATCGCAGCTAACTTAGAATCAAACGTATGGACATTAATGTCTGAGACCATTTCACCTGCTTGTGTCGCAGTTTGATAGCACCCACTGATTCCAGAAGAAAGAAATACACAAATGACATCTGTATAGCCTTCTTCGCGAAGTTGCTCGAAATTCTCCAGAAAATCTCCAATTGCAGGTTGGCTCGTTGTTGAAATTGTAGCTGAGGTCTTCATACGTTCATAAAATTCGTCTGTTGAAATGGATGCATTCTCAACATAATTCTCACCACTATCAAATGTGACACTAAGTGGTGCAACTTTGATATTATATTTGTCTATTAATGTTTGAGATAGATAACTCGTTGAATCTGTCAAGACAGCAATCTTCATCCTAATCCTCCTCAATTATACTCA
Source organism: Staphylococcus sp. ZWU0021 (assembly GCF_000798895.1). NCBI lineage: Bacteria > Bacillati > Bacillota > Bacilli > Caryophanales > Staphylococcaceae > Staphylococcus > Staphylococcus sp. ZWU0021. Next base: position 303,321 of record NZ_JTLN01000005.1, read on the forward strand.
CAACTATGATACCTTATTTTCAACCAAAAGAAAATTTATTTTTACATTTATGCTTGTATTCAATACAGTGTATAATACAAAGGTAGCGATGATAATAAAAATTATTACAATGGATAAAATCTATAGACATTTGGAGGGTTACACATGGAAGACACAATTATAACGATAAAAGCAGAACATATAATTGAAAATGTAATCAATAAATCTCGTTTTATTGCACATATTAAACCAGTAGAATCAGAAGAAGATGCGAAAGCCTTTATTAATCAAGTGTCTACAAAACACCGTGAAGCAGCACATAATTGTTCTGCATATACAATTGGCGATCAAATGAATATACAAAAAGCCAATGACAATGGTGAACCAAGCGGTACTGCTGGCGTACCAATGTTAGATATTTTAAAAAAATTAGAAATACATAATGCTTGCGTGGTTGTTACACGTTATTTTGGTGGCATTAAACTAGGTGGCGGCGGCCTTATTCGCGCTTATAGTGGTGCCGTTAGAGACGTTATTTACGATATTGGTCGTGTAGAACTTAAACCCGCTATACCTACAACTGTAACCATTAATTATGATTTAACAGGGAAATTCGAATATGAACTTGAAAGCACGTCCTATTTATTACGTGATCAAAGTTATACAGACAAAGTAAGTTATCAAATAGATGTTGTCGCGTCTGACTATGATGAATTTATTGCATTTTTAAATAGAACAACGTCTGGTAATTATGATTTAGTAGAAGGCGAAGTCATGAGGTTACCGTTTGATATACCAACAGATTAAATATAAATGATAGATATATGTCTTATTTTACAAGTACTTAAACAAACCGAATCGTACAAAAAGACCGACAAGTCAGTAACCTCTGACTTGTCGGTTTTATAGTTTCACAATTTCATTGCTATCACTGTTCATCTTTATTATGCTCTTTATTTTCTATTAATTTCAATAGAGGTCTGTAATCATCATCAATTAATCCTGTAAATTCTACAATCAATTCAATTGTAATGAATATGAGTATGAGCATCATGAATACACCCCAAGGTTGGGATAAGTATAATATAATACTAGAGAGACTAAACAGTATCGCAATTGAATATATCAATAACACGGTTTGTCGATGCGAATAGCCTAATTCTAAAAATTTATGATGCAAATGAGATTTATCGGCCTGCATAATATGTTGACCTTTCTTCACTCGACGTATCATAGCGAATAGTGTATCGATAAATGGTACTGCTAAAATAACGATTGGGAAGAATAAGGATACAAACGTAATGTTTTTAAACCCGAGTAATGATAGAAAGCCTACAATAAATCCAACTAATAGTGCGCCACTGTCACCTAAAAAGATTTTTGCTGGATGGAAATTGAAGAATAAAAATCCTAAAAGTGCACCTATCAATACACTACATATCATTATAATAAATATATTGGCTTGTAATATTGCTATAAAGCCAATTGTCATCAGTGCAATCATTGAAACGCCTGACGCTAGACCATCTAATCCATCGATTAAATTTATCGCATTCGTAATGGCAACAATCCAAATGACCGTTATTGGAATACCAAATATACCAAAATGTATCGTTGGACCAATAGGTAATGAAATAAAGTCAATTGTAACACCATAGTAAACAACGACTAACGCCGCAATTACTTGGCCGAGTAATTTCATAATTGGTTTTAAGTCATAGATATCATCTATCAAACCAACCAAATAGATTAATACAGATCCAATAACAAGCGGTTTGACCTCAGTTTCTATAGGATGTCCAAGCCAAATTCCAACTAAAAACGATAAGAGTATCACAGTTCCACCAAGTACTGAAATAGGTTTAGTATGTACCTTTCTAAAATTCGGTTGATCTACAATCCCTAATTTATGAGAAACTTTTATGACTATTGGTGTAAGTATTAAACTGACTATCATTGAAAAAATGATTAGTAATAATGTATACATCAGTTCACCTTCATTAATATGGTTCTTAATTATTTTAAATTTCAAAGTCTATGTTGAAAATATTTGTTTCATTAAATTGTGAATTCACTTCAAAAATGACTATTTTAATACTTCCTAATAAAAATATAGTCTCATTACACAATTGATATTTTTACATAACTTTATAATACCTTATACGCTTTTACTTATACAACTAGAAGTGCGATAATAAATGCGTTATATTTAGGGATATTATTTATTAAATCAATTTTAGTGAATTTTTAATTTTTCACTAAAAAATAATTTTAACATGAATATTAAGTGAATGTTAGAATTTTCTATTCACCCCATGATGACAAATTGTAAGTTTTCACTTACAATAACTAAGTGTTTATTTAAAGGAGTGTAAAGTAAAAATGTTTGAAGCTATTATCTATAATATTTCTGTTACCGTAGCTGGAATTTATTTATTCCATCGTCTACAATACTCAGAAAATAGAATTATGGTATTTTCAAAAGAATATGTCACTGTTTTAATGACGATAGTAGCGCTTTTACTATCTGCGTACCCTGTCCCAATATTCAATGAGTATACACTCTATTTATCCTTTGTACCTATCCTATTTTTAGGTAGATATACGAATATGTTTTACACTGTTCTATCCGCCTTTATTGTCGGCTTAGTCAATGTTCTGATTGGGGATTATACAATAATTACTGCTATGATATTTATCGTAATAGCAGGCATCATTGGTGCGATAGGTCCATTCTTAAAACAAAGTGATATCATTTCATTGCAAATACTAAATGTCATTGCATTAGTTATTTTTGCAATTTTATCATTAATCAGCCCATATTACGAGATTACAGAAGTCTTATTTTTAATTCCGATTTCATTTGTCTTAACAATAACTTCGTCTATTACCTTTGTTGATATTTGGCATTTCTTCTCATTAGTCAATCGATATGAGAACGAAGATAAAGTAGATTACTTAACTGGATTAGGTAATGTTAAAGAATTCGATAGACATTTAAATGAAACAGCTCGTTTATCTGAAGAAAATAACCAAAGTTTAGGTTTATTACTGATTGATATCGACGGTTTCAAAGATGTGAACGATATGTATTCACATAAATCGGGCGACGCTGTACTCAGACAAGTGGCTCAATTACTTAAAAACTATGTGCCACAACAGTTTAGTATTTATCGTAATGGAGGTGAAGAATTTTCTATTGTTTTGTATGATTATACTTTAGACCAATGTGTCAAATTAAGTGAGAGTATTCGTGGCGGTGTAGAACAATCTACATTCCATTTACCAAACAAAGAAGTCATTAAATTATCCGTATCTATTGGCGTTGGATACTTGACAACAGATGATTACAAATCACAACGAAAAGTGTTTAAAATTGCTGACGATATGTTGCATATGGCTAAAAACGAAGGCCGTAACCAAGTCATGTTTAACCCAATTGTTAAATTATAGGGAGTGGGACTTTACATTTTCAATGCAGCCACCTATCGCCTAAATGAAAAAGAGTTTGAGACATCTATTTTTGTCTCAAACTCTTTTTTCGTAAAAATAAATGTAACGTTTCTTTCACCTACCATGCCCTTCACACAGCGCGATTCATCCATATGTTTTACTTTTTCTAAATAAAGTTTCAATTAAAGCATTGAATAAGTATAGTAATGAAAATGAGTTTGTTACAATATATAATGTTATATAAAACATTAATTATCGTAAGATACGCTATTGAAAGTTTTTATTCGACAATGTAAACTTTCAATTGTTCTATTAACAATTCAGGAGGTGCGAAGCTATGTCAGATTCAATTACCATCATTGATGAAGATAAAGTCATTGATGTCGTATTAATCGCAGGCAGAATTTTACTAGAAAGCGGTGCTGAAACGTATCGTGTTGAAGATACAATGACAAGAATCGCTGCAAGTTATGGTTTAGATGATACATATAGCTTTGTAACATCAACTGCAATCATTTTTTCGTTAAATAATCGTACAAATACACGACTCATTAGAATTCGTGAACGTACTACAGATTTAGAAAAAATTGCATTAACAAATAGTTTGTCTCGTAAAATATCTAGTAACAAGCTTGATATTGATCAAGTAAAATCTGAACTTATCCATTTACACCATGCTTCCTTGCAGTATTCATCAATTACCAATTTTGTTGCAGCAGCAATTGCCTGTGGCTTTTTCCTATTTATGTTTGGTGGCGTCATTAATGATTTTATATTTGCAATTATCGCTGGTGCTGGTGCCTTTTTAACTTTCAGCTATGTACAACGCTATATTCAAATTAAATTCTTTTCTGAATTTATCAGTGCAGCTGTTGTTATAGCTATCGCTGCTTTCTTCACTAAAATAGGTTGGGCACACAACCAAGATATCATAACCATTGCCGGTGTTATGCCCTTAGTACCCGGTATATTGATTACAAATGCAATTCGTGATCTAATGGCTGGTGAATTAATTGCAGGCATGTCACGTGGCGTTGAAGCTGCACTAACCTCATTTGCAATTGGTGCCGGTGTTGCCATCGTCTTATTAATCTTTTAGAAAAGGAGTGCTGATAATGTTCATTGTTTATTACTTTTTACAGTTTATGATTAGCTTTTTCGCATCAATGTTATTTTCTATTCTTTTTAATGCACCTAGACGCCTCCTTTTAGCCTGTGGTTTTGTTGGTGCCATGGGATGGATTATTTATAAATTATCCTTTGATGCTGATTTAGGTAAAGTGTTAGCGTCATTTTTAGGTAGTTTTATTTTAGCAATTATGAGTCATGTCATGAGTAGACGTTATAAACGTCCTGTTATTATCTTTATCGTTCCAGGAATTATACCTCTTGTACCTGGTGGTTTAGCTTACGAAGCCACGCGTTTTCTTGTAAGTAATCAGTATACGCATGCGGTGAATACCTTCCTTGAGGTCACGTTAATCTCTGGAGCTATTGCATTCGGTATATTATGTGCTGAAATCATTTATTATATCTATACACGTGTTAAACAGCATTATGGTAAAATGAAAGGCAAAACATATAAAAAATCTTATAATATAAATAATAGAGCTTAAGGGGTGTTTTTAAATGAAACAAGACATAATTGATCGACTTACAAGATATGTAACAATCGACACACAATCCAATCCAGAATCTACAACGACGCCTTCAACTGAGAAACAATGGGATTTATTAAATTTATTAAACGATGAATTGACTGATTTGGGATTAGAAACAGATATTGACGAACAAGGTTACTTATTTGCTACTTTAGACAGTAATGTAGACATCGATTTACCTACTGTCGGATTTTTGGCACATATTGATACTTCACCTGACTTCAACGCGTCTCATGTAAATCCTCAAATTATTGACAACTATGATGGGACACCGATTCAATTAGGTAAGACGAACCGTACATTAAGCCAAGATGTATTCCCTGCTATGAAAAACGTTGAAGGTCATACATTAATGATTACAGATGGTACTTCTTTGTTAGGTGCTGACGATAAAGCCGGTGTAGTTGAAATTATGGAAGCTTTAAAATACTTAACTTCACATCCTGAAATTAAACACGGTAAAATTCGCGTAGCCTTTACGCCCGATGAAGAAATTGGAAGAGGTCCACATGAATTTGATGTAGAACGTTTTAATGCTGATTTCGCATACACGATGGATGGTAGTGAGTACGGAGAATTACAGTATGAAAGCTTTAATGCTGCAGAAGCGATCGTGACATGCCATGGCGTGAACGTTCATCCTGGATCAGCGAAAGATGCTATGATAAACGCTGTATTATTAGGTCAGCAATTTAATGCTTTATTACCACAAAATGAAGTTCCAGAAAGAACGGAAGGTTATGAAGGATTTTATCATTTAATGAAAATAAATGGCGATGTTGAAAAAACAACCTTACAATATATTATTCGTGATCATGATAGAAACGAATTTGAATTACGTAAAAAACGTCTCGTCGAAATAAAAAATGATATTAACTCACATTTCGAAGATGAACCTATTGAAGTAGAAATTAATGACCAATATTACAATATGGGTGAAAAAATCGAACCTAACCCACACGTGATTGATATACCTAAACGTGTTTTCGAAAAATTAGGCATTCCAGCAAATACCGCACCAATACGCGGTGGTACTGATGGTTCTCAACTTTCATATATGGGACTACCTACACCAAACATTTTCACAGGTTGTGACAATTTCCATGGACCATTCGAATACGCGTCTATTGATGTCATGGAAAAAGCAGTACAAGTTGTAGTCGGTATAGCTGAAGAAGTTGTAAATACTTACGATAAGTAAGTAATACTAAAAGTAGTTGTTTTTACTTTTAAACATGTAGCGCCTATGACACAAATACAAAAAATAGAGCTAATCCGATATGGATTAGCTCTATTTTTATTACTTTGAACATGGCCACATATCTAAAATATACATCCTGTCAGTATACGCCCCATTATGCAACTAATCTAAGTATTAGTTCCTGATTAAATTGCTATAAATGGTAGTTTATACGACTTAAAATAAGATATGCTTGTTTCACTTTACGTTTAATTTGTACTGAATTGTGTTTTCAGTAATTTAATTGCCTGAACTGTATAATGTCTAATTTGAATCCCCATTTTAAAATCAGTAAAACTTTCAGGCATTTCAATAAATGTATTAAACATTGATGTAACACCCATTGATTCAAATAAATCAAATTTATCTGGTGTTGCACAAATTGCAATCGATGGTTTGTCATATTTCGTAGCTAACTCTGCAAGGCGAACAGTTGTAGTTTCTAATATTTGGTCTTCTTCATTGACACCTTCTCCAAAAATAATTAAATCCGCCTGTTTAATCAATGAATCTAAATGTGTTATTTGGTCAACTAATGCATGACTTGTCATAATTTCTGCATCAAAAAGCGCTTTTAGCACTGCAGCAATACCGCCTCCTGCACCACCTCTTTGAATCGGTCCAAGCGCGAGTTTGAGTTCGCTTTTAAATATTTCACTTAAATACCAAATTAAATTATCAATTTCTGCTGCATTTTCTCTACTTAAACCATAAGTTTCATAGGTTTGCATAATCTCACTATGTTTACCATATAATTTACTATCAAAATCTGACATTACTTGAAAACGAACATCTTTTAATTTTGAGTTTAATGCAGAAGTATCTATTTTTCGAATGTACTTCAACATACGACTACCTTCACGCATATCAACTTCTTGAGCTTCATCATCATAAAATTTAGCACCTAAGGCCTGTAACATGCCTACACCACCATCAAAACTTGCGATACCGCCTAATGATATAACAATATGGTCTGCATCATTTTCAAGTGCATCAGCAATGATTTCACCCATACCAAAACTCGTGCGCTCATTTATCGGTTTTTGACCACTTAAAAATAAATTACCTTCAATCACAGTCATACCACTATCTGTAATACCGTAAATGGCTTCTACTTCATTCATATCAGCATCATGTGCAGGCACTCTATATTTGGTTCCTGATTGCCATAAAAAGACAGAATCCATTAATTCATGGCGTCCGTTAAACAATGGCACTTGAACGATATCTGCTTTCTCAATTTGGCTTGCTACTGCTTCTTCCACATAGCGGTTTGCTTGATAACTCGAAATAATTCCATTAAATTCATCCATCGCCACTAAAACTTTCATATTGTCACCTCAAGTATTTTATCAATTCATTTTTGTATTTTTGTATAATGAAACATAAACTATTATAAAGTCATTTTCAACCAGATTGAACCACAAAAATTTGTGGTCTTGGTTAATGAAGTAGGCAACAGATAAATATGTTGGCCATCGTCTGCGAAGTCTATTTATAGCATGTGTTAGCTATCCTAACCTCACTACCTGTATCTATAAGTAGCCACATATAGTCATTCCCAATAAAGTAGTAGTCTATATTTCATATTCAACTATTTATTATACATGTCAGATGAACATTTTTCACATTATAAGAAACGCTTGCTAATCACTTTCATTTAGAGAAGCGGTTAACAAGCGTTTTTTTGCATATTCTGTTATGTTTTACTCTTCAGCGTTAGCTAAAGTCGTAACGTTAATATCACTGTGACTCGCATTCCAAATCGCCTGTCCCTTAACAAAATAAAATGCTTGTGGCGATTCATGTTTTACATTTGTTTTTTCTTCTATATAATTCGATAAGTCTCTTTCTTGTTGCACAATTAAATAATAACCATCCATATCACGTTCATATAAGAATTTATTAAATTGATCCATTGCATTTGCTGAAATTGGGCACGTTTCACTGTGCTTCAATACAAATACATAATTATTTTCTTTTATAATTTGCTCAAACTGGTCAATCGAACTCAGCTTTATAGCCATTCTATTCACCTCTAAAAATATTTAACACACCCAAATTGTTTCAAAAAGTGTGAAATCTCCAGGATATACTCATATCATTGTTTCCAATTATACACAATACTCTTTTTGTTGTTAACCGTTTATTTAAATTTTTATAACAATACAAATTTCTTTGTTAATTATAGTCTTCTTTTACATTGTTATATTGTTTATCAAATACGGCATCATATTTTTCTAAATCTTCACTTTCTTTAGGTAAAGTTTTATGATCTATTTTTGATAACTCATCACTAATATCAATTGTTTCTACACGTGTTTCATAATAATTTTGCAAGCTGTAATACATTTCAATCGCATTTTTACGCGCACTATTTACATAGTTATTCGTAATTTCAGCTTTGTTTAAATCTTTAATTTGTTTATTAATTAAAGGCATGATGTCTTTTTCAATCGATTGCTTAACTTTAGCTGAATCTGTTGAATCCAACTCTTTTTCTGCTGTATGTCTCAATTCTTTGTTGTTTTCTTCTAATTTATGTTTGAAATTATTAACATCTGTGCGTGCGCCTGCATCATTTGCGTCTTGCATGTGCGCTTCAACTTGAGATCTACTTTTCTCAAATAACTTCGTATATTCTAAAATATCTTCATTTGCTTTAATTGCTTGATTGCATAAATCAACAAATACTTTCAAATCGTTAATAGCTGCTTTCTTATCTTTGACTGACTTTAAGTAGGTAGATTTTAAGTTTTTCGTTTCTTCAGATTCTGCCGGTAAATTTTTAGCTGCTGTCTCATATTCCTCTAACTTAGGGATTAATTTGCGATTAATGTTATTTTGTAAGTCATTAAATGCTTTTTTATCCTTATCAGTCGTATCTGTTTTACTTAAATCATCTAATTGCTTCAATGAAATGTCATCCATGACATGATTAAGTTCTTTTTCCTTATTTTTCACATCATTCAGTGAGCTATCAAAATCTTTGAATTCGTTAGCACCTTCATTACCGCATGCACCAAGGGTTATCACAAAGCCAAACAACAAAACAATGCAAAGTAATTTTTTCATTTCTGCACTCCTTATCATTCAGTATTATACAGAAACTTATTTAACTTGAAAATAATATGTGATATATTATTTCAGAATTTACAGTTTAACAGTTATATCACAATAAAGAAAGGAGTGAACAACCTATATGAATTCAAACATCCAAGCATTTATTTCTGAGGACAAAGATAATTATTTTGCAGACCAATATCAAAATTTGAAAAAAATGCTTTTTAACCTGCTCGACACACCTGTTAAAACTACACTTCATATCGGTGGAACATCACATTTCAATTACGTTACTGAACCCATTTTAGATATATTAGTAGGCGTAGATAATTTACATGATATCACCGCTTTAGATGAAAAACGTTTGAATTATGAAGGTTTTTATCGTTTACACCATTCATATAAGAAAAAAGTAATTATGGCACAATTTAATAATTTAATAGATTTAAAACAAATAGCACGTTTACATATTATTCAAAAAGATTCTAACCTATACAAAGCGTATATTCAAACGCATCATCAATTGTCTCATGATCAACACACCGCTACACGATTTGGTTCTAAGAAATTGATGTTAGCTAATGAAGTTCGATCTATACGTGCATATGAAAACAAGAAACAACAATTATTTGATTCATTCTCTCACACAGTAAATTAACTTAAATATGGATTATGAAATATAGCCACACATCAATATTAAACACACGATGATCATTGTATTAATAATTTAACAAAATTAATTACCATAGTATTTAGCAAAGACTCCAAATCATTGGTATAATGAATAAATGAATTCAACAGGAAAGGATGTTCTATAGTTGCATAAGGATGACATCTTAAAAGAATTAAAAGCAATTGTCCCAGAAGAAATTATTAAAATTGATGAACCTCTAAAAAAATATACATACACTCAAACAGGGGGTAAAGCCGATTATTATCTTTCCCCAACCCACAACGAACATGTGCAAGCCATTGTGCATTATGCTTACACACATGATATACCTGTGACGTATTTAGGTAATGGGTCTAATATTATTATTCGTGAAGGTGGTATTCGCGGTATTGTGATTAGTTTACTTTCACTTGATTACATTGATGTGTCCGACGATGCTATCATTTCAGGTAGTGGCGCTGCAATCATCGATGTTTCACGTGCTGCAAGAGACCATGGCTTAACTGGTCTTGAATTCGCATGCGGCATACCCGGTTCCATCGGTGGCGCTGTATTTATGAATGCTGGTGCTTATGGCGGTGAAGTAAAAGACTGTATTGATTATGCACTTTGCGTTAATAACAAAGGTGAATTAATCACGTTAACCAATAAAGAACTTGAGTTGGACTATCGTAATAGTATTGTTCAGAAAGAACATCTCGTTGTATTAGAAGCTGCCTTTACCTTAGCACCTGGCGATCAACAAGAAATACAAGCTTCTATGGATGATTTAACAGAAAGAAGAGAATCAAAACAACCACTAGAGTATCCTTCATGTGGTAGTGTATTCCAACGTCCGCCTGGTCATTTCGCTGGTAAGTTGATTCAAGATGCTCATTTGCAAGGTCATCGCATTGGTGGCGTTGAAGTTTCAACAAAACATGCTGGCTTTATGGTTAACGTAGATAAAGGAACGGCAACAGATTATGAAGATTTAATTCATTACGTTCAAAAAATAGTACAAGAAAAATTTGATGTTGAGCTGCACCCTGAAGTTAGAATTATCGGAGAACACCCACTCAATGAACAATAGGAGAAATCACTATGGTAAAAGTATATGGATCCACTGTAGATAATGAGTCACGCTGTACACATTATCAAACACCTTTAGATATTATTGCCATTAAGTTTAAATGTTGTAATAAATACTATCCTTGTTATAAATGCCACAATGAACATGAATCACATAAGATTCAGCGATGGCAAGCAAATGAATTTCACGAAAAAGCTATTTTATGTGGTGTCTGTAATCATGAAATGACAATTAATGACTACATGATGATAGAAGCTTGTCCAAAATGCGATGCCCATTTTAATAATAGCTGTAAGTATCATTATCATTTATACTTTGAAATTTAATAAAGAAACGATATAAAACTTAATTTTGTCATATTAAAAAGCGTAGATGCCATGGTGTGCATCTACGCTTTTTGTTATTTCTTTATTTGTTTGTATCTCATATTCCCAGTGAACTATTGGTCAATTTTATCACTAACATATTGTACAAATGTAGCAACGTCACCTTTTTGAATATTTTTCATAGGCATAGGCCCAATGTTAAAAGTGAAATTAATTTTTTCTCCATCATATTCAATTTTTTCAACTTCATTATATGCAATACTTCTATAATAAAATTCACCGTTCATATCAACATTTAAAATGATTCTCTCATTTGTAGCTATAAAAGCACCCTCAAATTCAGTCGAACCTTGTACTGAATACTCTATTGTGCCTAGAACAGTTGGTCCTTTTTTCTCAGTTGGAAATAAATCATTTGGATTTACATTATCTAATATCATGTACTTTGTCCCCCTACTATTTCTTTAAAACGCTCTATCTAGCATTTATATATTTACTCGAAAGTATGATGATAAAAATATTATAACATTAGTATGATAGTGATGAATAATTTAACGTTTTAACTTATTTTCTTTTCAACAAAAAAGCGCCTGGAATAAATTCCAGACGCTTTTTTCAATCAATATCCCCACATTTTAATGCTTTTTTATTTTTCCATCGCTTTTTCAACTTCATCGATTTGTTTTATCGCTGTTGTTGTTGATCCACTAGCAAAATACCAAAGTTTTGGATCTAATTCATACACTTTATTGTCTTTGATTGCTTTAACATCTTTAATAACGTCATTACCTAATGCTTTTTTAGCTGTAGCGTTATCACTTACTGCTTGACCACGGTCCATTGCGAAAATAATACTTGGATCTTTCTCAGCAATATATTCATTTGTTACGTTTTGACCATGTTGGCTATCTTTAATGTTATCATCTGCAGGAGTGAAGCCCATTGTATCGAAAATCATTGAACCGAAACGTTCACCAGAACCAAATGTTGATAATTCACCTTCATTAACTAATAAGAATAATGCTTTATCATTTTTTAGATCTTTTGTTTTTTCTTTCATACTAGCAATTTTATCATCTAATTCTTTATTTAATGATTTAGCTTTATCTTCTTTATCATAAATTTTTCCTAGATTTTCTGCATTTTTCTTCAATGAATTCAATTCATCTTTATCGTCTGCACCAACATAAACAACTTTTGCATCAGGTGCTGCTTTTTTAAATTCATCTAGATTTTTTTGATTTGCTGTACGTCCAGATATGTATATTACGTCTGGTTTAGCTTCTGCAATTTTATCGAAATTAACTTCTTTAAGACTACCAGTATTTAAATACTTATCATCTTTGAAATCACTTAAGAAATCAGGTAATGACTTGTTACCTTCACCTTTAGGAAGCGCTTTAACTTTATCTTCAAGACCAAGTTCTTTCATTGTGTCTAATGCACCATAATCTAAAACAACTGCCTTTTCAGGGTTTTTAGGCACTTCAACTGTTTCTTTAACAGTCTTGGCATCACTACCATCACGCTTTTCACCATTTGCTTTATAATTATTTTCAATTTTTACAGTTTCATTTGAATCTTTACTCTTCGAATCAGTGTCTGAAGATTTTTTATCTTCTGATCCGCCATTACTACATGCTACTAATAAAAACATTAACCCAACTACTAATAATAACCCTAACTTTTTCATGTGCTTAACTCCTCCTGAATTTTTAATATGTACTACCTTCTATGTCCCTAAAAGTTTAACAACGTTACGGTTGCATCACTCCCTTCAAAGTCCACGCATCATCTTACATCGACTGTGCAAATGATAATTCCGGCACTTCGGTCACTTCATCGTAATAAATACAAATACGTTGTCCACGAATCTCTTCAATTTTGACATCCATATCATATAATTCTTTTAAAATATCTGTTTGGATGACTTCATTTTTCGTACTTGCCTTAACAAGTTGACCATCTTTCAAAGCAATAATATCGTCTGAATAGCAAGAGGCAAAATTAATATCATGAATAACGACTACAATCGTCTTATCCAACTCTTTGGCTAATCTTCTCAAAGTTTGCATAATTTGAACTGAATGTTTCATGTCCAAATTATTTAACGGTTCATCAAGTAAAATATAATCCGTATCTTGAGCAATAGTCATTGCTACATAAGCACGTTGACGCTGTCCACCAGAAAGTGTTTTTAAATAACGACCTCTAATTTCAGTAAGATGTAATAACTCGAGTGCATACTCAACTTGATCTCTATCTTCTTGCTTCAAACGCCCTTTGGAATGAGGAAAACGTCCAAATTTCACCAATTCTTCAACCGTTATATTCAATTCTGTATGATTAGATTGTTTTAAAATTGATAGTTTTTTAGCCAAGTCATTACTTTTATAATCTGTAATCGCTTTGCCTTCTATATCGATGGTACCTTCTTCAAAGTCAATTAATCGTGTAATAGCAGACAATAGCGTACTTTTACCTGCACCGTTAGGCCCTATCATCGATGTAAGTCGTCCCTTGCGTATCTCTACATCAATATCTTGCAAAATCACTTTATCTTGTATCGTTTTATTAAGCCCTTGTACTCGTATCAATTCGCATGTCTCCTTTTAATTAATAAATAAATGAAGTAACTGCCACCTACTAAATCAATGACGATACTAACTTGCGTTGTTGCTTCAAAGAAATTCTCTACAATTGCTTGCGCTAAAAACAAACTTATCCAACTTATACAAATGGTTGCCGGTAAAATATATTTGTGTTGATACGTTTTCATTAATTCATGAGCCAAGTTTACTGTCAGTAACCCTAAAAATGTAATTGGTCCAACTAATGCCGTTGAAATAGACACCAAAATTGCAACTAGAATTAATAAAATACGTGTTAATGTCTGATAAGAAATCCCTAAATTGATAGCTTGATCTCGACCTAGTAGCAACACGTCTAAATAAGGTATTGCGTATACAGTAATCATAATTAAAATGACAAGTATCACACCACATAAAGTGACCAATTTCGTATTTGACGCATCAAAATTAGCAAACATTGCACTTTGTACAGCTAAAAAATCTTCTGGATTGATAATTAATTCTAAAAAGCCTGTGATACTTCTAAAGAATGTGCCTAAAATAATACCAACAAGTAATATTAAATAGACTGAAACATTTCCGATTCTAAAAATGCCTTGAAATAATAATAATGAAAAACCAATCATAACTATGAGTGATATAAGGAAGCTAATGTATAGATTTGTAACAAATACGGATTGTACTCCGAATACAAAAACAATCAATACTTTTACAAACATATATACAGCGTCCAACCCCATAATAGATGGTGTTAAAAGTCTGTTCGTGGTAATCGCTTGGAAAATAACGACAGACGCAGCAATGGCACCACCTACTAAAATCATGAGGATCAATTTACGCAAACGACTTGTAAATTGATATTGGAATATTTCGAAATCAATACCTATAATGAGATACAATCCCGCGATAACCACAGTAATTGCTATTAACGTAAATAATTTAGACTTAGCACTAATTTGCATAATTATGTCGTCCTTTCATTAACAAGATTATGAAAATAACAGTGCCAAAGACCCCAATCGTTAAACCGATATTAATTTCATATGGATATACAATGATTCTGCCAAAAATATCAGAAAACATTACAAATATAGAACCTAGCATCGCTGTATGCGGCAATGCATTTTTCAGATGGTCTCCCCTAAAAATTGAGACAATATTAGGAACAATAAGCCCTAAGAATGGTAACGTGCCTACAGTTACAACAACCAGTGCTGTAATCGTAGCCGTGATAAACAATCCTATATTAATTATTTTTTCATAATTGACTCCTAAGTTATTACTAAAATCTTTCCCCATACCAGCAATAGTAAAATGATTGGCGAATATATATGTAAGTATTAATAAAGGAATGCTTAAGTATAAAATCTCATATCTACCGCTTGTAATAATGGCGAAGTTACCATTTAACCAGTTTCCTATACTTTGTACTGTATTGGTTCTCAACGCGATAAATGTTGCAAAACTTGATACGATACCACCTAACATGATGCCTAATAGTGGTATGAAAATGACGTCTGTAAAACGAATATATTGTACTAATTTAACGAAAAGGAAAGTACCTGCAATACTTAAAACTACTGCAAAAATTAACTTTATAATGATATTCTCCTGTGGAAAGAAAATCATTGATAATAAAATACCTAGTTTCGCCCATTCCATCGTTCCAGCAGTAGTAGGACTGACAAATTTATTCTGCATCATTTGTTGCATAATTAAACCAGCTAGCGCTAATGTACTACCCGATATGATGATACTAACCGTTCTCGGAATTCTACTTGAAACAATAATATTCATCTGTGATTCTGTAAGATGGAAAATGTCTGTAATTGATACCTTGCTTACGCCTATAAATAAAGAAAGGATTGTAAGTACCAGTAATATAATAGCTAAGACAATACCATTTAATAAAAATTTCATAAATGACCTACCTCTAACCCTTCCACTATAAAATGCGATGCTCAAACTACATTGGTTATGATAATCATTATCAATACCTATAATAAAATTTTACCATTTTTAATGGTAAATTCAATAGCCTTGAGCAATTTAAACAAAAGTATTTAAATACAATCTATATATGTATAGCGTTATATTTAATATCACACCTTGAAAAACACACTTTCTTATTTTAATTGTTCATTTTTATGTAATTTTATTCTAATGGACTTTATATAATGTATATCTCTATTTAAATATCATGCCTGTTTATTTTATCCATAAGTAAAAAAGCCGAGACATAATGTCTCGGCTTTTTACTTATTATATACGGTTGACTAATACTTGCTTAAAATTGTACTTTCATCATGACATTTTTATAATTAATAGTGCTTCTACTCGTCAAAAACGAAGTCTTCATCTTTTAATGCTTCTACATTTAACGCTAATGTATAACCATCACCTTTAACTGAAAAGAAGTCATGGTTTTTAGTCGTTGTATCTAAAGCATTTTCAATAATTGGATTGAATTCACGTTCTTCAAAGTACGGATCAAATCCTAAATTAGATAATGCTTTGTTACCATTGTATCTCACATAGTTTAATACATCTTCAGCTAAACCAATATCATCATAAAGTGAATGCGTATAAGCTACCTCATTTTTATATAAATCATCTAATAATTTATACATTTCTTGATCTGCTTGCAGCTTTTCACTTTCTGAAAGTTCATTACGTAAACTTTGAGCATCCATACCAGTAAATACACCATGAATAGATTCATCTAATAAGATTTTACGAATGATTTCTCCAGAAGTCGTCATTTTACCTTGCCCAGCAAGATAAAGCGGATAATAGAAACCTGAATAGAATAAAAATGTTTCTAAGAACACACTTGATACTCGTGCGATATATTGATCATAAATTGAAGCCTCTTTACCCCATAATTTATGATAATTATTGATAATTTTATCTGATTTGTATTTTAAATGTGGTTCTTCAATAACCCATTTATCTAATAAATAGTTTGTTTCACTGGAAGGTAGTAACGTTGTAAAGATATGTGAATAACTTTTAGCATGGATTTGTTCCATCATTGCCATAAATGAATAAACGGCTTTTTTTCTTAAATCCGTAGTATGTAACATAATCAATGGCATGCCATCGTCAGCTTGATGTGTATCTAATCCTGTTAAACCAGCTAATGCTTTTTTAAAAGCCTCTTTTTCAGGATCTGTTAATGTTTTCCAGCTTGCAATATCTTTAGATACTTTAAATTCAGTTTCTACCCACATCTGTGAAATATTTTGTCGCCAAAACATATTCGTCATGTCTTCTTGCGTATTCCAATTGACTGCTTTCATTTAGTTATTGTCCCCTATCCAGTAAATATTTTTAATTAAGCAGTGATATGCAGCCTAATCTAACCATTGGTTAAGGCTGCCTCATAACACCGCTGTTCACTTTGCACGTTTACATTTCATTTATTAAATTGAACAACTTGTACACTCTTCTACACTTAATAATTTATTACGTGTATAGTATAAAGATTTTAGACCTTTATGATGCGCATATACATATAATCTTGATAATTCACGCGTAGAAATTTCAGAATTAACATAAAGAATTGTAGAGATGCCCTGGTCAATATGTGTTTGAATCGTTGAGATTAAATCAATTAATTTCATTTGATCCGTATTAAATGCTGACTTGTAATACCACATTGTTTCTGGTGATAGGAATGGCATTGGATAGAATGTTTCCGCATTACCATACGTACGACGTTCGATTTGATCAACGATTGGCATTACAGAACTCGTAGCATTTTGGACATATGAAATACTTTGTGTCGGTGCAATCGCTAAGCGATATGCATGGAAAAGACCGTTTGTTTCCACTTGCTCTTGCAGTGCTTTCCAATCTTCTGGTGTCGGAATTTCTAAACCATCAAATAATTTGCGTACTTTTTCATATTTAGGTTCAAATGTTTGTGAAGTGTAAAATTCAAAATACTTACCATTAGCATAGTCTGATTGTTCAAAATCTTTGTATACTTCTTGTCTTTCTTTAGCGATTTCCATAGAACGTTCTATAGAATAATAATTCAACATCATAAAGAAGATATTGGCAAAGTCTTTAGCTTCTTCTGATTCATAACCAATTTTATTTTTAGCTAGATAACCGTGTAAATTCATTACACCTAAACCTACAGAATGTAACTCTCTATTGGCTTTCCTAACGCCTGGCGCATTTTGAATATCTGCTTCATCACTCACTACTGTCAATGCATCCATACCTGTATGAACTGAATCTTTAAACTTACCTGATTCCATAACATTAACGATGTTTAAAGAACCTAGATTACATGAAATGTCACGTTTAATTTCATCTTCTGTACCGTAATCGTTAATGATAGACGTTTCTTGTAATTGGAAAATTTCAGTACATAAATTACTCATTTTAATTTGGCCAATGTCTGAGTTAGCATGTACCTTATTTGCATTATCTTTGAACATTAAATAAGGATAACCAGATTGCAATTGTGTTTGTGCAATCGTATTTAACATTTCACGTGCATCTTTTTTCTTTTTATCAATATTAGGATTTGCAACAAGTTCATCATAGTATTCATCTAAATTAATGTCATCTAACGTTAAACCGTATTCTTTATAAATGGTATGCGGTGCAAACATATGGAAATCTTTTCCTTCTTTTGCTAAATCAAAGAATTTAGATGGCACAATTAAACCAGTTGAAATCGTTGATAAACGTAAATCTTCATCGGCGTTCACTTTTTTCGTATCTAAAAACTCTTCTACATCATAATGGAAAATATTTAAATAAACAGCACCTGCACCAGGTCTTTGACCTAATTGATCTGCATAACTAAAGCCACCTTCAAGAGATTTTGCAACAGGTAGCACGCCTTTCGCTACACCTTTAATTCCTTTGATTGCTTCTCCACGCGCACGTAGTTTAGAAAGATTAATGGCTACACCGCCGCCAATTTTACTTAATTGCTTTGCAGTCGAATCAATAAAATTAATAGAGTTTAAACTATCATCCGCTTCTAGCAAGAAACAAGATACTAATTCTCCACGACGTGCACGGCCAGCATTTAAGAATGTTGGTGTCGCTGGTTGATATCGTTGTTCCACCATTGCTGAAATAAATTGTTTGGCAGTCGCTTTATGGCCATTAGCTAAATAAAGTGCAACAATCGCTACGTGTTGCTTATAATCTTCTAGATATTGACTTTTATCGTTTGTTTTAAGTGCGTAATCTTTAAAGAATTTACTTGCTGACATGTAACTTGCAAATTCAAACGGAATACTTTTAGCATAATCTGTAATTTCTTGTAGATCAGCTTCTGAATATTTTGCAAACAAATCAAAATAAAAGTCATTATCAACGAGATAGCGCAAACGCTCAATTTCAGTGTCGAAATAAATTGTTTTATCCTGAATTTCTTCTAAATAAACTTCAAGCGCCTCTTGATCTTTTTCTAAATTAAAAAAGCCATTATCTTTACGTTTTGTTACTTCGTTATTTAACTCAATATGATTGTATTTCTTCTCGTCCATAATCTTCATTGAACTGTCCCACCTTATCTTTAAATTCGCTAATATCATTTTGTGTACCTTGAACTTCAAATTTCATTAGTAAAGGAACTTGATATTTTTCCGAGATAGATCGTCCAGCTTTCGCAAAGTTTTGTCCCCAATTGCGGTTTCCACTAGCTGCAACGCCTCTTAGTAAATCATGATTTATATCTAAAAATGACTGAACTGGTTGTGGTACTTCTCCAAAACCTATCGTTCCAGTGACCAAGATGAATGGTTCTTCAATCTTCTCAGTACAATTATTTTGAGTAATTTCCATAGTGTTAGTAATTTCTGCTTTTTTAATAAATCTACGTACATTACCAGAGAATGAAAAATAAACAACCTTCATTGGATCACCTTCTTTCTAATACTAGTATGTTATTAAGTTCACTTTGACGTTATTAAATAGTACTTTCATCGTATTTATATTTTAAATGTATTATAAGTAACCGTAGCGCACATATTGGGTAACCACAATATATAGTGATTTCTTTTAACTATATGTGATTATGTAAAAACTCAATAATTAAGCATTAATGCTTGATTTGTCATGATTAAACGTCCAAAATAGTGTGATTTTACTTAAAATTTGATTTATTATAAATAAATTGACTACGTCCCAAAACACAATATATTGTGTTTTTTCTTGGTCACAAATACTATATTATGTGTTTCATTATACATAACTCAGAAAGTTATTTAAAGGGCTTTGTTTTTGACAAAAGTTTGAATTCGAAACAGAAATGGCACCAATTCAACGTTAACTCGTACTTTTCTATTTATAAAAAATTTTTTTCGGAATTTAAAGCTATTTTAGTTGCTTTTTTCTAAAACCTTGTAACTATTGATATAGCGTCACTCAGCTTATCATCTAATACTAAATTGCTCACAATTGAAATTATCTAAGCAATAAAATACTTTGAAATATGTCTTGAATTTCATTGAATCAATACAGAACGTTTGTTCGTGTTTTCATGTTACCTCATTTCCCTTTTACTTTCAAGCATATATACATAATCTATATAATTATGCTAATATGAATACGTTAAAAATTAAAATAATCGAGGCGATACATATGAATCCTAAAGTTAAAGGGATCATTGCTATCCTAGTTTCAGCAATTGGCTTTAGCTTTATGTCTGTTTTCTTCAGATTAGCTGGTGATTTGCCGGTGTTTCAAAAGTCACTCGCTCGAAATTTAGTAGCTATGTTTATCCCTTTATATTTCATTTATAAATATAAGCAACCCCTGTTTGGTAAACTTAGCAGTCAGCCACTTTTAATTTCACGTTCGACTTTAGGTCTAATCGGTGTTTTATTAAATATCTATGCCATAGACCATATGATATTAAGTGACGCTGATACGCTAATGAAACTCAATCCTTTTTGGACTATTTTGCTGAGTTTGATATTTCTAAATGAAAAAGTTCGTAACTATCAAATTATAGCGATGGTCATTGCAATATTCGGTATGTTATTCGTGGTTAAACCAGAATTCTCATCCTCTATGATTCCTGCTATTGGCGGTTTATTCTCTGGTATTTTTGCTGCAAGTGCATATACGTGTGTACGTGCATTGAGCACTCGCGAAGCACCCTATACAATTGTATTTTATTTTTCATTCTTTTCTATTGTAGTATTGATTCCATTTACGATTTTCACATTCGAACCAATGAGTATGATGCAGGTCATTTATTTAATTGGAGCTGGGCTCGCAGCAGCTGCTGGTCAAATTGGTATTACACTAGCCTATAGTTACGCTCCAGCTAAAGACATTTCGATATTCACTTATGCATCGATTATATTTACTGCATTCTTCGGTTTTATATTATTCGGAGAATCACCAGATTTCTATGCAATCTTGGGTTATGTCATTATCATAGCTTCAAGCTACTACATGTTTGAAAAAGCAAGACGCCAACCGCTATCAATTCAAAAAGAAGAACAAAAACCAAAAACATAAGGAGTGCTTTACCATGACAGAAGGACGTAATAAAGAAGAATTAGAAGATATTACATTACTCGGTAATCAAAATAACAAATACGATTTTGATTATAGACCTGACGTTTTAGAGTCGTTTGATAATAAGCATCAGGGACGCGATTATTTTGTTAAATTCAATTGCCCTGAGTTCACATCACTCTGCCCTATTACTGGTCAACCAGATTTCGCTACAATTTATATTTCTTATATTCCAAATATCAAAATGGTTGAATCAAAATCTTTAAAACTTTATTTATTTAGTTTTAGAAATCACGGTGATTTCCACGAAGACTGCATGAACATCATAATGAATGATTTAATCGAACTCATGGACCCTCATTATATTGAAGTTTGGGGCAAGTTCACACCACGTGGTGGCATCTCAATTGATCCATATACCAATTATGGCCGTCCAGATTCTAAATATGAAAAAATGGCAGAACATCGTTTAATGAATCATGATCTTTATCCTGAAAAAATAGATAATCGTTAAGATTTCTTCATTATAATAACTACCCACAAGATCTTAAAGTATCTTGCAGGTAGTTTATTTTTATATTATTTCATTTTTATTAAATTGATTCCAAACTTAATTTTGCGCTATTGATATATACACTTGTTATTTTTGTAAAAACATTATAAAATAAATCCAACCATTTAGGGGGAGGGAAATTATGAAAAAAATTAATTATACACACGAAGAAATTATGGAAAGTACTCCAAGAACCGGTTTCTTCGGCCATCCAAAAGGACTAAGTACATTATTCTTCACTGAATTTTGGGAGAGGTTCAGTTACTATGGGATGAAAGCGATACTCATATACTATCTTTACTATAGTGTTGCTGAGGGTGGTTTCGGTCTAAGTCAAGCAGTTGCAATGCAAATTGTTGCTATCTACGGTACATTAATCTACATGTCAGGTGTCATCGGTGGTTGGATTGCCGACAGGATTACCGGCACCCAGAATGCCGTCTTTTATGGTGGCTTCTTGATTATGATAGGTCATATCTTACTTTCACTACCAAATAACTTAACGTTAGTCATGGTAGCACTCGCAGTCATTATTGCTGGTACCGGTTTATTAAAACCAAATATCTCAACGACCGTTGGTGAATTATATGATCGTAACGATGTCCGTCGTGATGCTGCATTCACATTATTTTACATGGGTATTAACTTAGGTAGTTTGACTGCACCGTTATTAACGGGTTACTTACAAACTAGAATTAGTTTCCATGCTGGCTTCTTAGCTGCTGCAATTGGCATGTTCTGTGGTTTAGTCGTTTACGCAATTAAACGTAAGAAAAACTTAGGATTAGCTGGTCGTAATGTTCCTAATCCACTAACTAAGCCTGAACTTAAAAAATTCGGTTTGATATCTGGTGGTATCATTCTATTATTCTTAATTTACTTACTTATCCTGCAATTAAATAATGCTTTAACTTTAGAAAATTTCAGTTTCTTAATTACTATTTTAGGTATCGTATTACCGATTTACATCTTTATTAATATGATTGCGAGTAAAGATGTAACGAAAGATGAACGTTCACGTGTTTACAGTTACATACCTTTATATATCACATCTGTTGCCTTTTGGATGATTCAAGAACAAGGCTCAACGATTTTAGCAACATTCGCAGATAAAAAGACACAATTAGAAATGTCAGTGCTTACAAATGGTTTAATTGACTTTTCAATACCATCAGCTTGGGCACAGTCACTCAACCCAATCTTTATCGTGGTACTTGCACCAATATTTGCAACACTTTGGATGAAATTAGGTAAACACAATCCACCTACCGTTTATAAATTTGCTATCGGTGTAATCGTTGCTGGTTTGTCTTACTTAGTTATGATTATTCCTTTAGCTACAGGCGTTGAATTAATAAATCCATTATGGCTTGTACTCAGTTTCTTATTAATTACAATTGGTGAACTTTGTATATCACCTGTTGGTTTGTCTACAACGACTAAATTAGCACCTGTGACATTTACAGCACGTATGATGAGTTTGTGGATGTTAAGTAATGCTACTGCACAAGGACTTAACGCACAACTTGTTGTTGTCTATACAAAAATAAATCAAAGTGACTATTTTATGTATTCAGGTTTATTTGCAGTCGTTATCGGTATACTTCTATTAATCATTTCACCTAAAGTAAAACGTGCCATGAAAGGCGTATACTAATCGTTCATATTACTATTTAAAATCAACTTATGATTTTAAATGAATTAATATTGCTCATCCAAGCTTATAAAGCTGGGTGAGCAGTTTTTTTATTTCCTAATAGTTTTTTTATTATAAGGACATTGAGTACAAACATACCCCTCTTCACATTCATTACTGATGCAAAGCAAGCTATATATTATTCATTTTATAATTACATCTAATTATCATCATTTAAATGAGGAAATTAAATGGCATAAAATTGATTGCATAAAATAACAGAATATTCTCAATATTCTTATTTTGAGAATATTATTGCAATTTAATTTAATAAAGCGTAAAATTTTTTTTATATATTTTTATTGGGAGTAAGAAAGGACGGGAATGTTTTATGCAAGACAAATACATAGCGCAAGACTCAGCAGTAGAATCAATTCCTCAAAAAGGATTTTTTGGACATCCTAAAGGACTAGGGGTGCTATTCTTTGTAGAATTTTGGGAAAGATTTAGCTACTATGGTATGCGCGCTTTACTTATCTTTTATATGTATTTCGCTATAAAAGATGGCGGATTAGGTATGGATAAAGGTACCGCACAGTCAGTTATGGCTGTTTACGGTGCACTAATATATATGACATCGGTACTTGGTGGTTGGATTTCGGATAGAATTACGGGTACACGTGCTGCTACTTTCTATGGTGGTGTACTCATTATTATCGGGCATATTTTCTTAAGTTTACCATTAGATATTGTCGGATTATTTATCTCAATGTTCTTCATTATCGTTGGATCTGGTTTAATGAAACCAAGTATTTCTAATATCGTTGGTCGATTATACCCAGAAAATGATACACGTATTGATGCAGGCTTTGTTATTTTCTATATGTCTGTCAATCTAGGTGGACTTATTTCACCATTGATTCTAAATCAGTTCGTAAATACTGGTAATTTCCATGCTGGTTTCTTAATTGCAGCTGTAGGTATGGCGCTTGGTTTAGCTTGGTACATGATATTTAACAAGAAAAATATCGGTAATGTAGGTACAAAACCAACGAATCCATTAAACCAAAGCGAAAAGAAAAAATATGCATTGATATTTATCGTGGCTATTTTAATTATTGCTGCAGTGCTTGTTATTACAGCATTAACTGGTACATTATCATTTAATATCGTTAGTACAACTGTATTGATACTTGGTGTAGCATTACCAATTATCTATTTCACAATTATGATTCGTAGTAAAGATGTTACTGATGATGAACGCTCACGTGTTATTTCATTTATACCACTTTTCCTTTTAGGTGTTGTATTCTGGTCTATTCAAGAACAAGGTGCCAACGTACTTAACCTATTTGCCTTTGAAAGTAGTGATATGAAATTAAACCTCTTTGGTTGGAAGACAGATTTCGGTCCAGCACTATTCCAATCCATTAACCCATTATTCATCGTGTTATTAGCACCTGTTATCTCACTGATATGGGCAAAAATGGCACGACGTCAACCAAGTTTAGCAACTAAATTTGTACTCGGTGCGTCACTAGCTGGTGCTTCTTACATTATGATTGGTTTAATTGGTCACACATCTGGTAATAATTTAAGTGTTAACTGGGTTATTCTTTCCTACATTATTTGTGTTATTGGTGAATTATGTTTATCTCCTACAGGTAACAGTGCAGCAGTTAAATTAGCACCAAAAGCATTTAACACACAAATGATGAGTTTATGGTTATTAACGAATGCATGTGCGCAAGCAATTAACGGTACCTTAGTTAAATTGATTGAACCGCTTGGCCATAAAAATTACTTCCTACTTTTAGGTGGTATTGCAATCGTAGTCAGCCTTGTTATTCTTGCTTTCGTACCAAAAATTGTCAAAGGCATGCGCGGTATTAAATAGTTTCTACAATTTCAAAAAACTATTTATTCTGATGATTTTCATTTTAAAAACATCTGGGTCATACGTACCCATGCTCAAAAAGAGGACTTCCATAAATGGATGAGTCCTCTTTTTTTAAAGTTTTACGATTTTGAATGTCCTTATTGGTCTATGGTTTATGGCTCGAGCTTGAAATCTCTCACTCATACAATGATCCTAGGTATCAACCATTGATACAACATAGATTAAAGTAAGAAAGCCCCTTTTCACCTCTATGTGACACTTATATAGAGATATTTTTTATTGAATGGCTGATTTGCGGCCCTATATATATGGAAATTTTTATCACCATACTCAAATACAATTCGCAGATAAACTTGATTAATACATGAATCCCTACATACATATATACGACATTAAACATATTTTTAACTAAAAACGGGTACACTGATATAGATACAAATCTAAAATCAAAGAAATATGGTGAGCACCTTGACTAAAAAACAATTTAAACATGGCGTATTATTTTACCATGAACATACCGGGATTAAAGACATCTATAGAGGTCTAGGAGATGTCGCAACATCCTTAACTACATTTTGTAGACATTTATCAATACAACTCAGTGAAAATGAAGGAGATATTATTACCTTCTGCCAAAAAATTAAAGATAAACGTTACAGTGATGATGTTGATATTATCTTTATTTTAGGCGGCGATGGTACGGTCAATGAGTTAGTTAATGGCATTATGAAGAGTGAATTAAATCTTCCTATTGGTATCATTCCAGGAGGCACATTTAATGATTTTGTAAAAACTTTAAATCTTAATCCACGTCATAAAATGGCCAGTCAACAACTGATGAATGCGGAATTAAGACCTTACGATGTCATGAAGATAAATGATGAATATGCACTCAACTTTGTTGGACTTGGATTAATTGTTCAAAATGCTGAAAATGTACAAAATGGTAATAAAGATATCTTTGGTAAGTTAAGTTATGTAGGTTCTACAGTTAAAACGTTACTTAATCCAGAGCATTTTGATTATAAAATTTCAGTTGATAATCAAACCGTAGACGGTAATACTTCAATGCTCGTCGTAGCCAATGGACCTTTTATAGGTGGAAGTCGTATTCCATTAACCGATTTATCACCTAATGATGGTTATTTAAATACGTTCATCTTCAAAGAACAAAGTTCAAGTGTTTTAAATGATGTATTTAAACAACGTGATAGCATGAATTGGAACAAAATGACAGAAGGCATTAAACATTTACCGGCAAAAAAAATAACGATTGAAACAGATCCACAAATGAAGGTGGATATTGATGGAGAAATTAATCTAAAAACACCTTTAGAAATTGAAGTTATCCCAAATGCTATTCAAATCTTGACATTGCCTGAAGCACAAGCAACGAACCAACCAGAAAGTGAATAAATGATATAATGATATGAGATGACTTCACTTACAGTACTCTCTAACTTATAAAATAATGGATTAATTTCATAGCAATAAACAAAAACGAGTCTGGGACATAAATAGATGTCTCAGACTCGTTTCTTATTAAACTAAATGATTTATGTCTCTACCCAATTTTATGACAATGTTTAGATATGATATGCACTATCACCTAGGAAATATTGTTCTACCTCTTTCCAGTTATTAACACGTGTAAATCTATCATCATTAATATTATGTGTAGCCGTATATATAATTGGTGTACCCTTGAAAATACTTAGTTGTCTTGGGTTATCATCAATTAAATAATCTGCATGTACAATATCTTTTCTACCACAAAATACAAAATGCTGTGGATCTAAGAATGGGAAGTACTCTCTTAACCACGCGTATTTATCATGAAATGACGTTGGAACGTCCATTGCTGCAGTTGCGATAAACACATCATAGTGTTCTGTTAATTTTTTAACAACATCTTGCGCATCTGACATCACTTTTAATTTCTTAAAAAAGCCAGGCTCCCTTAAAATTTCAGTTAACAAACCATCATGCTCTGGCATGGCATGTCTCAACTTAATGCCATCTAACATATCAATCGTAATCCCTAAGTCTGTACGTTGATTGACATCTTCAATCAATGCACCTACAGTATCTGCAAGCACTTCGTCCATATCAATCGCAATCTTCTTTTTTGTCATGTCTCACTCTACTCCCTTTTCAATTCATAATCTAAAATAAATAGCACACGATACATCGTCATATAGGCTAAATCTAATAGTTAATATTTATTTAAGTATAGCAAAAACGTTCAACGAAACCAAAATTGCAATAAAATTACAAATTTAGTAACGTAGAACGTTTCGTTCATACACCTTTTATAAAGTAAACTGCGCTAATACTTCACGCATTTTTGCATTTTGTTCTGGGAAACCGATCGTAATTCTTACGCCATTCGGAAATTCTCTTGTTATGCATCCCACATTGAGTAATGCTTCATATAATTCATGTGGTTTGTCCGTCTTAACAAAGACAAAATTAGTTTGGCTTGGGTAAAAGTGATCACTTTGTGATAATTCAAAGAATTTTTCTCTTTCCTCTGCATTACGTTCACGGATAGAAGCTAAGTATTCTTGATCTTCCAACGCAGCTAATGCAGCATATTCAGATAAACGTCCTACGTTAAATGGTGGACGTATGATATTATACTTTTCAATGGCTTCTTTTGCTGCAATTACATAACCAATACGCATGCCTGCTAAGCCATATGCTTTTGAAAATGTACGCAATAAAAATGCGTTTTCAAATTCTTGTTGTAAAGCTAAAGTATCTGGAAAATCTTTGGCTGTAGCGAATTCTACGTATGCTTCATCTACAATCACTGGAATATGACTTGGTACACGTTCCAAGAAATTGCGAAGCGCATCATGTGTAAAATATCTACCAGTCGGATTATTTGGATTACATAACCATACCAGTTTAGTATCATTATCTATTTCTGATAAGATGCCATCCAAATCAAATTCACCGTTTTGTAATGGAACTTGCACCACATTTGCAGATTCTACAATTGCGTTATGATAATATTGGCCAAATGTCATCTCGCTCGTCACAATTTTATCACCAGGCGTCAATACTGCTCTCGAAATCATTAAAATGACTTCATCTAAACCTGCACCAAATAAAATGCGTGCTGGGTCTATATTTAAATGTTTGCTAATTGCCTCTTTGATTAATGGAGAACCTGTTTCTGGATAATATTGCAATTCATCTAAATGTGCTTGAATTGCTTCTTTAACTTTTGGTGACGGACCATATAAATTCTCATTCGATGCTAATTTATGTAATTCGCCTTTAATACCATAATTTTCTTTTAATGCTCTAGGTGATAACCCAGGTTCATATGCTGATAATTGCTCTATTTGTTTCTTCATTGTTGTATCGGTCCTCCTTGAATTTACAGAAATTTCAAAACTTAATAACCATTATAAACCCAATGTTCAACGAAAATCAATGCATCCTTATCATCAAATTAAGTTTAAAATATGAGGCCAGTACATCATTAGATGTCTCAGCCTCATATTTTTGTATACTAATGTTTTATTAAATTGTGTTTTTCTAAATAATCTTTTGCCACTTGATATGGATCTTTATTCTTAACGGTTACATCATAATTCATCTGTTGCATATCTTCATCTGAAATTTTACCTTCTAATTTATTCAGTGGTTTTTTAATTTCTGGATGTTCTTTTAAGTATGATTCCTTAAACATAGGTGCCCCTTGATAAGGTGGGAAGACATGTTTATCATCTTCTAATACAACCATATCATATTCTTTAAGTTCAGCATCTGTTGAATAAGCATCAATCAAATTAATGTCTCCATTTTCAATTGCTTGATAACGTAATTTAGGCTCCATTGTTTTCACGTCACCTAAATCAAGGTCATATGCTTTTTTAACGGCAGGATAACCATCGCCACGATCATTAAATTCTAAAGTAAAGCCAGGTTTAATCTGATCACTTACTTTATTTAAATCACCAATCGTCTTAATATGATGTGCTTCTGCAAAGTCTCTTTTAACTGCTAAAGCATACGTATTGTTGTATTTCATTGGTTTCAGCATTGTCATATCAAATTTATCTTCCAGACTAGATTTTGCTTGTTGATAGACTTGCGCTTCTTTTTTAGATTTTAAATCCTCTTTTGTTAGTTCACCTAGTACCGTACCTGTAAACTCTAAATAGCCATCAATGTCATCCGATTTTAATGCATTAAATAAGAATGATGTTTTTCCCATACCGTCTTTAACTTCTACAGTATCCTCGGTATCTTGTTCAATTAAAATCTTATACATATTCGTAATCACGGATGGCTCAGAACCTAATTTACCTGCTAGAGTCACTTTGTCACCCTTTTGACCTAGCATAGGCGCAATAATCACTAATAATAAAATAATTACAATGACGCCAAGCGAAATAAGTAATTTTTTATATGACATGTTTTGCATATATCTTAAAACTAAATCAAATAGTATAGCTAATAATGCTGCTGGAATGGCACCAATTAGTATTAATGAAGTATCATTTCGGTCGATACCTAACAAGATAAGATCACCTAAACCACCAGCACCTATTAATGCTGCAAGTGTAGCAGTCCCAATAATTAAAACCATCGCTGTTCTAATACCAGCCATAATAACAGGCATAGCAATAGGTAATTCGACTTTCGAAAGACGTCGTCCAGGTTTCATACCTATCCCTTTTGCCGCTTCCACTAGTGATGGATCCACTTCGTTTATACCTGTATATG
This sequence comes from Staphylococcus sp. ZWU0021, assembly GCF_000798895.1. Lineage (NCBI taxonomy): Bacteria > Bacillati > Bacillota > Bacilli > Caryophanales > Staphylococcaceae > Staphylococcus > Staphylococcus sp. ZWU0021. Next base: position 333,720 of record NZ_JTLN01000005.1, read on the forward strand.
TATTTCTTAAAATAGGTAATAATGCATATACAACTAACGCAATCACCGCTGGTACTTTACCAATACCGAACAACGGGATCATAAGACCTAATAAAGCAAGAGAAGGTATTGTTTGTAACACTGCAGCAATATTCATAATAACTTCAGACAATTTACGTGTCTTTGTTAAGGCAATACCTAATGGTACACCTATTAAAGCCGCAATCAACAGAGCAATAAATGAAATTTGAATATGTTCAAATATCGTGGTTAATAATTCTCCCCTACGTTGAATGAGTGTATCTATGAAGGCATTCATTCATGATGACCTCCTTTACGTTCCGATAATATTTCAAAAATGTCCTGACGACTTAACACGTGTTGCGTAGCATTTGTAATATCTTGAACGATAATTGCTTCATGACTTGCTAACGCTGAATAGATATCTTTCACGTATTTGTCACTATCGATAACAGGATAACCTGCTTTCACATCTTGCTCATGGATAGGAAGTCCATCAATGATTTCTGATAATTTTAAATCATTAACCGTACGTTGTAATTGATTTCCCATAAATTGTTTCACAAAGTCATTTTTAGGATGATTGATGAATCCTTCTGGCGTATCAATTTGTTCTACATGACCTTTATTTAACAAACAAATTCTATCTCCCAATTTCATTGCTTCTTGAATATCATGTGTCACAAAAATAATCGTTTTCTTGATTTGTTGTTGAAGTTCTAATAAATCATCTTGTAATTTCTCTCGACTAATGGGATCTAACGCACTAAATGGCTCATCCATTAAGATAACTGGTGGATCGGCTGCTAATGCTCGAACAACGCCTACACGTTGTTGTTGACCACCAGATAGCTCATCAGGTTTTCTATTTTTATATGTTTCTGGTTCTAAACCAACCATATCCATGAGTTCTTCAACACGCTGATTCGTTGTTTGTTCATTCCATTTTTTCATCTGTGGTACTTGCGCAATGTTTTCTTTAATTGTCATATGTGGAAATAAAGCAATTTGTTGCAACACATACCCAATATCCCATCTCATTTCATAAACAGGATAGTCACTTATCGGCTTATCATTAAAATAGATGTAACCTTCTGAAAGTGAGATTAATCTATTAATCATCTTTAAAGTTGTCGTCTTACCGCAACCAGATGGCCCAATCAATACAAAAAATTCCCCTTTTTGTATATTGAAACTGATATCATCTACGGCTGTTTTATCCCCATAACGTTTTACTACATTTTTAAATTCTATCACTTTTTCACCTTCACTTTAATATACTCAAATTACAATTATTATAGTTTATTCCCTATTTATATATAATTTATGTATTATTCATCAAAAACTCAAAACAACATTAAACATACATCTTATAAAACTTTTTATAAAAATAGCGAAGTTAATTTTTAACAAAAACTAAATCTATGGCATACATGGTTGCATAGAAATATTAATTATTGTCAAATTAACTTCGCAGTTATGTTGTTCATGATAAGTACACATTTTCATTTATATTATTAAGTATATAGATATATTTTTGAAAATTAAAATGTTTAGCTCATTTAACTTTTAGCTTTGTATGTTTGGATTTTTTCTAAAAACATCGGACAGTAATGCTTTAATTTATAACTTCCTACACCATCAATCAAAATCATCTCTTGTTTAGATTCTGGTTTTCTTTTTGCAAATTCTTCTAATGTGAAATCTGAGAATATGCTGACTGGTGGAATACTTAACGACTCACTTAATTGCTTGCGTACGTTAATTAATTCATCAAACAATGCACGGTCTACACCTTCGACCGTATTGATATTTACTTTCTCTTTCGACTTACGTTTAAATGGTGTTGTATATACATCTACTTGGTTATTCAATAATTCTTTGACTGAATTATCACAAGTTAAAATTTCATCGTGTTCATTTAAAAATCCTTTAAATCTAAGTTCATCAATAAGGTGACTGAGATCAGATGTTGTATAATTTTTCATAATGCCATGTGTTGATAGCTGATGATAATCACAATAGCGAATATAATCTGACTCTTCGCCTCTCAACACCTGAATAATCACACTATAACTTTCTTGTTGTTTCATACGTGCAATACAACTGACAATCATCTTAGCTTCATCCGTCATATTGTACGTTTTATTTTCAACGACACAATTACTACATTGGCCACATTCTTCTAATTTTTCATTTGGCTCAAAATAATGAACAAGCGTCGCTTCCAGACATTTCTTAGTTTTAGTATAAAGTATCATTTTATTAAGCTTTTCACCCATTTTATCTTTGTAATCATCGTCTGCTTTTGATGATGAAATAAAATATTGGTGCAAGCCAATATCACGTTCACTAAATAGCAATATACAATCACTATTTAAACCATCACGTCCTGCACGTCCTGCTTCTTGATAATAAGATTCTAAATCACCTGGCATATTGTAATGGATCACAAAACGAACATTAGATTTGTCAATTCCCATACCAAATGCGTTGGTAGCTACTACAACACGGACACGGTCATAAACAAAATCGTTCTGTGCTGCCTCACGTTCTTTATTAGAAAGCCCAGCGTGGTATATAGTACTATCTACGCCGTTGTTTTCTAAAGCGTCATGTAATTCTTCTACTTGTTTACGCGTTGAACAATAAATAATACCCGCTGCATTTTTATGTTCTTTGACGTACTCCATCACAAATTTCTGACGTTGATAAGTCGGATTTACTTTAAAAACTAAATTACGTCGTTTTGTACTTGTTTTAACCTCATCATGCTTACCAATATTCAAACGTTCCATGATGTCTTTTTGAACTTCTATCGTGGCTGTCGCTGTAAGTGCTACAATCGTAAAATCTTGTGGTAATGCAAACACTTTATGAATAACATCTTGATAACTCGGTCTAAAATCATGACCCCATTTTGAAATACAATGTGCTTCGTCAAATGCAACTAAATGAATAAATAGTTGTTGTAATAATCTTATAAAATAAACATTATCAAAACGTTCCGGTGCAACATATAAAAATTGAATCTCACCTTTTCGAAGTTGGGTCTCAATTTCTTTTTGTTGCTTTTGCGTCAAACTACTATTTAAGTAAGCTGCATGTATACCCATGGCCTTTAATTGATCAACTTGGTCTTTCATCAAAGAAATTAATGGGCTGATGACAATCGTCGTTCCACCCAACATTAATCCTGGTACTTGATAACAAATTGATTTTCCCCCACCAGTTGGTAACACACCTAGCACATTTTGATGGTTCATGACTCTAGTTATGATTTCTTTTTGACCAGGACGATAAGTATCATAGCCAAAATAATGTGATAATGTTGACTCCATGTTATAAAATCCCTCATTGTTCTTTTAGTTCTTCAAGTTCGCTCCATCTTGAGATATCTGTTTCATACTGTTCATTTAATTGCTTTTGTTCTTCATTCAACGCTTTTATCTTAGCGTAATCTGAACTTGCTGCAACCATTTCTTCATCAATCTCTTCTAATCTCTGTTCAGTTGTATCAATACGTTCAATGATAGTTTCATATTCTTTTTGCTCTTTATATGATAAACCTTTTTTCTTTTTCTTCTCATTATTTGTTTTATTTTTTGATTGTTGTTTAGCCTGTTGTTCTATCTTTTGATCTTGCTCTTTTTTATATGCTTCATAATCCTCAAACGTACCGATGATGCGTTCCATTTTTCCGTCATGAATATACCAATATTCCTGAGCGACTTTATTTAAAAAGTATCGATCATGGCTGACAGTGATGACGGCACCACCAAATGTCTCAACATAATCTTCAAGAATTGTAAGTGTCTCTGTATCTAAATCATTTGTTGGTTCATCTAGTAGTAGCACATTCGGTTGATGGACTAATAATTTTAAAAGATATAACCTTTTTTGCTCGCCACCTGATAATTTATAGATTTTTTTACCATGTGTTGCACTTGGAAATAGAAATCTTTCAAGCAATTGCGTTATAGATACGGAAGTGCCATCTTTTTCTTTAGCAACTTCACTTTCTTCTCTTAAATAGTCAATCATCCTGATGTCGCGATCGAGACGCTCTTCTGTTTGTTTAAAATATGCGACCTTAACGGTTTGACCAATTTTAAGATTACCTTCATAACTTTGATCTTCACCGCTCAATATATTCAGTAATGTTGTCTTACCTGCGCCATTTGGCCCCACAATACCTATTTGTTGGCCACTTTGAATGATTTGTGTGATGTCTTCAAATAGCGTTTTATCATTTATCCGTTTGGTTAAATGCTCTAATTCAAACACTTGTTTTCCAAGTCTTGAATATGCCAAATTCAACGATGCTTTATCTTGATGTTGTTGCCCTTTCACATCTTGTTCCAAATCATTAAATCTGTTCTTTCTAGCTTGTTGTTTAGTAGAACGGGCTTTAACTCCAGCACGCATCCATGCGAGTTCTTTTTTATATAAGGATTGTTGCTTAGCTTGTTGTTTTTGTTCTATGACTTCATTTTCAGCACGTTTAGCAATATAAGCTTCATAATTACCTGTATATGTCGTGAGTTTACCGCGATCAAGTTCTATGATGCGTGACGATACTTCATTTAAAAAGTAACGATCATGCGTTACAAACAATACTGTATGCGGATATTGTTTTACATAATTGATTAACCAATTGATAGATTCAAAATCTAAATGGTTGGTAGGTTCATCTAAGAGTAGTAAATCAGGTTGTTCTATTAATGTTTTAGCTAAGCCAACCCTTTTTTGTTGACCACCAGAAAGTGCACTCACTTCTTTCGTCGTGTCATAAATACCTAATTTTGACAGAATCGTTTTAATTTCTGCACTATAATCCCACGCCTGATAATTATCCATCTCTTCTTGTGCATTCATCATTTTTTTGAAATCATCATCGCTTTGTGTTGCAGTATATTGATTTAAAGCTGATTCATATGCACGAATCACTTGTAGTGTTTTCGTTTCTGAAGTTAATACAGCTTCAAATACAGTCATATTACGATCAAATTCTTGCTTTTGCGAAGAATATCTAATGCGATAGGCGTTAGGATGCGAGACTTCAGCATTAAAGTCTTCATCTAATCCAGCTATCACTTTGAGTAGTGTACTTTTTCCTGTACCGTTTATACCTACAAGTCCTATTTTTTCACCTTCAGAAATAGACAATTGCAAATCATCAAAAATGATTTTATCGGCATATGATTTATGTAAATGTTCAATTTTGTATGCTTCCATTGTCCAACATCCTTTTAAATATCGAAAATTATAATTATTTCTGTTAAACTTAATTTCAGTTCTATATATTATACACCTTTTTGAACTCAAATGATACAAAGGAGCGAAGCTTATGTCGGAAAATTTCCAAAACTTACCTCCTTATATCCAAGCATTAATAGCAGGTATTATCACTTGGCTACTAACTGCATTAGGAGCAGCAGCGGTCTTTATTTTTAAAAGAGTAAACGACAAAATATTAAATTCTATGCAAGGGTTTGCTGCAGGTATAATGATTGCAGCAAGTTTTTGGTCTCTTTTACAACCGGCTATTGACTATGGCGAAGGTTCATCAGTACCATGGTTACCCGCTGCTATCGGTTTTCTATTGGGCGGTCTTTTCATTCGTGGATTAGATTTAGTCATCCCACATATACACCCTAACACCCAAGACACAAACCAATACCACGAAGGTGTAGGTACTAAAAAACTCAATAAAAACACGTTACTTGTTTTAGCTATTACACTCCATAACATTCCTGAAGGCCTATCAATCGGTGTCGCATTTGGCGGTATTGTATCTGGTAATGGACAAGCGACATTTTTAGGTGCACTTGGACTCGCAATTGGTATTGGTATTCAGAATATTCCTGAAGGTGCTGCCCTATCTATGCCGATACGTGCTGCAGGAGCCTCAAGATGGAAAGCTTTTAATTATGGACAAGCATCCGCAATCGTTGAACCTATATTTGCAACGATTGGTGCAGCAGCCGTATTAATTATTACACCCATGCTACCATATGCGTTAGCATTTGCTGCAGGTGCAATGATATTCGTTGTGGTTGAAGAACTAATCCCTGATTCCCAAGCCAGTAATAACACTGATCTTGCAACGTTAAGTTTAATGGTTGGTTTCATAATCATGATGATACTTGATGTAGCTCTAGGATAAGAGATAAGGCATACGATCATACCCTATTCAAACTTTATAGGATTTCCAGTAAAAAACGTCAATTTCTATTTTTTATACATAGAAATTGACGTTTTTTTCTTTTATAAAATTTTTAGCACATTGTGACGCATTCCCCATACGTAATCAATGCGTGTACTTATCGATTAGGTTATAAAAATAAGCGCCCGAGACTTTGATGTCTCGAGCGCTTTAATGAAATTATTTTTTCTCTTGTCCTTTTGGACCTGTTTTATATTCATACTCTGATGGTTTAATCTTATCGAAATCTGGGTTGTCATAGAATCTCAATAAATCTCCGTTAAGCACGTCATCACTCATCTGTAAATCTTTTTCAGATTGTTGTTTACGTTTTTCGAAGTCTTTAGGTTTTTCTGTCATAGGTTCATTATTCTTATTATCATAAATTCTGCCATTAACATATTTATAGTCTTTGGTTACAAAGTCACCATTTCTAAATGGTACTGTGTCATTGTGATCTTTAGATAATAAATCTGTACCCATCATGAGATAATTTTTCGTGTCGATACCCATTAAGTGTAAGATCGTAGGCATTACGTCTGCTTGACCTGCATAAGTCTTATCAACGGTACCTTCTTTACCAGGAATCTTCAACCAGAAACCAGTTCGGTTTAAATCGTTGAATTTAGCTGGCGTAATATCTTCGCCTAATAATTTTTCCATCGCTTTGTTATGATTTTCAGAGATACCATAGTGGTCACCGTAAATCATAATAACTGAGTCGTCATATAGACCTTTTTTCTTCAATTCATTTACAAATTCTTCTAATGATTCATCTAAATATCTTGCTGTTTGTATATAACCATCTACCGTTGAGTCACCAGTGTTTGGTTTTTCAATTGATGCGTCTTCAGGAGACACTGTAAATGGATAATGGTTTGTTAACGTAATTAAATGATTGTAGAACGGTTGTTTTTCTTTAGCTAAATAGTCAGCAGATTCTTTAAAGAACTCTTTATCTTTAAGACCTAAGTTTTCAATATTATCTTCAGACATATCATAATATGTCGCATCATAGAATTTATCTATACCAAAGTGTTTGTATACTTGATCACGGTTCCAAAATGTTTTGTAGTCACCATGCATAACACTAGATGTATAACCTTGTTGTTGATCTAATATAGCAGGTAACGATTGGTAAGTATTATCACCTTTTAGAGAATACGCTGACCCTTGAGGTAAGCCGAATAAACTGTTATCCATTGTAAACTCTGAATCCGATGTTTTACCTTGACCAGTTTGATGATAGAAGTTTGGATAGTATCTATAGCCTTCATTACCTGTTGAAAGTTTGTTTAAGAAAGGCGTTACTTCTTCACCGTTCACTTTTTTATTAATTAGGAACGTTTGGAAACTTTCTAAGTGAATTTTAATAATATTTTTCTTCTTAGCTGCACCAAAATATTCTTTATTAGGCTCAGTTTGCTTTTGTTTTGTGTAATTCAATACTTTTGTTAAATCATCTTCGTTTGCCAATGCTTTTTGTTGATTATTTTGTATTGTTTTAACACCATCATAAACAGTGAAGTTATATGGTCCTAAGTACTTAACTAAATATTTATGGTCAAATGTACGCGTTAATAATTCTGGACGATCTGATTCAGCAAACGCTAAGTTCAAGAAGAATAATGCGATTGAAGCAGCCATCACGACTGGAACAAATTTCTTACTGAACACGCGCTTATCAAGCCATTTTTGTTTAAAGATTAAAACGAATAAGTAAATGATTGTATCAATAAAGTATACAAAATCATACCATTTGAATGATGCCGTCACTGCACCACCCATAGATTCAACATTCCCAACTTGATTCAATGTACTAAATGTTAAGAAATCAGAAAAGAATCTGAAGTATACAACATTTGCATATAGTAAGAACGTTAATATAAAGCCACCAATAAAGATGAACCAAAATGCTTTCTTACCTTTGAAAAATAAGAAAATACTTAGTACTAATGCGATTAAACTGTATGGATTCATTAATAAGATTAAGTTTTGAACTAATCCTTTAACACCTAAAGAAAAATCAACATAGTATGAAAAATACGTTTTTAAAGTGACAGTTAATACTGTTAAAATAAAAAACGCAAAAAGAGTCAATTTCTTTTTGTGCAATTTCATGTTTTTATCCCCCGATATAGATTAATAATGGCTGGAATACAATTCAAACCTTGTATAGAATGGCTAAGTTACTTTTTTCAATAAACTTGTTAGCGATGTTGATATCTCTAACTCAGTCTGCGTCCTTATTTGGTTTGTTGATGATACTTCTGGCTAATATTTATTAAAATCTTCAAATCAGATTATAATTTATTAATAATAAAGTCAGTGTATTACTTCATTTTTTAAATTTAATTTTTTAAATATCCATTAAGTTGGCATATTTAAACTATATTGATTTAATTAACGTCGTGTTTTACGAGTCATTTACAAACTTCAATCATTTGTAATGCATTCGTAACAAAACGCACACAGTTCAATTAATAAATATAAAGCAAATCCAGTTGAACATCAAGTAAAAACACACTTTTTTATGTATTTAAGGACTAAATAAATACTTTGTTAACGGCTTATTAAAACGATGTTAACTGGTTATTAATTATTAATATGCCATTTAATTATACGCTGCATATTATGTATATTAATCAGGCTTGAGTCGTATGTCATCATAATTTAATCTTCACTCCAGTGATAGATACTGATATAAATAAAAAAACTGCAATCCAACAAGATACACTTGTTGATTACAGCTCACTAAAGTTTAATTGTTCAATTTCAGTTCAACACTGTTATTTGAGCATTTCTAATTGCATACGATACTCAATACCATGAAATAGTTGATTCAACCAATTTGTGTATTTAATTAAATTTTTCTCCGCGCTTTCTACATCGATAAATTGGAACTTCAATTTAGTACCTTGATGCTTTTGTCCTAATTTAGTTAAATGATAGCTTGCAATTGTACCAATTTGGGGGTAACTACCCAGTGTATAATGATCGTTCAGTAAAATAATGGGTGTGCCATCTCTTTTAACTTGTATCGTGCCAATTTGTACTGATTGATGCGCAGGCATATCTTCATAGAAAGCTTTTACTGGTTTACCTTCTACATACATGCCGACCCTGTTCGCTTTACTCGTCACTTTATATTCACCAGATGTAAATCGACTTAATGCTTTTTGTTCAAAGTCTTCTGTGCCTTTATTTTTAATAACATGGAACACATCAGACATATAATTAAAGGACAATGCGTAGCCATCAATTCCCCAGTCAGTTTGATGTGTTTCTTCTAAATTCTCAAAAAGTTTATGATGACGCTCGGTATAATCACGTTTCATATTGATTTCGTCACCTTTTTTTAAACTTCGTCCATGGAAACCACCGATATTCGATTTAAAATCTGTTGATGTTGAACCTAACCATTCATCTAACTCGAAACCGCCACCTATTGCCAAATACACCCGAGATGTATGCTTCGTTTCAGTAAATGCTAGGACGTCACCTTTTTCCATTAAATATAATTTGTTTGGCAAGACTTTCATATGTGCTGTCTCAGCTTTAAAGCTGCCACCACTCATAGCAATTAATGTAGGCTCCGTAAAACGAAAGCTTGCCATTCTATTTGTCATTTCCAATGTAGCTTCATGTTTATCATTGGCTACTAATCTATTTGCTATTTCATGGGAAAGCGGATCTAAGGCACCACCTGGAATCACACCGTCATGTTCATAGCCTTTTCGTCCAAAATCTTGAAAACTAGAAAATAACCCTTCGCCTTCTATTATGATTGACATGGTTCAAAGCCTCCTAAATCCAGCGATTCCTCTGTCGTTGCTTGAAATACAACATTATCACCAAGCTTAAGTTTGGTGAAATCTTCTAATTCTGGATTAAATAATTTTACAGGTGTATAACCGATCACTAACCAGTCACCATAAGTATCTGTCGTCGTAATCCCCGTCTTTTTGCCTTCGATAATAACTGATCCTGCAGGTATGAAGGTTTTATTACCTCCAGTATGATTGACGAATAAACGTTTAGACATGCCAGTCAAATAAGGGAACCCTGGTGTATAGCCCATCATAGAAACAAAATATGTTGGTTGCGTATGTAATTTTACAAATTTTTCAAAGTCCAATTTATAATGTGCTAATAAAGCGTCTAAATCCGGACCATATTCTCCTCCATAAATAACTGGTATTTCTATTGAAGGTGCGGGCGCGTCTTCATGTTTAATCTCTAATTGTATAGTTTGCATCAATGCTTTCATATATAAGAATGGAGACTGTATATGGTGGTGCTTGATCATGTCACGTGCATCATAACAAATCATCATATCTGATTCCGTCGGCACAATTTCAGTAATAAATGGATATTGTTTATCTGCTAAATACTTTTTCAAAGCTAATAAATCTTCAGTTAAATCTTTAGAGACCTCTTTTTCTATAGAAACCACAATAGCTTGGTCCCCTTGACTATATATTTTCATAGGCTCACCTCATAATTTGTTACTATCGATAAAATACATCTAATGCTTGTGCCAGATAATGTACGATTGCTTTCATCAAAAAAAAGACAATAATAAACTGAATGATACATGATGTCGTAATGACCAACTTAGTTAAGTAAATGCTTTGTCGTTGTGTTAATAAATGTACTACCCATTTGGTAATGACAGAAATTATAATAATTACTAGTATCCAAGCTAGTATCATCATTTTGCTTCACTCACATTCTACTGTTATTTTGCCCTTATTTTATTTACTCAATTCATGATTAAACCACTTTATGATTTTATTTACTACACCATGTTTATACTTTTTATATTCTATAGATAAATTTCTACGTCGGCAACCTCTCTCAAACTATTTATCAGAAAAAGGGATACCTTGCCTTGCGCAACTTTTTCCTTTAATTCGTTTAAATAAAAGTTTTTTTCTAGCAATGCGCCATTGTCGATCATCTCTTGTCGCTTACAACCGAGTAAAAAATCCGCTTCATAAACAGGTGTAAAAAGTTGATTATTTTCTTTAATAGCTACATTCCCAATATCAAATTCTAATATTTTACCCTTTTCATCATAAAGTAGTATAAGGTCTGTCTCATGCATGTGCGCTAAGTGGTCTCTTTGCGTTGTTTTGTTGATTACTACTGATCTAGGTATATGATTTTGTAATTGTTGAAATTTTGCTGTAAATGCCTTTTTATCTGATAAATCTGCAACGACATGTTGCATTGTGCCATCTGGATTTAGAATAAGTTTCGTTCTAAAATGTCCTACTGGATGTTTTTCAATGATGGTATTGATCTCATTTTGCCATAAATCACCATCAAACTTGAATCCTAATCGTGCTGCTGACCGCTCCATTCGTGCTTTATGATAAGACAATCTTGGTAATTTACCTGCTTCCATACGCAAAGTTTCAAATAGCTGCATTATAATCTCTCCAGTATTTTTGTTTTATCTTTAAATTCTTGCACTTCATTTTCAGGTATAGAATCAATAGTAATCCCTGAACCCACTCCATAAATTGCTTCATCATTTAAGTATTGTATTGTGCGAATTGGCACATTGAAAATAGATTTACCCTCCGGCAATAATAAGCCTATTGTGCCACAATAAGCATGTCTCGGTGTCTGTTCTAAATCTTTAATATATTGCATCGTATTCAATTTAGGTGCACCGGTAATTGAACCACATGGGAATAAAGCAGTTAATACATCTATTAAATCTGTCTTGCTACTAAGTTCACTTGTTACCATTGAAGTCATTTGAAAAACGGTGCTATACGTTTCGATATGAAAAGGTTTATAGACCTTTACGGTTCCAGTCTTTGCAATTCGACTCATATCATTACGTAATAAATCTACAATCATCACGTTCTCCGCTCTATCTTTTGCTGATTGTGCCAGTGTCATTTGGTTAAGTTGGTCTTCTGCTTTCGTTTTACCTCGTGCGATTGTCCCTTTCATTGGTTTACTTAATAGTACATCTGCTTTGTTTTTAAAAGGTCCTCGTTGGAAAAATAATTCGGGTGACATAGAGGCAATTTGTATTTCTTCTGTGTCTATAAGTGCAGCATAAAAACCATGATTTTGTTGTAATAACGTATAATATAAATCTGCAATGGGTTGTCGTATTTGATCTGTTAAACGTGTTGTGTAGTTTACTTGATATGTATTGCCTTCAATAATCGCCGATTGAATCATTTTAATATGTTCTACCAGTTGAGACGATGGGTGTTTAAATTTAAAATTACATTTCTGTTGCGGTGGTTGTTTGTCATTTTGTTTTTCAGCATCCGTAGCTTGATCAAACGCATAAGCTGCTGCATATATATACGCATCTTCAATTTTCACTGTAGACATTTGAGAATTAAAATACGGTGCCGCTTCATAGGCTATATAAAGCGCAACATAATAACCTGCTTTTTGCTTAGCTTCTGCAAAAGAAATCACTTCCCCAACCGTTTCAATGTTCGGAGCTACTTTTTTATCTGTACACTGTGTGAGTAAATATTGATGCATTTCATGATTTTCTTCATCTAATGTATAACGATAATTAAAGTGTATTTGCATGATACGCCTCCACTATATTTATAAATGTTTGTATTTGTGTTAACCCATGTTCACTTAGGATTGATTCAGGATGATATTGAACGCCATATATAGGTAATACTTTATGTTCTAATCCCATAATAATATTGTCTTCATTGATTGCAGTAATTTCTAATGTATTCGGAAAAGTTTGTGCATGTGCTTTTAAAGAATGATAGCGCATAACTTTAAAAGTTTCCGGTAATTGATGAAATAGACCTTTGCCACTATGTCGAATTTGAGTAGTATGCCCATGAATCGGTTTATCACTTTTGATAATATCGCCACCAAAATAAGTCACAATTTGTTGGAAGCCAAGGCAAACACCTAGTATGGGCATTGCTTCAGAGAATGTTTTAATAACCTCATTTAATAATGGATAATCTCTGGGCGCACCTGGCCCCGGAGAAATAATAATTGCTTTAGGTGCTAGCTCATATATTTTATTTACTGTTAAATACGTAACGTCTATCACTTCGATTAAGCCACGATAACTTTGTTTTACATAGTCTACAATGTTATAAGTAAACGAATCTTTATTATCAATAATTAATATCATGTTGTCGCCTCTTTTTAAAAATGTTCAATAGTCTGTTATACTTATTATCACAAATATTAGCTTGATTTTACAGTTTAAATATATTATTCTGAATCACGTTATAAATGAATATAAAGAGGTTCCTAGCTGATACCCTCTATAAAAAACTAGACACATGTACAACGTCTGTCTTTTTTATAGAGATAGGCGTTTTTTTATGCGCTTATCTAAACCCTGTACCAGTTAGTTCGACTATTTTTAAGGAGTGCAAGACAAATGTCAGAACAAACATTAGACAATAACAAAGCCATCGTCGTATTTAGTGGTGGTCAAGATAGTACGACGTGCTTATTTTGGGCAAAAAAACATTTTGAGTCGGTAGAACTTGTCACATTCGCATATGGCCAAAGACATGACACCGAAATTGAAGTCGCAAAGCAAATTGCAGATGAACAAGGTGTGAAGCATCATCTACTTGATATGTCATTACTTTCACAACTTACACCCAATGCATTAACGCAACACGACTTAGACATCGAGGTTGGTGATGATGGTATTCCAAATACCTTTGTACCTGCAAGAAATTTATTATTCCTTTCATTTGCTGGTGCATTAGCTTACCAAACCAATGCCAAACATATTATTACCGGCGTTTGCGAAACTGACTTTTCAGGATATCCAGACTGTAGAGATAGCTTTGTTAAATCAATGAATGTCACATTATCACTTTCTATGGATAAAGACTTCGTCATTCATACACCATTAATGTGGTTAGATAAAAAAGCCACATGGGCTTTAAGCGATGATTTAGGCGTTTTAGATTATATCCGTTACAATACGTTAACTTGTTATAACGGCGTCATTGGAGATGGCTGTGGAGAATGTCCAGCTTGTCAATTAAGAGCAAATGGTTTAAATGCTTATCTAGCGGAAAAAGGAGTGGACTAATATGTTCCAACAAAATTATCCAAGCGTACAACATCCCTATAGCTTCGAACTAAATAAAGACTTTAATTTTTCTGCCGCACATTACATACCAAGTGAGGATGCAGGAAAATGCATGCGTACACATGGTCACACATACTTTGTAAATTTAACAATTGCTGGTGACACTTTAGATCACAATGGTTTCTTAGTGAATTTTAGTGAATTGAAACAATTGGTTCATGGCCAATTTGATCATTATTTACTTAATGATTTACCGCAATTTGAAGGCAAAAGCCCTTCTACCGAAATCGTTGCCCAAACTATTTATGAAATGGTTCAAACTTCGTTGAATCAACGTGACAACCAACCTAAATGTTTACAGGTCTATGTCAGAGAAACGCCTACCAGTTATGTTGTTTATCGACCAAAGGAGACAAAACATGAGTAAAATACCCGTTTTAGAAATATTTGGCCCAACTATTCAAGGTGAAGGACGCGTGATAGGTAGAAAGACCATGTTTGTGCGTACAGCAGGGTGTGATTATCGTTGTAGTTGGTGCGATTCAAGTTTCACTTGGGACGGTAGTGCTAAAGAAGATATTAGAATGATGTCAGCTGAAGAAATATATGACCAACTTTATCATATTGCTGGCGATTCATTTAATCATGTCACTATATCTGGTGGAAATCCTGCTTTAATTAAAGGCATTCAACAATTAGTAGATTTATTTGATGACAAAGGGATTCAAAGTGCTTTAGAAACACAAGGTAGCAAATTCCAACCATGGATGACTCAAATTGATGACTTAACTATTAGCCCCAAACCACCAAGTTCAAAAATGAAACCTAATCTCCCTATTCTAGATGAAGTCATCGAGCAATGTGTGCCGGAATCATTGAACTTGAAAGTTGTAATCTTTGATGACGAAGACTACCAATTCGCTAAGATGATTCATCATCGTTATCCTACTGTGCCTTTCTATTTACAGGTCGGAAATCCCTATTTAGATGGCGAGCATGTAGAAGCTCACACTGAAAAATTATTATCATTATATGAAACATTGGTAGACCGTGTGATGGTGAGTAGTGATATGAATAATGTATATGTATTACCTCAATTACACACACTGCTTTGGAGTAACAAAAAAGGTGTTTAAATTGAGTATTGAATGCGATCCGTTGTATAATGCTCTTTGTCTATATAACGAATCGCTTTTTTTGTGATGCAAATATTATATAGTGGATTATCACTGTAGACATCATTTCATTCATTTATATCAAGTTATTCTTATTCAAACTATATTGGATAATTTTTAATTAAAGACACGAAATTAAATGATTAACTTTAACTTAATTGATATAATGTTTCAATGAAGTATCTAGGTTAGGAGAGCATCATGCCGATTAATATCATTATAAATATCGCTGCGATATGCATCATACTTGGTATTGATTTATATCGTCAGAATTTTAAACAACTAAAGTTTAGCTCTATACTAATAGCAATCTGTCTCAACAGTATTATTAATATATTTCTAGTTGGAGAATATGATTACATCGTATTTTATACATGTGGTCAACTAATAATTTGGACATTATTACAATTATATCTAGACCGAAAAGTAGCTGCTTTCAAGGTAACAGACCAAAAATTTATCGCAGTTGTACTCACAATCATTTTGAGTACTTCACTCATTCTTACATATAGTACGAGTCATGATTCTTATTACATGTCTATCCCTTATTTAGCGCCAGCTATTTTCCTTATTGGAGCAATTTTACTATTTTATAGTACCTTTCAGCCAAAAGAAAAAGAACAACTTAAACCTATGAATCGGATTAAGCGCCCTATCTTTGTCGGGCAATTATTGATTATACTTTCCTTTACGATAATGACCTTATTAACACCTTATTGGTATGCTTTCATCATAATTCATTTACTATTTATCGGGTTTTTATTATGGCAGAATATATTTTTTTCTAATAAATGATTAAGATATTATATTTTGTGGTATATGATAACAGTTAATTAAGTTTTTATTAAAGGAGGTAAATCATTATGGGCTTTATTCTTATGTTAATTGTCGGTGGTTTAATCGGCTGGATTGCTGGTGGTATCGTCGGTAAAGATATTCCAGGTGGTATTTTAGGTAATATTATTGCTGGTATCGTTGGTTCAGCATTAGGTTCTTGGCTACTTGGAGATTGGGGTTGGCACTTAGGTGGCATCGCTGTGTTCCCAGCACTTATCGGTACAATTATCTTAGTAGCAGTTGTATCATTTATTTTTGGTAAATTACGTAAAAAATAATCGCAATTTTTAAAAGCCAATTTCGAATAATTGAAATTGGCTTTTTTTCTATGTCTTTGTAGACCATTTATCATAATATTATTAGTCCTAATTGCACTTTATATAAATAAAAAAGCGATACAAGCTAGCCACTTATCAAGTGTCCACCTTGTATCGCGTGTGTTGCAAAATCATTACGCACACTAACTTTCAATACGCTTAACAATTAACAGGTAACTCATCTGTTTTTAATTAATTCTTTTTCTGATTTACTTTTTTCAGACATTTCATGTTGTCGATCGTTGCGTTCGATTTCATGGTTAATGTCTTGATTTATATTTTGTTTATTATTATCACACGCATAGTTAAAGTTCGTTGCTTGGACGATGTATTTTGGACGTTGTTTCACTTCATAATAAATACGTCCAATATATTCGCCTACAATACCAATGGATATCAACTGTATCCCACCGAGTAATAAGATAGCGGCAATCGTAGAGAAATAACCTGGCGTTTCCACACCACGAATCATAATACCGACTGAAATGTATCCTATATAAAGTAAACTAATAAAGAACACGATAAGCCCGAGATATATCATGGCCCGTAATGGTTTATTATTAAAAGAAATTAAGCCATCTATACCGTAATTTAATAATTTACTAAATGACCATTTTGATTCGCCATCTTCACGCTCTACATTTTCATACGTAAACACTTTGGTATTATAACCAATCCACTCATATAATCCTTTTGAAAAACGATTATATTCATCTAATTGTGTGAGTGATATAACAGCACGTTGACTCAGTAATCTAAAGTCTCCAATACCGTCTTCTAGTTTAATATCTTCAACAAAATGATTAATTAATTTATAATAAATTTTAGTCATTACTTTTCTGGATTGCTTTTCACCAATTCTATCACGCTTAGCTATCACTTGATCGTAACCGTCCATATAACCTTCAATCATCTGAGGGATGAGTTCCGGCGGATGTTGTAAATCGGCATCTATCATAATCACACCATCACAGTCTTTACTATGTTGGTAGCCAGCTATCATTGCAGATTCTTTACCAAAGTTTCGGCTAAATGAAATAAATTTCACGTGATGATCTTTTGTAGCCATATCTTGTATATAATTAATTGTTTTGTCTTTACTACCATCATCTACAAATAATATATCGTAGTCATAGTGATGGTACTGACTATCTTTCGATAAAATCTCAGTCAATTTTTCATACGTTTTTAAAATCACTTCACCTTCATTATAACAAGGTACTATAACTCTCATTTGCATACCTAAACACCTTCATTTCAATTACTTCAATTTTACTTTATCAATTCCCACCTACATCATGCTATCTAAATCAATTAAATTTACACAATCTTTATATAGCCTTAATGTTCAATGGTAAAACTTAATGTATATGCTTAGTTTCTGCCTTTGCTTAAATTAACACGTTCATGTCAATTTAATGTTCATAAACTCAGTAAAAACGATTTTTTACTCAATTAATCATATTGACTGAAATTTAAAATGATTAAAGATATAAATTGTTACATTAAGTCTATCAACTATTGGAATTATTTGAAAACAATAACCATTGCAACAATAAATAAAGGGAGTGGGACAGAAATCAAATTTTTTAATAGAGATTTCGTAGTCCCACCCCGGCAAGGATGACTAGGATTGAAAAAAGCTTGATATAAGCGTATTTTCAATTCAGTCATCTACTGCCTAAACGAAAAAGAGTCTGGGACAACTATTTATGTCCCAGACTCATCTTTCGTTTATTTTAATGTACCGATGCGTACTTCATCTGGATCTTTACCTTGTCTTTCATCACGATTCATTGCATCAATTTCTGCGATATCTGTGAGCTCAAGATTAAAATCGAAGATATCATAATTTTCTTTAATACGTTCAGGTGTCTTTGATTTTGGAATAATAAGTCGGTTATGTGCAAGGTGCCAACGTAACACAATTTGAGCCGGTGTCTTCTCATAGCGTTCTGCTAGTTTTAAAATGACTTCATGTTCAAGTAAACCTCGATTTCTCATCAACGGCATCCACGCTGTAACAGCAATATCTTTACTATCACAGTATGCTTGCAGTTCTTGTTGATTAAAGTAAGGATGTACTTCAATTTGATTCACAGCTGGCACGATATCTGTTTCACTCATTAATTTCTCTAAATGGTGTTGTTTAAAGTTACATACACCAATCGCACGTATTCTACCCGCTTCATATAATGCCTCCATAGCTTTATAACTTTCTATAAATAAGTCATCTGCTTCACATGGCCAATGTATTAAAAATAAATCTAAGTAATCAGTACCTAAATTTTCAATAGATTTAGTAAAAAATTCAATTGTACGGTCATAACCCTGATAATCATTCCATAATTTTGATGTGATAAATAAATCTTCACGCGGAATGTCAGCTTTTTTTAATGCATTGCCTAAGGCTATTTCATTTTTATAAAAATAGGCAGTATCAAATGCACGATAACCAGCATCTAGTGCTGTTGCTACTGAAACATTCATTTCGTCATCAGTAATTTTATAGACACCTAATCCAACTTTCGGCATAGGATAACCGTTGTTTAAATAATATACGTCTTCTAACATAATTCAAACCCCTTTTCATTTATGCTTCTAAATCC
Organism: Staphylococcus sp. ZWU0021; assembly: GCF_000798895.1. Taxonomy (NCBI): domain Bacteria; kingdom Bacillati; phylum Bacillota; class Bacilli; order Caryophanales; family Staphylococcaceae; genus Staphylococcus; species Staphylococcus sp. ZWU0021. The sequence continues at coordinate 352,949 of NZ_JTLN01000005.1, forward strand.
TGCACATATTACCAATACTGTTATTAAAATACACTATATCATCTTTTCATATATATAAAAATCAAAAAACCCCAACAAAGCATTGATGCTTTGTCAGGATTTCGTATAACTATTCCATCTGAAACTGGAATTAGATTAATCGTTTTCTTCTTCTTCTTCAAGTTCTTCTATAGTTGGTCTTGTTTTATTATGTTCTAATTCTAAAATAACTGTGATAATTTGATGATTATCAATTTCTGAAATAACCCATCTATCGTATTCAGTATCCACATAATCATTTTGCTGTAAATTGGTATTATGTGCTTGTAACCAACCGCCAATGGTATCTATATCTTCTGAATCCTCAAATTCAATGCCAAGTTGATCGTTTAAATCATCTAATAACACACGACCATTAATTTGGTATCTATTTTCCGTTACTTTAACAATATCATTGACTTCATCATCGTCAAACTCATCACGGATTTCACCAACAATTTCTTCTAATATATCTTCCATTGTCAAGATACCAGCAGTACCGCCATATTCATCAATTATCAAACTAATATGAACATGTTCACGCTGCATACGTACCAGCGCATCACTAATACGTGTTGTTTCTGAAATCATAGGTAAATCATGAATGTAGTTACTTACTTTAATTTGTTTACCTGAAGCATATTCTGTTAAAAATTCTTTAACATTAATAAAGCCTTTCACATGGTCTTTATCTCCATCTGCTGTGATTGGATAACGTGTGAATTGATGTTCTTTAATCGTTTCTAACAATTCGTCTACATTAAATGGCTCATTCATTGTAATCATTTGTGTACGGGGAACCATGATATCTTTAGACTGTCTTTCATCGAATGAAAAAATATTTTGCATATAAGCTAATTCTGTTTGATTGATTTCTCCACCGTTATAGCTATTATTAATTATGATTTTTATTTCTTCTTCTGACATTGCATCGTTATTCGCATCTGGGTCAACGCCGAACATACGAATAATCATCCTTGCTGAACCATTCATTAACCAAATTAATGGTTTCATAACGACACCAAAATAATAAAGTGGTCTTGAATATAACAATGCTAATTTTTCAGTATGTTGAATCGCTAATGTCTTCGGTGCCAACTCACCCAATACTACGTGCAAGTATGTCACGATAATAAAGGATACGATAAATGAAATTGTAGTAGTTAAAGCATCTGGTAAATGAATCAGTTCAAATAATGGATGCAATAATTTGTCGAAAGTTGGTTCACCTAACCAACCTAAACCTAATGACGTTACTGTTATACCGAGTTGACATGCCGATAAGTAATAGTCTAGATTTTTTATCATTTTTTTAACTACGCGTGCGCTACCATTACCTTCCGCAGCGAGTTGATCGATTCTTGTACTACGCACTTTTACTAAAGCAAATTCCGATCCTACGAATACCGTTGTTAATGCTATTAAAAGAAAAAATATTACTAAATTCATTATGGTCACTGTTTCCAATTAGTTCCCTATTTCTAGGGATTCACCTCCATATTTCGTGTCACAAAAGGTGACCGAACATAAGTATTTTTTTTATTATGCATGACTATGTTGAATACTAAATCCTCCCCATTGCGACACCTCCCTAAAAATACGCATTTCTTTTATTTTATCATAATGAATACAGTTCTTGTTATTTACATGCTTAAAAATCAATATTCTAACATAACATTTAAACCTAAATGACAACTTAAGTCAACTTTTGTAATTAATCCATTCTTAAAATCAATTTTCAAAAAGATTTATTATTACATTAAAGTACTGATTTAAACTTGTGAATCTTACCAGATTTAATCGTTGCTAGCACGTCGATATCGTCATTGACTATGACAATATCTGCATCTTTCCCAATTTCCAAACTGCCTGTTTGTGTATCGATATTTAAAGCTATCGCTTGGTTTAGACTCGTTACACGCCATAAATGATCTAATGTATCACCTGTAAAGTTGATTAAGTTTTTCAAGCCGGTATTCATTTTCAATATACTTCCCGCTAATGCGCCAGAAGCTAAACGCGCCTCGGACCCTTTAACAATTACATTTTGCCCACCTAAATCATATTCTCCATCAGGCATGCCTTTAGCTCTCATAGCATCTGTGATTAAAAAGAAGCGCGCATTCCCTTTTTGTTTATAGGCAATTTTAACGGCTGCAGGATGTGAGTGAATACCATCAACAATCAATTCCGTACTTAATTGATCATTCAACCAAGCAGCACCAAAGACCCCTGGCTCTCGGTGTTCAAATGATGTTCCTGCATTATAAAGATGTGTAACATGTTTGGCACCATGTGCAACAGCACCATTTACCTCATCAAAAGTAGCGACTGTATGTCCAATTGAAAATTGAATCTCTTTATGTAATGCCTCTAGTGTTTCATGCGCACCTTCAACTTCTGGTGCAAAGGTAATTACTTTTATTTGATTATTAGCTGTGGTTTGAAATTGTTCAACTTTTGCGACAGTAGGTCTTTGAACATAAGCTGGATTTTGTGCGCCTACTTTATGTTCAGATATAAACGGTCCTTCTAAATGTACACCGACAATAGTTGCTGCATTGTATTGATCTTGCGCTTTTTGGTAATTCACTATATTTTCTAATGCTTTCGTGATGTTTTCATCAGATTGCGTCATTGTCGTCGCTAGATAACTCGTAGTTCCTTCTGACAATAGTGATTCAGATAAATGTTTCAACCCATCATAAGAAGCATCCATAGCATCTTCCCCATATCCACCATGCATATGAATATCTATAAATCCAGGTATAATATGTTGTCCTTGCGCATCAATTGTTGTTAAATCTCCGTGATAGTCTCCCGATTTAATTTCAGTTATTTTCTCATTGTTAATAACGAGGTAGCCTCGCTCTATTGTCTCTGTCTCAGTATAAATCCGTCCATTTTCAATAACATATTCGCTCATTTTTTCAACCTTCTTTAAGTTTATTTACTCTATGCATCTTTATTGCAGTCTTTATTCACATTTTACCAAATCAAGTGCCAATATTATATTCAAAAGTTTTTAATCCTAAAATTCATAAAACAAAAAAGCCAGAAATCGCACTCATGACATGAGACGTTTCTGACTTTTTTAATCTAAGCTATTACGATAAATCTACTTTACTCATTCATAGCTTCTGAAGATTGTATTTCATCTTGCGTTAATTTTGGTTTTAATAAACCATAAATGATTGCTGCCACGATAGCGCCAACAATTATTGCGATAAGTGATTGCAACACATGACTAAAGTCCGTACCTAAGATGACGATAATTCCACCATGTGGTGCTTGAATTGAAGAGCCTAGGCCTAATGCAATGGCACCGGCTACACCTGAGCCAACCATCATTGATGGGATAACTCTAAGTGGGTCAGCGGCTGCAAACGGAATGGCACCCTCTGTAATAAAGGACAAGCCCATTACATAGTTTGGTACAATAGAACCTTTTTGTTCTTTGGTGAATTTTTTACGGAAGATTAACATCGCTGTCGCAATAGCAAGTGGTGGCACCATACCTCCAATCATTGCTGCCGTGATAGGTGCTGCATTTCCTTCTGTTAATGCAGCTACTGAGAACACATAGGCCGCTTTATTAAACGGTCCTCCCATATCAATTGCCATCATTGCACCGACGACTAATCCGAGTAACATAATATTCGTGCCAGATAAACTTTGTAAACCATTCAATAATGTATTATTCAACCAAGAAGCTGGTGGATTAATCACATAAATCATAAGCAAACCAGTAATAGACACAGACAGTACTGGGAATATTAACGTTGGTTTCAATCCTTCTAATGATTGTGGCATACCACTTGTTAATTTCTTAATGCCTAATGTTAAGTAACCTGCTAAGAAACCTGCAATGATACCACCGATAAATCCAGAATCTCCTGTACTAGCAAGCAAACCACCTACAAGTCCTGATGCAAAACCTGGTTTATCCGCAATACTACGTGCAATGTAACCGGCAAGAATAGGAATAATAAACATGAATGCACTCTTGTTACCTATATTCCACAATTGCTCAGCAAAGGCATTGTATTCAGAACTCTTTGGATCAAATGAATTTGCGCCAAATAAGAAAGCAATCGCCATTAAGATACCACCAGCAATAACAAGTGGTAACATATTAGAAACACCATTCATCAAGTGTTTATATATTGTGTTACCTACACCTTGTTTTTCATTACTTGCTGCGCCTTTATTTCCCGTATTACCACCTTTAGCTACAAATGGTTTACGCGAAGTATCTTGCGCTAAATGAATTAATTCTTCTGGACGTTTAATCCCATCTGCTACAGGTACTTCCACGACATTTTTACCATCAAAACGATCTGTTTCAACATGTACATCCGCTGCTACGATGACACCTGTTGCGTTTTGGATATCCTCGTCAGTCAGGTGATTCTTAATACCACCTGAGCCATTTGTTTCTACTTTTATTTTAACGTTCATTTTTTCAGCTTGTTTTTTCAAAGCATCACGTGCCATATACGTATGCGCGATACCGGTTGGACACGCTGTTACAGCTAAAATGTATGGCTCGTTTGAATCCGTAGTTGAAGCAGGCGTGCCTTGTGCTTCTGCGGCTTCTTCTTCCGTTGCTTCATCATCAGCTTTATCGATAATGTTAAGGACTTCTTCTGGTGACTCCGCATGTAATAATGATGCTCTGACATTTTCATCCATCAGAATTCCAGATAATTTAGCTAAAGCATCTAAATGTGTTTGAGCACCGCCTTCAGGTGCTGCAATCATAAAGAATAAATGTGCTGGTTGCATATCTAAACTTTGATAATCCACACCTATTTTAGACTTACCAAATGCGATTGCAGGTGTATTAACTGCAGCTACTTTAGCATGTGGAATCGCTATACCTTCACCAATACCTGTTGTACTTTGGGATTCACGATTATGAATCGCTTCTTTAAAACTTGTTAAATCATTCAATTTACCTGCCTGATTCAGCTGATTGACTAATTCATCGATAACACCATTTTTGTCTGAAGCTGATAAATCCATAGCAATTGTATCTTTTGTTAATAACTCAGTAATTCTCATATTACTCACTCCCACCTAATGTCGTAATAACGACTTGCTTTTTAATATCTTCAATCGCAGTTGCTGTAGCCAAATCCTCGTTAAATGCTGTAGCGGTTCCAGCAGACACTGCTTGTTTAAATGCTTCTTTAATTGGCAATCCAGCCTCAAGACCGGCAACCATACCAGCAACCGTACTATCTCCTGATCCTACTGTATTAACTACGTGACCGTTAGGCACAATGGCTTTAAAGCTCTGTTGTGCATCGACATAAACTGCGCCTTCACCGCCTAACGAGATAATGACCGATTGCGCACCCCTTGTTAATATTTCAGTCGCATACTTGATTACATCTTGATCAGTCTCAATCGTAGTGTTGAACATCACTTCTAACTCGTCTTTATTCGGTTTAATAAATAAAGGATGATACCCTAATACCGATTCAACTAAATCTTTTTCTGCATCAACCACTAGTTTGGCTCCCGTTGCATTAGTGATTTGAGCAATTTGTTCATATGCATCATTCGGTACACTTTTCGGAATGCTCCCAGCAACTATAACCGTATCCTCTTTTGTGGTTTTTTTAATTTGTGTTAACAATGTTTCGAACTGTTCATCTGTTATTTGCGGTCCAGGTGCATTAATTTCTGTTTCTTTCCCAGTTTTTAATTTAACATTAATTCTTGTATCTTCATTAACTTGTACAAAGTTCGTACCTATATCTGATTTAGCTAATGTTTCTGCGATAAATTGACCAGGAAAACCACCCGCAAATCCAAGTGCCGTTGATGATACATCAAGTGTTTTAAGCACTCTTGATACATTAATGCCTTTACCGCCTGCAAATTTATATGTTTCCATGGCGCGATTTAATCCATTAAGTTCAAAATCATTTGCGAACATAATGTAGTCAATAGAAGGATTAAAAGTTACCGTATAAATCATAATGTGCCTCCAATAAAATTATATTGACCAGCAAACAGATGAAATTGTTTAAGTGATTGTGCCTTTTTGGAAGTAATGATTGAAACCCCTTCTTCTAAAGGTACATGTGCAAAATAAACTTTTTCGTATTTATCGTGGTCTATCAATACATAAACTTGTGTGCCTAATTGCATGGCATGATGCTTTATAATTGCTTCTTGTTCATCTGGTGTCGTCAAACCATATTTCAAATCAATACCATTCATTCCTAAAAACACTTTATCAAATCGATAACGACGCAATGTTTCTAAAGCGCTCGCACCAACGGTTGCAAATGTTGTAGATTTGACTTCCCCACCGATAATCAGTGTTCTGATGCCATGTTTTAATAGTTCTTCAACATGTGTTAGGCCGTTTGTAACAACAATAATGTCACTCGCTTTGATATAAGGAATCATTTCCAATGTTGTTGAACCGGCATCTAAAAACACACAATCTCGATTTTCAATTTGACTTGCTGCCAGCCTACCAATTTCTTGTTTCTCCCTTAAATTGGTACTTCTTTTATCCGCCAAGTTAGGTTCTAATGCAGATGATTGATTTAGCGTTGCACCTCCATGTACTCTTTTGAGTTTCCCGAATTTCTGCAATTTTGATAAATCACGCCGAATTGTTGAAGCACTACAACCTGTGCGTTCAATTAATTCTTGTAAAGTTAAAAAATCTTGTTTTGACAATTCAGTCAAAATTAGTTCATGGCGTTTTTCCGTTATCATCGCTTCACCTCATCTCAATGTCATTATAATGTTTACGCTTTCTTTTTTCAATCATTTTTCGTCAAAAACAATCAAAAACAGTCATATACAACCTTAAAAGTTCTATTAATTGTCATTTTTAGTTATTAGCAAATAAAGCACTACGTTAATTTTTATCATCGCAAACTTAATCTTTTATCGTTTGTATAATATGAACAAACATGCTATTTGCTCATCTAAAACCTAATACTCGTTTGTAGTTCATCATGTGGTTGCAAATTGAGTTATCTTAAATACTTATATACAAAAAATGACAGACAGCAATCTATATATAATCAGATTCCTGTCTGCCCCTTTGTTATTACATGCTTTTATTTATGTATGACTTCGACGACCTTTGCCTTCGTCACATTAATTAAGTCTCTAACATCTATTTTAATCTGTGTGCCACGTTCACCACCACTTACATAAAGGGTATCGATGTCCATTGCTTGTTGATCTATTATCGTTGGAAATGCGCGTTTCATACCAATAGGTGAGCAACCACCCCTGATATATCCAGTAACTTTTTTCAAATCATCAAGTGGCATTAAATGCAGTTTCTTCTCTCCCACCGCGTGCGCTGCCGCTTTCATATCTAAAGATTCGCGAACTGGAATAACAAACACAAAATGAGCGTGATTTGTATTCTCAAGTACAAGGGTTTTATATACAAGACCGGGATCCACGCCTACCTTTTCAGCTACACTTTCGCCATCCATATGTATTTCTGAAACTTCATAAGTATTAACTTCATACGGTATTTTACTTCGGTCAAGCATTCTCATTGCATTGGTTTTCTTTTGCTTCATTATCAATCACTCCATATGACTTTTAAAAAGACGTCATTACATTAAACTTTTTAGCTAATGCTTTTTTAAATTCATCGTCATTTAATTTAGCTTCAGTTTTTTTATAAACTCAACTAACTCATCATGCATTGATTCATCTTTTAAAGCGTACTCTATCGTCGTTTTTACAAAACCTAATTTTTCACCAACATCATAACGGTCGCCCTCAAAATCATATGCATAGACTTGATCTGCTCTGTTCAAGCGTTCTATGGCATCAGTGAGTTGAATTTCTCCGCCTGCACCCTCGCCTTGCGTAGCTAAGTAATCAAAAATATCAGGCGTTAGAACATAACGCCCCATAATAGCTAAATTAGAAGGCGCAGTGCCTTGTTTTGGTTTTTCTACAAATTCATTCACTTCATATTTTCTACCAAACTTTTGTAGTGGATCAATAATACCATAACGATGTGTTTGTGCTTCATCCACCTCTTGAACACCGATGACAGATTTCCCAGTTTCTTCATAAGCTTCAATCAGTTGCTTAATAGCTGGATTATCTGATTCAACGATGTCATCACCTAATAAGACAGCAAATGGTTCATCACCAATAAATTGTCTTGCCGAATATATTGCATGACCTAGTCCTTTTTGTTCTTTTTGTCGAACATAAAAAATGTTTGCAAGTTCTGTAGAATATTTAACTTTTTCTAATAAATCTGTTTTACCTTTTTCCTGAAGAATCATTTCTAATTCCTTTTGATTATCAAAATGATCTTCAATGGCACGTTTGTGTTTACCTGTCACTATAATAATATCTTCGATGCCTGCTCGTGCCGCTTCTTCTACTATGTATTGAATCGTAGGTTTATCTAAAATAGGCAACATCTCTTTGGGCATCGCTTTCGTAGCTGGTAAAAAACGTGTACCCAATCCAGCAGCTGGTATGATTGCTTTCTTTATTTTTCTCAAAACGCTCATCCTTTTCCTATTAATATTTATGACTACTACCAGAAAATAAACTATCCAATTTATTTTTTATTCATTACTATCATCATAACATTGATATGAGTGTCTTTATACTGATTTCCCTAATATAGAAGGAAGTGAGACAGAAAACAAATTTTTTAATTGAGAATTCGTAGTCCTACCTATGTAAACAAGACAAGGGTGACTATGGTAATGGTTTACTTGAGCTAAAGCACATGCATAAGAACTACTAATTTTCATAAATTAAAAAAGTAGTTCTTTAAAGAAGTGGGACTTTACATTTTCAATTCAGTCATCTACTGCCTAAATGAAAAAAGCCTGAGATATATATTTGTCCCAGACTTCTATATTTAATTTAATGAAGGTTGCTGTATAACATCCCCGGATTTACTAACAACAACTTTATAATCTCTTTGTGTTTTATATTCATGAAAAGTATAGTACATGCCGTCCTTAGATTCTTTAACCTTTTTCAAAACGACATTTTCCCCTAGGTTATCTACAGCATGCTTTTGTGCAATCACTTCAGATTCTTGAGGAGAGATACTCGAATGTAACGGTGATTGATTGTCATTCACTACATACGATTTATCAAATATACTCGCTTGATTGTCTTCACTTACAGTTACTCTGTAATACGTATTTGGTTTTGCTTCATTTTTAAATGTAAAAATATAATAATATACACCTTGGCAAGTGCTATCGATACCATAATCGTTATATGGATTAGATTTATGATTGTCATGATTCACAAGCGTCTGTGCTTTATTTAGTGCTTTAGAAAATTGCGGTAAGTTCGCTTGTCCCGTTTCGTTCTCTTTTAAATCGTGCGTCGTTAATTTGGCAATAGGTTGATAGTTTGTTGTATTATATGGCGCTTCATTTTTTTCTTCTTTCATCGCTGCCTTAATTGAATTCTTATCTTTTTGTTTTGCTTTGTCCTTAGCTTCAGCATTTTGTTCTCCAACTGAAATACTAGAAATCGTTTCATGTACTTTTGCAAGCGCTTGTTGGTTTGTAGCTATAAAAAGAAGAAAACCTAAACAGCAAGCAAGAAGGAACGCCATAATCGTTAACATTAAATTTTTCAAGTTCATCCCCTTACTTACATTTATTACTTTTCTTATCATGTTAGCACAGATTATTCTATAAACACTTAAATAGAACACAATTTAAAACAAATGTAATCTTTGTTACATGAATATTACGTAAGTCTAGCTTATTTAATACAAGTGTCATATTCGTTTTCAGTTTTTAGTATTAGCCTTATGACATAAACACTTAAATGATTTATTTCTGAAAACAGTCATTCACTATCCCCTTTTTACATAAATAAACCCTTCACAGTTTCCACTTTTTAACGTCAACTCTGAAGGGTACATCTGCATATTCAACTTGTTCTTGTTTAAAATTTAAATATTACTGAAGCGTGATCTAATCATTTTTTCTATAAATATAACGAACATACCTAATACCATTACTAATACTGACATATATAAGGGAAATTCGAAATTGATATCATATAATGTGCCTGCTACAAGAGGCCCGATAAAGTTGCCCATACTGGTAAATGTAGAATTCAGCCCACCTGCGAAACCTTGTCGATTTCCAGCAATATTAGAAAAATAGTTTGTAATCGCTGGTCGGATCATATCGAATCCGATAAACACGATGAAACTAATAATCATAATTGACCAATAGCTATGAACAAATGTCAGTGCCAATAAAATGATAGCAGAATAAAGTAATGCATAAGTGATAAATGTTAACTCTTTGAAATGTTTCATGAATTTATCAAAGAAAAACACTTGGAATATTGCGCCGGCTATCCCACCACCAGTAATCGCGAATGAAATATCTAATGGTGAATAGTGTGCTTTATCTGCTGTGTATAATGGGAATAGCGTTTCAAAAGCAGATAGGCCAAAAGCGAGTACAAGTGTCAAGATAATTGGTGTCAGAAATACTTTCCAATTAATTTTTGATAGTAATTCTGGTTGATATTGAGTGAAACCATCTTGCGTACTGTTCTTTGGATTTTTGATTAATGCAATCGATAAGATTAATGCCACACATCCACTAAAACCAGCCACATAAAACGGTAATCTATGTGAAAATTCTGCTAGAAATCCACCCATCCCTGGTCCTAAAATGAATCCCGAATTAATAATTGCTGACATATAGCCGAAATTTTTCGCTTTATCTCTACCTACAGAAATATCAGCAATCATTCCTGTTACCCCCGGCATAACCATACCAGCACTAAATCCACCTAGTATTCTAGAAACGATTAAAAGTGAGAACGTATGACTTGCAGCGAATAAGAATTCTGAAATAGCAAAAAGACCCAAACCTATACAAATAATCAGTTTTTTACCTAATTTATCTGCCAGCGTACCACCAAATGGTGAAATAATCATTTGTGCTAAAGCAAAGACAGCAACGAGTATACCTAAGTCACTACCTTTTAAGCCTAAGTCTTTCAAATAAACCGGTAATACCGGAACAACTAAACCAATACCTAAAAAGACAAGAAAAATATTAAAATATAATATAATAAATTGCTTATTCACGTTTCTCACTCCATTCTTTTTTAATATATAAATTGCTGGCTATTTATAACATTGATAAAACCTTAATATTACAACATTCTATAACAGTTCTATAGCAAATGACAATAAAAAATATTTACTATAAACACTATTATACAAACTCTTAATAAGAACTTGTATAATAGTGGTGTAATCCATTTTCAGAACGGAGGTTTCTTATGATTTATCAAGTAGACGGCAAAACGATTGTTTTAGTATTGGAACAGGGTGAAGATATTGTAGAAGCTGTAACTGATATTGCTAGAGAACAAAATGGTAAGTTTGGCACAGTCAGTGGTATTGGCGCTTGTTCAAGCGCAGAGCTCAACTTTTATAATCTAGAAACACAAACATATGAGAAGAAATTAATTGATGAACCATTTGAATTAATCGGTTTAATGGGCAACATTTCTCATATTGATGAACAGCCCTTTGCACATTTACACGCAACATTTGGAACCAATCAATATGAAACACTTAGTGGTCATTTAACAAAAGCCGTTGTATCTGCAACTGCTGAAATTATCATTACAATGACTAATCTAGACATCAATCGTAAACACAATGAAACCATTGGTTTGAATCTGTTAGATTTATAAATAAAATGTGCTTACCTTTATTTTTAAATCATTCACTAACTATGCAACCCAATAAGAATGTAAGTGCTATACGCAACTATTCATTATGCTTAATTTGAGTCTGAGACATAAATAGCTGCCTCAGACTCTTTTATCCATTAAGGAGTAGTTGTCTGAACTACACGTATTTTTATAAACTGTATTTCCATTTATTTTACATAAATTCACTTAAAAGTGTAAATTCAGAAAATACGCAATGTGCTCCTCTATTGACTTAGATCTTGTTAATATTAAAATTCACTTTACTTTTATAATATATAATATGATGATTTGGGATATGATTTAAACATGATTTAGCATTTAACCGTTACTGCTTTAATCCAACCGTGTCATAAGTTGCTATGTTATGGTGTTTAATTAATTTATATGAATTCATTCTCCAACTATTTAATTATACATTTTATCTTTATGAATCCAACTTGTACTTTCGTTGAATTTTATTTTCAAAAAATGTATCATGTAGTCTTGTATTTCAACAAATTGAACTAACATCTCTCTTAAGTTATGCGATTTAAGGTAGAGATATATTTATTATTGTATATAATAAGCATTTAAACTAATACATTCATCAGCAACGACATACTAAAAAGAAAGTAGGTGTATTGATGTCGGCTCGATATATTGCTAGAACTGTGTTCCTTATTCTAATCATTATTTCAATATTTTTTAATCATTATTTTCCGTTTATGACATTAAATTTATTTCTAGCATATGTGCCATTTGAACTATGCTTACTCTTGAATTTATTTAAACCTATTTATAAATACGAATGGCCGCTCTTTATTATATTTGCACTTATTTTTGTATTTATGGTTCCTAATACATTATATATGGTTACAGACTTAATCCATTTAAATCAATTTAGATTTAATTTTTATCAGGGTTTATTAATCACTGAATGGGCCTATTTCGCATTTTTAGTTGCAGCCGTATTACTCGCACTGTATCTATTAATTTTAATGTTTTTAGAAATTGAGCAATTTACACACCGTATGTGGTTAAATCGACTCATCATCGTAGCAATGATGTTCCTTAATGGACTCGGTATTTACATCGGTCGCTTCTTGCGTTTACATTCCGTTTATCTTATTAATGAACCACTCCGTATTTTTAATGAAGTTGCGGCAAGCCTGAAATTTGATACTTTGTGCTTCATTTTATTACTTGTAGCATTGCAAATTATCATATATGCATTTGCGAAAGGAGTGCGTAGTGCAAAATGACTTTCAATATTATTATTTTAATTATTATACTCATTTTATTGCAGCTAATCATTGGTCATCTATTACATGATGTAGGATTCTCATATACGCACAGCATTATCTTGATGTGCCTTCCCTTAGGAATCGGTTTGTTTTACCTACAATTATTTTATTACGAGCGTCGCTTCCCTAAGTGGAATATACCCATCCATGTTAAGATCAGACTAAAATACATGTATATACTCACTTTCTTCGAATATGTTGCGCTATACATTTGTATCTTTAGAATGTAATCATTTATCGTTTACATAGTAAACAGTTAATGAATTGTATCATCAGTTCTAATATTACATGTGCTAAGGATTAAGTATACGTGTCTGAGATATAAATAGATATTTCGCCTACTTTTAGGTGCTAGTTAAAAATACTGATATAAAAAAGCTCCCGTCTAAGTTTTCATTTTTCAATGTCAACTTTAACGGGAGTTATTTATATGACTTAGATAATAAATCTTATTCTCAATAAAAGACGCAATTGATGCTGTAAAATACTACACTTGCTACTACTTAACTGCTGTCTAAATACTTCTATTTTAATGTACGTCATCTATTTATCATTGATTTTTCAAAGCTTGTTTCACTTCTTCTACAGAGTCTGCAGAGATGCGCAATTGTGCCTGTTCATTGTCTGAAAGTGCTAGTTCAACAATATTTTCGATACCTTTTTCACTTAAAACAGTTGGTACACCTAAACAGATATCAGAAAATCCATATTCTCCTTCTAACAATGCGATACTTGGTAATAAACGATGTTGATCCTTTAGAATTGCTTCAATCATTTCAAAAACTGCAGACGCAGGGGCATAATATGCAGAACCATTGCCAAGCAAAGCAACAATTTCAGCGCCACCCTTTCTTGTACGTTCTACAATTTGCTCTATTTGCGTTTGATTCAACAATTGATGTAAAGGGACACCATTGACATTGGTTGAATTTACTAAAGGTACCATTGTATCACCGTGGCCGCCTAATACAAGCCCTCTAATATCTTTTATTGACACATTTAAAGCTTCTGCAATAAAGGATTGATATCGTGCAGTATCTAATACACCAGACTGTCCAATCACGCGTTCTTTCGGAAAACCTGACGCTTTTAACACAGAATAGGTCATCGCATCTACTGGATTAGTAAGTACGATAATTTTGCAATCCGGTGAATACTTTACAATTTCCTTCGTAACATCGAACATCACTTTTTCATTAATTTGTACTAAGTCATCTCTACTCATACCTGGTTTACGAGGACTTCCTGCAGTTATCACAACAATATCTGAATCGGCTGTATCAGCGTAATTCACGGAACCCGTCACTTTCGCATCAAAACCATATACCGGACTGCTTTCGAATATATCTAGCGCCTTACCCTTCACTTGTCCTTCGTTATCTGGTCGATCAATGAGCACTACATCAGCTAACTCATGCTGCGCAACAATAAATGCTAATGTAGCGCCTGTGTTACCAGCACCTATTATGGAAATTTTCTTTTTGGTCATAAAAACATCCCCTTAATCAAGCAATTTATATCTCAATTAAATTATAACACGCATTCATTTTAAACAATGATTGCAATTCATAAACTTAAGTTATCATCTTTACTTATGTTTGCGTTGGCGCTTAAACCATTTCCATATAATGAAAATGGCGAGGATAATCAGTACAATATATATAATGCGAGAATAAATATCCATATAGTACACAATTGCATGCCAATTACCGCCGACTGCTTGACCTAAATAAATTAAAACAATATTCCATATTAATGTTCCTATCGTTGTAAATAGCATAAATAATGGTAGATTCATTCTTGTTAAACCAGCAGGTATAGAGATTAAACTTCTCAACAAAGGCACGAAACGACAGAAGAAAATAGTCCAATAACCATATTTATCAAACCACTGTATTGTTCTATCAATATCCTTCGTTTTTACACGAAGAAACTTTCCATATCGATTAACAAAACGATATAAATTGCGTTCACCAATCCAAGCTCCTATTCCGTATAAGACGATTGCACCGACAACTGAACCAATTGTAGACGTAATGGTCACACCAATAAAACTTAAATCAGATTTAGTAGTCATAAAACCACCAAAAGTTAAAATAATTTCAGACGGTATAGGCGGAAAGACATTTTCTAGAAAAATTAAAAAAGCAATACCCCAATAACCATATTGTTCCATAAAGTGTGTAATCCACTGTTCCATGCATTACCTCCTCGTTATAATCACGCTTGCTCTATAAGTCATTTACTCGTGACTAGTTAAAAAAATGGTTAGTCAAACCATATAAATAAAATGTAAGTCCAAATAATACTAAGGAAAGTATGGTTAATATTAATGATAAAATCATTATCCGTTTAAAATGATGAATAAAAACAACGAATAAAATCGAAGCATTATAAAGGAAAAACAAACCAAATAAAGTTACCATCACAGTAATGTCAGGAAAAACGATGTTCAATATAGCAATAATCAAAGCAAATCCTAAAAATGGAAAAGTAATAAAGCGTTTTTGAAACTTGAGTTCTTTTCTATGGTGTTGTTCGTTCTGAGTATTCATTATTTACACTCCTTTTAAAATTAAATTAAGGGATATCGTGGCCTAATGAAGCTGTATAAATATCAAACCATTCTTGGTCTGTTAATGTTACCTCAAGTCCAGCGATTGCGTCATCAATCCGTTCTATCTTATGCGTACCCAACACTGGCATGATTGCGGCAGGATGTTTATCTAACCAAGCCATGATGATGCCATTCGTTGTCACATTATATTTCTGTGCTAATGGTGAAACAATTGCCATAATTCTTGCAGCCTTTTCATCACCTAGATCAAAGAGCTTGCCACCCGCCATAGGGCTCCATGACATAATTTTAACATCATCTTTATACATATGATTAATGACACCATTGTCAATTGCATCTAATGTGTATGGCGACACTTCTAATTGATTTATTGTAATGTGTAATTTGTCACACACAAGGCATTTACTTAACAAATCATATTGTGATTTATTAAAATTCGAGACACCAAATGATCTCACTTTACCCTTGCTTACTAAAGCCTTTAAAGCTTCTGTTACTTCATGGGGATCCATCAACGGTGATGGTCGATGGATAAGCAAACTATCTAAATAATCAACATTTAATTGTTGTAATGAACGGTCTACTGCTTTTCGAATATGTGTTTTACTATGATCATATCTGTGTCC
The DNA here is from genome assembly GCF_000798895.1 of Staphylococcus sp. ZWU0021. Taxonomy (NCBI): domain Bacteria; kingdom Bacillati; phylum Bacillota; class Bacilli; order Caryophanales; family Staphylococcaceae; genus Staphylococcus; species Staphylococcus sp. ZWU0021. The sequence continues at coordinate 369,211 of NZ_JTLN01000005.1, forward strand.
ATGAATGTCTTGTTCAGGGCTTGATGGTAGTACGATACCACATTTCGTCACAATCTCAATTTCATCTCGTAATTGAGGTGATAATTTTAAAGCCTCACCAAAAATACCTTCGCATGTATAATTACCGTAAATATCGGCATGGTCCATCGTTGTGACCCCGCGCTCTACTAACTCATTTAAATAACGATTCAATTGTTGTGGTGTCCACTGCCAATCTTGTGCTCTCCAAAACCCTTGTATCACTTTTGAAAACGAGACATACTGATTTATTTTTACTTTATCCATTTAAAAACCAACACCTTTTATTTTATTAGATAATTAAGTGAACTGTAACATGTCTAATTTGTTGCGTATTTGATTTTCATCAATCTGTTCACCAATCATCACAATCGTTAATGGCATTTCATCATCAATAATTTGATAATCTGGGAGACCAAATGCATATTGAAATTCATAAGTTTCATGAGGCATATCACGAAATTTAACATATCCCTTTAATCTTAGAACATTATCTGGGAGCCGTAAAATAAATTGATAAAATAATTGACGATCAATCGGCCCAGAAAAATGGTATTGTACACTATTTATACCATGATGATGCATATGGCTTTCTTTAGTTGGCAATGATGTATTTGTAATCGTATCAAAAGCATCCATGTGCATATCTGCATAAGTTGTATAAAATTTGGGCACTTCTGAATTAATTTTATCAATAGCTTTAAGATCATCATACGCATCACTTTTTAATAAATCCATTTTATTGACTACAATTGCATGACTTACTTCTAATTGTTCTTCCATCAATTGTTTTGTACTATGGGTATATTGGGTTCTGGTCAAAAATCTTGGTGCGTCTAATAATCCTATTACCATAGGCGTTTGGACATTAGCGACAATTTCAGGATCTTGGCATGCCGCAATAATTTCTATCGGATGTGCAATACCCGTCGCCTCAATTATAATATGGTGCATTGCACTTTTGTTAAGAAAATGTTTTAATTGTTTTATTAAATCTTGTTGCAAGTCACAACAGACGCAACCATTTAATATCGATGCGACTTCAACATCGTCGCTTAATGCAGCGCTATCTACATCTAAATTGCCGTATTCATTTACGATGATACTTGGGTTTTCATTTTTTCTTAATAAATATTTCACATAATTGCTAAGGAAAGTTGTTTTCCCACTACCTAAAAAACCTGTTACAATTGTAATAGGCGTCTTAGGTTGTTTAATATTTTTCATAAAATCACTCATTTCTTAAACACAAATGTTTGTGTAAAATTTAATTTATACATATAATTAAACTTTTACTTGATAAAATATTAGATATCTTCTAAACTTTATACACACTTTATTTTAGCATGGCACAGTGCAAAAGTATGATTGAAGAAGTGTCAAACACAACGCAAGACGGATTCAGGTCCGATACAGAGAGAACAAAACGGATAGAATGTCTGGAGGAGAACTTATGTCTGAACCACTTAATTTAAAGGAACAACTTTGCTTTAGTTTGTATAATGCTCAAAGACAAGTAAATCGCTACTACTCAAATAATGTCTTTAAAAAATACAAACTGACTTACCCACAATTTTTAGTATTAACAATTTTATGGGCTGATTCACCTGTCAATGTAAAGAAAGTCGTAACAGAATTAGCATTAGATACAGGTACTGTATCTCCATTACTCAAGAGAATGGAACAAGTTGATTTAATCAAACGTGAACGTTCTGAAGTAGATCAACGTGAAGTGTTTATTCATTTAACTGACAAAAGTGAAGCAATTCGTCCAGAATTAGACACGGCTTGTCAAGATGTTGCTGTTGCATCATCATTAAGCCCAGATGAATCTCAAGAGTTAAATCGATTACTTTCAAAAGTAATCAATGCCTTCACTGAAGAAAAATCTAAATAATTTTTCACAACAAAAGTTTAGGTACTAGCTATTAAAAATTATTCCTTTAATATACTTGATTTATAAAGCGAGCTCAAACACTTATGTGTTTGAGCTCGTTTTTTCATAATAAATCATAACTCATATTTAACAGCTCTATCTACCGCGGTTTAAATGAATAACTAAAGATTTATTATTTATTTTAGATGTCTTCGTTTCCACGTTTATTTTAATCAGCATTAATGGCTACCATTTGGTGTAAATAACCATTCGTTTTATTCAATAGCGCCTGATAACTGCCATCTTCTAAAATAACGCCATCTTGCATAACTATAATTCTATCAAAATGTGGCAATAGTCTTAAATCATGTGTTGCCACTATCAAGGTTTGCGCAGTTTGATGAATTGCTTCCATCACTTTATCGGTATGATATATATCCAATGCCGTTGTCGGCTCATCTAATATCCAAATAGGCGCATGTTTTAAAAACAACCTTGCTATTGCCAATCTTTGAACCTCTCCACCAGATAATGTTTGACCTGAAAGTGTAATCATTCTGTCCAAATCAATATGCGCTAGCCCCAAGTCATCAAGTACTTCTCTCATTTCAAGATCACGCTTTTCAGCAAATAAATTCTCACGAACTGTTCCATCAAAAAGTTGTTGTGATTGTAATAAGGCATTTATATGACCATATTTTTCCTTATCCTTAATTTTCACTATATCTTGTTGGTTAAATAATATGCTCCCTTTTTCACTTTGATACAAACCTAGCATGAGTTGAAGTAATGAGCTTTTCCCTGAACCAGAAGGACCAACGATTGCAACATGTTCACCTTTGTTAATAGTACATTGAATATTGGATAACACATTACTTGATTGATTCCAATATTTAAAATCTACTGCTTGAATATCGAATAACAAATTAGCTTCATTCAAATCTCTTTGCATTTGTTCGGTACCTTGTACCATCGGATGCGCAATCACTTCATTTATATTTTCAATTGCTTCATCTGTATCACCTTTATAGTAGGCCACATTACTCATCGGAATGGCTTGTTCAAACAACGTTAACATCATGAGCACGATACTCGTTAAATAAACGACGTCTAATTGGTGATTTTGCACTTGGACAACACCCAAATATAAGGTAAAAAACAGTGCAATCATTGAGACAATATTTAAACTATACTCATATAGAGATAAAAATCGTTGCTCTTTCGCTTGTGCGTCTTCATATTGTTCTAACTGATCTAACAATGCTGTTTTATAGTATGTTGTTCTATCAAAACGAACGAGTTCTACGTAACCTTCTTTATAATCGTAAAAGTGATTTAAAAAACCACTTTGTACTTGGTTGACTTGTTTTTTTATTTGTCGCGCTTTTTTAGCACTCAACCAAGGTATAACCAATAAAGTTGCAATCATACTCACACAGATAATAATTGCATGTACATATGAAAAATAAATCATTGTTAAAACAGTTATCGTTGCTGTAATGCCAATAACTACTGGAGGATAATACACTCTCAGATAAATATTTTGTAGTGCTTCCACCCTGCCAATCATACGCGCAATCAAATCGCTAGAATTAAATTTACGATATACATCGGGTATGACGGGTAATAATTTCTTGAAAAACTGAACTCTCACATTTCTCAACATCGTAAATGTCGCTCTGTGGGATAAAAGTCTTTCGATATAACGTGCAATCGCTCTTAGAAATCCAAACATTTTAACAGATACAATCAGGATCATTAAAGCGAATAAAGGCGCACCTAATGCACTTTGTGTAATCATGTACCCGCTTAAGAAGAACATACCCAACGCTACCAAACTACCAACGACACCAATTAGTATTGATAAAATCAAATCTTTGTCTATTTTAAATTGAATATGTGGTTTCATGTTGCATCACCACCTTGAGATGAATTTTTCATTGTCGTTTGCTCGACAGATGCTGCATAACCATTTTCTATTAATATGCGTTTATCTGCTTTGTTAATTGTATGTGATCTATGGGCAATCGTAATAATGGTCGCACTTTCAAATTCATGTGCAATCACATCTTGAATGGTTTGTTCTGTTTTCACATCTAAGCCGGTAGCGGGCTCATCAAAGATGATGAGCTCTGGTTGTGTCATTAACACTCTTGAGAGTTCTATACGTCTCATTTGCCCTCCTGAGAGCATTTCTCCACCTTCACCTATCCATGTATCTAAACCATCCGCTAAGCTCAGTACTTTTTCTTTCAGTCCTACATCATCTAATACCTTTAATATTCTAGCATCATCAACGTCTTGAAACATCGTAATGTTATCACGTATAGAAGCATTAAAAATATAAGGTGATTGGCTCAAAAAGCCAATACTTAAAGATGGATCCTTAAACGTTACTGAACCGGATTGGGGTTTGTAATTTTGTGTTATCAATTGTGCTAACGTTGATTTACCCGCACCACTTTTACCAACTAGTGCAATTTTCTCGCCTTGATAAATACTTAGATTAATATTTTTCAAAGCATAGGTGTCAGCTGCATCATATTTGAAATCAACCTGCGATAATTGAACAATGGGTGTTTGATACGTATCAATCTGTTTTTGAATCTTATGTTCTGCGGTTCCTTTATCTAAGACATCAAATACGACATCACTTGAACCTTCACTTTGTTTACCGGTATGAAACGATTGTCCAAGATCTTTAATTGAATTATAAAATTCTGGCGCTAAGATAATTGCAATTGCTGCTGTTTTAAAATCAATGTTATGAAATAAAATCAATCCTAAACCTGCTTCCAATGCAACCAAGCCAATACCTAACATACTAATAAATTCAAGCATGAGGCCTGATAAAAATGCACTCTTTAAGATGCGCATTGTCAAATCTCTAAATGTTGTACTTTCTTCATATAATGCCGCTTCAGTCTTATCTGTTCTATTAAAAAGCTTTAATGTAATAAGACCTTTAATTTTATTTAGAAACTGCTGACTAAATTGATTTAAATATGTCATTTTATCTTTAGATTCATCACGTGTTTTCAAGCCAAATATAATATAGAAAATAGGAATAAATGGTGCTGTAACAATCATAATTAATGCAGTATTTAAATGTATAAAACACATTGCCACAATAATCATCAGTGGAATCATCATCGATTTAAATACCTGTGGAAAATAACTGTTAAAGAAAGGAACAATGCCATCTATACTTTCTGTCAACGTGTTTATTTGCGCACCAATTGGTTCTTTTGAGCGTTGTAATATGAGCTGACGTCGCAAATCTCGTTTGACTTTTGAAGCCATACGATTACCTATCATTTGGTTCACTGTATTAAGTGTCGCACGTGCAATTAAAATCACCAATGTTATAAATAATAAAGCCAATACATCTTGATTGGTTTTTAATAACATGATATTTAAAATTTCAGCAATAGAAATATTTTGAACTACTACGGTTATGGCTAATAATGTACTAATAATAAACATCCATATAGGATATACTTTAAATTTTAAAGCTAAATTTGTTAATCTTTTCACAAAATATCACCTGCCACATATTATAAACACATTATATGAAATTTAAATGATTTCGCTCATTATCAAGTAACATTTTTTATGTTAATTTCATATTTCTGACATAAATTTAAAATTGATTTTTTATTCCTCTGACAAAGCTACTAAAATATATATATTTTATATTATCTCATTCTTTGGTCTCATATTACGGTTTTAAGTAGCGTATTATATTTTTATTGTGCTATTATTGTTAGATGAAAATGCATAAAATTTAATAAGTACTATGAAAGTAGGTAAATTATGTTAATACTTGAATTAATTAAAGGTATTATTCTAGGTATCGTTGAAGGATTAACGGAATTTGCACCCGTTTCTTCTACTGGCCATATGATACTTGTCGATGACATGTGGCTAAAATCTAGTGAATTTTTAGGTTCACAATCCGCTTTTACATTTAAAATTGTAATCCAACTCGGTTCTGTGTTCGCAGGTGCTTGGGTATTCCGTGAACGTTATTTCGAAATGTTACATATTGGCAAATACAGACATGAACCCATTGACGGTATTGGCCAAAAACCAAAACGTTTAAACTTATTGCATATTATCGTTGGTATGATACCTGCTGGTGTCTTAGGATTACTCTTCGATGATGTCATCCAAGAATATCTTTTCAGTGTGCCTACTGTAATGATAGGACTATTTATCGGTGCTATATATATGATTATTGCTGATATTTACAGCAAAAAAGTTACCAATCCACGAAACGTGGACCAAATCAATTATTTCCAAGCATTTGTCATTGGTTTATCGCAAGCCATAGCTATGTGGCCAGGTTTTAGTAGATCAGGATCTACGATTTCCACTGGTGTCTTAATGAAAATGAATCATAAATCAGCATCTGACTTTACATTTATCATGGCAGTGCCAGTAATGCTTGCTGCAAGTGGTTTATCTTTAGTTAAAAATATGGAATATATCCACATGAGTGATATTGGCTTTTATGTTTTAGGTTTCTTAGCCGCATTTATTGTTGGTCTAATTGCCATTAAAACTTTCTTATACTTAATTAGTAAAATCAAACTGATTCCATTCGCTATTTATAGAATTGTCTTAGTAATCATTATCGCTATTCTTTATTTTGGCTTTGGTATTGGTCAAGGTATCACTGGTGAATAATTTAATAAAAACAGGTAACTCCCCCATCAACGGGGTTTATCACAAACTGTCGACAAAGTCTCCGATTTTGTTGGCAGTTTTTTTGTGCATGGTTTTCGCAGACAGTATCTTAGCGTGTAGGTTTCGGCTAGTGTTGCTTTCCCAGGTATCGATCTAAATCACTGCCAATAATATATAGAAAATAATATAATATATAAATTGGGCAGTCGTAGTGTTTGTTATGTTGAATAAAACAACAGATAATAAATCCTATGCATACGCTATATTTACCGTTTATTTTCATGTAATATAGGGTATGGTGAAGATAGTATAAATTAAATGGAGGCAACGAGTATGGACAAAAAGCAATTAATTAAAACAATTATCACAGTAGCGCCTGTGTTTCTAGTACCGCTAATCGTCGAACGTAAACGCATCAAAGATCATCCAGATGTTAAAAAAGCTAGCGATGCGACAGTTAGCGCTTCTAAAACAGTTGCAGATAAATCTGTACATTTGAAAGATAATGTAGTTGAAAAATCTTCTAATGCGAAAGCATATGTTGTAGATAAAAAACACAACATGGATCAAAAGCGCGAACTTAAACGCATTGCAAAAGAAAATGATCCAGCTTATATCGAGAAAAAAGGCGAAAAATTAGAAAAAGAAAATCGCAAAGAAGCAGATAAAATGAACAAAATTCTGCAAAAAAATATCGATAAACGTCGCAAAGAAGAAGAGAAAGCACGTCAAGAAAATGAAAAACAACGTATCAAAGATATGAAAAAATCTAACAAGCACATGGAAAAAGTTGGATTAACACCAGGTAAACTTGATGACGAAACTGAGAAAAAAGGCGAAAAATTAGAAAAAGATAATCGTAAAGATGTAAATAAATTAAGCAAATTGTTACAAAAAAACATCGACAAACGTCATAAAGAAGAAGAGAAAGTGCAAGAAAAAAATAAAAAAGCACGTTTATCTGAATTCAAAAAATATAAAGACTATGTGGCAAAAAGCGTTGTAAAACAAAACAACGAAGATAAAGGCAAATAAGCAAATGACACAAGTCATTATAGATGGAGATGCTTGTCCTGTAACCAATTCAATTATTGAATTGACGAAAGGGACAGGCATTTTTGTTACCGTCGTCCGTAGCTTTAGCCACTTCTCTACCGTCATTCAACCTGAACATGTCAATATTATTTATGTTGATGATGGGCCTGATGCTGTCGATTATAGAATAGTAAAACTGGTTCACTCTGATGATCTTGTTGTAACACAAGATTATGGACTCGCTAGTTTATTATTAAACAAAGCTAAAATTGTCATGCATCACAAAGGATTTATATATAATCAAGAAAATATCAATACGCTACTCGAACAACGACATGCAAGTGCACAGTTTAGAAAAAGTGGTGGTCGAACAAAAGGGCCGGCTGCTTTTACAGAAGAAGATGTATCAAAATTCGAGTCTATATTTTCAAATTTAATTCATAAATATTTTTTAGAAACGGAGGATTAATCATGAAAAAAATTGCTATCTATTGTGGTGCCAGTAAAGGCAATGATGTTACATATATGAACGAAGCTTATCAATTAGGTAAGTACATGGCAGAACAAGGCTATGAACTCATTTTCGGTGCAGGTTCTGTAGGGATTATGGGCGCAATTCAAGATGGTGTATTGGATCATGGCGGCACTGCAATTGGTGTCATGCCTAAAATGTTAGATGAAAAAGAAATTACGAGTACTAAATTAACGGAGCTTATTTTAGTGGATTCCATGCATGAGAGAAAAAATAAAATGGCAGAGCTTGCCGATGCATTCGTGATGGCACCTGGTGGCGCTGGCTCACTAGAGGAATTTTTCGAAATGTATAGTTGGGCGCAAATTGGTATACACCAGAAACCGATAGCCATTTTTAACATCAATGCCTTTTTTGAACCTTTACAAACATTAATAAATCATATGATTAAAGAAGGCTTTATCGATCCAAAATATAAAGCACTTGCACCTTTATGCGCTACGCCAGAATCACTTTTTGAAACATTAAACAATTACCAACCTCTTGGCATTAGAACTTATGACTAAATCATGTTAATAAAATTAAGCAGCTATTATACACAAGCACTAGCTTATATAATCCGCGTAAAAAGGATGACTAATCGTAGGAAAGCGTCTGAGACATTTATTTTTGTCCCAGACGCTTTTTAATAATGAAGCATTATTTCGCCTTATCCCTCAATTTGACAATATCTATTTATATCCCAAACATTTAATATAATCTAACTTGAAATCTATCATTGAATAGTTAGCCTTTGACTTATAACAAAATTGCTAAGAGTTGTTTTAAAATCATTATAGCTACGATTAAAATAATGACTGATGACAATTTGTTCAATAGCATGATATATTTCCCTGTTTTATCTATGTTTCCAATCATTTTTCCAACTACTGCCAAGAAAATAAACCATAGCCAAGAAACAATAACAGTAGCTATAGTAAAGACCATTTTTTCAGTACCTTCATAAACTGCACCACTTGTCCCTATTACGCCTATGGTATCCATGATTGCATGGGGATTAAGTAATGATACAGACAGTGCAAAACCAATTTGCTTTTTAGCGGACATCGGTCGATATGATTGTAGTGTAACTGGACGTGTACGCCATAATGACCATGCCATATATAATAAAAATACCAGTCCAATACAATAAATTGTAATTTGTAGCACAGGCATCGATAACAATATCACAGAAATACCTATGACGGCTAACACGATTAAAAATGTATCACATAACCCTGCTGTTATAATAACTGGTAATGATTTGGTAATACTTTTATGGTTTGCACCTTGATTAAATACAAATACGTTTTGCGCCCCTAAAGGCAATATGAGCCCTAGCGCTAATAGTAATCCGTGAACGGCTGATTGCAACATACAAAACTACGCTCCTTTAATTATTACGACTATTTTAACTATGCTATATTATATACACAGAAATTGGACCCACCAGATGCAAATTAAAATACCAACCAGATAATATAGGAGCTATTTTATGTTCAAACCAAAATACAAGCAAATTATAGATGATATCATTTCACAAATAGATTCTGGAGATTTAGAACAAGGCATGCAATTACCTTCTCAACGAGATATGGCCTCGTTATATCAAGTGAACCGTTCCACCGTTATACAAGCACTCGATATTCTAAAAAGTCAGGGAATCATAGAAGGTAGAGAAAAACAACGCTTATATGTATCTGGAAATACTTGGCATACTTATATTAAAAACAATATTAATTGGCAAAACTATATTAGCCATAGTACGACTAAAAATAACCAATACTTTGTTCAACAAATTAATAAACTAGAATTCCACACTAACATGATACGATTGGGTACTGGTGAACTTGCTCCCGATCTTATACCTAATGAACAGTTCAAAGAAATTTTGAGCAAGTGTCATACTCCTGTGTTAAATACTAATTATGAACCACCTCAAGGCAACCTTAAGCTTAGAGAAGCAGTGGCACAATATATGCAAAAATTAGGTGTCTCATGTACTGTTGACCACATTTGTATTACATCAGGTGCATTACAAGGTTTAAAACTCATTGCAGATGGCTTACTCATTCCACAATCCAAGATTATTGTTGAATCACCTTCATACATTAATTCAATACGCACGTGGCATAATATGAGGGCCGATATTCAGCAAATAAGCATTTCTGATATTAAAAGTAATATTAATAATATTTTTAAAGCACAATCACAATATACAAACAGTATCTTTTATTGTATACCGACTTTACACAATCCAACACAACATAGTTATTCAACAGAAGAAAAACAAAAAATCATCATGCAATGTGAACAACATGGTATACCGATTGTAGAAGACGATGTGTATGGTGACTTATATTTCAATCATGAGCGACCTAAACCTTTAAAATCGTTTGATACAAACGACAATATTTTATATTTGAATAGCTTATCTAAAACTGTAAGTCCTGGTTTACGTGTCGGGTGGATTGTTGCCAAGCCTTCCGTCGCAGCACATTTAGCTGATTTAAAAATGCAAAATGACTATGGCGCAAGTTCTATATCACAATATATCGCAACACAATGGTTAACACATCCTCAATATCATGACCAACACCTCAAAATGTTAAAGAACCAACTTTTAATTAAGAGAAATTTATTTTTAGAATCTCTGAAGAAATATTTTAGTGATTTCGGTTCATGGTCAACGCCCGAAGGATCATTTTATATTTGGTTCCAATTTAAGTTCTCCATCGATATGAAAAGACTTTTCGATGAAGCGATTGCAGAAAACATACTGATTAACCCTGGTGAAGTATATGATAAAGATGCGCGTGATTGTATCCGTTTCTCATATGCTTATGTCGATGCCGAAGATATCGATGAAACTTTAAAACATTTAAGCAAAATTATCCAAACACGTTTTACGCCACCGTCTTCCCACATTGGCAAAGGTAATCACGGTTGATAAGTATAAAAAGTGCTTCTGAACTGTGGTACATGCATAAATCTTTCTAACTTTAAAAAATTGATAAAGGCTGAGACAATTAAATTTGCCTCAGCCTCTATTTAACTTAATCTATATACATTTGTAGAGATGATCATATACATTATCAAAACAACACTTCTCAGACATTTATTGTTAAATCTTTATAATATCTAACATGTTTTTTCAGTGGATGATACTTGCTAAGTTCTGGGTATTCAAAATGATCAAAACGTTTCATACCAATTTTTTCCATAACTTTGCGTGAAGCTTCGTTATTTTTTGAAGTGAAAGCATATACTTCTTCAATGCCTTGTTCTTTAGCATATTTTAATACCGCAGCTGCGCCCTCAGTTGCAAAGCCATTGCCCCATACTTCTGGAATTAGGCGCCACCCAATTTCATAAAATGGCAATTCTTCAAATGTGTATTTACTTTCTTTAGGAACATAATTCAAGCCAACAAACCCTAGCCAGCCATTTGTTTCTTTAAGTTCTACAGCGAATAATCCTATGCCATTTGATTGAATCGCTTCATCCATTTTTTTCATATCGTGTTCTGAACGTTTATAGCTTAATAAACTAGGAAAATATCTCCGAACTTGCCGATTGGCATTCATTTGTTGAAATGGTAATAAGTCTGTTTCTCGCCAATCACGTAATCTCAACCGTTCAGTTTCAATATAAACTGTCATTCATTACACCTCTATACTTAAAGTAAATTTATATAGAAAAGTAACGCGTTATGAGCGCACTCATATCGCGTTACTTTTTTAGTATTTCAAAGAATATCAATTACGCTCTTGAAATATAGCTAATTAATTCAACGTTTACCGCAATTTCTTTTAAACGATTGCGTTCGCTTTTCGGTGCAGTAAATGTTGCATCGATAAAATCATTCTGATGATCTAGTTTATACGTCGCTACAAATGTATCCGTATCTGATTCGAAATTAGGCAAATGTGCAATAACACGTTTAATTTCACCCGTTGAATCTTTAATTTGTCTGCCAGTAATACTTTCAATTTCTCTACCTAATTCTGGCAAAGTAATTGAACGGCCTTCTAATAAATTGAAATCTTGTTCATGCATAACGGTAACCTCTCTTCTATTCAAGGAAATTGTTAATTCACTTTATCTTTATATTCACATAAACGATAAAACATATTTATCAATTAACTTGTATTCCAACTTTTTATTTTAAATATTTTTATATGTGACGATTAAAACTTCTAATATCTTATAACGATACCCATTATAACAATTACTAAAACCAGTTTACAATGATTTCCTAGGAAATACTATTTAAGGATGTTTAAATAAGATGATATATAAATTATGATGCCTGATACCCTACGATTACTTTATGTCTTGGCATTAATATCTTTTTCTAAGTCGTCCGATTTATCTTTAAGTTTGTCTTGCTCTTTTTCTAGTTTTTCTTTTTGTTTTTTCAAGTCTTTATTTTGCTTTTCAAGTTTATCGATATCTTTTTCTAAAGACGCTTTCTCATCATCTTTACCACATGCTGTTAGAGTAATGGTTGATGCTATTATGAGTGCCAGCCATTTTTTCATGTAATATCTCCTTTTTCATAATAATATATATTTTATCATTATTTATGCTTATCTTCATTATTTACCAATAAGTTTTTGACCATAACAACCTTATTCATATCATAACCCATGTTAAAATTCATTTTTTGCATTTTTTTGTTCGAATAAGCTACAGTACTTTCTATTGTATACGCCCCTTTATCTCGTGCCCATGCTTCAATCTCTTTTTTTAGCTTAGTTGCAACACCCTGATTACGGTGAGTAGTTTCAACATATAACATCTCAATTAACGCCGTTTTCAGTGTTTTATCATATCGTGCCCAAATAAAACCAATCAACCGTTCACCTTCTGTTTGCATCAATATTGTATCGTCACTGTATCTTAAACCATGTTCAATCATTTCAATACGCAAAGCAACAGAAAGTTTAGTCTTTTTATATGTAGTATTTTGCCGTTCTAGTTCTGCTTCATGCACTTCAGCAATTCGGTTAATATATTGTGTCTGTTTAATTGTTAATCGATTCATATATACTCCTTATAAAAGCTTGTTGATTTATATTATGATATTAGTCATAATAATTCTTATCTTATAAATATATTCTAAAAAAAGGTAGCGAAATTCAAATGAAATCCACTGATAAATTAATGCGTGAAAATAATGTGAAATCACTTAGATTAAATAATACAGATAGAGAAACGTTTGAAAATTATATGACTTATGTACGAGCTGATTTAAGCGTAAATCCACATGCATCTGAAAAAATGTTAAACCGCATTTTACATCAGTTATTACAGGCCGAAAAGGAAGGCACCCTCGCAATGGATTTCTTTAATCATGATCCTAAAGCGCATGCTAAAAACGAAATCAAAAAGTTACCTAATGAAACTATAACTAATATATTCAAATATATATTTCAACATATCTTATTATTTATAGGTATTTTTTGTTTTTTAAAAGGTTTTATTGGATTTTTCATTGGCGCAAAACGTTTATATATTTATACCTTCCCTCTTATATTAATTGTCGGTTTTATTATCATTTTCTTATTTATTTGGGTAATATTTAAAACTGTGCAAATGCAATGTTTTACTAAATCACATTGGACATGGATTGGTACTTATATCAGCATTATCCTTTTATTATTTGCAACTTTCTATGTATTTTTTGTTCCACAATCTTTTTTAGCGATAGGCCCTTATCTCTTAATTAGTAATTGGACTTTTATCATTATTTCTTTTATCGTTATTCCAGTTTCACTCTATATCGATCATCACTTTATCAATAAAGATGCCAACACTTCTTTATAAACAGTGCATAGGATAAAAAAGTAGGACAACGAAATCTTATTTAAAATATGATTTCATCGCCCTACTTTTATCTATTATTTAATATGTCTATATTAAATATTTAGTCTTCTTTTTTCTCAACACGAATACTCACTAATAAGAAAATGAGTCCAATAACCGTTAATAAAGGTGCTATTAAACTTAATGATGCTATAGGTAAATTCGTAACCACGACGCCTCCTATGAATGCACCTAAAGCATTACCTAAATTAAATGCAGATTGATTCAACGTACTTGCAAGTGTTGGTGCATCTTGAGAGATTAAAGTACTCTTAAATTGTAATGACGGGCTCATACTAAAGCCAATCAAACCAAAGAAGAAGATGCCTGCTACCATTAAAATACTATTCATTTGAACGAAGTATAATAAGATGAAATATAGAATAAAGACGATAAAAATGATTTTTAAAGCTTTATTTAAATTCCAATCTGCCAGCTTACCACCAACGACATTACCAAGAGTAACCCCTATACCAAATATAATTAAAAGATAAGAGATTAAGTTTTCTTGTACATTGGAGACATCTATGAGCACAGTAGAAATATAAGTAAAGTATGCAAACACACTACTAAAACCAAACAATGTCACTGCAAGTGTTAGCCATAAACGCTTTTCTTTTAAAATTTGTAATTCATTTAAGACAGATGACTTAATCGTTTCACGTTGCATAGGAACAAAAATAATGATGCCAATCAGTGCAAGTGCCCCAATAATCGAAATAATAATAAACGTCATAGGCCAACCAAAGTTTTGACCAATTAACGTACCAAAAGGTACGCCTAATATATTACTCATACTTAATCCCATAAACATAAGTGCCATTGCGCTCGCACGCTTTTCAGGTCTTACCATACTTGCCGCAAGTATAGAACCAATACCAAAGAACGAACCATGTGCTAAAGAGGTAATAATTCGACTTGTCATCATAAACCCATAATTAGGACTAAACGATGCTGTAAGATTCCCTATAATAAATATTCCCATCAATACAATCAACAAATATTTTCTATTCCATTTTATTGTCAACATAACTATGATAGGTCCACCGATTGCTACACCCAATGCATAACCAGTGATCAATTGTCCTGCTTGACTCACCGTCACGTCAAAATCTCGTGCAATATTAGGCAATAACCCCATAATAACAAACTCTGTCATGCCAATTGCAAACGCACCAATTGCAAGCATCCATATCGCTATAGGATATTTCATTTTCGACTTACCTCCCATTACGTATTTTTTAAACATGATTGTGATTATACTAAAATGCGATTGCTTAAAACAAGGGTATTGCTTAATTTTTACTTTTTTTATATAAATCCGCTTACATTATATGTGTAGTTAAAATTAATCGCACATATAAAAAATGTTGATCATTCAAATCTAAAATAACATCTTACAAAAGTTATTTTAAAAATGAACCATCAACACGAAGGTATACTGATTTAGTTTATAAGTAAGGTATCTACAAAGAACCAAATCACCATAATAATCATAATGATTGCCTGTGCTACTGAGCTTGCTAAAAAGGCAACGACCGAACCAAAGCTCGCTTTTAGCGCTTTAGTTAAGTTAGGCTCTTGAATCATTTCTACAACAAGCACTGCAACAAATGGAACTATAATAATGCCAAAAGGTGGAAAGACAAAACAACCGACGATGACACCGACAAGTGCAACCAGTTCACTTAACTTTGAACCACCAAATTTATTTACAAAGTATTTATTCATAATAAAATCAGCAACAAGAATAAATACCGTGAATAATATCATAGAAACATAAAATACCCATGATAAGTTGCCATTATGAAAACCAAATTGATAAATTAAAAAACCGACCCATAACACTAATACTGAAGGAATAATGGGTTTAATTAATCCAATAAATGCTAAAACAAATGCTGCTATAATACATAGCCATAAAATTACTGTCATGATTATCTACTCCATACTTTCTTCTGTAAATTTTTGATCTTTAGTAAAGAAAATCAGTATCATGCCAACAAATATTGAAGCTGCTGAGACATAAAATACATTGCCTAAACCAACCCATTGACTCATGATACCACCTAATAAATTCCCACATAATTGACCAATAACCATCGCATTAGCAAATAATGTCGACGCATAACCCGGAAAATCTGGTAATATATCTTGGAAATAGCTAATACCTAGCCCAAGTAAAATTGCTAAAAATATGGCTAAGAATACTTGGCCAACAAACATCATTACAAGGCTTTCGAATACCCCAATGCTAAAGTAAAATAATCCACCAAATAAACCGCCTAATATTAATAGTGTGCGCGTTGTTAATTTAGCAGATAAAATACCGAGTAATACCATAAATGGTACTTCTAATCCTGCACATAAACTTGCCAAACCGCCGACAAACCCTTCAGGTTCATTTAAATAGTTTGTAACGAACAATGGCATATTCAACGTATACATCCATTGCCCAATATGCAATAAGATAAACGCTAAAAATGGAACTAATAATACTTTATCTTTTAACATATTTGGTGCAGCTGCTTCTACATGGTTCACATCGGAAACTGTGTGTTCCGTTTTAATATCTTTAAAAAAGAAAACTTGCAGTAGTAAAGTGAAGATTATAATTGTAATGGTGCCCCCAAACAGCCCTGAATAACCATTTGCGCTTAATAGCAAAGCACCTATTAAAGGACCAAATAAAAATCCAAATGAAAACATTGATCTCAAGACAGCATTTGCAAATTTGGCTTTATTTTTAGACGCGGAGGCATTAATTGATTCTCTTGCCGAGGCATACATTTGTGGCATTGCAGGTGCAAAACACCCTTGAAAAATCGCATACATCGCTATAAAAATCCAAATTTCATGAATATAAAAATAAATAGAAAAACTTACAGCCCCCATAAACAGGGCAGCAACAATAATCAATTTCCTATTTATATTTCGCGTATCTGAAAATCGTGCCACAATAGTATTTACAATAAATTGACTTATTGCTGCTAAAGCTAATAATAACCCGTATTGAGAGGACGTCATTCCTAAATCATTTGTAGCAAATAACACTAAATAAGGTACGGTAATCGCAATTCCCATTCCCAATAGCATCATATTAATTACAAATAATTTGTAATTCTTGATATGTAATAAGGCACTAAACATATAGCCAACCTCTATTCTATAAATAATATGTTCAACAGCGTGAAAGTGAGTATTCCAATATGGAAATATTTCTAACTATAAGAAAGTTGAGATGGTTTGTCGTTTATGATTCAACATATTCCATCATTAAATTGATAAATGATTCTACTTGAGGTAATTGCTTCATACTCGCATCGTAGCTTAAAAATGTTGAACGAATCAATGGTTTTTCATCAATATTTACACGTTGGAATTCAAATTGCTCTCGATCGAGATGTTTCATCATAATTTCAGGTAAAATCGTAACGCCTACACCATTCAATAACATTTCTTTACATGTAGCAACTTGGTCAACAGTAATCATCGCATGATAATCTTGACCTATTTGACTACCATACCATTCTTTTATCTGATTAATATAAATTGGATCAGCTTGAAATTCAATAAATGGCATCTTATCTACTTCATCATTGCGATTTTTGGGATGAATAAAGAAATGTTCATCATTGAAAAGATGCGTATTACTTAAATTCATCATTTTATTACCACGAATAATCATGACATGGTAATCTCTATGATTTGCTTTTATCTGTTCACTTGAACCTACTTGAACTTGAATTTCTACGTTTGGAAATTGTCGTGTATATAAGTTTAAAACTTCTGGCAATAATGTTTGTCCAATTAAAGATGAACAACCAATCGATATCGTACCATTTACTTCGCCAATATGCGCTTGCATTTTGTCTAAGAATAGACGCTCTCTATTAAGCATCTCTCTAGCATGCTCAATAATCATTGCGCCTTCAGTAGTCGTAATCAATTGTTTCTTTGTTCGAATAAATACATTTACGCCAAAAGCATTCTCAATGGCCTTTAGACGTTGCGTGACTGCAGGTTGAGAAATATATAATATTTCTGCTGCTTTCCTAAGTGTTTTAGTTTCATCAAGCGTAGTTAACAAGCGATAATCGTCTATCTTCATAATTATCCCCCTATTTTTTATGCACGTTTCTGTAGCCGCTTCCATTTCATTACAACATGTTTTCCATTATGCCCATAATGTAACCTGTAAACAAACTGACTCATACTTCAATACGCACGTTTTATCTCAATATTTCATTTCATACTAACCACAATCACCTTTTCAGTTCGTCCTCGCTACTTTCACTATAGTTCAGCAATTAAAATAAATAAAAGACATTCAAGTTATGTTTCAAATGTCCTTTATTCTATGTGTATGGTTCACTATAACACGTTTTTTTAATGACTCCTATCCTATTTTTCAAAGGACTACATACTGCATAATGAGCGATTAAGTTTGTTATGCATATTAATCAGTTTCTAATTTTCTTTGGATCTAGATGAAGACTTCTGACTCCATTGTTCAAATGTACCTTTTTTATGCTGAGGTTTTGTTTCAGTTCTTTCATTTTTCGCCTGTTTGATGTGTTTTTCTTGTTTGTGCGAGGGCTTATGCTTGTGTGTTTTAGCTTTATGATCTTTCGGTTTATGCTGTGCTTGCGTTTTTGTAACACCTTGCTTATGTTGCTTTGCCTTTTGTTTAATTTTATAAAAGCAATACATAATCTTATCTTGCATCGATTGAAAATCTGCATCAATTTTAATCATTAATTGATGTGCAATCACATAAGCTTCGTGATACTGCTTTCTCGTAATTTGCCCTGACTCTAAAGCGCGTTCTAAATCGTCTTGGTCTACAAGTTCATATTCGCCATTGGGTAATACAAGTACATCCAGACATAAATCAATTGTGCGTGCATTACCTTTTTGTGTAACATTTTTTATATTTATATCAAAATAATATTCCAACGGATTGCCCTTGTCATCTAACATCACTGTAATACTATAGCGCTTTTTCTCAGGTAAGATTTGTAACCATTGATAGTTATCATCAGCAACAATAATATTTTGACCTACAACTGAAACCTCTAATGGTTCTCGTACTTTATTCATTGTGACCAAACCAATGATTCCTTTGAACTTATTATTGTTCACCTTGACCTCAGTATATTCTCTATCAATGATGCGACGCCAGTGACGCTTATCGATATATTTTACTTTCACTGTCACCAACTCCTTAACATTATTATATAAAACTGTCTTCTTTATGTCATCTCATGAATTATATTGTCAGCATTCAATTTGCACTGCAGAAAATTTGATTATTATTATTGTACTATACTTCATAGCGTAAAAGCGAAATTGACAATCTTTATGAATTCTGTTAAATTTTATCTATATTTTTCTGAAAATTCTATAAATAAAGGAGATAGAACCATGGCAGTTATTCAAAGACCATTTAGAGCCGATCATGTCGGTAGTTTATTACGTCCTGAACGCTTAAAACAAGCACGCCAGGATTACCAAAACAACATTATCGATGCACAGGCATTGAAACAAGTTGAAGATGAGGAAATTGAGCACATCATTGAAAAACAACTTGAAATTGGATTACATAGTATCACTGATGGAGAGTTTCGCAGAAGTTGGTGGCATTTCGATTTCCTAGAAAATTTAAATGGCGTAGAAGGTTATACCTCAGACCGTGGTTTAGAATTCGAAGGTGTAGAGACACGAAATCACAATGTTAAAATCATTAGCAAAGTACAATTCAATCCAGATCATCCTCACTTTGAGCATTTCAAATTTTTACATGACAAAGTAGATGGACGTGCTACATCTAAAGTCTCTATACCAAGCCCTAATCAATTATTTCATCCTAATATTTTAAATGAAGAGATTTATCCAGATATCGAAGACTTTGCGCATGACGTCGCAAAAGCCTATCATGATAGCCTACTTAAATTTTACGAATTAGGCGCACGTTACATTCAATTAGACGATGTTTATTGGGCAAACCTAACTTCAGGTACACAAAAGACGCGTGGTCGTGATCGAACTGAAGAAGAAAAAGAAGCTGCACGTCAACTTGCCTATCAAGTTGTCAATGAAGCTGTTAAAGATTTACCAGAAGATTTACTCATTACCACACACATTTGCCGTGGTAACTATCAATCTACTTGGGCAATTTCAGGTGGCTATGAACCTGTAGCACCTTATTTATTCCAAGAACAACTTGGTGGATTTTTCTTAGAATATGATGATGAACGTTCTGGTGACTTTGAACCTTTACGTTTCTTCCCTAAAGACAAATCTGCAGCAGTGTTAGGATTATTTACATCAAAAAATGGTGATTTAGAAGATAAAGCAACGATTCTTAAGCGTATTGAAGAAGCACAAAAATACATTACTTTAGATCAAATATGCTTAAGCCCACAATGTGGCTTTGCTTCTACAGAAGAAGGAAATAAATTGACTGAAGACGCGCAATGGAAAAAATTAGCTTACGTTGTCGAAATTGCAAATGAAGTCTTTGGCACTGCGAAATAATTTTAAATATCTTGTCTTACCCAAATACGGTAAATGAAGAGATTGCATATTAAAACAACCCATTTTATGGCGATGTGATCTTAGATATATCATAAATTAAGCTACGCATTTCTTGAATTTCAAAAGAAATGCGTAGCTTATTAATGAAGCAACGTTTCTTTAAATAAATGAGACATTACATTTTCAATTCAATCATCTACAGCTTAATTCAAAAAAGAGTCTGGGGCATCTATTTATGTCCTAGACTTTTTCACTTATTTATTATTTTTTTCTATTTCATCTGCCTTTAAAGCATAGCGTTCATTTATCTCTGTTAATTCTGGATAATGTTTATCTAGCCACTCTTTACTAAGCAATTCAAAATGTTCAAATTCAAAGCCTGGTTGACACATACAGCCAACCAAAGCATATGCATTTTCATCTTCTACACTAGATGCAAAAATCGTACCTTTAGGAACGACGTATTGTAATACGTCACCCGCTTCAATATGCTTACCTAATGTCACCTTTTCATATTGGCCATTCGGAGAAATCATGTGAATTGTGAGTGAATCACCCTCATGATGATACCAAATTTCATCAGCATCGATACGATGAAAATGTGAAATATTATGATAAGTTAGCAAAAAATAAATACTTGTGTAAGCTGCTCTATCCATGTCTTTATCATGGTTACCTTTGATAACTTCTTTATAATAGCCACCTTCTGGATGCGGTTGCAATTCTAATTGTGAAATCCAACGTTGTACTGTTTGTTCCATACTACTTCAAATCCACATTATGGAATACATTTTGTACATCGTCTAAATCTTCTAACGCTTCTACTAATGTTTCAAATGTTTCTTGGTCTTCTGCTGATAACTCAATATCTGTTTGTGGTAACATTTCAAATTCAGCTACTTTAAATGTATCAACGCCTGTTTCACGTAATGCATCTTGCACCTGAGCGAATTGATCCGGTTCAGCATAGACAATCGTTAATCCATTCTCATCTATAACATCTCTCACATCTATATCTTGTTCCATTAATGCTTCCAATATATCATCCGCTGATTTATCTTCTATACCAAAGACTGCCGTGTATTCAAACATATACGCAACCGAACCAGAGACACCCATGTTGCCACCGTTTTTACCAAAAGCTGCACGAACATCAGATGCTGTTCTATTCACATTATCAGTCAAAGCATCTACGATAATCATTGAACCACTTGGACCGAATCCCTCGTATCGTAGTTCGTCGTAGTTCTCTTCACCAGAACCTTTTGCTTTTTCAATCGCTTTTTCAATAATATGGTTAGGCACTGAATATGTCTTCGCGCGTTCTAAAGTTAGACGCAATGCTTGGTTTGACTCAGGATCTGGTTCTCCAGATTTAGCAGCCACATAAATTTCTTTACCAAATTTAGCATAAATTCTACTTGTATTTTTATCCTTTTCGGCCTTTTTTTCCTTAATATTATTCCATTTACGTCCCATATTTCCATCTCACTTTCTCAATAACTACATTGATTAACATGTTATATTATACAATAATTTCCACAGAGAATATAGATGTAAGCCCATAACATCCATTTTGTTTATTCACCTTATATACTAAAAAACAGGCGTGGGTTTACCTGGGCTAACGCTCACGCATATGTCTCACAAGCATTTTTACGTGTCATATCTATGTTTTAGCTTATGCATAAAGACGACGCTATTCTATAAAAATAGAAACATCTTTTCTTTAAACAAGTGAGAACATTGCATTTTCAATATAGCCATCTACTCCCTAATTGAAAACGAGCCCAAGACATCTATTTATGTCTCAGGCTCGTCGTTATATTTATATTCTATTTTCATATAAAAATTTCGTGTTAATAATGAATGATTATTTTACATATGCTTCAATATCATCAAGTAGAGTCTCATATTTTTCTGCGTTGTCGTCATTCATAAATAAGTAGACTTTACGTTCATCTTCTGTTGAACGTATTTTACTTACTCTGTCTTGATCGATTAAGCGACGGATAGATGCAAGCACCTTCGTTCTACTCAACTCTAATTCCGTTGTTGCAATTTTTAAAAATGGTTGCATTAGCATATTTTGATTCCTACAGTTATGTCGTATAAGTTCTAAGATAGCTACATCATTCATTGTTAACTTATAGGTTTCTTCAACGTAATGCATCACACGTTTATACTTTTTATAAACATTTAAAAATTGCGCTTTTTTCTCTTCATTCATTGTTGTTACACCTCCAAATGCTAGTAAGCAATACAATATAATTATCCATAAAATGTAATTGCTTGTCCTTATCATTTGTAATTATAGGTTTGTCAAAATTGCGAACAATAATAAATTAAGTTTCATAACGCTTTTTCAATATTGCATTTTATAAATTTTATTATGTGTTGATCATTTATATATATCAATAATGTGCACTGTATTATAATCTAAATTTAATGTCAAAGTTTCTTCTTCAAAATGATGCTCAAACACACTGAATTCAGGTTTATTATATTCATCTATTTTCTTAATACATTCATTTGACCATTGATAATGGTTACGTAAGTGCTCAGGAATCGCGTAATTAATATTACCGTACACGTTGCTTATAGTTTCATAAAAAATAACATAAGCACGTCGCAACATCATATCCTTAAAGTTGATATGAATTTGGATGTTTTGTTCTTCGTGATCTAAAGTATTTTCACTCTCAACTACACGCCAGTCACCCACAAAAATTGTGATTTTGTGTGGGTGATGTGCTACCGTATAATAATCATATTCTTTCACGCTAGATTTACTCTTTTCCATTAATCTTTCATATATATTACCTAGAATAGAACGGAATCCATTTCTATCATATAAATACAATGCATGTTTCTTATCCTCTTGTTTAACTAAATCTATACCGACACCAAAGAAGTTTCCACGCGCTTTCTTAAACATACTCATCAATAATGGCGGACTTTCTATTAACTCCATATGATCATCATTTAATAAAAAATTATTATGAACATTTAAAAGATAATATTTTCTTTCTTCTAACTGCATTTCACTCATTATTTTTTTAATATTACTGAATTTAAACACTTCTTTGGTAAGTAACTCTTCATGATCTTCATTAAGATAAGATGATGATAATTTATGATTATCAATAAAATAGTAATCAAATCCAATGCGCTTCAATTGAGGCTCCATATTTTTAAACGCTTCTGGCTGATTGAATAAATGTGTAATATCAACACCAAATTTCACATTTTTTCTATAACGTTGTATTTTAATGATATTGCGATATATTTCTTTAAGGGGCATCGTTGAAAGATCAAAGACGTAGCTGACCTAGTGCATGCTATCTTCTAACAACTCAGGATGTGATTGTACATATGATTTGTATTGACTATAGATCTCATCTATATAAATATTCACTTCTTCATCTGTTTGAATTTGAAATGCTATATTAACATTTATATTCAACACAAATTTTATAAAACCGCAATCCACATCTGTTGTAAAAGCACCTCGTAATGATTCAACATCTATCATGCAATAAACTAATACTTTTTGTGAGCCTTCAAAGATATAGCGCATACTTTGGTTATCAAATAAATTACGAAATTCTTCTAAAGAATGGATTTGAATGACGATTGCATCGTTGTTAGATTCTGCCATTTCATTGATATCTAAACAAATATAATTATTTTGGACATTTAGTTTCTGTAATTTTTTGGCAATGATTTGTTGCGTTTCCTCAAAGTTTTGCTCATCGTCTTTTGTTACAATATTAAAGACTTTATCTGATTTTGTAAGTTGTCGATATTCTTTAGGTGAATATCCAAAATAATGTTTAAATTTTTTACTATAACTCGCAGAACTACTAAAACCATAAGCATCTGAAATTTCAGAAATCGTAAGTTCCCCGTCTAATAATGGACCGATTGATACTGATAATTTTAACGTGTCTACATAAGTTTTAAATCGCATGCCTAATGTATTATAAAATTGGCTTGATATATTTGATTGTGATATAAACACTTTATTGGCAATTGCTTTCAATGTTAGTCTTTTATGTAAATGTGTATTTACGTAATCTAACATTTCACCTGTAATACCATAAAATGAATAATCTGTTTGTTGTTTTAAATAATTAACATCAATCTTAGCTTCTGTCGCAATAATATCAACGATTTTATACATATAAGTTTCATATAGTTCATTTGTCAGTGTTTGATCTAAATGATGCTTTGCTAAATTTAATAAAGCTTCAAGTAATTTGCTCGAAGATTGTATCAACTTAGATGTATATTGATACTCAAAAAATGAATATCCTCGTTCATGAAACCAATCACTAGAAATATATAATAATAGCGACATTTCGTTTCTTTTGATTCTAAATATTTCTGTATTATTCACGATAAGAAAATCTTCTTCAACTTCTACATTTGTTATAAAATGCTGTACTTCAACGGCATCCTTTAAAGGAAATAATAATAATATACCGTCTGTCACGCGCTTAGTAGGATACTTGTGCTTAGAAATAATATTTAAGCATTGCGCTTTCATAATTTAACCTCTTTCGAATATTGTCATAGGCTATGCATTAAACGCTCACTTCACTATTAATTCTAGCTTAATCACGTCATACCCCAAATATTTCAATTAACATACTTTTAGTCTTTAGGTAATTTTGAATAAAATAATTAATTTTGTCAACATTTTTTTGTATTAATCGAACTAAATTTTAAAATACAGATATAGTATTATTAAACTTTTAAATAGTTCACAAAATTTAAAATTACACTAGATTTTAAAAAAACACCCTTATAAATTACTGTAGAAAGTAATTTTAAGGGTGTAATAATATTTTTTGGATTATATATATACTTTATTTAACTATTTTCTCATTCTGTTGGCAAGTCTTAATACATATTTTATAATATGAAGTAAGTTAATAAACAAGTTGAAACCCATTTCTCTCGGTGAGAACTGACCCCGTTTCATGCGGTTAAAGTCATATAACGTATAGAGTAAAAATAGCAATAATCCTACAACTGTAATAATTGTATGGAAAATTGGATTCTGGATAAACATACCTATTAAACTTGCAACAATTAATGCAATGAGTGTTACAAAAAGGTATTTACCCATGCTCGCTGCATTTCCAATAACGAAAAATCCAATCAATCCAAATACAATAAAGGCAGATATGGCTAATATAATATTCTTATAAAAAACCTCTGGCCCTAAATTCTGTAAATACGCCGTAAACGTTGCATAGGATAGCAACCCAAGTATAATGGCATAGATATGAGAAATCACAAGCCCATACTTACGCGCTCTATTAAAAATTAAAGTTATTAATACTAAACCGAGCAGTACAAAAGAAAGTGGTTGTCTCCATGACATTGGTAGGTATTGTCCAAAATAACAACCTATTCCAAAAATAATCCAATAATATACAAAAAAGAGCCAAACTTTTCCGTATGCATGTGATTTTGATTGTTCTTTAGTCTTTTTTTGCTGGTTATTTACATGTTGTGCTGTTTCAGCCAACGCAATCACTCCTCAATTCCAAAAGCTACTATAAATAAATAAAATATATGCGTTTAATCATAACATTAAACGTCTATATTAATAGCATGTACTTTTTAAATTTTCCACAAAAATAATGCGTAATACTTTAATGTTCACGTTTTTTCAAATAAACAAACATTGAATATACAATATTTTTAAAATTTATTATTTATAGACTTTTTTTATATCCGCTTATGTTACATTTGAAATAAATATCATCTTACTTGAAATAACAGAAAGACTTGTAAATGGCGCAGTAAAAGTATTTATTTCATATAAACATGGCATTACGAAATTTTAATAATATTACATCTTGATAACAACGTACACAAAGCAAATGATTTTTGTTAGTATGGAACGTGAATTCAGATTAAAAACACTAACGAATATATTTAATACATATTTACGGTTAGATATATAGGAATTGAAGGAGGAGTTCTTTTGAAAAAGTTAGCATTTGCAGTTACAGTAGCTTCAGGCGCGGCAGCCGTTATCGCCAATCATGAAGCCGATGCGTCAACACAACATACAGTAAAATCTGGTGAGTCACTTTGGTCAATTTCACAACAATATGGTGTTTCAGTAGACGAAATCAAACAAAGCAATGACATCAATAACAACATGGTATTCCCGGGACAAGTTATTGAAATTGGTGGAAGTAGCTCACAAGAAAGTGGATCTACATCAAATAACACTTCAAATGGTTCATCACATACAGTTCAATCTGGTGAATCACTAAACATTATTGCAAATCAATATGGTGTGTCAGTTGATGAAATCATCGCAGCTAATAATTTAAATGGATATTTAATACATCCTAATCAAACACTAACAATTCCAGGTACTACAGGAACAGGTGGTTCAGGTGGAACTGCTACAGAAACACCAAGTTCAAATACAGGTGGTTCTACAGCAAGTGATGCTAACCTATATGACTGGGGACAATGTACTTGGCATGTATTTAACCGTAGAGCGGAAACTGGTCAACCAATCAGTACTTACTGGTGGAACGCTGATCACTGGGCTAATAATGCATCAGCAGATGGTTATACAGTTAATAATGCACCTACAGCAGGTTCAATTATGCAAAATTACGAAGGACCTGTAGGTCACGTAGCTTATGTTGAACGTGTTAACCCAGATGGTAGTATTTTAATTTCAGAAATGAACTATAATACACCACCAGGTACAGTTGATTACCGTACAATCCCAGCTTCACAAGCTTCAAGCTATAACTACATTCACTAAATATATATTCAAGCGAGTCTGGGACATAAATAGATGTCACAGGCTCTTTTTCATTTAGGCAGTAGATGACTGAATTAAAAATTCGCTTATATCAAGCTTTTTTCAATCCTAGTCATCCTTGCCGAGGTAGGAATACGAAATCTCTATTAGAAAATTTGATTTCTGTCCCACTCCCGTTTTTTTCTCCTCTTATTTATTATTAATATTCCCACCTATGCGCCCTATCGCTGTATAAATAAAAAGAACGAGCAGATAAACACAATTGTTAAACAATTGGTTTTCGCTCGTTCTTTTAGTAAATCAATTGATATCTATCTAATGTATGTAAATACCAATCAACAAGTGCCTATAGTGTAAGAAAATTACTATCTATAAGAAAATATTTATAATGTAGTAAATAATTGCTGCAACAAGTGCAGAAATTGGTAATGTAATTACCCATGTGATAATCATACGTTGTGCTGTATTCCATTTCACACCTTTAATACGGTTAGATGAACCAACACCTAGAATAGATGAAGATACAACATGTGTTGTGGATAATGGGAAATGTAATGATGATGCAACAAATATTGTTAACGCAGATGATAAATCTGCAGCTGCACCATTAGCTGGACGTATTTTCATAATATTACCACCAACTGTTTTGATAATTTTCCAACCACCAACAGCTGTACCTAGTCCCATTGCAGTAGCACAGGCAACTTTAACCCATAATTGCGGTTCAACGCTTGTACCTGTTTGAATATTAGCAACTATTAAAGCCAATGTAATAATCCCCATTGATTTTTGCGCATCATTTGTACCATGAGAAAATGATTGTAGTGATGCTGTGAAAATTTGGAAAAATCTAAAGTTACGATTAGACTTTGTAAGATTTGCATTTTTAAATACAACTTTTACGATTGAATACATGATAAAACCAACACAAAATGCAATAATCGGTGATACAAGTAAAACAACGATGATTTTCGTGAATCCTTCATAATGTAATACTGCAAATGAACCTTGCGAAGCAATTGCTGCGCCAGCAATAGAACCAATTAATGCGTGTGATGACGAACTTGGTATACCATAATACCATGTGATTAAATTCCATAAAATAGCTGCGATAATGGCTGCTAATACGACAATAAGACCATTTTCTAATTTAAATGGGTCTACAATATCTTTCGTAATTGTCCCTGCAACCCCAGTGAAAGTTAAAGCACCAATAAAATTCATCACTGATGCTAAAAGTATCGCAGTTCTAGGCGTTAAGGCACGAGTAGAAACAGCAGTAGCAACAGCATTGGCTGTATCATGGAAACCATTGATAAAGTCAAATATAAGTGAAAAAATAACGATAGCTACTGTGATGATCAAAATATATTCCATAAGTTAGGACTCCTTAGCTATTTTTCATGATTATTGTTTCAAAATTATTTGCTACGGCTTGACATTTATCTGCAATCTCTTCCATGCTTTCATATATTTCTTTTATTTTAATAAGAGTGATTGGATCTGTTTCACTATTAAATATGTGTTTAATTGATTGACGTAAAATACCGTCACAATTTGTTTCAAATTCTTTTATGTTAATAGAATGGATACGCATATGCGATAATTTTTTCTCTACAAGCAAACCAACAGCTAATTTCATTTCTGCGATTGCTTTTTGGATATTATCTACAAATTCAGCCATGTATTCATCTGTATATTCAATAGAATACATTTCGAACATACCTGATGTTTCTTCAATTGCATCTAAAACATCATCAATAGCGTTACATAAAGAGAGGATATCCTCACGTTCAATTGGTGTAATAAAAGTTTGGTTTAAGTCTGAAATCACTTGATGCATTAATTCATCGCCGTGTGATTCATACGTTTTAATATTGTCTGAGTATACTTTAAGGTCTAAATGCGTATTAAACTCCATTTTCCCAAATTCAATTGCTGCTCTGTCTAAGTTGAAAACCATTTCTTCAAGTTTCACCATGAACTTATCTTTTTTCTTGTTAAACATTCAAAAAATCCTCCATTTACAGCGATTGTCCTCAATCACCTTCAATAAATTTAAAAAAATTTAAAATCCTTTAAGACAAATTAAGATTGGCAAGATTTACAATTTGCTCATTTTTTGCCAGTATAACAGCATTTGTTAATTATATGTAAATGAGCATTTGCTTATATTAGTTTAAAAAATCTCACAAATGTTAATTTATCCTTATTTGAAAATAGCACAAAATTTACAATACTACAATTAAATTTACAAATTCTTAACATTTCATTTTCATTAATTTAATAAAATGATTTTCATACATTATGAATACAGAATACATCTCTATCAAAAATGATGATTTGTACTTATGCTTTATAATATCGCATTGTATCTAATGAGATTTTTAAATAAAACTCACATTAGATATAATTGCACATTTACTTTTCAGATTCAACAATTACTTTTATAAATACACAAATGATTTAATAGTTTCTGTCAACGCTTCATTTGTACACAATGATGCTTTCAATAAAAAATTGTCGACAAATATAGTCATTTGCCGACAATGCCTCTAGATTATATATAAGCAATGCAATCTGATATTGCTACATTATATGATGAAATTCTTTTTTTTAAAATTTGATGTCAATCTAATCTCATAAGTAACGCTTATATATTTTGTGATAATTTTGCTACAATTTCATTTTGATTCGGGAAAATAAATTTAACTACTGTTCCTTTATCTAGTTCTGAATGAATACGCACGCATATGCTCAGTTTTTCTTTAACGTGATTAACCAAATATAAACCTAAACCTGATGATGTCGTATTATTTCTATTTGAAGTAGACGTAAATCCTTTATCAAAAATTCTAGGTAAATCCTTTTCACTGATACCTTTGCCTTCATCTTTAATTTCGAGTACAACGTGTCTACTTTCTTTTAATGCACGTATATGTATCATACTTTCTTCACTATATTTAACAGCGTTAGATAACACTTGTCTAATCATCATGCGACACCACTTTGTATCTGTATATACATTCAATGTATCCTCAAAATCTAAGTCATAACCAATGCCTTTAGACTGACTGATGTATCTTGTAATCTGTATTTCTTCTATTACAAGGCGTTTCAATGGCACATGTTCGAAATACATATCTTTATTCTGAGATTCAAGTCGTGTTAAAAATAACTGTCTATCTAACATATCATTGATACGCGACCATTCATAAAGTAAGGCGTGCTTCCTAGATAAATCTTGTTCTTTTTCTATTAACAGTTTCATTGCTGTTACAGGTGTCTTAATATCATGTACAAAATCAGTCAACGCCGCTTCCGTAGATTGAATTTGTTGCTTTTGATGTGTAACTAATGCTTTTTGATTCGTAATTTGCCCATATAAGTAATTCACCATTTCTTGTTGAAACGGTGTGTCTGCTAATGATTTATGCTTCAAAGCTTCTGGTTCTATATTTTCGTCAAGATGCTTATAAAATTTCACTTCTTTTAAATAAGTAAATATTAAGAACAACACCGATAGGCCTATATTTAAAATAATAATATATAAAATGCTATATACACTAATATCATAATCTAAATAAGCAATACCTAAGAAAATGAAATGCAGAAATAATAGCCATAGTATCCAATATATGCGCGAGCGTAAAAAGATAAAAAACCATTTTAAATTAGCCATGCGCCATATATCCTTTGCCAATTTTCGTTTCAATGGCATCATTCATATCTATATCTGCTAATTTCTTTCTTAATCTATTCACATTAACGGTTAATGTATTGTCACTAACAAAAGCTTCATCATCCCACAACGCAGTAATGAGTGTATCTCTCGTAACAATTTGATCTTGTTTTTTCACAAGCATTTCTAATATAATCATTTCCGTTTTAGATAAATATATTTGATGATCCTCTTTACTTATACTATCTTTTGATAAGTCTAATATCGCATCTTGCCATGATAGCACACGCTTTTCATCTAAGCTAAATTGATAGACACGTCTGTATATGGCTTGGAGTTTCGCTATTAATACATTGGTATTAAATGGTTTTTGAACATAATCATCCGCGCCAAGTTCCATACTCATCACTTGATCCATTGGATTATCCCTAGATGATAAAAATAAAATGGGTGTATTAGAGACTTCCCTAATTTTTCTTGTCCAATAAAATCCATCATATTTGGGTAATTTAACATCCATAATGACGATTGCGGGATTAACAGATTCAAATTTAGTCATCACATCATTAAAATCATCTATACCATTTACATTGAAATCCCATTGTTCCAACTCTTCACTTAATTCTTTAAATAATGTCATATCATCTTCTACTAATAGTATATCCATAAAATCACCTTTTTATTTTGTATATTTTATATCTTCACCTGACTGGATTCGTCCATTAAAATGCTTAATTCGACAATCGATTTCAAAGCCACGCAGCATTAAACCTTGGAACGGCGATTGAAATAAGTAATACACAGGCCAAACTAATTTAGGTATATAGTCATATAGATGCACTAAGACAGTTTGTGTCCCTTTCAGCATACGGAACTCCAGCTTACCTTGCTTTATTACATTGGCCTTAACAATAGAACCACTTACTAAATGTAGCACAATCATATCAGATTCGACTTGCATTTTATGAAGTACTAACACAGGTTTCTGCTTATCTTTTATGTAGATTACATAATTATCCTTGTCTTTGTACGCATGCAGCATCGTTCCTTTTGTTTCATTTAACCAATTAAAATAATATTCAACCATTTGGTCTAATGTCCAATTCATCGGTAATTGAATACTCAACGCACTGCGTACATCATCATATTTAGAGACTTGTAATTCAACTGCCACATGTGGGCGTGAAACGATCGCTTCCGTTTGTTCTACTGGTACACCGTATGCTGACAAACGTTGAATGGTTTCATGATCAAATCGACTACCGCTAATATAAATGATTTTACCTATACCGTTCTCAGCAGCCGCCCTTCCAAAATTGTCAGAAGCAATTAAGTTTAAATCTCTTGCTGTTGCTTGTGTTAATTTAGCTGAATGTTTGGTTGGATCCAAATAATAAATGGCAATATCCATGTCTTCCATCGCATTTAATACATCATCATAATTATAAATATCTTTTTTCAACCATATCACTTCTTGGAAATCTTTCTCTTTAGGATATTTGGATAATGTATATAGATTGCCTTCATCTTTTATAGAATGAATCAAGGTTTTCCCTATATAACCTGTGACACCAGCGAGTAAAATATTGGGCTTCATAAGCATACTTCCTTTTTATTAGTTTGACTCTATTTAAATAATACCTAGTAATATCATGCTAATGATGTTAAGTTATACTATAACTGAGTATTAGCAAAATAGATATAAGGAGTGTTCATACATGGTTCATCAAATACGTGAAATTGGTATCAATGATATAGATCCATTTGTAAAGTTATTAACGACAATTTATGATGAATCTGATTACTTAATATATAATCCTGGGGAATATGCACCGTCTAACAATGACGCCATTGCAAACTTGGAACATTACATCACATCACCTTCTAACGCCATTTACGTAGCAGAGAATAACGATGAACTCGTTGGCTTTGCTATTGTTACGACAGGTAATTTTGAACGCACGCGCCACGAAGCTATATTTTCTATGGGCGTTATCAGACATTATCGAGAGAAAGGGCTCGGTCAATCATTAATTAACTCTGTTGAAGCATGGTGTTTAAATCATCATATCCGTCGTATTGAAGCTTCGGTCGTTCCTGAAAATGAAACAGCAGTAGATTTATTTAAAACTGCAGGATACCAAATTGATGGTGAATTGCGTGACAAATTGTATATAGATGGTAAATACTTTAACAAATATGTCATGTCGAAGTTACTACTTTAATTTACCTCTCAACTATTTATCTAAACGTCGCTTATATATAAGTTTATTGTAAATGAAAAACATGTCAAACAGTAAACTAACTTCACTATTATTGTCTCAATTTCACATTGTAGCAGCAGTAATGCGCGTAGGTGTCAGTTTTTTATCATTCTCTGTTAGATTAACCTGAAAGAATGGAACTTGGTCATCTTTTTTAGTTAAGTAGAACGTATTATCTAATTACTAATTGTCTTGTCTGTTGTACTCTAACTCATGTTATATAGTAATTTATAACGTATTGATATATGTGGCAAAGTGCATACACAATAAATGAGCTACTCGAATCGTATGATAAATCGTAAATATTGTAAGTTATTAAAATAAAAAGCTAATCCGATAAACGGATTAGCTTTTTTGAGCATAGTCATTGGCAAGCTCTTTAGATTTACACTTAAATCTTCAACATACATACCAATGTATATGATGCATTAATTTATTAATATGGATTTAATTCGATACCATTAGGATTCGATGTTTCTTCATCCACTTCAGTTTCTACACCTGAAGAACTTGTATTTCTACTTAAGAAACTTTGCACTTTTTTCATATTTTGTTTCGATTCTGGTAACTCTAAATGGAATTGATATTGATGTCTTAAATTGTGCGTTCCATCATAAAATAGTTTATCTGTAGGTATGCCTTTAGATTTTAATTTTTTATAAAACTCAATGTTTTGACTATAAAACGGATCTGCATCACCTACTGATAAAAATGTAGGCGGATAGTCTTTTGTAACTTGATTAATCGTGGACATTTCACTAATATATTTAAACTGTGTCTCCCAGTCTCTCTTACCAGTATAACTTTCCATAAACAGTTGTATCCTTGGAAATTCAGTGGCTTTAACAGTTTTCATATCGTAAAAGCCTCCAAAGAAGATTGCTGCTTTTATTTTATCTGGTTCAAATTGCTGTTCAAATCCCATATTATCTCTTAGAGATTTATTCGTTTGCATCGCAGTATATTGACTTGATAGCTGAGCACCTGCTGAATCACCACCAAAAATCACTTGATCAAAATCCATAGGTAACTCATGTTTATTTTTTTTAATAAATTGTACCGCTTGGTCAATTTGATGAAGTTGCGTTGGATATTTATAGTCAGGTGCAAGTGCATAGTTAATATTTACTACAATATATCCCTGTTCAGCAATTTTTGATAGTAATGGATTCTTATATTGTTTATCCCCTGCTATAAAACCACCACCATGCATCCAAAATACGACCGGCAATTTATTATCTTTATCTAAATCAGTAGGCGTTAAAATATCTAATCTACTGTTTGGTACGCCTGTACTATAAGTTATATTGGTAAATGCATTGACATTTCTATTATTAATTTGTACTTTTTCTTTTATTTCTCTAGAATGCTGTCGATCATACTGCTGTTTTAACAACAACGCAGTAACTAACGCTACCACAATAAATACAATCACAGTAATTATCGTCCACTTGTAATTTTTCTTCATGCATGACCTTTCCTTTCGGAAGCATTGTACCATAATTCATACAGTAGTGTGAATTGGCTAACAAATATAGATGAATGAAAAAGTCTGAGACATCAATAAGTAAGATGCCTCAGACTTTTACTCAATGGGAAGTAGAAATAAAGTCCCTTCCCTAATGATAATTATTTAATATATCTTTTTATTTAAGCAATAAATTTCTTGTTCTGACGTTTTCTACTATAGTATTTCACAAGTACGCCTATTACAACAACTAAACCTACAACACCCATAATTGGATATAAGAAGTTGATAAGACCAGCGAAACCTACAAAGCTTAATGCGAATGCAACAATTACCATAACCACGATAAATATGTGATATTTTTTACTATATGGTTCTGTAAATCTTGCCGCAAATGAGTACATTAAACCAAGAATTGTGTTATACATTACCGCTAACATAATGATAGATAACACTAAACCAATCCAAGGATGGATATCATTAGCTAACGTTAACATTGGAATAGATGCATCTTCGATTTTTGTAAATTCTGATTGTAATGCAAAGTTGATAAGTGCTAATAATATCGTATAAACGATACCACCAAATAATGCACCTGCGCCTGAAACTCTACGTCTCGAAGCATCGCCACCAATTGCAACAATCGTACTAAACCCAACTGCAAATGCTAAACCACCATAGTTGATACCATATAAGATACCTTTTACGAGACTTGCATCTGGGACTGCGTCATTGACTTCACCAAACGAAATACTTCCATTAAATAAGTAATACGCAGCAATAATAACAACTAAAATTATTAAGAATGGTGTGACTACGCCTAAAGCACGTACAATTTTGTTAAAGTCCATTAATAAAGTGATATAAATTACAATAACCATTATCAATGCACCCAACCATGTTGGTACGCCAAAACTTTCTTCAAACGTTGATCCTGCGCCAGCAAGCATTGTGACTGAAATACCAAATAAGAAAAATATTAATAAGTAATCGACAATTTTACTGAACTTATTTCCAAATAAGTAATCTAAAGTAGACTCATGATTTTGTGCATCAAAAGCAGTTCCGATTTTCGCAACTTGTCTACCTATAAATCCTAAAATCAGACCCGAAAGTATAACACCGATGTATGACCATAAGCCATATGGTGAGAAGAATTGCATTACTTCCTGTCCTGTTGAAAAGCCGGCACCTACAACGATACCAACATAAGCGAATCCAATTTTTACCGCTTCTTTATTCAACCCCATGTAAATTTAACCTCCTCATAGTTAACACATTGAGTTATTATAACTTACTGAATAAATTTTGCAACAGCACACCATAAAATTTCACACTATACATTATTTTTAACACAAAGAACCAAGTGAAACACATTACAGATAAATGTAGTTTACTTGGTTCTATTTAAAATAGATTGGATTATTTGTCAAAATCTAATATTTTTAATACTTCACCTAAATTAACTAACTCATTAATGGGCATTTTTAAAACGATTTAACTCGTTAAATTCAACAACCACATTATCCATACGTTTAGCAGTTTCTTTAAGCACATTACGCGCAACACTATTCGTAGGATCTAATTTAAGTATTTGACGTGATACATCGAATGCTTTTTTATCAGAAATGACTGGTTCCGGAACTGCATGTAATAATAACATTTGTAACAAGCTTTTTACTTCTTTGCCCTCAGTGATTTTTATGGATGCTTCTGCGTGATAAAATGCAGAATCCAAAGCCCCATGGAGTTCACTTAATGGATAGACTAATAAGAGAAACGCTAAATCGTGCATTTCTGCCGTTTCTTCTTCTTTCATCATATCTAAAATACATGTATAAAACATAATATTTTCCACTTCATGAGCACTTGAAATATAAGCTTCTTCAAATTCCATAAAATCTGACTGGGACATTAAACGTTTGACTGACTCAAATTCGCCGTTTAAGACATGCTTTTGTATTAAATCTTTCATGGCAATGTCCTCCTAGGTATCCAGATTTCTATAACAGTTAGCTTTTATTCTACCATAATCTATCTCTATTTTCATTTAAAAAAGAAGTTTTTTGTCAAATTAGTTGCTACCTTCATATTTAACTTACTTTTTATAGTTTTTAACAATAGCTATGCGCATTAGCCAAATGTTTTATTTAACGCTTCTATGGTCTCATCAATAGATCCACCAACTGATAATTTAACTGCTGCAGTAAAACTCCCTTCAACAATAGGTGCATCAACTTTCTCTACTCGGCGTTGCCCTTCATACATCTCAATTGCTAAATCTAAGTTCATTTCTGCAGACCCGATATCATAAAAACATAACGTATCATCATCTACTTGATTAATTAACGCTTGTATATGGTCATATGACGTGCCGATATCATCGCCTACACCACCTTGATCAATTACTGTCACACCCGGTGCCATTTGTTTTAATAAATCTTTTGTACCAGCCGCAATTGCTTTACTATGACTAATGATTACGATTTGAGTCATTATGATTCATCTCCAATCAATGCATTTAAAATGTAAACACTACTCTGTGCGCCTGGGTCAACGTGTCCTTTCGAATCTTCCTTGAAATAGGAAGCACGTCCTTTTGTAGCTTCAATATCTTTTGTCATATCAGCATATGATTGCAATACATCAAGCGTCAAGTTTTCACCTTGTTGTATGGCTTGATTAGCACGTTCGATAACGTCAAACATGGTTTTTTCATTTAATTCTACTTTGCCTCTTTGCGCAATCGCTTCTGAAAATGAATTTAATAGTGCTTTTAAATTGTCTTGATCAATTTCTTCATTGACCACTTGAGACATTTTTACAAAGCTGAAGCCATACAAAGGGCCTGAAGCACCACCGATATGAGACATTAAAGTCATTCCAGTAGACTTTAATAAACTTTGCATAGAGCTGTCATCAATATTATCAGGTAAAGCTTTAAAGCCTCTTACCATGTTAACACCATGATCCCCATCACCAATAGCTCTATCTAAATCCGTAAGTAGTGTTTCTTTTTCTTCAAATACTTCTACTAATTCTAATAACCGTGCTTTGAGTTCAGAGATATTCATGCTTCCACTCCTTCAGTTTATGTTTTAAGATATTTTAATTAAAATAATGACTTGAGGTTGGCGTATTGATCGCAGTTAGGATTGCTTCTGAATTCGGTACTAGCGTTAACGAAAATCCTTGCATATCTAAAGCTGTCATATAATCGCCTACTAACCATTGAGCAACCGTTTTATCGTTTTTGTCCATATATTCAGCAACGTATTTTGCCACTATATTAAGCTCTGAAAGCGGCGTGGCGCCCATGCCATTGACCATTACGATCAAATCATCTGATTGTACTTCTTTGAACAATTCATTTAATAAACGTTCTACAATGTTATCTACGGTTTCTATTTTTTCCCTTGATAGACCTTTCTCACCATGTATACCGATGCCTATTTCCATTTCATCCTCTGCTATGTCAAAACCAAATTGACCTGTTGTTGGTACCATGGGCGCTGTAATGGCCATACCAATCGTTTTAATATTTGGTAAAAAATGCTCTATCTTTTCTTTGATATCTGATAATACTACGCCATTCTCTGCTAAGTGTCCCGCATATTTATGAACGAGTACTGTACCCGCAACACCTCTACGTTTTTCTTCGTCGCTTACTGCAATATCATCTTTCACAACCACTGTTTCTACGTGAATGTCTTCCATTTCAGCCATTTCTTGTGCCATTTCAAAATTCATAACGTCACCAGCATAGTTTTTCACTACTAATAATACGCCATCACCATTGTCTACAGCTTTAATCGCACTTAATATTTTATCAGGTGTTGGTGATGTAAAGACTTCGCCACAAACTGCAGCATCCAACATGCCTTGTGCTACGTAACCCGCATGTGCTGGTTCATGGCCACTACCACCTCCAGAAACAATCGCTACACCTTTTTCTTTTTTATGTTTTCTAACAACAACGGTATCTGAAATAATCTCAATTTCTTTATTTGTGATTGAAAGTCCATCTAACATATCATTTAAAAAATGTGTTTTTTCTTTAATCAATTTTTTCATAACGACGACCTCCTCATTTATCTATTTATTCTTAGTATACCCCACTCACAAATATAAACGCTAACATATAAGTGTTGATTCTTCTAATTTTTCCAACATTATGGTTACCTTCTAAAATTGAGCATAAAAAAACGAATACTTGTATCAACTTCAACAAGTATTCGTCTCAATATTTCATCTATTAAACTGATTTTGTTTTGTACATTAAGTATAAGAAATAAGGTGCTCCGATAATTGCAACAACAATTCCTGCTGGAATACCAGATGGCTGTAAGATAACTTGTCCTAAAGTATCTGCCAAGACAAGTAAGAAAGCACCAATTAATATAGAAATTGGTAAGAACAACTGGTGTCTTGGTCCGACAATTGATTTAGCAATATGAGGCCCTAATAATCCTATAAAACCTATTGCACCTGCAACCGATACTGCGGCAGATGAAAGTAAGACTGCGACAAGTAGAAGGATAATACGTTCTCTACCGATTTTCACACCGACACCTTGTGCAATATGCTGATGTGTATTCAATAAGTTTAAGACATTCGCTTTAAATAGTAAAAATGGTATAAGTACAATAATCCATGGTAAGAAGGCAATAACAAATGCCCACTCATCTCCCCAAATATTACCAGCAAGCCATGAAGCAATAAACTCTGATTGATCTTCATCGAATGTAGACATTAATGTTAATGAACCACCGCTTAGTGCTGAGGCCATACCAACACCAACTAGCACCATACTTGCAGGCGTAATACCTTCACCTTTGTTATAACTGAATGAAAATATAATGAGCGCAGTCAGTACGCCACCGATCATACTTATAATAGGGAGGACGTAAACAAAATTGGCTGCATCAACCTGACCTACAACTATAAATAACGCAATAACAAAGCCACTACCTGCATTGATTCCAAGAATACCCGGTTCCGCTAATGGGTTCTTAGTTACACTTTGTATAATAGCCCCACTCATAGCTAATGCTGCGCCTGCTAAAATTGTAATAATCATTCGTGGTAATCTAAACTCCATGAGTATTAAGGTATCTGTATAGGCTCCTTGACCAATTAGCGTCTTGAAAAACGTGCCAACTGACATCTTATACTCACCTGAAGTCATACTCCAAGCACATGCCAACAATACTAAGATAGTTAGAATCACCATTGTGATCCATTGTTTATGTTTTAATCTTGGATCTATCATGAGAAGCGTCCCCCTCTTTTAACTAAGTATAAGAAGTAAGGTACACCAATAAAGGAAATAATTGCACCAACTGGAGCTTCTCCTAACATACGTGCAACTGTATCCGCAACAAGTAGTAACAAGCCACCAACAACTGCCGTAAGTGGAATAACACGAGCATAATCTGTTCCTACTAAATATCTCACTATATGCGGTACCATTAAACCGACAAATGCTATTTGACCAACCATCGCTACGGCTAT
This sequence comes from Staphylococcus sp. ZWU0021, assembly GCF_000798895.1. Taxonomy (NCBI): domain Bacteria; kingdom Bacillati; phylum Bacillota; class Bacilli; order Caryophanales; family Staphylococcaceae; genus Staphylococcus; species Staphylococcus sp. ZWU0021. The sequence continues at coordinate 409,493 of NZ_JTLN01000005.1, forward strand.
ACCTGCCATAATCATAGATAAAATCAACGTAATTGCGCGCGTGAATGCTACATTTTGACCAAGGCCTTTAGCAAGGGTTTCGCCTAAATTTAATATTGTTAATTGCTTACTCATTGAAATGATAATGACAAGTGCAATTAAAATAAATGGCGCTGCCCACATTAATTGATTCCAAGTCGTACCTGAAACACCACCGGCACTCCAAAACGTTAAACTTTGATTTAATCTAAATAACAATGCGACACCTTGACTTAATGCAGTCAATAGCGCACTGACGGCTGCACCTGCTAATATAATACGCATAGGATTAAACCCATCACTTCTTGACCTACCAATCATGAGCACAATAAAGCCACCCATTAATGCACCTATGAATCCAGCAAACATCATAACGATAAATGGTGCTGTCGGATAGAATGCAAAAGTGAGCGCAAGCATGAATGAAGCACCCGAATTCAGACCAATTAAACTCGGGTCAGCCAAACCATTTTTAGTAACACCTTGAATGACTGCACCTGAAGTACCCAATGCAACACCAACTAAGATTGCACCTATATCTCGTGGTATGCGTATTTCACTTATGATATTATGTTGTTGATTTTTAGGGTTATAGTTAAATATTGCTTCAAAAATAGTCGATAAATGAATTTTAGCATCACCAAATAAGATTGAAGTAATCAAGGCAACAATCAATAGTAGCACTGCTATAATAAATGTCGTTGTAAAATTCAACTTCCCTTTTCTCTTTGTAGTCATAAATTACCCCTAAACCTCAGAATAACTTTTTCTGCATAAATCGTATGTTACTAGCATAGGTTTTCCAGTTCTTGGGTCTGTACTAATCTCTACATCAATATTAAACACTTTTTCTAAAATATCTTTCGTTAATACTTCTTCAGTCTCACCAGTCGCAATAATATCGCCATTTTTCATAGTGATTAAATGATCTGAAAAACGGACAGCCTGGTTTATATCATGTAAAACCATGATAATTGTACAACCCTGTTCTTTATTTAATTGCGTAATCAATTCCAAGATTTCTAATTGGTGAGAAATATCTAGATATGTTGTTGGTTCGTCTAAGAAAATAATATCCGTACGTTGAGCTAAAGCCATAGCTATCCATACACGTTGACGTTGTCCACCACTCAAGTCATTGATAGAACGCAATTTAAAATCATACGTACCAGTTACGCGCATTGCCCAATCAATTTCCTTTTTGTCTTCTGCAGACAGACGACCAAAGCCTTTTTGATGCGGAAAGCGACCGTATGATACAAGCTCACCGACTGTCAATCCATCAGCAACTTCTGGCGATTGAGGTAAAATCGCTATTTTCTTTGCAATTTCTTTCGTAGAATGTGAATGTATGTTTTCACCATCTAACTTAATTTCTCCATTTTTAACCGGTAATAACCGTGATAACGCTTTAAGTAATGTTGATTTCCCACAACCGTTTGGTCCTATAATAGAAGTAATTTTTCCATCTGGTATGTGTACATCTAAATTATTGACGATGACATTATCTCCATAACCTATAGTGACCTGTTCTCCTTTTAAGCGATTCATAATTCCCCTTCTTCCTATAGCAGTAGGCATCATAGCCTGTTTATTCCCTTATAAATTTTATCTATTGACTTATAAATTTTCCATATTTTTTAAATGATAATCATTATCATAGATGTCATTATATCATTTTTTAAACCTATTGACTATCAAATGTTTTTATAGTATTTCTTTACTTTATAATCTGTTTATATCTATATACTTTTTATTTTCAGTTGCTTATAAGTGCGTTTCCAGGGGAGCTTTTTAAGCAAAATAAATAGCCTTTAGTTATGAATTACTTCATAAATTAAAGGCTAAAAGTGAATTGATTTATTTTTAATGTTCGTCGATTAAAAAACCATTACCATATACATCTCGTACATCATGTATCACTAAAAAGGCGTCGCTATCTATTTTTCTAATTAAGCGTTTTGCACGTGTGACCTGTGTCTTAGTTATTACAACATACAAGATATCTTTTTCTTGTTTAGAAAAATAGCCACGTCCATTTAAAATGGTAAGTCCACGTCCTACTTGCTCATCTATTACTTTAGCAATTTCATCTGGCTGGCTTGAAATAATGGTCATTGCTTTTTTCGTATTCAAACCTTCTATTACATAATCCATCACTTTGGTACCAATGTATAGCGAAATCACTGTTACGAGTGCGCTAGAAATTGGAATAACCGATAATGAAATCGCTACGACAATCAAGTCAAAGAATAGCAATGCATACGGTGTACTGACATCTAAATATTTATTGGCAATGCGCGCTAAAATCGTTGTTCCCGCTGTTGTGCCACCGGCAAGTACAATAATCCCGATACCGAGTCCGACACATGTACCGCCAAATACTGCATTCACTAAAATATTACCGGTTTCAATCTTCCAGCTTTCGGTAAACTCTAAGAATATAGAGATAAGTATGGTTGCAACTATCGTTAAGTACATACTTCTCTTGCTTAAAAATTTATAGCCTATCGCAATTAGCAATGCGTTAAAGACAAAGTTTGTGATACCTGGAGAAATGTGAAAGGCATAGTACAGAACAATCGCTATACCAGTTACGCCTCCTTCACCTAAATCAGCAGATATGATAAATGTATTTACGCCAGCTGAAAATATAAATGATCCAAAAACGACTAATATTAAATCACGTACTGTTTTATTCACCCACACGACCCCCTTCGATTTGCTTCAATCAATTGAATGTTAGCAAATAATCGTCAATACCACAACATCTATATTGTCGCAAAAGCCGAATTCATCGGCCTAAATCGCTATGATACTGCCGATACTTTATATCTCAACTTTTTAAAGTTTAAAAATTCTGAAATTTCTGTTTACTTATACATCTCTGTTTGCTATAATAAAATCTATCTTCTTATTGATAGCCAATAAGAAGCCATCTCCTTTGTGTTGTTTATAGTAACAAACAAAACAATTTTTGCTCGAGTATATTTTTAGTACCTAGTCCTTACTAATTATGTACAATTAATTCATTTCCCGTAAAAACCAAGTAATGATGAATGTGTCTCCTCACTTCAATTACTTGGTTTTTTATTGTGTTTTTTGATACCTAGCCTTATCAATACAGTACTTATGTGATAGGACTTCTTCAACAAAACGATGCCACGCTTTTAAACAATAAAAAAAGAGTGTACAGAAACCTAATTTAGAAAAAATTAAGTTCCCTATACACTCCAACATGGGTTCGAGATAAAAAACATATAAGCATTTTAAATCCTGTATATAAGTATACTTCGCATGCTTCACATCAATATGAATTTATTATGCATTTTAAAATGAAATCTCATTCAACTTACCAAGCAAATAATCCAACGAAACCTGCAGTCATTAATGATACTAAAATACCAGCAAGTAATAACATTGGCACATATTGTGAGACAAAATCGGATGTTTTCTTATCCACGATTCCTTTCAAAGTACCTACAATCATACCGATTGTTGAGAAGTTAGCAAATGAGATTAAAAATGTTGTGATTACTGCACGTCTATGTGGTGAATAGGAATCAACGACGTCTTTAATTTGCCCCATCACAACGAACTCATTTGTAACAATTTTTTTAGCCATTTGTTGTGCTACAATCCATGCTTCGCCCCATGGTAAACCTAATAGTAGTGCGAATGGATACATGAACGCACCGAGTATTTGATCTAGACCGAAACTACCTTTAATACCTGCCCAACTTCCCACGATGCCAGTTATTAAGTTAATTAATCGATCAATTAAGTCTGATAAAGCTACAAAACTAATAACAAACGCCACAATTATTAGAATCAATTTACCAGCATTAAGTACAGAGTCACCTAAGAATGAGAAGAACGGTTGGCGTTCCACTTCATCATTTTGAATACTGTAAATAATATCTTCTTTTTCTTCAAGAGTGACTGGATTTAATATTGATGAAACAATAATTGCATTAATAATATTTAATGGAATAGCAGTTAGTACCAAATCACCTGGAACCATAGAGACATATGCACCAACAATGGCGCCAGATATCGAACTCATTGCCATCATTGCAACAGTTAACACACGTGTTTCTTTCATACGCTTCAATTGTTCATTTGAAACAGCTAAAGCTTCTGTATTACCTAAGAACATCATTTCGATACTGAAGAATGACTCGAACTTAGGTTGTCTTGTAACTTTCGCTAATACCCAACCTATACCACCAATGACTTTTGGTAATATATTAAAGTACATTAAAATATCGAATAATGGTACAACTAATAAAATTGGGAATAAAGCACTTACTGCCATGTCCATTGCACCTGGTTTCACCCAACTTGCAAATGCAAAGCCTGTCCCAGCATGTGCAGAATCAATCACCCAAGAAATACCATTCGCTAACGATTGTACTGCTGTTTTCCCCCAAGGAAAGTACATTAAAAACCATGCTAAGAATAAATTTATTAATACTAAAATAGCAATAGATTTCCATTGAATATGCTTTTTGTTTCTAGAAAATAAGACTGCAATCCCTAAAAATACAAACAATCCTATTATGTTTATCACTAAGAACATCACTACACCCACCATTTCTAATTTAAATCATTGTTATCAATGTATGTTTGAAAGTACACCTGTTGCTATGTATTTTGAAAATATAAATAAACAAATTGTCTCCATCCTTAATAACGCATGCATTAATTATTAAGTTTCAACTTTCCATTTATCCTTTTTTCTTCTAATTTTTAGTTTGTTCAATCATCATAATAAATGAGTTATACTTTCATAAGACATTACTTTGAATCTACTTAATAATTATAGCACGCATGTACTTTTTATAAAATAACTATTTTATAGTTCGTTTTATTTCGAAAAATCAGTCATTGACTTCCTAGAATATTCGTATTTAATTATGAAAACGGTTTCATTTGATAAACAAATGAAGCCGTTTCTGTTCTTTTTATTTTGTTAAGTTCTGTGTGTTTACAAATTGTTGATATTTTTCATGATTAGTAATTAGTTCTTGATGTGTACCTCTACCTGTTACTTTCCCAGCATCAATAAAGATAATTTGCTCCGCTTTTTTAATAGTAGAAAGTCTATGTGCGATAACAACCGTCGTACGATTTTCCATTAATTCCTCTAATGCGTCTTGTATTTTCCGTTCGCTCTCACTATCTAAATTAGCAGTAGCTTCATCAAGTAATAAGATATCTGGATTTTTAACAAAACTTCGGGCAATATCGATACGTTGACGTTGGCCACCTGATAGTTTCAATCCACGTTCACCGACGACCGTATCGTAACCATCTTCAAACTTTTCAATAAATTCATGACAATTTGCTAACTTCGCGTAATGAATCAATTCTTCATCAGTGACTTCCCGATTAATACCATATAAAATATTATCCTTAATAGTACCGTTCATCATTGAATTGGATTGCATGACATAGCCTATTTTTTCACGCCATTGACCTAATGCAATATCGTAAATTGAATTACCACCATATGTAATATCGCCATCTTCAATATCGTACATACGCTCTATAATATTAAAGATTGTACTCTTACCTGATCCTGAGGGACCTACAAATGCTGTGACTTTACTTGGAGGTATTTCAAAATTAACATCCGAAAGTATGGGTTTCGTACCATACTTAAAATCAACGTTTTCAAATATTAAGCTGCCATCATTAATTTCTGATGCTTGAGTAACATTTAAAAGTTCTGTTGGTTCTTCCATAATTTCATAGATACGACTACTGGCACCAACTGCCTTTTTATAGTCTGTAACTAAAGTTGATAAATTAATTAATGGGGATGACAGTTGGATTACATAAAATATCATGGCAATTAACGTACCGGCTGTTATTGCCCCTGTCGAAATTCTGATTGCACCAAAACCTAATATAATGGCAATCGTGAGTAGCATAATCACACCTGATATCGGTTGGATGATGGCAGTAATTTTAGCCTGTTTCAATCCTAAAAAGTATATTTCTTTTAAATTTTTATGTGCATTATCCAATTCTAAATCTTCAGTATGAGAAACCTTTACTAAACGCATTTCTGTTAAAACACGTCCTAACAAACCACTGAAATTCGCGATTTCTGACTGAGTTTTTTTAGAAATGTTTTGCATTACTTTACCGAGTGGTATCATAATCAATACAAAAATAGGTATCGTAATAAATGTTAATAACGTCATCTGCCAATCCATGACAAATAACATAATCATAGATCCAATGATCGTTAACACAGAAGGTAAGAGATTGGGTAATTTCTGAGAAATAAATTCATTAATTACTTTCGTATCATCTGTTAAACGACTCATTAATTGCCCACTTTCGTTTTGATCAAAGAATGGCATTTTCAAATGAATGATATGGCACCATAACACAGAACGAATGGCATAAATAATTTTTTCTCCAATTTTGCTTAGTAAATATAAACCAATCCCACTCAATAATGCATTTACTATAAAAATAGAAATGAATCCAGCGACAAACATCCAATTCATATTTTCAAATGAAAATTTGTCCACAAGCTTACCTGTGAAAAATGGTACGAGTAGTCCTGTAATACTACCTAATGAAGAAATCAATACGGCAATAATAATCAGCCCTACCGGCCATGATAATTTTTTGAATAAGTAGAATAATGGATTCTCTTGCTTCATGCTTTTTACCTCTTCATAAAATTTTTATTTCTTTTATACGATAATTGAGCAGATATTTAAAAATTTCATTAAATGAATTACAATTCAACTGATTCTATTTTACACAACTCTTTTCCATTCCACAAATACCCTAAACTAATAGGGTTATATTTTATTATAAGTTTACAATATGCTAAAATATTTCTATTGCACCAAAACTGAATATATTAAGAGGGAATGTCATTATGAGAAAGTTTATACTAACTATTATAACTGTACTCTTCGTTGGTACAATTATAACACCTTTTGCACAAGCTGAAAGCATTACGCCAACTCAGGCTGCTAATCAATATGGCTATAATGTCACAGATTCATATCAACCAGAAGGCGCCATTAATGTTTCGCAAACAGGGCAACTATTATATCAATACAATATCAATAAAACATGGTATCCCGCTTCGATGACTAAATTAATGACCATGTATTTAACACTCGAAGCAGTAAATAAAGGTGATTTGTCTTTAAATGATAAGGTTAAAATCACAGATGAACACTATAGAATGTCTACACTTCCTGAACTAAGTAATACAAAACTTTATCCAGGTGAAACATATACGATCAAAGAGTTATTACAAATTACGGTGTCTAACTCTAGTAATGCTGCTGCGCTTATTTTAGCTAAAGAAGTTTCTGGGAATCTTTCAGACTTTACAGACAAGATGAATTCAAAAGCAAAATCATTAGGCATGAAAGATACGCATTTTGTAAACCCTACTGGTGCTGAAAATAAACAATTAAAAGATTTCGCACCTAAAAAATACAAAAACGAAGACAATAATACGTCAACTGCTAAAGACTTTGGCATTTTATCACAACATGCTGTACAAGATACACCAAAAATTTTAGATTTTACTAAACAACTTGCGCCAACCCAACACGGTGTAACTTATTATACATTTAACCATTCACTTGAAGGTGCCGATATGAGCCTAGAAGGTACTGACGGATTAAAAACAGGTTCAAGTGATATCGCCGATTACAACCATACCATTACAACCAAACGTGATGGTTTCCGAATTAATCAAGTTATCATGGGGGCCGGCGACTATAAAAACCTTGGCGGCGAAAAACAACGTAATATGATAGGTAATGGATTGATGAACATGTCCTTTGATCAATATAAATATACAAAAATATTATCAAAAGGCGAACAAAAAATTAACGGTAAAACGTATTTTGTTGAAAAAGATCTTTACGATGTATTACCAAAAGACTTCGATAAAAACGACTACAAAGTCGTTATTGAAGATGACAAAGCACATATCGACTATGACCGTGAATTTATTTCAGATAAATATGGTCCACCATCAGTTAATGTTAATAAACCACTTGTACATCAAGCAACAACAATTGTAAAATCATCTTGGGATGAACATCCAATCTTAACATTATTAGGTACCATTTTAATCATTGTAGCCATAGCCATTGTTATTTATCTTATTATCGACTTATTCAGAAAAAAATCACGTAATAAAAAATAATATTACCCGATGGGAGTGGGACTACGAAATCTCAATAAAAAATTTGATTTCTGTACCACTTCCATTTTTTTACACATAAAAAGGTTGTTGAAGTCAGTTCACCTCAACAACCTTTTTATGTGTTATTTAATTTTTTCAAAACAAGTTCCATTTATATAGCACATTTTACTTTTCACTATCACCATATAATTCTTTTTTAATTTTAGTTGTAGATATACCCTCTGTACGATTAAGATATATCACTTCACATTTGTCTTTTAAGAAATCAAATTCGCCTTCCCAATCATGGCCCATTACAAAAGTATCCACTTCATAGCGATCAACGTCAATTTCTTTTTGGCCCCAACCACTTTCTGGGATAACAAGGTCAACATAACGTATGGATTCTAACATCATTTTACGTTGTTCAAAGTTATAATAAGATTTTTTATTTTTAATGCGATTAAACTCATCTGTTGATAAAGCAACTATTAAATAGTCACCCATTTCTCTTGCTCTTCTTAACAATTCAATATGACCATAATGTAATAAATCATATGTGCCATAGGTAATTACTCGTTTCATAAACTATACTCCTTAACAAAAAATTTACTTAAATTTTACATTTTAAAAATTATAGCATATTCCATACAAGTTTACGAATATCGACTGTTTTTATCGGTTTAAAATTTGTTTCAATTTCATTCTTCCTCTGAATCGAGCGCGTTTGGGTAAAATTTCCGCTTTAAAGCGATAATAATTCGGTCTACCAATACCAACCTTTAACAATGTATCTCTCCATTGTTGATACAGCGCTTTATTCCACTTTTTACTGCCTTGCTCAATCACTTTTACAATTCTAAACATCGCTGCACCATCGTAATCTGTTTTCTGCATTTCCATCATGTATGCAATAACTAAATCTAATAATTGTTGTGTTATTATGTCATGCTTTTCAATATATGATTGCAATAAATAACTGACAATCAACTCATCCATGCGGTAGCTATAATAAATTCTTGATTCTCTAAGTAATAACGTATCCATAACACGCGCTCTTACTTTAACTGCATCTTGCATATACGAAGCAAATTGATCTGCACGTTGATCTGTTACGGACCCTTCTTGCTCGTTATAACCATACACAATATCAGGTAATAGTTGAATATCATGTGCTTTTTTATATGCATTAATAATAAACGTATGTTCTTCACAGAACACCACATCTTCATCGAAGCGTAAGTCTGCAAATTTGGCGTTAAACATTTTAGCGCCCGGACCGATAGATTGCATCATATCTGGACATTGTGCGAGATTGACTTTATCAAGTTTTTGAATAGCTTGATGTGAATAAATCGTTTGCCAATCGCCATCTTTTTCACGACCAATTTGACCAATTACAATATCCACATTGTCATCTTGCTGATAATAATCTGCCATAAAATCAATTCTGCTTGGCAAAAATTCATCATCTGCATCTAAAAACATAAATACATCACCTGTCATATTAGCAAGCCCAACATTTCTACTAGCTGCCGCACCTTGATTCTCTTGATTAATAATAATGACATGCTTGTATTCATTTTGAAGTTTTTCGAGTTCTATTTTACTATCATCTGTTGAGCCATCATTTATACATATAATTTCATAATTTTGTTTCGTATCAACAGATGCAATTGCTCTACGAATTGTATTCACTGCATTAAATACAGGAATGATAATTGAAATTTTCATATTTTCACCATTTTCTCTATCTCATTAATAACTTTAGTCAAACTGTCTTTGGCATTATACTCGTGCCAATCATTAAATAAAGGGGTTAATTGTACATCATGATCTTTTAGCTTTTCTATTAATTCTGTTTCTGTATAGGCTTTATATGCTTCAGGAATAGCTTTATAAAATGTATTTAATCCTCGCTCTTCCTCATACTGTGCTTCATCATAGACATAAAATAATGATGGCTTATCTAAAATACTAGCTTCAATCGCTAATGAGCTATAATCACTTATGATCACATCCGCTAAAATCATCATTGATTGTAAATTAATCGCTGTTTGGTCTTCTGTTGCGATAGAAGGATGTAACTTGCTAAGTAGCGTATACTCTGGTAATGCTGCTTCAAATTGGCTTTTATCAATTTGACGATTGGCTTGCTTATGTTCACGATAAGTGGGGACGTATATTGCTACCTTTCCTTCTATACCATATTGTTTTTTCAATTCATTCTGCCTTTTTACTACATCGAGTCTTGTATAAGGAACCAACCTTGGTAGTCCAGTTCTTAAAAATTGGTCGTCTGTCGCTTCAAAAGATGCTTTGAAACACTCAACCATTGGCTCACCGCCTACCAAATACTTATCTGTCGCATTATAGACTTTTCTATACTGACTCACCATTTTAGCATTGGATAAATCCACTTGATGATCCGTTAATCCAAATTGTTTCAATGCACCTGCTGCATGCCATGTTTGAATAATGGTTTGATTCGGTTTTTTCTTTAATCCTCCAAGCATTAAATAATACGTATCAATAACGATGACTTTTGCAGAACTAAGTGCTTTGATATGTTTAAATACACGCTTATTACCCGCTGGTAAAAAGTTTATTGTTTCAAATTGTTGTAAATATTTACGATTTGCTTCATTTCCAATCACAGTGATTGCGTACCCTTTTGGGTATAATGCTTCAACGATTGGACACACGTCTTCAGCAAATGTCATCATGATAACAATATGCTTACTTTGTACTTTCTTCTTTTTATATATTAAATTCAAAAAGCGAATTATACCCATATATAATTTTTTAATAAGTTGTCTCACTACGTTCACCGCCAATTATTTTTTCAATGCGCTTGTTTATATTATATCTATCATAAATAGAAAATTATAGAAAAATCCTTTTTATCCATTTGAAATACTCAATTTTATTGAACCAATGCAAATCCTTAGATCCCTCGCATTTCATACTTAATACAAATGTTGAAACGCCTTTATAATAACCGCCAACATTTTAATAGGATTACATGCACTTATATTCGTGCATTTATACGGCTCATTTCACGCAAATCACAGTAGTTCTAAAGCGTAGTAAGCAATTATGTTGAGTGTAAAAAAGTCTGAGACATATCATTATGTCCCAGACTTTGATTTCAATATATTACGCGCTAAATTCATTGATTCAGCATTCTCTATACTTTAAATATCTACTTATTTACATGAAATCTGCAAAATGATCTCGATAACGCATATGAAGTATTGAACCGAGTATAAACAGAAGTATAATAATAAACATGTTATACAACGTTAATTCCCAATGTGTAATAAAGTACCACTCTTTGTGTAACACAGCAGAACGATATGCCTCTGCTAAATAATAAATCGGATTTAATTTCATTACATCTTTTACAATACCTTCTGGCGGTACAATTAAAATAGATGAAGCAAAGAATACCATTCTCATTAAAGCTTGAATTGCCTGTTGCGTATCTTTAACGAGTACACCTAATGTAGAGGTGAACAAAGCAATCGCTGTTGTAAGGATTAGTGCAAATGGTACGTATAAAAACAGTTGTAATGTATAAATTGTTGGATAATAGCCAGCTAACATACATATGAATATAACAACAACGAGTAATGCTAGATGACCGTAGAATCTACTCATTACAATATAGGAAGGGATGATGGATAACGGAAAATTCATTTTCGCTACATGATTATACTTCGTTGCTATTGACTTTGTTCCTTCTAAAATACCTTGGTTAACAAAGAACCACATACTTATACCTACGAGTAACCAATAAATAAATGGCACGCCGTCTATAGGATTATTACTTCTAATCCCCAGACCAAAGACAAACCAATAAACCATAATTTGCATCGCTGGATTAATTAATTCCCAAGCCATACCTAAATAATTATTCGTATTCGTAATTTTCACTTGGAACTGCGCAAGCCTTTGTATAAGATAGAAATTTTTAAAATGCTCTCTAAATACTATCCACACTGCATTCATTTAAATAAACCACACTTTCAATCGATTTGCTTATCATCATTTATTCATGACGCTATTTATTGTATTCAATTCCAATATACGCTTTATGTCGTTACATAACAACTTTCATTCTATTCGCATATGACTCATTTTGAAAAGTGTTATTAAGTTAGCATGTTATATATTAAAATAATGAAAAATAGTTATTATAAATTCAGATAAAAGCGTTTCGTATCTATATTATTTTTTAACTTTATCATTAATAGTTGATTTTATAATGTATATTCAGTAAAATTTAACAACTGTATAAGTAATAATTATGTTAAATTGTACTCACTTACTTTACAATAGGTTAATAAATTTAACAACTAATATAATGTATAATATAATGGTATTAACTGTAAACAAGGAAGGTAAAAATATGAACGTATCGGTTAACATTGAACATGTAACTAAAGAATATCGTATTTATCGTAATAATAAAGAACGTTTAAAGGATGTCATTGTTCCTTTTCATAAAAATAAAACGTTCTATGCATTAAATGATTTGTCATTAACGGCTTATGAAGGTGATGTCATCGGTTTAGTAGGTATAAATGGCTCGGGTAAATCTACTTTGAGTAATATGATTGGTGGCTCTCTGTCTCCTACTGAAGGCGATATCAAACGTGATGGTGATGTAAGTGTCATTGCGATTAATGCAGGATTAAATGGTCAATTAACAGGTATCGAAAACATTGAATTCAAAATGCTTTGTATGGGCTTTACGCGTAAGCAAATTAAAAAGCTCACACCTGAAATCATTGAATTTAGTGAACTAGGAGAATTTATATATCAACCTGTAAAAAAATATTCAAGTGGTATGCGTGCTAAGCTTGGTTTCTCTATCAACATCACAACTAACCCTGACATTCTCGTCATCGACGAAGCATTATCTGTAGGTGACCAAACCTTTGCGCAAAAATGTTTAGATAAGATATTTGAATATAAAGAACAAGGTAAAACGATATTCTTTGTTAGTCATAATATGAAACAAGTACGTGAATTCTGTACTAAAATTGCTTGGATTGAAGCAGGCAAACTTAAACAATTCGGTGAATTAGATGACGTTCTCCCTGAATATGAAAAATTCTTAAACGACTTTAAAAAGCGTTCTAAAGGAGAACAAAAGAAATTCAGAAATGACTTAGATAGTTCAAGATTTGTTGTAAAATAAATGACTTAAATTTAAATAGGAGTCCGAGACATCAATAAACCTATGTCTCGGACTCCTAATTTATATGTACTTAAGTAAAATTCAGCTCAAGTAACACTTTTTGCTTATGACACTAACTTAAAACTACAACCTGTTTTATGAATAACAGATTACAATCACTGTGCTTTCTAATGTTATTTCTTTAATCTCAATTTAAATACTTTATACAAAAATTTGGGAATTGCTTTGATTCTACCGATACGTTTCCAATCAATAAGTAAGCGATATACCCATTCTAAATTCATTTTTCTAAATAATACAGGCGCTCTTTTTTTCGTTCCACTAAACACTTCAATTGAGCCACCTACACCCATGAGTACCGTTTTATTAAAACGGTGTGCATGTCGCTCTATCCATTGCTCTTGTCTCGGATAACCCATACCAACAAAGATATAATCCGGATTAAATGATGTGACTTGTTTTAACACCATTTCATCTGTTAAATCAAAGAAACCATGATGAAAATCAAAGTTTATATCAGGATATTTCTCAGTAAGTTTCTGTTCTGCCTTCATCACAACATCATTTTTAGCACCTAATAAAAAAACTTTTTGGTTATTAGCATTTGCAATTTTTAAACATTCTTCCATTAATTCAATTCCAGGTACTCGCGTCTTCAATGGTGTCTTCAGTATACTTGCCGCTTTGACTATACCAGTTCCATCTGGAATAACATAATCTGCACTATTAATTAATTTACGATATGCTTCGTTTTCTGTAGCATAGTCCACAATTTCAGGATTTGCAGTAACGATAAATAAATTTTCCCCTTCATCTGCCAGAAAAAATCGCTTAATATTGTTGCGCATTTCCAATAATGTCACATTATCAAAATAGACAGATAACACATCTATTTTATCTATATGGTTGTTTTCCATCATGATTTAGAATCTCCTCACTCAAATACATCTTATCAATTTATTATTGTTATAGTAACATATTCAATAAGTACACGTGACTATAAATTAAACGATTTTGTAACCTATACTGATCTAAATTTATTATCATAAGCATAAATTCAACTCTAAACGTTATATGCGCATGCTTTTAATATTCAACTTTAACCACAATCTACGTCAAAAGTCCAAATGCTTTCTATATTAAATTACTTTATAATTAAGTTTATGCTATAACAATCTCAATTATAAAAGAGATTGTAGGAATTCTAAACCGAGGTTACATTATGACAAAAATACAAGCATTTTTTAGTTCTACAATACAACTCAACTTAATTTGGGTTCTGATTATCGCATTAATTTATATCATCATTCATACTTACAGATATAAATCTGTAAATCAGATACTCGATATTTATTTAAATTATATCCCAGTACTAACGCATGAATTTGGCCATATCTTATTCAATAAAATAAGTGGTGGTAAAGCAAAAGATTTAGTTATTGTTGCTAAACCTTCAGAACGTATAGAAACTTCTCAACAAGGATTTGCGATTACTCAATCTAAATCATCGTTAGGTCAAGCTATCACAACATTTGGCGGTTACATCATGCCACCATTAATGTTGCTTTTAGGTTTTTTAGCGCTAGAAAATCAATACCCTAGTTTATTTATTACTGCTTACTTAATCATTTTCATTTATTTTCTAGCATTAACATCAAGAAAATTAGTCCCTATTTTAATTGTCTTATTACTCATCGCTTTATTATATTTTTTATTCCAAAGTGATAATCAACAAATGATGCTTTATATCGTCTCTATTAGCTATCATTTTATTTTAGGTGTGCTACTTGGCGAAGTACTCCAATCATCTTGGACGATTTTTAAGCTAACATTTTCACTTCAAAATGTCTCATGGGATGGCACGACACTCAAAGAACTCACGCATTTGCCAACGGCCTTATTTAGTTTAATATGGATTGCCATTAATCTATTTACAATTTATCATCTACTACAATCCTATTTTTCATTCTGACAGTAAAATGGTTTCTATCATGCAAAAAGCAACCGCTCAATTTTTAGGCGGTTGCTTTTTTATGTTTTTCAACTATGTTATACACGGCTATTAGTAAATTTAAATTTCAGCGTATATATGCGCGGCATTGTCATAACTTAATACTGTAATTTGCTCATCTTTCTTTACAATAATAACTTTATTTGTATCATCTTTACTCAAGATTTCAATACGTTCATCAATCAATATATCTTTACTTGATAAGTAGATTAATAAGTCCGTTCTATCACGTACACGTTTGATTGTCACTGTATCACCAGTATCAAACGCTAATAAATTGGTTGTATATAATTCTTTATATTGATTATCTCTCGGGATAATACCGCCATGTGGACATGTGATTGGATAATCTAATAACTTATCTAAACGCTCCACAAATAAGTGAGATACTTTGTGTTCCAGTACTTCTGCTTCTTGATGTACCTCTTCCCAATTATATTGCAAAATTTTTATTAAAAATAATTCTAATAATCTATGACGTTTAATGATATCTAATGTATATGTTAAACCTTCCTTTGAAAGCTTTACACCTTTATATGGTTTTGTTTCAACATACCCTGACTTCTCCAAACGATTAACCATCTCACTTACAGATGGTGGCTTAATAGTTAAATATTGGGATAGCGTCTTATTCGAAACAAAAGAATGGTCACCATCATGCGTTAAAATTGCTTTTAAATAGTCTTCTTTTTCTTCAGTTAGCATTATCTCACCTCTCAAATCATTCACCTTATTGTATCACGAATCAACTTGACACGCTAAAAGTTCATGGTATATTATAAATTAAATTAGGTTAGCCTAAAAATATTATTAAGGAGGTTTAAAATGTTAAAGGTAGAAAACTTAAATCTTACACTTGGGAATAAACATGTACTTCAAGATATTAATTTATCCATACCTATTCAGGGCGAAATCATAGGTATTATGGGGCCTAATGGTGCCGGAAAATCCTCATTTATTAAATCACTGATTGGTGAATTCAAACCAACAGGTTCTGCTCAGTTAAATGATGATTCCATACAAAATAATTTGAAGCATGTCACTTATATCCCTCAAAAAGCGCACATAGATTTAGATTTTCCTATAAATGTGGAGCATGTAGTCTTATCAGGAGCTTACAAAGATATCGGTTGGTTTAGGTGGGTGACGCCAACTACGAAACAGCGCTTAAATCAATTAATGCAAACTTTGGAATTAGAAGACTTGCGTCACCGTCAAATTTCAGAATTAAGTGGCGGTCAATTACAACGTGTACTTGTAGCACGTGCTTTAATGTCTGAAAGTACCTTGTACTTATTAGATGAACCTTTTGTAGGGATTGATTTCCATAGTGAACAAATCATTATGCATCAATTACGCAAGTTAAAAGAGGAAGGCAAATTATTACTCATTGTCCATCATGATCTATCTAAAACCGAAGAATACTTTGATCGTGTCATTCTATTAAATAGAAATATTCGCTATTTTGGGGATAGCATTACCGCTATGCAACCAGAAAATCTAAACAAAACGTTTTTAAATGCCACAGTACAAAGCGGAACGACTTAATTTTTTAGAAAGGACTTAACTTATTATGGAATTTTTACAGCATTTGCTAGACTATAAATTTTTGAGCAACGCCCTAATCATTTCAATTGTTGTTGGGATTGTATGTGGTACTGTTGGCTGTCTTATTGTTTTAAGGGGACTTTCACTTATGGGTGATGCAATGAGTCATGCCGTATTACCTGGTGTTGCATTATCATTTTTATTTGGTATACCAATGTTTATTGGTGCATTAATTACAGGTATGATTGCAAGTATTTTCATTGGCTTCATTACTAAAAATAGTAAAACCAAACCAGATGCTGCCATTGGGATTAGTTTTACAGCATTTTTAGCCACAGGTGTTATTTTAATCAGTTTGATTAACAGTACCACTGATTTATATCATATATTATTCGGTAATTTACTTGCTGTTACACAATCTACATTTTGGTCAACTATTATTGTAGGTATCATTGTAATGGTGTTAATCATCATTTTTTATAGACCATTAATGGTATCTACATTTGATCCAGTTTTCAGTAGAATGAGCGGATTAAATACAACTGTATTTCATTATTTTGTAATGTTGTTATTATCTCTCGTAACTGTCGCAAGTATTCAAACCGTTGGCATTATCTTAGTAGTAGCACTATTGATTACACCTGCTTCTGCAGCATTTTTAATCGCCAAAAAATTACATACTATGATGATTATTTCAAGTATTATAAGTACGATTAGTGCAATTGTTGGTTTGTATATTAGTTATGTTTATAACATTCCAAGTGGTGCCACAATTGTATTCTGTGCATTTATAATTTATGTTGTGATATTCATTTTAAACAAATTCAATATTTTCAATAAGAAAGGACAACAAATATGAAAAAGTTAATATCGATTGCACTTATCCTACTATTATTTTTAGCAGCATGTAGTAATGGAAAAAGTGATTCAAACTCAAATTCAAATGAAAAACTAAAAGTCGTTACGACTAACTCTATTTTATACGATATGGTGAAAAATGCCGGTGGTGATAATGTCGAAATTCACAGTATTGTCCCTGTTGGTCAAGATCCTCATGAATATGAAGTAAAACCAAAAGACATCAAAGCATTAACAGATGCAGATATTGTTTTCTATAATGGCTTAAATTTAGAAACTGGTAATGGTTGGTTCGACAAAGCGTTATCTCAAGCTAATAAATCAACTAAAGATGACAGTGTGGTTAAAGTATCTGAAAAAGTAAAACCTTTTTATTTAAATGGTGCTGAAGGCGATGAATCTAAACAAGATCCTCATGCATGGCTAAGTTTAGAAAATGGGATTAAATATGTTGAAACGATACGTGATACCTTATTAAAACATGATGAAAAACACAAAGAAGATATCGAATCTCATAGTAAAGACTATATTGCTAAATTAGAATCATTAAATAAAGAGAGTCACGAAAAATTCAATGATATTCCAAAAGATCGCAGAGCAATGATTACAAGTGAAGGTGCTTTTAAATATTTCTCTAAACAATATGACATTAAGCCAGGTTATATTTGGGAAATTAATACTGAAAAACAAGGTACTCCTGAACAAATGAAACAAGCAATTGAATTCGTGAAAGATAATCAACTTAAACACTTACTTGTCGAGACAAGTGTCGATAAGAAGAGTATGCAAAGTTTAAGTGAAGAAACGAAGAAAGATATATACGGTGAAGTATTTACCGATTCAATCGGACAAGAAGGTTCTAAAGGTGATTCATATTACAATATGATGAAATCGAATATAGAAACTGTACACGGCAGCATGGAATAGATGGTGCGGGCTATTAACCTAGTCATAGGTGAATAGTCCCATGTCGTACGACTTCCCTCCTAATTAAACGTACGGCATGGTGGTATTCAAGCCTTAAATCATCTCCCTTACACTCCATCAATGGTGGCTCCTCCCCCCATTGATGGAGTTTTTTTAGTGCCACTTAGTCATTGACTTAGTGGCACTTATGCATGCGCTTTAGCTCAAGTATTCCTCCACTTTGAAAAAAATTAGTTTCGCTTATGCATGAGCTTTAGCTCAATTATTCCTTCTCATTACATGACTTAGTGGCACTTATGCATGCGCTTTAGCTCAAGTATTCATCTTTTACATATCATATTCGACTGACTCTTACGGGAAAATACTAGCCAAAAACTACAGGTTAAGACAGTACCTGCTAAAAGTGTTCAAAAAAAACTGCCAACAAAGTTGGATACTTTGTTGGCAGTTTATAACTATCTTCCAAAATGGAATCTAGTGTTATTTATTACCTTATCAATCCGTTGAACTATCTACAATAATCATCTCATCATAATTAATTGCTTCACGAATTTTTAAAGCTGTTACTTCACTTACTTCTTCATCTTCTACAAGTTGATTTAAAATACGACGTTGCTCTTTTAATGCGCTTAATTTAATTTTCGTGATAGAGTTCTCATTTTTAGGATTAAAGAAATTGGAAGGTGTTAAATTATCGATACGAATAAGATAACTATCACAAATCATACCAACTTCTAATTTATTGTTTTCCGTTGTTTCTTTGCCTAATCGACTCACTACACGATAATGTACTGTACGCATAATGTTGGAAATCTCACGTAAGTTATCTACAACAGATAATGGAGAGGCCGCATTCGTTTTCACTTTCGTACGTATTCTTCTCTTTAAAATCATTGCTCTTACTTCAACTTTGATACGTTGTAATAACGAAGCTTGTTTATATACTTGTGTTCGTTCTGTATAACGCATGTAGTTATCCAACACGTTTGTAGTAATATCGCCATTTTCAACAAGACCATTTAATGTTTGATTTTCTACATCAAATGCTAATTTTTGAAGTCTCTGAAGCTCTTTAGTATTTTCATCTTCATTTTCAACCGTTCTTAAAAATGCTAGCTTATCATGATAATCTTTTATAACATTACCATATTGGAAACTAGACGTAACTGACGATTGCTGATTTAATGAATCGATAACTTTTTCTAAAATATAAACACGTGCCTGCTTAAAGTTCATACCAACGATTTTAGGTTTTTTAGCATTCGGTGTAACGACTGGTAAAATCATCTGTGCCACAATTAAACTGATAATAACCATACCTGAGGCAATAAATAATAGGTCATCTCTAAAAATAAATGAATGATGATCTGCTAACATATATGGCAATGTCAGTGCGATTGCTAAGGAAATCGTACCATGCACCCCACACAACGTCATTATAAACGCATACATGCCTCTTTTTGGCGGGGTTTCTGCAGTTTTCTGATCATCCTCATTATGTGAAATCATTTTTTGGAACGGGCTCACCGGTAAATAAAAATAAGGATATAAAACAAAAACCCATAAAAATCTGAACAGATAAATAGCTAATGCAATAAGACATGTCACAGTAATTAAGAATATTAAGTTATGCGGTTCGTTCTCAATAATTCTCCCTACAACTTCAGGAATTAAAAATCCTAAGATAGAAAACACAAATCCATTTAATGCATATCCTAATATATTCCATGTGTGATTATAGCTCATCTGCAACCTAGTACGTGCTTGAGCAATTCGATCACGTTCAAAACCATGTACTAAACCTGCAACAACTGCTGCAATAATACCAGAAGCATGGAACATTTCGGCAACGATATATGTGATAAATGGTGTTACAAGTTGGATAAATGTAAACATATTAATATTTTCAATGCCACGTCTTGATAACGTCACACGGAAACGAACAAGTGCGACACCAATTAATAACCCAACAATAAATCCACCAATTGAAGAAATTAAAAATTGTTCAACTGCATTCACCATTGAAAATCCACCTGTAATCAATGCTGCTACGGCAATTTTAAAAGATATGATACCTGCTGCATCATTTAATAAAGACTCACCCTCTAAAATTGTCATAGAACCTTTAGGAAGTACTTTGCCATTCGTGATTGCTTGGACTGCAACGGCATCCGTTGGACACAATATTGCAGCGAGTGCGAAAGCAGCTGCCATAGGTAACTCAGGCCAAATCCAATGCACAAATAAACCTACTACAATCACAGTTGTCACTACCAACCCTAATGCCATCATTAACACAGGTTTAATATATCGCCTTAAATGAACACGAGAGACTTTAACACCCTCTACGAAAAGTAACGGAGCAATTAAAGCCACCATAAATAATTCTGAATCAAAATTAAATTGTACTGGAATAGGTGTGACATACAATAGCATACCTAATATAATTTGAATGAAAGCTAAAGGTATTTTTGGAAGAAAAGTGTGTAAGAATGAACTTAATATGACTAGTGCTAAAAATATAAGTATAGTTTCAAATATTTGCAAGGTTTCACCTCTTTTAAACGTCATTATTCTTTCATAATTGTTGAGGTTGAAACAAAAAATAACATCGTCTTTACATGAATATATTGCGTCCCAAACTCTTAATCACAAATTATCAAATTAATTTCATTCCCCAATTTGATAATGAACTTAAAAATAAACACAATTACAAATATATTTTATTTTATCATTTTATGCCCCATCACTTAAACGTATTGCACTTGAAAATAAAATATTTCATACATATTTTTTATTTATTCACTCTTATATCATTCTATTGCTACAAAACTTTTTATTTAAGCAATTAAATTCATTGTGCAGCAATCATATTTTATCATCATGTACTTAACAACAAAAAAAGAAGTAGCATGGAAACCCAGCCGAAACGGGTCTCATCATCCTACTTCCTGCGATTATATTCGTTCATTAATAATCATGCTCTTTTTCATAAGTTTTACGTCTTCGTTCTTCACGTTCATGCGCACGTTGTTTCAGTTGCTCAAACGTATTGTTTTCAGAGGAACTCAGTAAAATATTCGTTTGTCTTGGTGCATCACTTTTTCTATACATATAAGCGCCAGTTCGATAAGCGGCACGTGAAATCAAATGTCCACCAACTGGAGATGTTAAATTAATAAACACCAGTGCTAATATTAGTCTTACACTTAAATAGCCTTGTGAAGAAATAAAGAATATGATAACACCCACTAACGTTAATAATACAGATAGCGTAGAACTTTTAGTCGCTGCATGACTTCGTAAAAAAACATCCTGGAATTTGATTAATCCAATAGAACTTATTAAAGCAATGATACTTCCTAAGAAAATCATAATTGCTGCGATTAGATTAACGATTTCGCTTGTTATTTGCATTGAAGACGTGTCCCCCTTCTATAAATCTAGAAATTGACACCGTACTTACGAATGAAATGATAGCGATAAGTAAGATTGAATCCAAGAACGAAAAAGTTCCAAATACAATACTTAACAAACCAACCATAGACATCAATATAGCACTAGCAGCATCGAATGTGACAACTCTATCCGCAGTGGTCGGTCCTTTAATTAATCTAAATAAAGTTAATAATAAAGCAATACCAAATAAAATCAGTGCGCTTGTTATGAAAAAATCTGTTAGTGTGCCGATCATTCTGCCACCTCCAATATGAGTCCTTCATATTGTCTAATACTTTTCAACAATTTTTGCTTCTCTTTGTCGGAAACGTCAATTGCATGTATAAAGAACTTTTTCTTTTCTTTAGATATTCTAATTACGGTTGATCCTGGCGTGATGATGATCAATATAGTTAAGAATGTGACTTCCCAATCATTATCTAATGTTGTTTCATAAGTCACTAATCCTGGATTTAAATCTTTGGTCTTAAATAAAATATAATTGATTATTGTCATACTTGATGTTATTAATTGGTAAAGATACACGGCTAAAAATTTAATACCAACCCAAACTTTTTTTAAATAAAATTGTTGGCCGAAAAAGCGGTGTAAAATATAGATAACTAATATACCAATGAGATAACCTGCAAAGAAGGTGGATAATTTAAAAGAGTCTTCATCTTGAAATAATACCCATAAAAATGCGATGACAATATTAAGTAAGACTTGTCTCATTATTTATCCCCCTTTATTAAATGAGGATTTACCATTTTTTCATATAATCCATCATCCATATTTAAATGTGTCGCATTATCTGTCACTTTAAATAGTAATGGTGCGGCTAAGCCCATTACGATGATCATAGCAACCAGTACGCCGATTAAATTTTTACGATAAGTAGGTATTTTATTAAATACAATTGCCTCTCCTTTGTTTTCATTACCAAGGTACATCACAAAGAAAATTCTAAATAAACTAAACATAGCAATTAAACTCGTTATAATCATTAATGCTAAACCAATGTAATTTCCATTTTCAATCGCACCTTTAAAAATAAATACTTTACCTGGAAAACCACTAAATGGTGGCACGCCGCCGATTGCTAATATCATGACTACAAAAGCTACACCAAAGAAGGGTTCTTGTTTGGCAAGCCCATATAAACTTTTATATTGTCTAAGACCAGTAATGTATACCAAACTACCAATAATAAAGAAAAGCAATGTTTTCACTACAATATCATTTGCTAAATAAAAGATCGCGCCGTTTACGCCAGCGATTGTATTCGTACCTAATCCTAAAATTATGAAACCAATCGATAGAATAACTTGATAGGCAGCAATTTTCTTAATATCCCTATAAGCAAGTACACCAAATGCACCAATCAACATCGTAATACAAGATAAAAAGACTAATAATGGATGTGTAATACCACTATGTTCATCAAATATTAATGTGAAGAAACGAATTAATGCATATGCACCGACTTTAGTCATTAAAGCAGCAAACAATGCAGCCAGTTCAGTATTTAATACGGCATATGCCTTAGGTAACCACATAAATAGCACAAGTGCTGCTTTGGCACTGAATGCAATCAAGAAGACCATAGAGACAATGACAATTGAACTCTTATCATCCATTTCATTTAATCTTTGTGCAACAAGCGTAAAGTTTAGTGTACCAGTCAGTTTGTATAACAAACCAACACCGAGCAAGAGTAACCATGAACCTAATATATTCAATACTACATAGATAATGGCTGCACGTAACTGCTCAACTGATTGTCCCAAAGTGATAAGTACAAATGACGCTAGTAACATCACTTCGAACATAACATAGATGTTAAATAAATCTGCCGTTAAGAACGAACCGATGACACCCACTGTTAAAAACAAAATAAAACTTGGTAGATAATAACGAATGGCACGTTTTTCAGTTCTACCAAATCCATATGCCATAATCAGTGTGACAACAAAACTTGATGTTGTAACCAATAAGAGACTTAGTGAGTCACCGACAAACTGTATACCAAAAGGTGCTTGCCAACCACCAAAATCTAAAGCAATCGGCTTATGGTACATAACATAAATTAGTAGAAGCAATGAAACAACTGTCGTTACTGCCATTGTACCGATAGAAAATATTCTAGATAATCTACTGTGTGTACGTATAAACACAAGGCCTAAAGCACATACAGCTGGCAGAAGTAATGGTAAAATCAATAAATTACTCATTAGCATCGTCGTCATCACCTCTCAATACATCAATTTCATCTTCTTTTGTCACACGATAGGTTCTGTAAACTAATACAAGAAGGAAAGCCGTCATAGCAAAACCAATAACAATCGCCGTTAAAACAATGGCTTGTAATAAAGGATCGACAAAATTTTGACTTCCTTCACCTATTAAAGGTTCCACTTTATTTTTACTATAATTACCCATACTCATAATAATTAAATTACCTGCGTGTGTATAAATCGAAATGCCTATAACAATACGGATTAAATTGACTGATAATATCATATACGTTCCTATAAATATTAAGAAGCCAATGACCATTAATAATATCAGATTCATGAACGACCACCACTGATAGACAACATAACGGTCACAACAACACCCACAACGGCTAATACGATTCCCGCTTCAAATAGGGTAACTGTCGTTAAGTGCACTTCCCCTAATAACGGTAATTGTACATAAGCATCTGTTTGGTAAAGGAACGGTTTACCAAAGAACATAGGTACAACAGCAGTGAGAAATGATAGTAATGAACCACAAATCATTAGAATTCTAAAATCAAGCGGTAACGCTACTAATACTTGTTTAACATCAAAAGCCAAGAACATTAGTAAAAACGCTGAACTAAACACGAGACCGCCGATAAATCCGCCACCTGGATTATTATGACCTGCCAAAAACAAGTAGAATCCAAATGTTAACAAAATAAACACAACGATCTTCGTTACGGTTTTTAATACAACATCATTCTCTTTCATCTTGACCCCTCCGTTCTTTAAAGTTAAGTAGCGTATAAATACCTAATCCGGCAATAATGAGTACCATACCTTCAAACAATGTATCTATGGCACGGAAATCTCCAAGAATTGCATTCACGATATTTTTACCACCTGTTAATTTATATGCATCATGATAGAATGTTGAAATTGTTGGCATCGAATCACCTTGTTGTGCAATAAATACAAGTGTAACAACAATGACTGCCATCAATAATGAAACAATAATTTTGACTGCTTCACGTTTTTTATTAACTTTCGCACGTGGTACGTTAGGCAGTCTAGAGAAACTAACAATAAATAGAATTGTTGTTATTGTTTCTACTACTAATTGCGTTAACGCTAAATCTGGTGCTTTCATTAAGATAAAGAATATCGTTACACAATAACCAATAATTCCATTAAGGACAACCATAGTTAAACGTTGTCTAATAAAGGTGAGTGCAATACCCAGGACGAATACAACAATTAACGTAATGACCTCTATCGGACCGAAATCACTTACATGAATTTGATGTACTTCTGGGAAACCAGCTTGAATCATACCGTAGATGACAACCATACTAAAAATGAGCAAGGTAATCGTAATATAATGATTCAAACGGTTATTCATTAATGAGCGAATACCATAACCAGAATAATGTTCAAATTGTTTATATGAACCTAAATATAAATCAGTAATCGTTTTTACTTTCACTTGATTTGCATACTTTTTCCAATTAATTCTAAGTGCCATGATAAATCCGACTACTATCACAATTAAGCTTAAGATTAACGGTAAGTTAAAGCCATGCCATTGTGATACATGCGGTGCAACTTGATCTACTTTTTCTCCAATTGTGATACTTCGTAATGCCGGTAAAATGATATTATGTCCAAATAGATTAGGAATAAAGAATATGACCGGTAACAAAATCATCATAATTGCAGAAGGTAGCGTGAATAAAAATGGTTCATGCGGTGATTTTTTTGGTAAGTCTGCTTGTTGATAGTCTCCCCAGAATACTTCTTTGATCATATAAACACCATAAACCAATGTGAATATACTTGCGATCACACCGATTACAGTAATGATAACTGTAAGCGTGAGATTAAATTGAGGTAATTCAACTGTACTTACTAATCCATCAAAGAACATCTCTTTACTTAAAAAGCCATTTAAAAACGGTATACCTGCCATAGATAAAGCAGATAGTAACATCACAATGTGTGTGATTGGAAATACTTTTTTCAAACCAGATAAACGGCGAATATCCCTTGTACCCGTTTCATGGTCGATAATACCTACGCCCATAAATAAGGCACCTTTATATAATGCGTGATTCATCAGATGGAATAGTGCTGCAAATAAAATCATGCCATAAATTTTTGACAACTCACCTGTTGGATGTTGTGCAAAGCCACCTCCAAGGCCTACCATAGAAACAATCATTCCTAATTGACTAATGGTTGAGTAAGCTAATATTGCTTTCATATCAAATTGTCTTGTGGCATTCACTGCACCAAAAATCATCGTAATTAAACCAACAAATGTGACACTATAAATGTAAAAATCACTTAATCCTAATACAGATGTAAATCTAAATAGTAAAAAGATACCTGCTTTTACCATAGTAGCTGAATGTAGATACGCACTCACAGGTGTCGGTGCTGCCATGGCTTTTGGTAACCATATATGGAAAGGAAATTGGGCAGATTTAGTAAATGCGCCAAGTAGTAGCAGGATGATAATTGGTATAAATAATTGACTTTGTGCAATTTTATCACTCTGTTCAATAATAGAAGTGATTGAATTCGTACCAGTTACACTGTAGATCATGATGAAACCTGCCAATAATGCCAGTCCACCAAATACTGTAATCATAAACGATTGTATTGCACCGAACTGACTATCACCCTTACTGTACCAATAAACAATAAGTAAAAATGAGGAAACACTTGTTAATTCCCAGAATACATACATTAAAATTGTATTGTTAGCTGTTACAATGCCTAACATACTGAACATAAATAATAATAAATATACATAAAAACGTGGTAAATTATCATGTTCTTTAGATAAGTATTGTGTTGCATAATAAACAACGGCTAATCCAATAAGAGAAATTAATAAACTAAAAAATAAACTTAAACCATCAAGTCGAAAGTCTATATTGATATCTAATAATGTGAGCCAAGGTATTTTAACTGATACAAAGTTTCCTTGCATCACAGATGGTAGCTGATACAAAAAGTAAACCGAAGCAACTATGGGTGCTAAAAGTGCTATATGTCCAGCATATTTCTGGAATTTTATATTTGTCAGTGTAAATAATAGAATGACCATTATTAATATTAAAGTGCTTAGTAGATATACTAAACTCATCGTATCCCCCCTTTAGTTATTATTTTATAAATTTAAAGCTATTGTTGTTTTACTTGCTTTAGTTGAAATACCAATAAATTTCATCGTTTCATACGTGGTTTGATGACCTAGATACTTTTGAATAATAGAAATTGAAATACCTGATTGATACGCATGATACGCAAATGTTTTCCTAAGCGTAGTTAAACCTATATGTAACATGCCTAGTTCTACTGCTGCAGCATGTATAATTCTATACGCCTGCTGACGTGACAAACCTTTCAATGTTCTATTGGATTGAAATAATAATTGGCTATCCTCTAAATGCTCTTCTTCTATATATTGTGCCAATTCATTTCTTAATTTATCTGGCAATCTAATATGAATATTCGATGCATGTTCTTCAAGCCAATAATATTTAATTTTATTTTCTTCACCTTTTACATCACTCACACAAAGGTTTAATAATTCGGACAGTTTCACACCTGTATGTATCGCAAATTTAAAAAATAAATAATCACGTTTTGATTTACAACTAAGTACTTTATACATTGCCTTTATCTCATTAATATCCCTAATTGGATCTACTTGGTTCATATATTCACCTCTCAACCATAAATGTTTCTTATTTAATGATATATGATATTTATGTCACATGAAAGGGATTAACTTAAATTTCTCAAATTATTTTTGGCCAATTCACTATTTAATTTCGATATATATAGTGAAAGGAGGTTGAAACAGATGAGTACAATTAGTCAACTTGCAGTAACAATGTCACGCACACTGTACGATAAAGATGGAAAAGCCAGTCAGGTCAAACGTCACTTTACTAATTTAAATACTGAAGCGACACCAGAACAACTCAAAAGCTTTAAATCAATTATCGAACAAATCACTGGAGAACGTTTTGACAAGCTAGAAGTCATTAAGACCGAAGCTATTAACTAAATGAGGAGGCACTAAACAATGTCACAAACCCTAGAGCTTATATTCAATGATGCAGTAAATAAAGCAATCAAATTACCATTACCCAAAATTGAACACTTCGTAAACGAATCAGCAGTTAAAGAAGGTATGACTAAAATCATAGATTTAGATATTTTACGACCTAAATCTGGTATTCCAACGTCTATTCATTCAGCACAGATTATAGACAAATCTACTAAACTCATATTTGAAAACTAAACTATTTAACTTAATGGTAGAAACTTTTATAACGGACTTCCTAGTCACACTATTAAATCAAAATATAGAAGATTTAAAAAGTTAGCTAAAGTAGATACCTATGCCCTACAATCAGACTATGTCATTTACTTGAATGAAAGTAAGTTATAAATCTAATTACGTTGGTCGCCTACAATTGCTATAAAGTAACTGGTGCATAGGTCATAAACATCTTAGATTAATAAAACAACGGTAATTTCTATTTAATTCAAATAGAAATTGCCGTTTTCTTCATTATTATGAAAATTGATAATTCACTAAACTATTATTGTTAATTGACCAATAAACCTTGTATTTGAATATACTTATACATAATGTAATGAGTTGGTTACGTTATGCCACGCTTAGAACAGTATTCATAAGCACCTACAGAATTGTCGATATCTAATAATTGATTTTAAATATAAAGGAGAACTGATCCATGAACGGACTAGTTCTCCTTTATTTTTGAAGGTGGCTTAATCTCTATGTGGTCGTAATCTAACAGTATCGCCAAAAAATATCTTTTTCTTACCTAATTTTTTACATATCGCATACTGATCATATACTTCGACGACTTGGGCTAAATTTTTATAAGAATGCCTTGAATTCAACACTTCTAAAAATTGATGTTTTTTTATATTATCATTTCTACCTACACCCAAGAAAAAAGTTTCTTGATCTAAAAGTCGAATTATGGAAAGCCGTTTCACTATCTATAGTCACTCACTTCTTGTATTACTTCTGTTATTTAAAATTGATTAATTTTGCTAATTTTTAAAATTCTAAATTTATCAACATACATATTTTATTACATTTTGTGTATTGTGTACATTATTTTTTGTAATATACAAATATTTCTTGATTGAATTTAAATGTATGCATATTTTTCTCTTTCCTATATAATGTATATATATCTTGAAAGAAAGCGTGATTTAATGATCCTCTTATATATAATCGGGATTGTCGCAGGTATGGTGGTTCCTTTTCAAACTTCAATCAACTCTAGATTAAGTCTTTATACGAAATCTTCATTCTATGCGTCTACAATCTCATTTGCAACCGGAACTATTTTTTTAATTTTAATTAATCTTATTACCAATCCTCATGTATTTACAGCACAGTTTTACAATAATCAATCTTTCAGTTACATATGGTTTGTCGGTGGTATGCTTGGTGTTATTTTCCTTACTGGTAATCTATTGCTATTACCTCGTTTAGGCGCGTCATTAACCGTTGTTATGACTGTATCTGGTCAAATTATTATGGGCGTCATGATTGATACCTTTGGCTGGTTTGGTGCAAATCAAGAACCTTTTACTATCTTTAAAGTACTAGGTATCATTGTTTTAATTTTCGGCATCATACTTATGAACTATGTAAAAAGAACACCCATTGAAACAAATAAGTCATCACCCGTTTACATCTGGTTAGTGATTGGATTTATCTTTGGTTTTTGTCCTCCAATCCAAACAGCTATCAATAGTGCTTTAGGTCAACAAATACACTCATCTGTTATGGCCTCATTGATTTCATTCGCGGTTGGTACCATTGTCCTATTCATACTTACATTGATATTTAATAGAAGTCTTAAACTCAAGACAGTCGATGCAAAACAAGGTAAACTCAAACCAATCTATTTTATCGGTGGTATACTGGGGGTTGTATTCGTAACTACAAATATCATATTAATGCCACATCTTGGTGCTGCACTAACGACGATTATCGTTATGTTAGGTCAAATGCTAATGGGTGTAATCATTGATCATTTTGGTTTATTAGGTACGCGCATTAATAAAATCACTACGCGAAAAATCATTGGCATCATTGCGATAATGATTGGTATTATTTTATTGAGATTATTCTAAAAATGTATCGTAGCGTTATTTACTTTAAACTTTTGGTAAATGACGCTATTTTTTTATAGAAAAGCAATGCTACACCGCAGTATAATAGGTTTATCAAAACATCAAGAGGTGACTTCTTTGCGGAAATTTTTAATTTTTATCACACTACTCGCTTTATTTTGTAGTATCACCCTACTAAGCTGGCTCTATTTAACAAAGTCTCATACTGAGCATCCCCATACAGTGGAAACACTCAAAATTCAACATAAAGAACCACAACACTTCACAGGTATACAATCGCCTTCTCAACTAACAAATATTTTTTTCGATTCAAATAAAGGCATCATCCACAATTGGTTTGTTAAGAATGAAGAACACGTCAATAAGAACCAGCCCCTATTTGAATATTACAATGTTGACATCGAGCACCAAATCACTTCTAAACAAAAATACTTAGCCCACTTGAATAACATTGACCCACTTAAGTATCCTACAATCTCAATTGAAAGAAATCGTACACAACATGAAATTGAAACCCTGCAAACACAACTACGCACAACGATTTACGCATCGATGGATGGTCAAATTGCCATTAATCAACGTGTGCCTTCTCAAAATAATGGTCTTATTCTGCAAATTTTTAATCCCAGTGCTATAATCAAAGCTAAAGTTCCAGAATCAATAGTAAATACATTGGAATTAAAGGATAAAGTACACATATGCATTGATCCAGGTCATAGTTTCACAGGTACTGTAAATTTCATTAGTAAATTACCTTTAAATACTGAAGCTAATACAAAATCATCTCGGTATCATGTTGAAATCAGTTCAACACCGGATATTAAATTCGGTCGGCATTTACGCGTAGAAAAACCTAATTACACTATTGAAATTCCAAAAACTGCAATATATAAAAAGCAATTCGTTTTTTTACAAAGAAATAAAAAATTTATTAAACGGGTTATTAAAACAGAAAAATTGGGTAATAACAAAGATATGAAAGTTATAGAAGGTTTAAATATAGGCGATACAATTGCTAAAAATGCAAATCATGTTCTGTCGAAAAATTAAACGTACACGGTATAAATAGTAAACACCTTTAATTAGAAATTATTTTTTTAGTAATTTTATCAAATCATGGAAAATTGAAAATGAGAAATATTAATTATATTTCCCTCATTGGTATTTAAAGAATTGAATTAATATCTTAAATCATTCATGTACCGCTTAAACAGTTTTTTGTTTACTTTCTATTTTTATTTAGTTATAATAAACTAAATAATAGCAGTTTTAATATATTTTACTCAAATATAATAGGTCTGCAAATTATGATAAACTCTTTGTATTTAACTTTGAATTAAGACAAATATTTATACAAAAACACTTTTAACATGTATATTTGATTGGGCAATAAAATAGGGAGGAATAAGGATGGCTATCACCAAAATCAATGATTGCTTTGAATTATTAGCGATGGTTACTTACGCTGATAAATTAAAAGGAATTATCAAAAAAGAATTTTCAATAAGTTTCGAGGAGTTTGCTGTATTAACTTATATTAGCGAACACGAAAGTGAAGAATATTATTTAAAAGATATTATTAATCATTTGAACTATAAACAACCTCAAGTTGTTAAAGCAGTTAAAAACTTATCTCAAGAAGATTATTTCGATAAAAAACGTAATGAACATGATGAAAGAACAGTATTAATTTTAGTTAACACTAAACAACGTAAAAAAATTAACGAGTTATTATCACGTGTGAATGATCGCATTAAAGAAGCTAACGACGAAAAAGAAGTTTAAGCTTAATATAAAAGAGGCCGAGACATGCAATGCATGTCTCGGCCTCTTTGACTATGATAAGACAGGTATTTGTTATATTAAAATACCCCTATTTATGTATTTTAGCTGTGCCTACATCCTAAGCATCTTTAATTACATAACTGAGACAGAAACCAAGTTTTTAAAATTTGGTTTCTGTCTCATCTCAATTTTATCTAAAATTCAAAACACTTCATTCTGCAACTATGTTGATATATTCATTTCTTTAAAAATCCACTAAATCTAATTATTCTTTTTGAAATTCATTAGCCTCTATAAAATCACTGTAAACATCTAAAAAATGTTCTGGTTCTTCAATATGTGGTGCATGACCTGATTCATTAAATATCTGTATTTGCAGTCTTGCAAATGCATAATGATATTTTTCAATAGTCTCTGTTGTCATTAAAGGATCATATATGCCATTAACAATTAATGTAGGCACATCTGTTTGTTTAATAACAATATCTTTATTAAATACAGGAAAATTCATTAATGCTCGTGTGGCTACAGCACTATCTTCTGCTGATTGTCTACTATAAATCAATTGATTTTGAAACCATTTCTTAGCTTTTTCTTGTTCTTTATACATATAAGGCAATAATAATATCAGTGCTTCAGATTTATCAAAACCTTCAATTTCATCTTGGTGCTCAATCATTAATTTATTTAAAGCATGTACACTATCAATAAGATTACAAGCAATTAAAGTTAATGTTGCGACCATTGATCCATATTTATCAGTGAAATGCTTTGCAATTAATCCTCCCATGTCATGACCAATAAGATGTGCAGATGAAATATTAAATTTTGTCATCAAAGCCTTTAAATCTTCTACATGATCTTCTAAATTAAACGAATTCTTTTTTGTTGATTTACCGTGTCCTCTTACATCATAAACAATTACTTCAAATTTATGTTTTAATTCATCTTTTAGGCTATATAATGAAGCCATGTTGCCATCTAGGCCATGAATCAGTATCACAGGAAAACCTTGACCCTCTCGGATGTATGCAATCTCGTTGTTGTAATTTGTTGCGACTTTTTCCATTTTGGGCCACCTCCCTTTACAAAATTCATATACCCGTAATTGAATCGCCTTATGCTCTCTTTTTAATTTTAAATTATGTCCCCATATTCAATTAACATTAAATACATGCTTATAAATAAAAAACACGTTCCAATGCCACACCATACCTTAGGTGTTTAGCACTGAAACGTGTTCGCTTCATTTAAGTGTTTAAATCATAAATACTATTAATTTCTAGAAGAGATGCGGATTGTATAATAAATAATGACAATTAACAATAATATCCAAATAATGATTGAGCCAATTTGTGCAATACTCGCGTTTCCAATCATCGCATCAATTGTTTTTTGACATAATAGTAATCCAATTCCTGTAAACTCTAATCTTTTAAAATAAATACCTGAAATACTGAATAATATACCTATAAAAAATACGACTTGATGTGCATATATTGTAACTGCTACAATACCTAAATTAATATCAAATGTATGTAATATCACGAGAACAAACGCAGCAATGGCCACTACTAAGCCAATCACCATTTCAAACTTATTACTGTATAAATAATTCTTCCAATCAATTCGCAAGTATATGAAGATTGAAATTGGTAAAATAATTAAAAAGTAAAAAATAGAGGTGCCCGTAGCTGCCTGAAATGATACATATTGCTTATCATATAAGTAAGAAAGTAAAATAAAATTAACAATAAAAAAAATAATAGGATTGAGTTGTAGTGTGAATAAATTGCGTTGAATCGTTAGTATTATTTCTGCTGGTGATTTTCGTCTATATTCAATATAGTCTTCATCTTTGGCTTCAGATTTTTGGAAATCCTTTTTTAATTTCTCTTTAATATCTTCTATTAAGTTTGGAGAAAGACCTTTATGAGTAAAATAGTCATTAATATTTTCTACTAAAACCTTATCGTTAACTCTCATATTTGACTCCTTTTATAAAATTCACTTTACTCTATCAACACTATTGTAGTTGAGATATCAAAGCTGTTTCTTTAATAATCTCATACTACACTTGATTTTAACAATAAAATAACAAGTACAGGATAGATAATTTCATTTTCAATAAAGGTTTCGAAACCCCACTTGATTTACCATACACAAGCCATTGCTTATTCGTATGATTTAATGTCCAATATAAATTAGAGTCTGAGACACTATATAAGTCCCAGACTCTAATTTATATTATACGTTAGCGACTATCTCTAACTCAAGTGACGTTAATACATCGTTTTCTATAGAACTACTCTTTCGTGAAAAAGTAGTTCTTATGCAAATGTCGCAATACTTGTAACCAATAACGCATTGTAGCAATATTTGCGCATGCGTTTCAGCTTATATAAGCTATTTACATTGTTTCACTGATATTTATGATTCAGTCAAATCAATACGGTACAATTTAATGTTTTTATCACTTGGTGATGAAGAACTAAATTGATATGATAAATCATTGTCTTGAACATAACCGAAATTACCAGTTACATTATTATAATGCTCACGTGTAACAGCATTACTACCAACAATGTTTTTAACCGCTTTGTAAGTTGGACCGTTTGTATCATTATAACTCATAGAAACACGCGTAATTTTACCGTTGTTCTTTTTACCGTCAGCTGTTACAACAAGTACACCATTATCTTTTTTAAATTCATAATAATGTTCTTTGCCATCCGGTCTGTGTGAGTATACGGATACATCATTAGATTTCAATAAGTTTTGAACAGGTTCGCCGATTTTCGCACCTTCTAACGTTGTATCTCCTTGTTGCAGTGATTTAACATTTTGGATAGAGTTACCTGACGCGGCATCAACACTACCTGTGCTCATTCCGGAAAGTGCTAACCCCGATACGATTACTGCTGCAAATAATTTTTTCATAAGCACGCTCTCCTTCTGTTTATAAGTTTCTTTGTGCTCACCCATATTGTACTATAAATGTTACTAAAATAACAGTATTGTTACAATGAGATTACAAAAACAGTGCGACTTGTAATAAAAAATTGCTGCATAACAGCACTTACAAACTTTCATTCATATCGAATTGAAGGTTAATATGTTAATTCTTTTTCATTGTCTTTGATAAATTTTAACACCAAATCTACAAATTTATCTTTTTCTTCAACAAATGGATATAATCCAGACGCAGTAAATGTTTCAAATTGTACTTCACCAATATAATCTCCCACTTCTTTCGCTTCAACAATGGTTGTTCTTTCACCATGTTGACCAGCAATAATCAAAATAGGTAAATCAATTTCACTTAAATAACTCATGATATTATTGTCATTAAATGAATCTTTGACTGCTTCTAATTCTGCTTCTGTAGCGATACCATTTGTATTATCTACATGTTTTAAGAATTTCTTAGCTTTACGTTTTGAGTAATATAAATGCTTATCTAAAAATTTCTGTTGTTCTTCTTTATCCCAATTTCTAATTTGATTGGCATACCTGCGATATAAACGTTCTTCTGGAGACATATCGTTTAACAGCGTTGGATTTACTAATGTAATTGAGTCAGCCATTTCTGGATACATTGCTGCAAATGCGCTAGCAACAGATCCTCCTAATTCATGACCAATCAATGATGCTTGTGTGACATATAAATAGTCTAATAGCTCTTTAATATCTTCAGCATATTCCTTGAAATCAATATGTTGTGGTTTGTCAGAGTATCCGTGACCTCTTAAATCAACAAGTATAACTTGGTTATCATCAGTAAAATTTTCTTCGATCATATCAAATACTGTTAAATTATCGAATGCAGTGTGAATCATCACTATTGCATTGCCTTCACCACTCGTTCTGTAATTGAGCGCAGTACCGTCGCTTGTTGTAAATAAATTCATTTATTCTCTTCCTTTCTTTGCAATTGGTAATATAGATAATAATTCTTCTGTCGTGTTAATCGTGAAATCAACTTCTTCTGGCAATGGTTCAACATCCACTTCATCATCTTCTTTAAACCACACACTTACCATTCCCATTGCTCTTGCTGGCGCAACATCATTTAATGGGTCATCACCTACATACATTGTTTCTTCAGGTTGAGTACCTAATTGATCAAGCATGTCTTCAAAAATTTTCGGATGTGGTTTTCGATAACCCACTGTTTCTGAAGTAGATAAGTAGTTTATAGCATCTTCTACACCTAAGGCGTGCATTCGGTATTGTTTAATTTTAGATCTGCCATTGGCGATAACACCTGTTAGATAACCACTTTCTGTTAATTTCTCTAAAGTATACAATGTGTCATAGTATGGAAACACATAGCGATAAAAATGCATTTCAAAATCATTAAACAAGTCTCTCCATGTTAATCGATCGACATGAAAATCTTTAATGATGGCTTTATAAAGTTCTGGTTTATCATGGTCTTCATCATCGTCTAACTCTATAAATTTTCTCTTAAAATCTGCTAATTGAATACGTACTAAATAATCATGAAACCGCTCATATTGTTCTTCTATAAATTTCTCGCGTGATTTTTTTCTATCCAAAAGGGTGCCTTCTAAATCAAATACAATCGCTTTTATTTGTGTTAAATCCATTATCATAACCTCTTTAATTAATATGTCACTCTATTAAAAATGATATTATTCCCTGTATTTACTGCAATCTGATTTATTTATTTTACCTTAAAATGACTATTCTTGCATTCGCGGTTGTGTCGCGATAATGTAAAACAATACGGGAATCCCCAACAATGCGAGTATAATACTAGCTGGTACTTGGAAAGGGTCTAATACGACACTACCTAACCAATCTGAAAGTACCATAATTGTACCACCAATCACAATATTCAATAACATTTGTTGTCTTAGATTATAATGTGCGCGACTTCTTCGTACGAGCTGTGGAATAACCATCCCAATAAATCCAATAACACCTACATATGCAACAATGACGGCAGTTATGATGGAGGCGATTAACAAGACACTATACGTTACACTACGCACATTAAGCCCCAATGACTGAGCTCGTAAATCACCAAGCTGTAATATTTTAATTTTTGACACCAAACTCAATAAAATTATCATACCTATGGATAATACAATACCGATATAAATCACTTCGTTATATTCTGCAGATGAGAAGCCACCAAACATATAATTAACGATATTGTTCATTTTTTCTTGATTAAAAATAATGAGCACATATAAAAATGCATTAAATAATGCACCAATCATTATGCCAGCCAAGATTAGTGTTCTAACCGGATACCCTCTAGACATTACACTGGTTAGTACAATAACCAGTATTAAAGTCATTATGCTAAATAACACTGAAAATATAGGTAACCAAATAAATGAAACGCCTATAACGACAGCTAGCCCAGATCCAAATGTAGCACCACTTGCCAATCCTAATGTAAAACTATCTGCAAGCGGGTTGTTCAACAATGTTTGAAACATATGTCCAGCAAGTGTTAAACCAACACCGGCTAACAAGGCTTGTAAAGTACGTGGAATTCTTACTTGATATAATATTGTTTGTGATAGCGTATCACTTATATCACCCAAACCCCAAAATAAGCTCAGCAATAAACTAATGATAATGAACACAATCCATAAACACATTGTTTTAGTATACTTCATGTTTTTGCCACACTTTCAAATAAATCTTCACTCTCCTACAATACCATCTGAACACATCGAATACTATCTCATTTATTATAAATTATTAATCAGAAAAAACACCCTGAAAAGTATGTACAAACAAACTTCAGGGTGTTACTTAAATAATCTTTTTAATTAGAACTCACTATACTGTCTATTTTTCATTATAAATTGCATCTCTTAAAGCTTTGAGACCATCATCAATACGAGGTCCTGGTCGAGAAATTTGATCACCATTCACCGCTTCAATTCTACCTTTTTGCACAGCATTTAATGATTCAAATCCGCCTCTCTTGTCGATAATTTGTTGATAATCTTTTTCTGAAATACCCATCGTTGAAATCATCACATCTGGATTTTTCTTAATAATTGCTTCTTTGCTAACTTTTTGCCAACCATCTAGATTTGAAAAGCTATTTTTAGCTTTCAGTTGCTTCAACATATCATCAAAAAATGTATTTTTTCCTGCCGTATAAATCTCAGGTTCTGAAGATACTTCCATAAAAACCTTTTGAGATTTTGCGTCTTTTGGCACTGAATTCACAACTTTTTTAATATTATTTTTAGTCTCTTTCACTAACGCATTGGCTTCTTTTTCTTTACCTGTCACTTTACCGACCTGCTTAAAAGTTTCATACATCTCATCAATAGATTGCGCATCTTTAACATAGACCACTTTAACACCACTGTCTTTCAATCCATTCAGTACTTTACCATCTGTTGATTTCTGAGATTCATGTGCGAGTATTAAATCAGGTTTAGCCTTTAATAACGCCTCTTTATTTAATTTCATAGCATCAAACTGTTTTTTATCTTTTACCTCTTTCGGATAGTCATCTACAGTTGATACACCGACCACTTTATCTCCTAGACCTAATTCATACAATATTTCCGTATTACTAGGAATAAGAGAAATAATTCTGTCATATGATTTTTCTGACTGCTCGTTTTTAGTGGATTTGTCAGAATTGGTACTACATGCAGCCAATATAACAGCTAAAATAATAAAAAGATAAATGACTTTAAATTGCTTTTTCATGATATAATCTCCTAGTTTATGATTTGCTTTAATCATATCAAATTTTCATGCGCTTTTTACTATTATTTTTAAAAGTAACTATTTAATTTAATTTTTTAAGCTACACATATATATAAACTTTCTATTATTTGATTGATGATAACCCTTAATTAATACTGATTAGAGTCTAATTTCTATATCATTTTAGTCATTGTATTCAAAGTATTCATCTAAAAATGTATATTGATGTGAGGCATTGCCGTTAAAATAATTTTTTCCAAAATTATCCAATAAAGCATGAAATTCATTTGCATCTTGGTTCGTAAAGGTTTCAGGTAATGATACGTTGCGTTTCAATTTGTCATATTGTTCTGTATGTTCATATCCGAGTAAACGATAAATTCTTCTTGTGTAACTGTCAGGTATGTATTCGATACCTTCAAATACATAAACGATGAGTACATCGGCTGTTTCACTTCCAACACCTTTTATATGCAACAACTGGTCTCTAAGATTAGTATGATATTTATCAGCAATGGCTTTATAGTCAAAATCGTATTGATGCAACCAACTTAGTAATGCCAGTATGGTTT
This sequence comes from Staphylococcus sp. ZWU0021, assembly GCF_000798895.1. NCBI lineage: Bacteria > Bacillati > Bacillota > Bacilli > Caryophanales > Staphylococcaceae > Staphylococcus > Staphylococcus sp. ZWU0021. Next base: position 449,199 of record NZ_JTLN01000005.1, read on the forward strand.
TCGCTTTATTTTTATAAAATCCACTCGACTTAATTAATGTTTGTAGATCTTCTAATTCTAAATTCAAGATATGGTGTGGATCCAATAGAGTAGCTTGTTTTAATGAATCAATGGCATAGGCTGCGTTTCGCCAATTCGTATTTTGAACTAAAATCGCTCCCAAAATGATTTCTATTTTTGAATCTGCAGGCCACCAACCTTGTGGCCCCATATGCTTATATAAAATGCGATATAAACTTTCTGTATCCAATGTCATTTTAAACACCTCATTTGCACGCTTATTTTCACTAACAAAAAGAGCTAGTAAGATTTGTCACTTGAATGAAACATCTCTCTTCATCCATGACAAACCTAATACTAGCTCTCAACCATTACACTTTCCGTTTACATTGTTTCTGGTGCATTTACACCAACTAAACTTAGCGCATTACGCAACGTAATTCTTACTGCATCTATAAGTGCAATCAATGCTTTTGTTTTTTCAACATCATCTGTTAATACTTTTTCAGCATTATAAAATTTATGGAAGTGTGATGCTAAATCTTGAATATAGTTTGTAATTCTATGTGGTGCTCTATTGGCAGCCGCACTTTGAATTGTTGTTTCAAATTCAGCAACTTTCTTCAATAAATCAATCGCTTTATCATTTGTAATCAAGGTATAATCCGCATCTTTAGATGGTGTAATACCTCTTTCAGCAGCTTGTTTCAATATAGAACAAATACGCGCATGTGCATATTGTGCATAGTAAACTGGATTATCTTGTGATTCTTGTTTCGCAAGTTCCATATCGAAATCAAAGTGTGTGTCAGGGCTACGCATTGTGAGGAAATAACGTGCTGCGTCTACGCCAACTTCATCCATAATTTCTCGTAACGTGATTGCATTCCCAGTACGTTTGCTCATCTTAACTTCTTGTCCATCTTGCATTAAACGAACCATTTGCATGATTTGTATTTCAAGACGGTCACTTTCAACACCAAACGTTTCTAATGAAGCCTTAAGACGATTGATATACCCATGATGATCCGCACCAAATAAATTAATTAACGTATCGTTACCACGTTTGATTTTATCAAAATGATATGCAATGTCTGGTAAGAAATACGTATAATTGCCATCATTTTTAATTAACACTCTGTCTTTGTCATCTTTAAAATCTGTCGTACGCAACCACGTTGCACCATCTTGTTCATATGTGTAGCCAAGCTCAGACATTTTGTTTAATACTTCTGTAATTTCACCTTTTTCGTATAAAGACGTTTCACTAAACCAATTATCAAAATGCGTATTAAAATCAGATAAATCTGTTCTTAATTTTTCCATTTCATAATCTACGCCCAATTTTCTAAATGTCTTAATACGTTCATCTTCTGACAAATCTTTAAGTTCAGGTTGTTTTTCGGCTAAATCTTTACCAATATTAATGATGTCTTTACCATGATAGCCACCCTCAGGCATTTCAAATGAATCATCTCCAAGCGCTTCAAAATAACGTGCTTCTATTGAACGCGCTAAATTCGTAATTTGATTACCCGCATCATTCACATAATATTCTCTAGTCACATGATAACCAGCCGCAGTTAAAATATTAGCAAGTGTATCACCTACAGCAGCGTTACGTGCGTGGCCAATATGTAGATCTCCAGTTGGGTTAGCTGACACATATTCTAATAATATATTTTTGCCATTTTGTTCGGCAGTGCTACCAAATTTTTCATCTTTATCTATAGCCTCTGAGATAATTTCAGTTAAATAAGCATTATCTAAGTAGAAATTAATAAATCCAGGTCCTGCAATTTGAACTTTTTCAACATTAGCAGCTGTCGTATCTAAATGATCGACAATCGCTTGCGCAATTTCACGAGGATTACGCTTTGCTATTTTCGTCAATACCATCGCGATGTTTGTAGAATAATCACCATTTGCATCGTCTTTAGGTATTTCTATTTTAATATCTGGTATATCACTTGCCTCAGCTAACGCTGCTTTTTGAATACTGTGGTTAATTTCTTCAATCAACGTTTGTTTCACTTGATCAATTATATTCATTTAAGACTGCTCCTTATAAGTAATTTCATATTGGTAAGATCCCATTTTTTCATCATCTTGTATTAAATCATAATGCACTTTTAATTTACCACCATGTTCCGTTACAAAATGCAGAATAGAATGTGTTCGCACAGTTAAAGGTATACGTCCTCCAGTAATTTCATACAAAGTAATCGTATCTTCACCTTCTACAAAATGGAGATTCATTTTGATTTCACCCTTACGAATGATTTTCACACCTGTTTCTTCAATTTTAACAGTTACATTGACAGCAACACCATCAATTTCTTCTTGATAACGTATAAATTCTGCATTACGTTTTTGCCAATGCCCTTGCGTATTTGCTGTAAATTTCTCTTTATTTTCAAATTGTTTAACAACTTGTTTCGTTTGGATATTAACATTGTTTTCCAATGTACGTTTCACCCTAATCTTTTAAAATAATACAAACCATTATAGCATACTTGATAGTCGCTATACAGTTGATAAATCGTTTTTAAGGATGTTATGTTACATAGCTAAAATCCAATTATTTGTAATAACACACGACATTAAAAAAGAGGTTCCGACTTTGATAGTCTAAACCTCTTTAAAGCTGTTTTTCAGAACTACTTTCACATTTTATGTGAATGAGTAGTTCTTATGCATTCGTTTTAGCGCACGTAATCCTTAACCATTCTAGTAGTTCTAATGCATGAGCATTTGCTCATGTAATCCACTCGAAATTTTAGTAGTTCTTATACATGCCCTTTAATTAGGGAACATATGGTATTAAGCATCTGTGGCTTAATAGGATACGTAGGGCTATGAAAGATTATTTAAAATTCACTTTCTGTCCCACATCCCTATACTTATTATTTACTTGCTAATGCTTCATGTAATGCTTTATCTGAATTATTCCACATAGCTAAATCATGTGTTTGTAGAAAATCTTTCAAAACTGCTTTATTGTCCTCACCAATATGATCTATATCGATTTGATGTTTCATTGATTTATCCATCATATTAACATGTTCAGGCATGCTTTTGTAACCTCTGCGAATGCTCTTATTCACTAATAAATAACATCCTGTCACGCCAGCATAGTAAGGTCCATTTTCGCCTCTTTCAGTCGTAACCCAGCATAACCAATATTCCTTGGCTTCGTCACCTTCTACGACTTCTTTCTCTTTAATCCATTTAACACCTTTTTCTACACTTGAACGTGCGTGCATACCACCAATATCAATAAAGGCTTCTTTATTTTGAACATCAATAAAGACAGGCGCCACATTATCCAAACTGATAGAACCTATATTAGTACCTTTGTGCCCATCAAGTGGGTCATTCTTAATAATGTTAAATTTAAATCCTTTATTTTCAGCCACTCACGTGCACCTCCCAAATTATCTAAGTCATTTATTTCATTTTACCTGTTATCATATTATGAATTCAATTCATCTAATATACTATTAATTGCATTTTTTACATGATCATCTTCAATATCCGCAATGAGTTCTTTTGGATAATATAATTTATAATCTTCTCGATTAATTCCTGTAATACTATGGATAACCAATGATTGACTACTAATTTCACGAATTTTTCCATTACGTTTTAGTAAATGAATCGGCTGTCTATTTGATCCAGGTCTATCATAATCATATGGTAAATCTGAGAAGGACTCACTGACAAAATAATAATTCGGATCTATATCTGCTTGAATAAACAAATCAGTTAATTCTGAGATTGTTATAATCGAACCATCAAAAGGCATATATTTTAATAAATCTCGATTGATAAAACGTCGTGATAAATCACTCAAGATGGGATCTTCTTCTTTCACCCATGCCTTTAAGTAATATAAGACAACCGCTTCATCTAAATCTACATATTGTTCAATTGTCATGGATTCTTCGAAAAATGGTACGAAATCTGTTGGATACATTTTAAAAGTATAGCCTTCATTGTACAAGTATTTCGCACGTTTCAAACAATTATTTAATAACACTTCTCCCCCTCTACTGACTGGGTGAAAATAAATTTGCCAATACATTTGATAGCGACTCATGATAAAGTTCTCTACTGCGTGCATACCACTTTCTTTAATCAACACTTCATCTTTAGATGGACGCATCAATCTCAAGATACGTTCCATATCAAATTCTCCGTATGATACACCGGTAAAATAAGCATCTCTTTGTAAATAATCCATTCTATCAGCATCAATTTGTGAAGATATCATGGAGATGACTAATTTGTTATCGTGTGTTTTATTAATAACATCTGCAACTTGTTGTGGAAAATCATCCGAAACACGACTTAATACTTCGTTAACTTCCGTCGGACCCGTAATAATTGCCTGTGTAAATGCTTCATGATCCGTGTTAAATATCTTTTCGAAACTATGAGAAAAAGGCCCATGTCCTAAATCATGTAATAATGCTGCACATAAGGCTAACGGGCGATCTTCGTTATTCCATGCTTCTCTTCCATTAAATGAATCATCAATTAACCTACGTACAATTTCATATACACCCAACGAGTGGCCAAATCTACTATGTTCTGCCGTATGGAACGAAAGATATAATGTGCCTAATTGCTTTATACGTCTTAGTCTTTGAAATTCTTTCGTCTTAATCAAATCCCAAATCACTTGATCTCTGACATGGATATACCTATGAATTGGATCTTTAAACACTTTTTCTTCTGGTAATTTTTGTGTAGCATATGTTGTAAATGTCAATGTAGTCCTCCTATCCATATCCTATACTTATGCAGACTAATTTATTGTCTTACGCATTAACGCTAAATCCATGGCTTCACCATACATAACATGCGTATATGAACGTAATTTTTCAAAGCCTTTTTGCTCATAAAACGAAACAGCTTCATCATTCTTATTATCGACTTCTAAGAAGACTTCTTTATATTCATCGTTGAAATAACTTAAACCTTCAGTTAATAATTCAGAACCATAGCCATGATGTTGCCACAATGGACTTACATAATGTGCTGATAAAAATAATTCAGAACCATAAATAAAATTCGCAAAACCAATAATATTTTCATCTTCTTCTACGACTAAAAACAATTGATCTTCCAATCGTTTTAATAAATGTTGTTCATTATATGAAGCAGCCAATAACTCATTTACAGTTTTAGCCGCATAAATATTCATGTACGTATTATACCAAGCTTTTGTTGCTACATCTCTGATGCCTACAACATCTTTCGGTGTTGCTTTTCTAATTTTATGCATGTTGTTCTCCCCCTATTTAGATAGGTCATAATAGCTACATTATATCATAATTTTAGTATTCAAAATACTTTAGCTATTTATATAAAAATAGCTTGGGCAATATTATAATTCACCCAAACTATCTATGTTATATTTAGTTCTTCCCAAGTGTTTGTTGCCATTCTTTTGCACGTGACAGTGCATAAACATCTTTTTCAATATCTCCCGGTCTTTCAGCTGTACCAATAATATAGCCCCCTAGACTCGCACCTAGAAACTCTAAACTATATTTAACTTGTGTGATGCATGGTTTGGCTTTGACTTTAGGACAATCACCACCAACGATAATAAGTCTAAAATCTTTCTTAGACATCTTATCTTTAAAGTCTTTATAATTTGAATCCAATAAAGTTTCAGACCAATGATCAAAAAATGCCTTCATTGATGCCGATAAACTATACCAATAAACTGGCGAAGCAATTATAACTGTGTCACTTGCTAATACTTTATCTATAAGCGTCTTATAGTCATCCGCATATGAATCTATGCTTTTGTCTTCGTGTCTATAGTCTCTAACCGGATTTAATTGATATTGCGTTAAGTCTATCCATTCGTAGTCGTATCCAGCTATGGCCATCTTAGTTAAACCTGCAGTGTTCCCTTCTGGTCGACTGCCTCCAAATAAAACTGTGATCATATTAATCTCCTTCTACTACTCATTTTATATTCCCTTCAAAAATTATAAATATACATTTCCATAAAATCATTAAACTTAATTAATAATTCTACACTAAAAAGTACAATTACTAAACAGTTTACTTAAAATAGAATAATAAATTAAATTATTTGCTCAAGAATTGAACTTATAACCCCTACTATAAATGTATATTTTTAAAAACATCTTTATAAATATAAAAAGTAGATAAACATAATACATGTTCATCTACTTTTATTTTTTTATTTTATAGGAAATAATTTTTCGATTTTTTCAATCTCTTCTTCAGTTAATTCAACATCTAAAGTTGTTAAATTATCAACGACTTGATTTGGACGCTTAGCACCTGGAATAACAATATCTAATGACGGTTTTGTTAAATAAAATGCCAACACAATGTGTGCAACATCCACTCTGTGATTATCAGCAATATCACGTAGTTGATCAATTTTCTCTAAATTTTCTTTGAATTTTTCACCTTGAAATTCTGGATTTTTAGCACGAATATCATCAAATGTTGAATTCTCATTATATTTACCTGCTAATAAACCAGAAACGAGTGGGAAATATGGAATAAACGTGATACCGTGTTCTGAAGTATATTCGAAAATATGCTCATTTTCACGATTTAATAAATTATATTCCATTTGTACAACATCTACCAAGCCATCTTTATTCGCTTCTTTTAATTGTTCTAAATTGAAATTGGACACCCCAATCGCTTTGATCTTACCTTCATCTTTGAGCTCTTTTAGTGCAGCGACAGCTTCATTCTTAGGCGTGTTCTCATCCGGAAAATGTATATAATATAAATCAATATAATCTAACTGCAGACGTTTTAAACTTTGCTCAACCTGATCTTTTAAAAATTGAGGATCATTTGAATATTTTACATTACCATCATCATCAAAATAGTGTGCGCCTTTAGTAGCAATTGCAAAATCATCTCTACCAAATTCTTTGACCGCTTCACCAACGAGTTCTTCTGAACGCTCTGGTCCATAAATATAAGCTGTATCTATCAACGTTATACCATTTCTCACTGCGGTACGTACGGTCTCTTTACCTTGTTCTTCATCTAAATCATTATAGAAATTATGTCCACCTACTGCATTTGCACCTAATGCGATAGGTGTTACTTCAACATTTGACTTACCAATCTTTGTTTTCTTAGTCAATCTAGCCCAACTCCTTTTATAATTCTCTTATATTTTACACATAGCGATGTATGTGCTATCCACAGCAATTGATTTAACCATATATCACTGTTATTTTTATAAGTAGTTATACTCTACCCTTTTTCTTTATATTTAAAATAAAAACGTAAGTAATAGATATTATCTAATATGATATCTATTTAAAATTTAGCATGATTACGCTATAAAACTAAACATATTTGCTTGATTACGACATCAAATTTTCATACCTATTATGTTCTTTAAAAGCGTATATTGAAAAAATGGGATTACGGCATCAAATATAATTTGTTGATTTCGTAATCCCATCCACGTAAGGCTTTTGAAGTATATAGTATTCATTTTATTTTCGTACTTTATTTTATTAAAGCCTTCCCAGCTATTATTTATGTTTTCTTTGCGCTAACTTTTCTTTTAATTTTCTATCTTGTTCTTCTTTACGACGTTTACGTTCTTCATTACGTTTTCTTAATCGTTCTTCTTCTTCATGGTCTCTCGGTTTCTGTAATTGTTTTTCCACTTTTTCCATAAGTTCATCTTCTGTGAGTGCAGCGAGTGGACGATTATTAACAAAAGCAAACGTTTTTCGGCGACCCGGTCCACAATACGACTGACAGCCAATTTCTATTTCAGCTTCAGGATCTAATTTCGTTAACTTTTTTTCTAATGACTTACAGTTTACCCCTTGGCAATCATCACAAATTAAAAATTTATTTTGCAACTACACCCATTCCTTTCTTATGGTTTACAGTTTATCAAAACAGCTTAAATATCATTTCACAATGTAAACATTCATTTATATGTATCATCATAAGGTTTATGATGCCTTACTTAATATGTATTTTAGATTTTACAACTCTAATTATTTTACTCTATTTTATTAAAATTTCAAGTTTATATAGAGATTTCACAGACTAACGTCCAGTCTTCGTTTAATTTATATATAATAAAAACAGTACCTAATCTGTAGATTAGTATACTGCTCAAGTTGTCATGACTTTATTGACCATGATAAATATTAAATTCTAATGGTTTCACTTCATTCTCTAACCATTCTTGATATATCAATTTCTTATTAACATCACTATTTATAATCGTAATACCACAGTCACCGCCACCTGCACCAGAAGTTTTAGCAGCACCGCCATATTTTTCTGCTACAGAACACAACACTTTGAGATGTGCCGTTTCTATATCTATCGTAGCTTCTTTATCCATAGATTGAATAATTTCGCGATTGGTACGAATCATTTGTTGTACACCTTTAATGTGGTTTGTTTTAAAAGCATGAATCAACTTTTCAACACATAGGTGGGAACGTTCTAAAAACTTACCATAAAACGTTGGATCTGACTTCAAGCGTTTCACTTCACTCACTAAATGATGAGACGATGCAGGAGATCCTGTCCAACCAATCAATACTTCCATATTTTCCGGTGGTTGCAACGGTTCAATATGCAGACCTGGCCAGTTTTTATTCAATACTTCATTAACAGATGTATCTTCAATTTGTTGAGAGACCCATTCATGATCAAATGTACTGTACGCTAACCAACCAGTGTAGATACTAACAGCGATGTCACCACATGAACTTAAACTCTGCAATTTCATATTCGCGATTACCGCTAGTTTATAAATATAAAGGTTTGATAAATGCGTTTCATAAAACTCATTCAAAACTTTGACTACAGAAACAAGCACGGCTGCACTTGAACCTAACCCGTATTTATGGCCATTTGCGTCATCTAAATTACTATCAATCGTCAAATTGAAATGTTTTAAACTGATATGATTACTGCGCACATATTGTTCAAATACTTCAATTGCTGTAATGACATATTTAAGTTGTTTCGCCGCATGTACATCGGATACGACGATTTGATCTTCTCTTCTTTGAAAAGTCACTGGATCATGATGTAGTGTTTTAGAATGTATGGTACCTTGAGGGGCATTTGAGTCTTCAATTGAAGCAGTTACAAATCGATCAACCGCAATTAATACGGATTTATATCCTGGTTCAGTAACTGCATATTCACCTGCAATATAGAGTTTACCTGGTGCTTTTACTTGAATCATTTTATCTCTTCCTTACTCAATAATTTCAACGCCTGTACTTATAATGTCACTTGCAATAATTTGATCTTTATCAAAAGATTTATGTAGAGCATCAATAACTGCTTGTTGATTTTTCTTTTCTACTAAAATTTTCACATTAGGTCCTGCATCCATTGTAAAATAACATGGATAACCAGCTTTTCTACACTGATCAACAATATCCATCGCAAGATAGCTATCCTCAACCATATAAGTAAATGGAGGTTGTGCACCTAAATTGGTAGCATGCATACGTAAACCATTAGCTTCAATGACTTCACCCATTTGCATAAAGTCTTTTCGCTCAATCGCATGCTTAACTGACGCTATGTCTTCATCTACATGATTTAACCAATATTGATAAAAGCGAGATGTATCACGTGTATGTGACATACCGGCACGACTCGATACTTTTTTTGTTTTATTATTAATAACTACAAAAATCATTGCCAACTCTTGTTCCCAATGATCTGCTTCAATGGGAAAACTGTACGATGATTCATCATCATGCCCTTTTTCCCATTCTACAAAGCCACCGTAGATGCTTCTTGATGCTGACCCAGAGCCTCTACGTGCTAACCTAGATAATCCTTTACCCGTTAATCCAAGGTTTAAAGCCTTGTCACAAGCAGCTGCTAATGCGGCATACGCACTTGCTGATGATGCTAAACCAGCAGCAGTCGGAACATGATTGTCGCTCTCTATATATGCAAACATTGTTGTGCCTGATGTCGCTCTAACAATATCCATAAAACGACTAATTTTAGCTGATTCACTTGCAGTAACTGTTTCACCATTTAGTATAAGTGTATCTTTCGTATAGCTCTCATCAAACGTAACTTTCGTTTCAGTATAAAAGCGTTCTAACGCAACAGATAAACTATTATTCGTTGGAATAATATATGTTTCGTCAGCCTTTCCCCAATACTTAATCAGTGCAATATTTGTATGTGCACGTGCCTTACCACTATTCACCAACTTCATTACCCTCCTAAATATTCAATCCATGTATGATGCGCACCTAATTGCGTTGCACTTTCTGCAATACGCTTAGCTGTCTCTTCATTAGTTGCAAGTACAATCATACTTCCACCACGGCCACCGCCAGTTAGTTTACCTGCAATCGCACCTTGCGCCTTACTGGCATCTAATATTTCTTCTATTTTGTCATGACTGACTGTAAGTGTTCTTAAATTTTTTTGACACAGATTAAACACCTTAGCTAATTGTTCAAAATTATGATGTTCAATTGATTCACTTGCTTCATGTACAAGTTTACCAATATGTTCAACATATTGCAGATATGTACTATCACCTTCACATAATTGGTGTACATCTTCAACAGCTTGTTTAGTAGAACCTCGAACACCAGTATCGATAACTACCATATAACCATTTAAATCTAAAGGTTTCAATGTTGTAACCTTACCTTGTTTGAACCATACGGGTTTATTTGAGACGATTGTTTGTGTATCTATACCACTCGGCTTACCATGAGCAATGCGTTCAGCCCAATTTGCTTCTTCTATTAACATTTCATCCGATAGTGGCTCATCCAAATAATCAAAACTTGCACGCACAAAAGCGACTGCCATCGCAGCACTAGAACCTAATCCTCTAGAAGGTGGCAAGTTCGTATCGATTGAAACTTTAATAGGCGTCGCTATCTTATATTTTTCAATAAAACGTGTAATCACTGCTTTCAAATGCTCTGGTGCCTTTTGTAATTCTCCATCGTATACATCACTTTTTATATATGAAGCGTTTGTTGTCTCTAGAGATTCTATTTTCGCTTTAACTTTTCCAGTTGTAAATGGAATTGCAATAGCTGGTTCGCCAAATGTAACAGCATGTTCGCCTATTAAAATTACCTTTCCATTCGCTTCCCCGTATCCTTGTTGTGCCATATTTTCAATCACCTTTAGTATTTTCTTTAATTTTATATTTTCTGTGTACTACACCTTTTTTGTGTATACCCGCATTCTAATTCTGCTTATGCAATGAACTATATTCCCTGGGAAATAAACTGTTTTCACAGCGTTCATTAACGATGCCTCGCTTAATTATTTAAAGCATCTTTAATATTCATTCTAAAACAATCGTTCTTTTTCTATTTTTGCACATACCATTACACATTATCTCATAAATTTCATATATTACCATACGACTCTAGTCATAGATGCATTATTTTAGCAAAGGACTTGAAATTAATGATTCAAATGCTCTGTAAATCGTTGTTACAAAAAGTTAACACCAGCTACTAATTATTTTCAATACTTCCCTATTATAAAACGCACTAGCCATATATTCAAAAAACTCACGTTAAATTCAAGGAATTTTATTAGTACTGCATTTTTTAACCATACTTTCACTATATTACTTATTTCATTTCTATAATTCAACAGATATAAAAATCCATTACCACAAATTATGCTGAAATCCGCAAAACAAAAAGAACAGGTGAATTACTTCGATTTGAAGTATCTCACCTGTTCTTTAATTAACGTCAATCCATAGAGCGGTTTATTTTCGCATTACGTTCAATCATTTTTTCAAAATAACCTTCATAACTTAACCATTCTTCATCGGTAATAGGGTTCATATTCAGACGGCCACCTAAATCTTTAATTGCGTATAATAATTGAAACATGACATCTTGCACAGTAATCGTTCTGCCTAATAATGTTTCAAGCGAGGCCATGCATTGCGGTTCAATGTCAGGGTATGTGAATTTTGTTTCTTCACCTTGTAACGCACGCGCATAAAATGATTTCATCATATCAGCACGTTCACTACCATCACCTTCCACACAGAGATAAACTTGCACTGCTATTCCACCACGGACGCGTCTTTGAGAAATACCAGCAAATTTCTTACCATTAATACTCAAGTCAAATTTACCGGGACAATAGGATCTTTCGATTTCATGTGTGTCGATATCTACATCTTCATCTTCAAACATTTTTGCAATTAATAAATACATTACAGTAAAAGCTTCATCAATGGTAATATCATGTTTACCTTTAAAGAGCAGCGATATATTAAGTACGCCTTGATCTAATACAACACCAAGACCTCCAGAATTTCTAACGATTGCATTGTAACCGCGCTCTTCTGTGAGGTAGCGAATCCCCTCTTGTAAATGAGGCAATCTTGAATCATGGATCCCCAGTATAACAGTATGCTGATGTACCCACGTTCGAACTACACTACACGATAAATCTTTTCCAACACTTTCTGAAAAAGTATCATCAAATGCAAAAGACTGCATTGGTTCTAATCCTGAGGAATGATCAATATAACGCCAATCTATACCATTAAAATATTTACTTGCTAAATCCATTATTGCAATGATTGTGCTGCAGTAATGATTGATAAATTATACACGTCTTCTTTAGAACAGCCACGTGATAAATCATTCACTGGAGAATTAAGACCTTGTAATACTGGACCTACTGCATCAAATCCGCCTAAACGTTGTGCAATTTTGTAACCAATATTACCTGCTTCTAAGCTTGGGAATACGAATACATTTGCATCGCCTTGAATTTTTGCATCAGGTGCTTTTTTCTTAGCAACTTCAGGTACAATTGCTGCGTCAAATTGGAATTCACCATCTACAACAACATCTTCTAAATGATCTGCTTCAATTTTCTCTTGAGCTAAGTTAACAGCAGTTGCAACTTTTTCAACATCGTCAGATTTTGCAGAACCTTTAGTTGAGAAGCTTAACATTGCAACGCGTGGTGACATGCCAAAGCTTTTAGCAGATTTTGCACTTTCCACAGCTATTTCTGCTAAATCTTGTGCTTCAAGTGTTGGATTGATTGCACAATCTCCAAAGATATATTGTTTATCGTCTTTAATCATGAAGAAAATACCAGAAGTTTTAGAGACACCTGGTTTTGTTTTGATGATTTGTAACGCTGGACGTACCGTATCACCAGTTGAATGTGCCGCACCACTTACTAAACCTTCTGCTTTACCAGTATAAACAAGCATTGTCCCAAAGTAGTTAACATCTTTCAACATCTCTTGCGCTTGTTCTTCAGTCGCTTTACCTTTACGGCGTTCAACAAATGCAGTAACAAGTTCTTGTTTCAATTCGCTTGTTTCTGGGTCAATGATTTCTAAATCTGAAATTTCTAAACCTTTATCACTAGCTAAGGCTTTGATGTTCGATTCATTTCCTAATAATATAGGAGAAACATAATCAGTACCTTGTAATTGTGTTGCCGCTTCTAATACGCGCTCGTCTTCACCTTCTGGTAAAACGATTTTCACGTTTTTTCCCGTAAGTTTTTCTTGTAATACATCTAATAAAGTCATTAGGGGCCTCCTCAAATTTCTTTTCTTAATTATTTTACGTTTTTCATTATACGTTATTCTTTCTTAGAATTCCATGTCACCAATTTGTAATCATTTACTTATGTTTTAAGTGTTCCTTTATGGTAGAATTTTGTAGTGAAGACATAGAATTTTTCATGAAAAAGGAGCGATTTAAATGCCACAAGCACCAGAAACGTTAGATGGATGGTATAGTTTACATTTATTATACGCTATTGATTGGTCAAGTTTACGCTTAGTTCCAACAGAAGAGCGTCAAACAATCGTAGATGAATTACAAACATTTTTAAATAAACATGAAGAAGCGCGTACAAATCACGTAGGTGATCATGCTTTTTATAATATTACAGGTCAAAAAGCAGATATTCTTTTATGGGCATTGCGTCCAGAAATGAAAGATTTAAATGCTTTTGAAAACGAATTTAATAAATTGAAAATTGCAGATTTCTTAATTCCAACCTATTCTTATGTATCAATCATCGAATTAGGTAATTATCTTGCAGGAAAATCTGACGAAGATCCTTATGAAAATCCACACATCAAACCAAGATTATTCCCAGAATTACCACAATCTGAATATATTTGTTTCTATCCTATGGATAAACGTCGTAATGAAACTTATAACTGGTATATGTTACCGTTAGAAAAACGCCAAGAATTAATGTATGCTCACGGTAAAATAGGTAGACAATATGCCGGTAAAATCAAACAATTCATCACTGGTTCAGTGGGCTTTGATGATTTTGAGTGGGGTGTCACTTTATTTGCAGATGATCCATTACAATTCAAAAAAATTGTTTATGAAATGAGATTCGATGAAACAACTGCACGTTATGGCGACTTCGGCAGCTTTTATGTAGGTCATATCGTGACTAAAGATAACTTACAAGATTTATTTGCTTTATAAAATCATTCAATGGATTTATCATATTTCTCAAACTAAAGAAGGTAGCGGCAATTAATGTCGCTACCTTCTTTATATATATTTTCACACATCTTCTCAATTTCCGATGTACACGTGTTATCAATTCACTTTAATCATAAAAAGAATTCTCAAATTTTATTAAGTGTGAATCAGCGCAATAAACAAAGGCACGCTCATCACATAAATAAGTGTGCCTTTGTTGAATGTAGTGTGTTTGGGAGAACTTTTAATCACTACTTAATTTAATATTAACTGTTGTATATTGTCGCTACTCAATACATGTCTGTAACAGTTAACTAATACTATTTTAACCTATTTGAAATATTTGAAACATAAATGTATTGACTTAATTGCACAAAATACAGTTTCCCTTCATTTAAGCACTTGTTCCAATTCAAATAACAAATAACGATCATAAAGTGTTACAATAAAAAATATTACTTTAGCAACTTATACTCAACCTGTAGGCAGTGATTGTCAGGGTTGCTCAAATAAATATTAATTGGTGATTAAATGACAATATATAATCAAGCTATAGAAAGTTATGATGAAAAGATGGCAAAAGATGTCATCATGTTAGCAGGAAGAATATTATTAGAATCTGGTGCAGAAGGCTCTCGAGTAGAAGATACGATGACACGCATCGCTATCACTTTGGGACACAAAGAAAGTAATAGCTTTGTTACAAATACCGTTATCAACTTCATGCTTCATGATGAGTCATATCCACGTATGTATAGAATTAGAACGCGCGATACGAATTTACACCGCATTTCCAGAACAAATGGCATTTCTAGACGTTTGGCGCTCGGTGACATTTCTTTAGAAGATGCATTTCAAGAACTTCAAAAAATATATCAAGAACAAAGTATAAAAAACCACTACCTTTTTTATAAATTCATTGCTGCTGCCGTCATATCTGTCAGTTTTTTATATTTACAAGGCGGCCATTTAACTGATGTATTAACAGCGTTATTAGCTGGTTCCTTCGGTTATATTGTAGTCGAAATATTACAACAAAAATTGCATGCCCAATTTATCCCTGAATTTATGGGCGCATTAGTTATTGGATTAGTCACCATTATCGGTCATAATCTCATACCCGGTGGTTCAATTTCTACCATTATAATTGCAGCAGTCATGCCTATTGTACCTGGTGTATTAATTACAAACGCAATTCAAGATTTGTTTGGCGGTCATATGTTAATGTTTACCACCAAATCATTAGAGGCGCTCGTTACTGCATTCGGTATTGGAGCTGGCGTTAGTACAGTACTTATTATATTTTAGGAGTTATGTCTATGTTTTGGATATTAAATTTTATATTTAGTTATACCGCTTCCCTATTCTTCGGCGTTATATTTGATGTCCCAAAACGCTTATATAACACGGTAGGTATCGTAGGTGCATGCGGTTGGATGGTCTATACCATATTTTTCGATGGTTTAAATACACATACAATTTATTCAAGTTTCTTTGGTAGTCTTGCATTAGGCTGCTTAAGTCATATTATGGCACGCTCTAAAAAAGAACCTGTCATCATTTTTATGATTCCCGGTATTATTCCACTCGTACCTGGTGGTTTAGCATTTGATGCTACGAAAAATTTAGTACTTTTAGAATTTAGTAAAGCCATTAATACAATGCTTGAAGTAACGCTTATTGCTGGTGCTATCGCCTTAGGTCTACTTTTTGCAGATCAAATTTCTAAACTAATTATTTCAGGTACAAAAATACGTAAAAAAAGAATCTAATATTTATATAAATAGCCACACATGCGTTGAAAAGAGTGCATGTGTGGCTTATTTTATTAAAAATTTATTATAAATTCATTTAGTCATAAATTATTAGCTATCAAAACCTATATGTTTCATTTATGACACAGATTCTTCTGCAAACTGTGATTTATTATCTTTTTAATGGATAAACCAAGCTGGTAACAATAACACTACAAGTGCAATAACCGCAACTGAAAATCCAGCATGATATGCAGTTAATTCATTTGGTATATTAACAGACATTGAATGTATGACTGTTGCGACAACTGTTGCAATAAGTGCCGAACCAAAGCTAGAACCAATATTCTCTATAATATTAATTCCTACGCCAGCTTCCGATAATTGTTCCCTTTCTAATCCATAATATGCAGAACTTGTCAGAGGTAACATTACGCCACCAACTGCACAACCTCTTATAAATAAGATTAGCCCAATCCAAACGCTTTGCGTATGACCAGAAATAAACATAAATGAAACAGATGTTATGAGTACAACCATCGTACTGATAAGTACAATGTTTCTACCTCCATACTTGTCTATAATTTCACCAATTAAAGGACGTGTAATTAGCATACCTAATCCTTGTGGCATTAACATAATCGCTGTTTCATTTGCATTGAAATGCTGAAAACGTTGAAAGAATAAAGGCAATATAATCATTGGACCTAATATGGCAACATTAGCTAGAAATAATCCTAAACTACAAGCAAAAAATTACGAGATTTAAATAAATTTGTCGGTAAGACCGTATTGTACTGTTTCATACGATTATAAATAATATAAACTATTATACAGATAACCCCAATGGTCATATTGATATACATCACAGGATTATTAAACGAACCAAACTTGGATACTTGTACTAAACCATAGAGTAACGTCACACTTATCAAAGCCAAATTAATGACACCTATATAATCTAATTTCTTTTCTTTATTTACTGGATTAAAGTCAGGCAATTTTTTAATCATAATAGGCACAGCAATAATCGTCACAAAGATATTTATAAAAAATATCCATTGCCATGTTGCAAAATGTATAATCAAACCTCCCAGTACAGGTCCCAAAATTGGTCCTAATATCATAGGTGTACTAACAATTGCAATGACTCTACCGATATACTTTTGACCTGCGATCAATACTAGCATCGTAGGCATCAATGTCGTTATCACACCTGCACTAAAGCCTTGCAATAATCTAAAACTAATAAACGTTACTATATTCTAACTCAATCCTGTTGCCAATGAAGTTATCCCAAAGCCAACGACTGCTGAAATAAATACTCGCTTACTATTAAATTGATTCATTAACCAACCAGATATAGGTACTGCGATGGCCAATGCAAGCAGATAACCCGTCACACCCCACTGTATTATACTTAACGTAGTGTGAAAGTCCTGAGTTAAATCTTTAATTGCAATATTGATCATTGTGGCATCAAGCATCGGTGTAATCGCACCGAGCGCTATTGCCCAAGCAGCAATCATTATATTTGTAGGTATTTTATCTATAGATTTCACGTATTCATTCTCCTTTTGTTTCTTCGTCAACAAAATACTACTCGCTTTTTGTTTTCTTGTTAACAAAATTTTTACGCAGCTATCTATAAATCGTTCCCCTACCATTTACTCAAGCATTATTGCCTAGTTCTTCCTAAGCAACCTTGCTCATTTAAGTAATACTTGTATAGTTTTGCTTATATCGCTTTGCCTAATTACTGGTTTTCAGTCATTTTCTATTTAATTTTCTTTATCGTTTATTTCCTTATCCAAATGTGCATTGTATTGATTTAAAAAAGTCATCATAGCTTTATATTGATCATCTGTCATTGCATCAAAGACTTGTGCATCACGTTCTTTAAACTCTTTGTGGAACTGTTCGTGTGTATCAAATGCTATGCGCCCTTTGTCCGTTAATTTAAAGTAAACTTCTTTTTTATTATCAGGATTTTTATAAGTAACAATTGCATCTTTTTGAATTAATTTTTTTGTTAATTTACTAATTGCGCCTCGTGTCATAAATAATGTTTGCGCAAGTTGGCTCACATTAGGATGCACACTTTTTTCAATTGCTTCAATACAATGTATTTCAGTCGATGTATATCCCTTTAGGCGCGTTTCCATTACAGGTTTATTGAGCCAAACGATTTTATCATATACATTTTTTATATTCGTTAGTAATAAATCCTCTTTATTCATAAATTGATCTCCTATACTTGATACATTACTCTTTCTCAAAACGTTCTAATCTATAGCAACGGTTAAATATATTATGACTAATATCAATTTTAATTAAAAGTATTTTTTGAATTTCTACCTTTTTATAGATTTAACCCAATAAAAAACAAGCAGCAAACCGTAAAGGAATACTACTTGTTTTAATTCACTATTTATTAAGTTTTCTATGCTTTATTCATAAAATAATCACAAGAAAAGCTATTTATTCGTGTTTTCAGCCTTGTTCTCATTAATTAAATCTACAACTTCACTTTCCGAACGGTTTAAGATAAGCAAGCTTAATTTATCATTATCCATGCGTTTTAATTTTGGATAACGCACAATAAAGAAGATTAAACCAATCACTAACCAGCCGCCAAATGCGATGTATGAAGGTGCTGAAAGTGACGCCGGAGAACCTGGAACTAATAATAACAACAAGAAGATAAATGATACAATTGATCCTAAAATCGCAAATGTTTTATAAATAGGTCCATACGTGTTACTTGATTTATTATAACTAAATAATTTAGCTGCTGATAAACAAGTAATGAAATAAGCTATTGATACACCTGTAGAAGACATATCAACAATCCAAGTTAGTGCTGTACGACCTAACCAAGGTGCAATTAATGTAATGGTTACTAAGAAAATAATTGCTATATAAGGCGTCTTATATTTTTTATGCAACTTGCTGAATACAGAAGGCATAATACCTGAACGTCCCATTGAAAATAGGAGACGGCTTGAACTCATTAAGAATCCATTTAAGCCAGTAAATATACCCATAATAATCGCAATTGCTAATACAGCTAAACCAATATAACCAAAGGCTTCTTGCGTAACAGCACCGGTTAACCATAAATTACCGTTTAGGCTTGTTGATGGTGTACCTAACCAACCTGTATATAAAATCATTAAAACATAAGTAAATGCAGCTGCTAATAAACTATATACAATTAATTTAAACGTCTTATTTGGTGCAAAATCAAATTCTTCTGCCGTTTGTGGAATATTATCAAATCCAACATAGGCCCACGGGGCGACAGCAACAATCATAATGATGGAAGTAAACCAACCTTCTTTTTCGTTGGTTAATGGTTGTAAATTATCTAAAGAGAAATTACCTCCAAAGAACGAACCAAAGAACAATAGTAATATAGTAATAACCATCGCTACACAGAAGTAGTATTGTAGTGATCCTGACACACTAGCACCTTTAATCGCTATAAACATAAATACAATAAGCAATAATGATGCAATGAGAATTTCAGTGATATACACGTCCCAACCTGCAATGGTATATAATTTTCCTGTTTCTAAAATATCTGGTAGTAAAAATTTAATTAACAAACTAAACGCAGTAGCATTTAATGCCACTACACATATGTAACCAAATGTTAAAAACCAAGATGAGAAGAAACTTACATATCTTCCGAATCCTAAAAAGCTAAAAGCAAACGCGCCACCCGAAACTGGGAATCGTTCAACTAATGCACCGTAACTCACTGCAATAAGTATCATTAACAATGCACCTATGACAATACCAATCGCTGCTGCAATTGGTCCCGATTGTCCTATCCAGTCACCCGGTAGAATAAATGCACCCCAACCGATACAAGACCCGTAAGCAATCGCCCACACAAATTTTTCAGATAGATTTTTCTTTAAATCTCCTCTATCTACTTGCTGATTATTTTGACTCATAAAAAATTCACCTCATGGAGTGTATTATACCCACAAGATGAATTCTATAACAATTATAAATTTATATTTTAAACGTACCTATCACTAACATTAACCAACCTACAATAAACAGTACGCCACCAATAGGTGTAATTGCACCTATTATGCGAATTTGTGTTAACGCTAAGATATATAAAGAACCACTGAAAAATACAATTCCAAAGAAAAGTAACCAACCCGCCCAATTTACATTGATCGAAGTTGTACCACTAATAATACCTATGGCTAGTAATCCAAGCCCATGATACATTTGATAAGTTGTTGCTTTTTCCCATACTGATAAATATTTTGCAGATAGCTTATTTTCTAATCCATGTGCACCAAACGCACCGGTACCTACAGCCATCATTGCATTTAATGCGCCTAAAATAATAAACACTTTCATCATGATCTATTCATATCCTTTACTATTTAAAATTATTTAAAAATCAAAAATGGAATCGCCATTGCCTATTTCATCATCTGTTACTAATTTATTCGCAGTGAGTGATGGATTTGTGCTTGTATTAGATGAAGAAACACCTGATACTTTTCCACCCATTGCGTGAATCTCATCTTCAGAAACACCCTGCTTAGATGAGATATTCTGTGACTTAGACGCTTTAAAAGAAGAAGACACATTAAAACTGTTGTCACTATATACTTTCTTACTAGATGAATTGTCACTCACTAATGACGTTAACGTATGAATCGCATAAATATGTTTTTCAAATTCTGCGTTACTATTTGCTTCATCTGCTTGTACTAATTCTTGTTCAATTAATTGTATAATTTTATCTTTTTCCATTTTTAAACCTCACTCTCGCACCAATTCACAGGTTGTTTACCATTGGCTTGTAGATATGTATTTGCTTGCGAATAAGGCTTAGAACCAAAGAATCCTCTATACGCTGACAATGGACTTGGATGTGGTGATTGTATAATATGGTGTTTCGATGTATCGATTAATTTAATTTTTTGTTGTGCGGGTTTTCCCCATAATATAAACACAACGTGTGTTAAATGTTCTGATACCGCTTGTATTACTTCATCGGTAAACGTTTCCCACCCAATATTTTTATGTGAATGTGCTTCACCTTGCCGTACTGTCAACACAGCATTTAATAATAATACACCCTCGCGTGCCCAATCTTGCAAATGCGGCGATTTTCTTATACATCCCACATCATCTTGCAGTTCTTTATACATATTTCGTAAAGAGGGCGGAAATTTCGCATCTGGTTGCACAGAAAATGCTAAACCATGTGCCTGGTTCGGTCCATGATAAGGGTCTTGCCCTAATATAACCACCTTCACTTGTTCAAATGGCGTTAGATCAAAGGCTTGATAAATATTTTTTCTATCTGGATAAACAATTTCTGTAGTATACTCTTTTTCTAAAAAATCATGCATTGCAGCAAAATCATGTCGCGTAGTTATTTCATGAAAAACATCCGACCATTCCATATACCTCTCACCTCATTGATATAATAACATAAAGAACTACTTTTTTGCTTCACAATAATTATTAGTGGAACTTCTTGCTTTAAGCAAGTTTAGTACCACTTACGTATGAACTTTAGTTCATATATTCCTAGACCGTTTGAGCTTTAGCTCAGGTATTCCCTTATTCGTTACTTTCTCGACATCGCGATGATTAGTCCAACTACTTCTATAATAGTTGGACTTACGCATTTGTTTATGCAAATGTGTTCCTTTATACAAATGCATTCACTTTAGTGAATGTAACCCTTAAAAACTTTTTTGCTTCGCAATAATTATTAGTGGAACTTCTTGCTTTAAGCAAGTTTAGTACCACTTACGTATGAACTTTAGTTCATATGTTCCTAGACCGTTTGAGCTTTAGCTCAGGTATTCCCTTATTCGTTACTTTCTCGACATCACGATGATTAGTCCAACTACTTCTATAATAATATCCTTTTTCAATAGTGATAAATTTAACTTCACTACAAACTTCCTTTATTTAGAATACTCGACAAACGTGGTATGATATATGCAAAAGATATTTAGGAGTGAAATTCCATGGCATTGAAAAAAACATTAACAATTGCCGGTTCAGATACAAGTGCCGGTGCTGGCATGCAAGCCGACTTAAAAACTTTCCAAGAGCTAGGCACATACGGTATTGTAGCCCTAACTTCAATCGTCACGATGGATAAAAAATCATGGTCACATGATGTAACACCGATTCCATTTGATGTATTCGAAAAACAATTAGAAACGGCGATTTCCATTGGTCCAGATGCTGTTAAAACAGGTATGCTAGGTACACAAGAAATCATTAAACGTGCTGGCGACGCCTATGTTGAATCTGGTGCAGATTATTTTGTCGTAGACCCAGTCATGGTATGTAAAGGGGAAAATGAAGTACTTAACCCAGGAAATACGGACGCTATGATTGAATACTTACTACCAAAAGCGACAGTGGTCACACCAAATTTATTTGAAGCTGGTCAACTCGCTAATTTAGGAACATTAAAATCAATTGAAGATATGAAAAAAGCTGCTGAAGTAATTCATGAGCAAGGTGCTAAGCACGTTATTATTAAAGGTGGCAAAGCATTAGATAAAGATAAATCTTATGACTTATACTATGATGGTCAAAAATTCTATCAATTAACAACAGACATGTTCCAGCAAAGTTATAATCACGGTGCTGGTTGTACATTTGCTGCCGCTACTACAGCTTATTTAGCAAATGGCAAATCACCGAAAGAAGCCGTTATCGCAGCTAAAGCATTTGTTGCTTCTGCAATTAAAAACGGTTGGAAAATGAATGACTTTGTCGGTCCAGTAGACCACGGTGCCTATAATCGTGTTGAACACGTAGACGTAGAAGTGACAGAAGTTTAAACAATTTAAAAAGCCCGTCGTTAACTTGTAATGTTAACGACGGGCTTTTATGTTTCAGATTCTATTGTCTATTCAATAATTCTATTTATGGGTTATGAGAGCGTTGCACTTTTCACGTAACCATTACTTACATAAAATACAATATGACCTTTGCCTACATCATATCCGTATAAGCCATCGCCACTTGCTTTTTTCTCACCATTCATGGGTTCTTGATATTCATAATTTTGACCATATTGCACACGTATATCTTTAAAACTTACTGCTTTATTTTGTATATCAAAAGTTACACTATTCGCTTTATTTCCATTAATTTGTTGGAATGTTTGATCATATATTGTTTTAGTCGCTGTATCAGAAGTATATTGACTATTAACTTTAATACCATTAAATTCAACATTACCTGCTTTTAAACCATTATAAAATGATTGATCTAGTACAAAATCCCCACCTTTTGAAGTATAACCACTATACTCATACCAAGGTTGTGTCGTTGCTGCTTGTGCTTCGGTTTGTGATACACCTTCATTAGAAACGCTTATGCCTAATGCAGTCCCAAATACAATGCTACCAGCTACAAAAGTCTTTGCTATCTTATTCATTTGGTATCACTCCATTTAAAGATTTTTTGAATCAGATTACGATTCGATTACAATGTTACAGAAATATTACCAAAAGTGCAAATTTAAACTAAATATACGATTTATTATTTTGATTATTAGGTAACCTAACTTTTGTAATTGTCTAACAAATCATCAGAAAACGCTTTACATCAGCCTTTCTGATGTTATACGACGTTAGACTGATAAAAAGTTGATACTGTAGACTCATGTATTTCGCATGAAATTCTATTATTATATGTAGTGTAGAGAGATGAAGGAGGGAAACTCAACATGATTATCTACAAACAGGCTTTTGAAAATGGTAACCCAATATATGAAATTATCACCAAGACTTTCAAAACGATTTCTGTTAAGTTCGATGAAAGCTTCAACACGAATGAATTATATAAGTTACTCTCTCTACTAGAAAATGATGTTGATAACATGAAATTAAGTTATTAAGTTATTTTCGACTCATCGAAGACAACACAGAAGATGCAATAAATTGAAATTAGAAGAAACGATATACAATTAACTCCCCTTATTAAGAAATATGAAATTAAAAAAAGTATGTCTAAGTTGTCCCCTTAAACATACTTTGAATAACACATCCCTATAAACACACACCCTAAGTGGTACACAGTTAGACAAAGATTGTCCCCTTTGTTTGCTTGGAGAGCAACCTCGAAGCAGTTCTAACTGATGTACCACTCTTTTTATACATACAGTACCTTGAACTCTTCACAAACCATCATTGAAGTTTCATTAAAATCGATTTCTAATGATTCATAATACGGTTTAAAGAATGCTATGTGCGCTTCACGCCAATATGTTAACGATTTATCTCCTTCACCTTCCAAGAAAGCATGATGTTCCGTCACCTTATTGAACGGCGTTTGGTATACACGTGTCGTCTCAATCACACATTGTGGATGACCTTTCTCATTTAATACAACACTGACATCTCCTGCTTCCGGTAGCGGTTCACCTTCTACTTTGTAGGTCTCATAACCACTAGTTGTTGCTGTTTTTTCACCTTGTTTTACTAAATTAGCTAATTCATCTTCATCAACACCAAAAGACCATGCTTCAAATTGTACACCTTTGTATTTTGGAAATGCTTCAATAAATTTGCGCCAATACTGCTCTACTGTCAAAGCCATATAAAATCCCCCATATTTATAAATAGTTCGTTACTATTTAAAAATAACACAAAACGAAAAAATCTTCGCGCAGACATTTTGAATGCACAAAGATTTTTGTATTATTATATTAAATTAGAAAGATTAACCTTCTAATAATTCTGCTTTATCTACTGTCAATCTATCTCGTAATAAGTAAACAATGAGCATCGCAGCCAAAGCACAAATTGTTTCTGCAATTAATAATGACCATACGATGCCAGTTAAACCGAATAATCCATTCATTACAAATAGAACTGGGATAATGACTACACCTTGTAAAATAGCCATAATCGTTGCACCACGTCCTTGACCAGTCGCTTGCAACATACCAGTAAATAAGAAACCAATGCCATTTAATAATAATGAGGTCATTGTTACTTTCAACATAAATGTCGCCATTGCATCATTAGAGAAAATACCTATCAATTGATGACCTGTAGTAAACACAATGACCATGCACACTGCAAAAATCACAACGATTGTCATAATTACGACTTTAATAATATTTTTCATACGTGCTTTATCAGACATAAAATTGTAAGCAATTAATGGCACTACACCTTCACATAGCCCCATAATAATCAATTCAGGAAACTGTACTAATCTAAATTAAATACCATAACTCGCAATGGCAAAGTTACCATAGCCAGCTAAAAATAAATTTAAAACTAATCCTGTAACGCCCATTAAAATACTCATTAGAAATGCTGGAAAGCCTACTTTAAAAATTTCTACTAATATTTCTTTCGTCGGTCTTACATAGTTCAAACTCATTGTAATTATGTCGCTTTTTCTCAAAAAATAAATGATAAAAAATAGCGACGCAACAACGTTTGAAATAGCTGTACCTAAAGCAGCACCTACTACATTTAAATCAAAACCAAATATTAAAATAGGATCTAAAATGATATTCAAAACCACACTAGCCAGCATACCAATCATTGAGATAATTGGTGCACCAATGGATCGAGCGAATTGTTCTAAGATAAAGAACAATATGACAAATGGTGCGCTTAGGAACATTACTTTTAAATATGCACTTGTAAAACCAAGTGTTTCACCACGTGCACCTAATAAATGAGCAATTTGTTCAGTAGCGAAAATAGTCATTAAAATAACAATAACACCTAATATAAGGCCGCCATAAATAGAAAAACTACTCACAAATTTCGTTTTCACATAATCTTTCGCACCTAATAACCGGGAAATATAAGTTCCTCCACCGATACCAAATAAATTACCTAAACCCATTAACACTGCAAATATAGGTAAAGTGAGTGAAATGGCTGATGTCATGTGACTATCACCTAAAAATCCAATAAAATAAATGTTTAAAATACCATAAATTACACTTAATAAACTTCCTATCATCATAGGAACTGAAAAATGCATCATCGCTTTAAATACTGAAGATTTTTCAAAATAATATAACTGTTCGTCTTTCATTTCTATATTACTCCTTTTTATTTAGACACCTAATAATTAGATATCTAACTATATATTCAAAAATATGGTGGCTGTTAATTTTTCAATTTATAACAGCCACTTATAGTAACTAATCTTCTAAACTGCTAAGCATTTTAGATAGATTTTGTTTCATTGTTTCATTCTCTGCTTCTGATAACTGCGCACACACGAGTGCTTCAATCTCGTCAAATACACCTGTAAACCCTTCAACTAATTTCCTACCTGATGCAGTTAGACCTAAATTTTTTCGCCTAGTATCATCCGCGTCTACATAACGGTATATGAGCTTCTTACTTTCTAAGTTCTTAAGTAAATTACTTACTGTTGAACCTTTACGTTGTAAGGCATTCACAATGTCGTTCTGTGTAAGTCCATCCGCTTGGTGTGCATACAAGTAACCTAGCGCGTGACCTTGTTCGTTTGTAATATCATACATTTTCAAACGCTGATCTGCCTTGTGTTTCATCTCATGGCTTATCATTCTAAATAAATATCCATATGACTGTTCCAAACAAGCACCTCATTTAATTAGATATCTAACGATAATAATACACTGTTTTTTTCTAGTGTCAATTGTTATTTTGATATTTTTTTAATTTAAGAACAATACTATCATCACTTTGATTTAAAAATATTGACTCAAGCGCCATTTATACAAAAAAGCTGCCATAAAGTCGCTAAACTTGATGACAGCTTAAAATTCAATTTTTTAATTTAAAAATATTTATTTAATTAAACACGTTTGTCTTTTGCCCACCACATTGCTTTATCAGGATTATTGGCATAATACTCGTACTCTTCATCACTTTCAACATTAGGATAAGAACCTTTAAGTGATTTACCAGAGGTACTTACATGTAATAATGAGATAACGATAATACCAACAATACTTACTGCTGTTAGATAATATGCTGGAGATAATGGATCTCCTGTCTTCGCTACAAGTGATGATGCAATTAATGGTGTTGTACCACCAAATAGTGATACAGATACATTAAATGTTACTGCTAGTGTTCTATATCTTATATGTGTATAGAACATTGTAGGTAAAGAACCTGGCATCGTTGCTTCGTAAGTTGATAAGAAGAAACCTAAAACGAAGATACCAACGATTACAAAGATAATTGTTGTTGTTTGAATTAATGCAAAGGCACCAATACTCAATACAGCTGTACCGATAAGACCAATTAAGAATACTTTCTTCTCACCGATTCTATCTGCAACGCGTCCAAACATTAATGCTAATGGAATCATCACTGCCATGACTACAGTAATTAATACGGATACTGTTGTACTATCTAATTTCACAATTTCTTGTAAATATGATGGCATATATGAAGTTAACATATAGTTTGTACAGTTAAAGAACGCAACTGCCACAAAACAAACAATGATATCTTTATAGTAGTATCTGACAATTGTTAAGAAACCAATATTATCTCTCTTCGGTTTCGATGCAAGTTCATTTTCATAAACAGGTGACTCTTCTAATTTTCTTCTTAAATAAAAACCAAATATACCTAAGAATAAACCTAAGATAAATGGAATTCTCCAACCCCATGTTGCCATTTGGTCATCACTTAAGAAGAAGAATAATAGTCCACTTAAAACAGACGCTGCAATATAACCGGATAATGTACCGATTTCTAAGCCACAACCTAATGTATTTCGTTTTCTATCTGGTGATGATTCTGCTACATAAACCATAGCACCTGCGTACTCTCCACCAGTTGAGAAACCTTGTAATACCCTACCTAGTAAGAGTAATATCGGTGCCCAAACGCCAATTTGATCGTATGTAGGTAATAATCCAATGATTAACGTTGAGAACGCCATCATAATAATAGTTGTCGTTAATACGACTTTCCGACCATATTTATCTCCAATAATACCGAAGATAATACCACCAACGGGTCTAAGTAAAAATGCAATCGCAAATGTCGCAAATGTAAAAATAGTCTTGAGTTGATCATTTTCAACCGAACTGAAAAAATTTTGCCCTAGTATGACCGCTAAATAAGAATACAAACCAAAGTCAAACCATTCCATCGCGTTTCCGATACCTGTGGCAAACACAGTTTTTTTAGCTGCTTTAGGATCAACCTTATTTATATTACTTTTATCAAAATCCTTTTCATAATCCATGAATGTGTCCACTCCCTTAACATGTGATATAATTATACGTAGTTAATTAATATTGTCAAATTGAATTAAGTTTTACAAAGGATTTCTAAATCATTTTTATACAAAAAATGTATATTGATGATTGCAAAAATTCATCATATGCATTTGATTTTTACAAATAAATAAAAGTAAAATTAATGGATTATTTTTTTAAACTTTAATTATTTTAATTAGGGTTTCATCATGTTGATTTAAAATAACTACGATACTTTCGGAAACCATTTGGAATTGTATCAACTCATTTATACCAACAGTTTCGATGTATTTAACGCGATATGATGTCCACTGTAATCGTTGACTTTGAAGTGCCATTTGCACAATCATTTGTCCAGGTACAATATGTGCATGAATCGGATTTTGGTCATTGATTAATTTTAAATAGGTGTTTATTTCTTTAGCGTTTATACTTAACATTTTAAAATTTCTCCATAAACGTTTGTCTGATAGTTATACATTTAGACTTATTTTTATAAATTTGCAATTCCAAGACATATTTCATAAATTGGCGTACCTTTTTCTGCTCTATCACGCACATTTGTGCTAAATAGTGTATATTCACCTTTATATCGTGTATTTGAGTAACTTGGGTTTCTCTAAGTTTGATTTCCTTTTTTTGAAACGGTTGAAATAACGTAAATTCGGGCCATAACTTGGCGCAATAAAGTGGTTGAACGACATCTTCTTCCGAAATATTAAAAAACGCATTATATTGCCGTACTGCTTCAGCATTAAATATGATTACTTTTGTCTCATAACCATCTTTCAAATAAGGCTGCATTGCCCATTCCTCCTCCAATACCCATTGTTGCAATAGTACGTTTATCATTTTTCATGTGAAATAAGCGAGTTACAAGTGCAGCCCCACTTGCACCATACGGATGACCAGTAGCAATAGCACCACCATATTTGTTCAACTTATGTGCTGGAATATCCAAACATCTTTGACTGGCTACTACTTGAGACGCGAATGCTTCATTTAATTCTATTGCGTTGATGTCTTCTATCGTCATCTTGTTTTTGCGAAGTAACTTAGAAACTGCAGGTACTGGACCCATACCCAGCAATGTCGGTTCTACACCTATTGTAATGCTATCTTTAAATATTAAGCCTTCCTTAAATTTATGTGCTAAAGCAGTTTTTTTATCCATAATCATAAGTAATACTGCCCCATCATTTTTCATACAACAATTTCCAGCAGTAACTGTCCCCTCTGACAATAAAGGTTTTAAGCGACTTAATGTACGTACGTTTAATCTTTCTTTGATGCTATCATCTCTATTAAATATTTCACCTTTAGCACTTAAATTTATAATTTCTTGTTGAACGATATTGTTTTCATAGGCTTCTATTGTTTTTTTATGACTATTTAAAGCGTATTGATCTTGTTCTTCTCTTGTAATTCCATAGGTTTTAGCAACATTTTCTGCTGCTTCAATCATTGATGGGTCTTGTCCATCTGGTGCAAACGAAGCACGTTCAAAGAATTCCGGTAAATGTGTATCATAAACCGATTGTGGCCTTTTAATTTTCCATGGTGCTCTACTCGTACTTTCTACACCACCTGCAATATAAATATGACCTGCACCCGCTTGTATCATTCTACATGCATGAATGACCGCTTCTAATCCTGAACCACACTGTCTATCTATCGTTAAACCTGGTATATGTTCACTTAACCCTGCTTCAAGCAAAGCTTTTCTAGCAATATTTCCACCATTACCTACTACATTTCCAAGGATTACATCATCAATATGAGCCATCGCTTCTGAATAGGTTTCAGTTAAATGACGAAATAATGGTTTTAATAATGCTTCAGGTTCTAAATGTTTTAATGAACCGCCATATTTACCAAATGCCGTACGTTTCGCAGCCACAATAACAACTTCTGTCATAGTTTAAAGTGCTCCTTTCATATAACGCTGTTTCATAGTTTCACGTGCAATTTTCCCACTTTGGGTATGTTCCATTTTTTCTATTTTTAACAGTTTGGAAGGTATTTGATATCTCGCTAATCGCTTCGATAAAAATGCTCTTAGTTCGCTGTAAGTCACGTGTTCTGTGCCTGTATATAATAAAACAGCAATTTCTCCAAATTTTGTATGCGGTGCACTAATCACTAAAACCTCATGAAAACTTTCGAAATCTTGTACAGCACGTTCAACCTCTATTGGATAAACATTTCTCCCACCAATAATCATGCGGTCATGCTCACGACCGTGTAAATATAGATAGTTATGGGCATCCATAGATGCAAAATCACCTATACCTATCCAACAATCACTTTGATGTGCATCATCAACATATCCACTAAAGACCATGTTACTCTTAACTTTTAATTTACCAATACCTTTGTCGTCAGGCTGCTCAAGATCAATTTTCACATTTGGAAATAGCTTACCCACCGAATGGCTAGGGGCTTCATTATCATAGTTATAACTTATAAAACTTGCTTCCGATGTTCCAAAGAATTCTATTAACGTTGCATTAGGAAAATGCGTAGCAACACGATTTCTCAAACTATAAGGTAATTTATCACCAGTAGAAAAAATATATTTAATTTGTTGTATTTCCAATTGTCCAGATACATAGGCATCTAACATTGTTGGAACTACAAACAAAGCACAATGATGGATTGTATGATTATTTTGCATCATGTCCGCTAATGTCTGAGCATCAAATTGCTGTTGTCCAATAAACGTTCGTCCTGTGTATAGCGCAAAGACACACACAAATAAAGATAATGAATGTGACAAGGGGCCAGGTGCAATCATAGTATCTATTTCAGTTTTCATTAATTTTTCTGTTTCTTCATAAGAATATATCCAAGATAATTCATTTCTATAATAAGCTTTAGGCAAACCTGTCGTTCCAGAAGTAAAGCCAATATGTAATACATCTTCGTGCCACTTGAGTTGTCCCTGTTCATTTTGCATTTTTATCACTTCTAATTCACTATTTATTAAAAATGGGATGCCATAATGATCTATCAGTGTTTTAATCTGTTCTTCTGACCAACGATAGTCCAATATACAAGGAATACATTGATGATGAAGCATGGTTAAATATAATTCTATGGTGGTTAAAGGATCTTCAATTAGTAACCCCACATAACTATATTGTGGTATATGCTGAAACTGTTGTTTATACCATTTCATATTTTGTACTAACCCTGCATACGTTTGTTTATCTCGTCCAAAGTCTAAAGCATATTGATTGGGTTGTTTTTTCGCATAATCATCCATTTTCTTTAATAATTCCACTATGATTCCCCCACTGTTTGTTAACCTTCATAACAAATATGTTAACATTAAAACTGCTAAATAGCATGAATCTTTCCTTGTGGTAAATATGAACTTATATTTTCCATTTTCACCTCAATTAAGCGTTCATTTGGGTAATGATAAGTCAATATTCGAATTACATTTCATTAATTATGGGGAGTCATCCCATTTTGGTAATCAACCTAAAATAACCACTCTAAACCGTTGCATTTGTGTCACTAACTTGCAAAACGATTAAATACAAAATAGTAATTAAAAATTGTTTAAACCTGAGCATAAAAAAAGTCGACAAAGCATTTATAACTTTGTCGACTCTCGAAAATCTAAGCAACACTGCTTAAATTTTTAATCGCTACTCAATTATTCTAAATTAGCGTGATTTTGTTGCATTGTTTCTTCATCCACGTTCAGTTCAGACATTAAATCTAAAACAATACTATCTAATAATATCTGTGATGCCTGTTCAAAAAGACTACCTAAAGGTTGCGTTGATCCCTCAGCATCATATTTCGTGCCAGCTGGTAACTCAATCACTGCATTTGCAAGTTTACCAATCGCTGAATTAGGACTTGTCGTTAGTAATACAACTTCAGCTCCAACACTTTTAGCCTTTTCAGTTAAGATACGCAAGTGCTCTGTAGAACCAGAGCCAGAAATAACAACAAATAAATCATCTTTCGTAATCGATGGTGTTGTTGACTCTCCGACCACATGCGCATATTTGCCTAATTGATTTAAACGCATAGCAAAACTATTCGCTACAAATCCAGAGCGACCTTTACCAGCTACAAAGACTTGGTTCGCTTTGACTACTTGTGCTAAAAAAGCTTCCGCCTCATTATCTCTCACATGTGATAGTGTATGGTCTAATTCATCTAAAATTAAGCGATAATTTGTAATTTCAGTCATATTATCTGCCTTCAATCGCATCTTTACATGCTTTTGCAGCTGCTACTGGATCATCTGCATTAGCAATACCGCCACCTACGACAA
Source organism: Staphylococcus sp. ZWU0021 (assembly GCF_000798895.1). Taxonomy (NCBI): domain Bacteria; kingdom Bacillati; phylum Bacillota; class Bacilli; order Caryophanales; family Staphylococcaceae; genus Staphylococcus; species Staphylococcus sp. ZWU0021. Next base: position 482,052 of record NZ_JTLN01000005.1, read on the forward strand.
CTAAATCTGGTTCTTCTGCTACAACCTCTTTAATTGTATCTGGTTTGATACCACCGATAACAGCTACCTTAGAATTATTAATAACTGATTTAACTTGGCGTAAGCTTTCTAATGGTGATTCACCTTCAGCTTGTAAATCATAGCCAGTGTGTACAGCAATATAATCTGCACCTAATTCATCTAATTCTTTAGCACGTTTTTGTAAATCTTGTACTGCAATCATATCCACTAATAGCTCTTTGCCATTTTTATGCGCCTCTTCAACTGCACCTTTGATAGATGCATCTTCAGCAACACCTAAGATTGTTACTACATCAGCACCAAATTTAACTGCTTGGCTTACTTCATAATCTGCTGCATCCATAATTTTTAAATCTGCTAAGACTTTTACGCCATCAATATTATCGTTTAGATATTGTACTGCTGGTAAACCTTCGTTAATCACAATAGGTGTACCAATTTCTACGATATCTACATAATCTTTTACTTTATTTGCAAGCTCTGCCGCTTCTTCTTTATTTAATAAATCAATTGCTAGTTGTAATTCCAAAATGATCATCCCTTCTTGAATTAAATTATCAAAGCCATAACATGGCTAAACTTACTGATTACTCATTAAAATCATTTACCTAAAATGTCTACCCGTTTCATAAAATTTAAAACGAATTTCTATAATCGAGGTGCCGCTTCGTCATCAACATATATTTCTACATTTGGATGTGCATGTAATATCGTAGCAGGCACATCGCTGTTCACTTCATTTTCTGCTAATTTTTCAATAGCAGCTCTTTTTTTCTCACCAAAAGCTAATAAAATAATTCTATGCGCTTTTAATATGGTAGATAAGCCCATAGAAACTGCTTGTTTGGGCACATCTACTTCGTTATCGAAATAACGACTATTTGCACTAATTGTACTTTCTGTTAAATCAACGATATGCGTTGCGCTATTAATATCTGTGCCTGGTTCATTAAAACCAATATGACCATTTTCACCAATACCTAGAATTTGAATATCTACTGGACCTTTTTGATTAATCAATTGTTCATAGCGTTTCGTTTCATCGTTTAAATTGTCGGCATTCCCGTTTGGTATATGAAGTAATGATGGATTAAAATAAGGATATTGTTTAAATAGCATCTCATTCATATAACTATGGTAACTTTGCTCATGCTGTGCATCGAGTCCGACGTATTCATCCAAATTAAACGTTTCAATTTCACTAACATCTAATTTGTTTTTTCTTAATAATTGCACCAAAAAGCGATATACGTCTACCATCGTGCCACCTGTAGCTAGTCCTAATTTACTATGATTTTGTTGGCTCATTTGTTTATATAATTCACACGCCACATAAAATGAAGCATATCCGCTTGTACCAAGATTTGTTATTTTCATATACGTGCCCTCCCCGTAAATAAATACAAAACGACTCTAATCTATCCATATACTTACATATACTTACATATACTTACACTTACTTATTATACGTGATTATCTTATTTTTGACAGAAATCGAATTCCTACATCATACTTAACAAAAAATTATAAAATACTTACGATTTATTGAGCATAGAGATACATTTATGATGTACTTTTTAGTAGAATGGAAAGATAATCAAAAATACAATCTTATCTATAAAATTTACTTTTCAGGTAGAAAATGTATAAAAGTCGGTTTACACTAAGATATGGACTGATTTATTAATGAATACGATACCGAAAAATGATTTCAATAAATGAATTTTGTAAAATTAGGTTCTGAAAGCAAGGAGGCAATGAATTTGGAAGAGATCGATTATGACAAAGTACAAACTTTACTTTCATCATATGAGCATAAACCTGTATACCTTCACGTTGAAACGACAAATGGTGCATATGCTGCCCACTTCGACCAACGCGTATTTAATGCCGGTACTTTTTTAAGAAATATTCAAGTTACTTATGAACATGCGCAACTCAAAGGTGGTAACAAAGACCCTTATCGTGTTGGACTCAAACTAAAAGATAATGGTTGGGTTTATGTACAAGGATTAACGCATTTCGAAGTCAATGAAAATGATGAATTTCTATTAGCTGGATTTAATTATGAAGGACAATTAGCCGCTGCCTTAGAAATCAGTACAACACCATTTAAAGCGTAAGGAGGGCATATCATGTCAGAGGAAAGCCAAGTATTAGTCATTTTTCCGCATCCAGATGATGAGTCATTCTCATCTGCAGGCACATTAGCACGATATATTGATCATGGCGTACCGGTTACGTATGCATGTTTAACATTAGGTCAAATGGGCCGTAATTTAGGTAATCCGCCTTTTGCAACACGCGAAACACTTCCGGATATTCGTGAAAAAGAATTAGAAAACGCAATGGAAGCCATAGGCATAACTGACTTGCGTAAAATGGGATTAAGAGATAAAACGGTGGAATTCGAACCCCATGATGAGATGGACGCAATGGTTCAATCGCTAATCGATGAATTACACCCATCTGTTATCATCTCATTCTACCCGCAATTTGCTGTGCACCCAGACCATGAAGCGACTGCAGAGGCTGTCGTTAGAACAGTTGGTCGCATGCCAGCATCTGAAAGACCACGTTTACAACTCGTAGCATTTAGTAATGATGCACCAGAAAAACTAGGTGCCCCTGATATACTAAATGAGATCAGTGATTATAAAGAGGTAAAACTTCGCGCATTTGAAGCCCATTCATCTCAGACAGGTCCTTTTTTAAAACAATTAGCCACACCTGAAGTATCTGGAGAAGCACAAAGTTTCTTAGAAGTAGAACCTTATTGGACTTATAACTTTGAATCTTAAGTGGAGGCAATAGCATGACAGAATTTGACTTATCTACACGTGAAGGTCGTTGGAAACATTTTGGATCCGTCGACCCAATAGAAGGTACGAAACCAACAATAAAAGAAGAAATGAAAGATTTACAAAGCACCCATAAAAACTTCTTATTTGAAATAGAAGAAGTCGGTATTAAGAATCTGGTTTATCCAGTACTTGTTGATCGTTTCCAGACTGCTGGTAATTTTAGCTTTTCAACTAGTTTAAACCTAGACGAAAAAGGGATTAACATGAGCCGTATTTTAGAAAGTGTTGAAAAACATTACCATAACGGTATTGAATTAGATTTTGATGCACTATACCAATTATTACGCAGCCTACAAGAACGTATGAATCAAAATGCTGCAGGATTAGACGTATCAGCAAAATGGTTTTTTGACCGTTTTAGCCCAATAACACAAATTAAAGCAGTTGGACATGCGGACGTCACTTATGGTTTAGCAATTGATAAACAAAATGTGACACGTAAAGAAATTACGATTGAAGCAGCGGTAACGACACTATGTCCTTGCTCTAAGGAAATCAGTGAATATTCTGCACACAATCAACGTGGTATTGTAACTGTGAAGGCATACATTAATAAAGACATTGAGCTGATTGATAATTACAAAGATGTGATTTTAGATGCCATGGAAGCCAATGCAAGCTCTATATTATACCCTATCTTGAAAAGACCGGATGAAAAGAGCGTAACGGAACGTGCATATGAAAATCCTAGATTTGTTGAAGACCTCATTCGCTTAATCGCAGCAGATTTAGTCGATTTTGATTGGCTCGATGGCTTCGATATTGAATGCCGTAATGAAGAATCTATTCATCAACACGATGCATTCGCAAAATTAAAATATAGAAAATAATCATTATGACTTAGCATATGTGTAACCCTCTTGATTCGGTTGCGCATATGCTCTTTTGTCATTTTTCATTTAATTTATTTTCATTCTAAATTCATCTCAATTTTTATCAAAGTAAAATTTTAATATGTTATGTTAAAATTTACACCCTAAATTTTGCAATAATATATTAATATTAAAACAATAGATATTAATAATTAAATTTCGCTGATGTTCTATAGACAATTTCCATATTAAAATTATTATGGCAGTATTTCTATCTCAATTTAATCATACAAATTGTTGATAATAATAAAATGGATTATGACCAAACATGGCATCTCCTTTTCTAGGAAAACTAATCCATTTTCCTAAAATTACTTATGAAAGCAAATGCGTTATGACTCTATACATTCATTAGCGGATTTAAAAAGAAATGAGAGGTTAGATATGAATACAATTTTATATGAAAAAAACAGAAACATCATAAAAAAGGCAATCAAGAAAGATTTAGGTTTAACATTTTTAGAAATTATTATTTTAGAACAATTGAAATACCTAAACAAAGAAAAAATTGATGCGGTCGAACTTAAAAGACATTTGAACATTGACAATACACCGATTTCGATTCAAATAAATAACCTGAGTAACTTCGGTTTATTTACAAAATCACGCGATGAACATGATGAACGACGCATCTATTTACATAGTATTGATTTTGACAAAATCACTAAAATTATACGACAGTATCATTCGATTGTTTCTAATATCTTAAAAATAAACAGTTAATCAAAAGCGCCTATAGATTACCTATATCTGATAGATAACCTATAAGCGCTTCTTTGTTGCTTATTGAACTGACTTATTTTAAATGTTCATATGGACTGTTTTTTACAAATGAAATAATTTGATCTACAAATAAACGCGCACGTAATTGAAATTCTTCATTAGCTAAATAATATGTACCATCGTCTAATTTTTTAAAATCCGTATCATGTGTAGCAATTTGTGTAGGTACTGCAATACCTAATAGCGAACGTACAATTAAACGTAAATGTGACAATGGTTCAGAACTGACAATACCACCACTATTACCTATTAACCCTACTGGTTTCATTTTAAAATCATCCATTGTTAAATGGTCTAAAGCATTTTTTAAAATACCTGAGTAAGAACCGTGGTAATTGGGACTACCTAGTACGAAAAAATCAGCTTCTCTTGCTTTAGTTTTCAATGTTTGTAAATTATTTTTATAACTTTCACTTGGATTAGATGCTCCAGAAACATCAAGTTGGTGGATAGGTTGCTCCGCCAAATCAAAAATTTCAACATCAAAGTCATGTTCTTCAAAATGACCTTTCAAATATTGAGATAGTGCTGTTGTATGTGACCCCACTTTAGCACTACCAACTATAATTAAACCTTTCATTTATTACTTCACCTCATACTATTTTTTGTTATTTTCTTGAAGTAGTTTCATAATCGCTTTACCGACACCACTTTCTTCATTTGAATCCGTTGTGTACGTCGCGACTGCTTTTACTTCTGGTGCTGCATTTGCCATAGATACCGAATAACCTACTCGCTCTAACATAGAAATATCATTCATGTTATCTCCAATGGCCATTACGTTTTCCATATCAATATTTAATCGCTCAGCAATTGTTTCCAATGCAATGCCCTTTTGAGCATCTGAATGTGTGATTTCAATATTACCTCTAGATGAGGATGAGATGGCAAGACTTTCTGATTGTGCTAATTTTTCACTCACACGATCAATCTTTGCTAAATCACTATCAAATGCCAATATTTTCATCACAATTTCACCCGGTGTATCCTCAATTTTGTCATAATTATCTACAACTTTTAATGTGCCATTATCAATACGCTTTTGAATACCTGCTTTAATCTTTTCAACATCCGCTTTTTGACCTGCACGTTCTGCAATATCGATATAGATTTCTAAGTCTCGTTGAGGATTTTCAGTATAAATACCTAAATTTGTATATACTTGATAATATATATCTTCTGACTTTAACTCATTTGTAATTCGATTATTCAATTCACGATTTAAATTGGATGTACTCATAATATTAAATGATTCATCTCTAACTTCGGCACCATTCAAGCAAATATAAGGTAGTTTTAAATCTGTTTGATTTACCGGAGAATTCGCCTCATAAAAAGCACGCCCTGTTGCTATAACAACTGTAATACCTTGGGATTGTGCATACTTTATAGCTTTTATATTTTCTTCCGATATTTCATGTGCAGCATTTAGTAACGTCCCATCCATATCTGTAGCAATTAAATTTATCATTTGTTTACCTCTTTCTCTTCTAAGATCGATAACACAAAATCAATTATATATGATTCTCATTTGTCATAATTTTGTAACATATTCATATTCTATCAAATGTTTACTTTTTTGTATTATCGGCTGTTCGAATGATTTTTTTATTTTTTCTTATATTTTTAAAAAACGCAGTTAATAACTGACTACAAGATTCTTCTAAAATGCCAAATTCTACTGTTGCCCGATGATTAAATCTTGGTTCTTGCAACAGATTCATTAGACTGCCGGCACACCCACCTTTGGGGTCCTTAGCTCCATATATCACAGAAGGAATACGACTCATCACTATACTCCCCGCACACATCACGCACGGTTCTAAAGTTACATAAAGAGTACAGCCTTCTAGTCTCCAACTTCCTAAAGCAGCTGCAGCGCGTTGAATCGCAATATGTTCAGCATGTGCAGTTGGATTTTGTTCAGATTCACGTAAATTATGCGCTCTAGCAATAATTTCATCATTTTTTACAATAATTGCACCGATAGGTACTTCACCTATATTGCCAGCTTTTTTTGCTTCTTCAATCGCAACTTCCATATAAAATTCATGATTTGTCATGTATCTCACACACCTCACATATGGTACAATATTTATTGTCTATTTTAACATTGGAGCGGTAAATATGAAAAAACAATTTATTGCTGTGGAAGGTCCGATTGGTGTCGGAAAATCTTCTTTAGCACATAAACTTAGTCAAACTTATAAATATTATGAAGAAAAAGAAATTATCACAGAAAATCCATTTTTATCAGATTTTTATGAAGATATTTCCAAATGGAGCTTTCAAACAGAAATGTTCTTTTTATGTAATCGATATAAACAATTTCAAGATCTCGCATTAATTGAAAACGGTATTGTCAGTGATTACCATATTTATAAAAATAAAATTTTTGCAAATAATACCTTAACTACGACGGAATACAATAAATTTTCAAGAATCTATGATATTTTAACCGAAGATTTAGAAATGCCTAATATGATTATCTTTTTAGACGCTGATTTGGCTACACTAAAATCACGTATTGCGCACCGTAATCGGAGCTTTGAACATCAAATTGCAGATGATTATTTATTAAATTTAAAACGTGATTACAATGACTATTACGAATCTTTAAAGAACGATGGTGAACGCGTCATACGTATTGATACGACACACCTTGATTTTATGAAGTATGAGAACGATTATAATTATATTTTAGAATTAGTGAAGCCACTGATTGGAGGACATGAGCATGAATAATTACGGTATCCCGCAAGATGCTGTCATTACTATCGCCGGAACTGTAGGCGTTGGTAAATCAACATTAACAAAAGCTTTAGCAGAGCGCTTTAATTTTAGAACTTCATTTGAAAACGTAGACCACAACCCTTATCTGGATAAGTTTTATAATGATTTTGAGCGTTGGAGTTTTCATTTACAAATTTATTTTTTAGCAGAACGTTTCAAAGAACAAAAACGAATGTTTGAATATGGTGGCGGTTTTATTCAAGACCGTTCTATTTATGAAGATGTCGATATTTTTGCGAAAATGCATCAAGAACAAGGTACGATGAGTCCTGAAGACTTTGAAACTTATTCTGAATTGTTTAACGCAATGGTCATGACACCTTACTTCCCTAAACCAGATGTATTAATTTATTTAGAGTGCGATTATAACGATGTCATCAATCGTATTAAACAACGTGGCCGTCAAATGGAAATTGAAACGGATACCGCATACTGGCAAAAATTATATCAACGTTATGAAGATTGGATTAGCGAGTTTAATGCTTGTCCAGTTGTTCGAGTCAATATTAATGAATATGATCTGCACGAAGATCCTGAAACACTCAACCCAGTTATTGACAAAATTCGCAACGTCATCGAAACATATCGTAAAGTCGATCAACGTTAAATTCAATATATTAAAAGAAAGTCACTCCACTAGGTTTTGGTCGGAGTGACTTTTTATGCGTATAACAGTAAATTACTCAATATGGCTACGGTAAATAATTTTTTCAATTTCATCGTCTGTCACATATTTACTGTAATAATGTTCATCCGTTTGCGCTAAACCAAAGGTACTTGCCTTATCTTGGTCTTCTGTTCCGATATATAGTTGACCTTCCGTATCTTGATACAAATCAAAGATTGCACCACCATATCGCGCTTCTTGATATAATGCGTAAAGCTCATCGATATCATCACGTGCTACTTGTTTAAAATATAATGTATGTTTAGAATGTTTTATTGTTTTAGCTTCAAACCCTATCTCTAACGCTCGTTCATCTTCAGTGACCAACACCACGTCATTACTTATCATTTCCACAATTTTAAACGTCTCGCCATGATAATCTGCATACTTCCCATCAATCATTTTGATCACCTCAATATTTAAAATTAAATATTAAAAAAGTCATAATATACGTTAAGCATATTATGACATATTTTAGACACTGCGCCTATTTTTTTAATATTTTTACGATATCATTTGCTGTTTCTACAGTATAATCCGCTTGGGTAAATTCCTCTGCTAATCCTACACCAGTTAACACCGCAACTTTTAATCCGAGCTGTGCATTAACACCCGTTTGCATATCATTTGCTGTATCACCAACGATAGCGACGTCTTCAGGAGCAACATCATATTGATTAAATAATGGATTTAATACTTCTGGATTTGGCTTTTCGACTGCATTCGCTTCGGTTGAAATAATAACATCAAAAAAGTGATTAAATTGAGTAATCTCTAAAAATTGCTCGACACCCTTTTTCGAATCACTTGTAACAATGCCCATTTTATATCCTTGATTCTGTAATGTTTTTAACGTATCCTCGATACCTTCAACCAATACATTTTCAGGCACCCTATTATCTACTAAAGTTTGACTGCGCGCTTGTGCCCATTTTGTGACATCTTGACCAGCAATATCACAAAACGCTTGCACCATTTCATCCAGTGCACCTGAAGCCATGATTGTACCCGGCTGTATTTCACCGTCAACCACACCTAAATGTGCATATGCTGCTGACTTATCATCAATATCTTGATCATACTTTTCCATAAAATCATCTACTAATTGTAGCCCAATCTTCATCCAACTACGATCAAAATATATAATCGTGCCATCTTTATCAAATAAAATCCATTTCATGCTTGAACAGCTCCTATAATTTCGCTTAATTAAAATAATTCACGCTTTATATTTTAGTACAAAAATGTCACACGAAACAAATATTGTAACTGAATTTGATTTAATTGCATGTATCTGATACTTAACTTAATTTGCGTTCTATACGTATTATGTTATCATAATGTCAAAAAATATAAATTGTGCAAAAACATTTAAATACTACAAGGGGGGTTTTTAAAATGGGTTACTTTATAGTATTTGTAATTATTGCAGTATGTATTGGTATCTATTTTTCAAAAAGAGATGAACCCATGTCACCATCAAGTTGGTTTAAAGGCATCGGTGTCATTGCATTTGCCATGGTCATTGTCATTGTCAATGGATTCTATCATGTAGATGACATTAAGCAAGGTGGAGAAAATGGCGTAAAGCAAGCTGAAAACAGAGAAAACACACAAAAGTAACCAGCTACAATTATTTTCATTCGATTAATAAAGGGGTAAGCGTATCATGATTTATGCAATTACTTTTATTATCGTTAGCATTTTAATCGTTATTTATTTTTCGAAAAGGGACAAACCGATGTCACCGTCAAGTTGGTATAAAGGCATTGCCGTCATTATTTTATCCTTATTTGCTGTTAGCTTTTTTGATAGTCTCGATGTATTCATACAAAATTTTAAAGAAGGCATCAACGAAGATGTAGCGAATGACATTTCAAAAAATTAATATCGATTAGCGGCCGTCATTCAAATAGATATCATCATAAAAAAGGTTGGTAACGCATGCGCGTTACCAACCTTTTTAGGATCAATTTTAATATCTTGGTACTACGACTCTCCATCCTTGTGGATCATCAAGTTTACCACTTTGAATACCAGTATAATGATCATATAAGTTTTGTGTGATTTCACCAGTTTCATTATTATTAATTACGATTTCTGTCTCACCGTATTTTAATTGACCTACTGGAGAAATGACTGCTGCTGTACCTGTACCGAATACTTCTGTTAATTCGCCCTTATTGTGCGCTTCAATCAATTCATCGATAGATACTTTGCGTTCTTCCACTTCATAGCCTAAGTTTTGAGCTAACTCAATCACTGTCTTACGTGTGATACCAGGTAAAATACTACCATTTAATTCAGGTGTTACCAATTTACCATTTTCAACGAAGAAGATATTCATACTTCCGACTTCTTCAACATATTTTTGTTCAACACCATCTAACCAAAGTACTTGATCATAACCTTGAGCTGACGCGTTAGATTGCGCTAATAAGCTTGCCGCATAGTTACCTGCAACTTTGGCATAACCTACGCCACCGCGTACGGCACGGACATATTGATCTTCGACATAGATTTTAGTTGGATTGAGTGATGCGCCACCATAATATGAACCCGATGGAGATAATATAATTAATAATTTATAAGAGTATGAAGGACGTACGCCTAAAATACCTTCTGTCGCAAAAACATATGGACGAATATATAATGATTGTCCTTCACCTTCTGGTACCCAATCACGTTCAACATCTACGAGTTGTTTCAAGCCTTCTAATACCGCTTCTTCGTCGACTTGTGGCATATCCAAGCGTGCCAACGATTTATTAATACGCTTGAAGTTCTCTGATGGACGGAATAAATCAACTTCTCCATTATGTTTATAAGCTTTTAAACCTTCAAATACAGATTGACCATAATGAATACCTTGTGCTGCTGGAGAAATTTCTATTGGACCATAAGGTACAATTTTTAAATCATGCCATCCTTGATCGATATCATAGTCGAAACTCAACATATAATCAGTGAAGTATTTCCCAAAACCTAATTCACTTGGATTCGGTTTTTCTTTAAGTGTTTCACGTTGTACAAATTTAATTTTTTCTGACATGACTGCTTCCTCCCAATGTTTATTCTTAAGTATTATATTAAATTATACCAATCCACTAGTCTGTGTTCAATAATTTTCAAAAAATTTCAAATAAACCAACAATATGTATCTTGGATAATCAAACCACTGTCCGTACATTAATTTATGGTTTAATTGCTCGCATTTTGTATTAAAATCGCTGTTATTTAAACAAAAAAGAAGCCGAACCTATAGTCGACATACACTTCGTTAATGTCATCACCTAAAATAGTGAAATGCTTAACAACTGTATATCAAACTATGTCCGAGCTTCAAAAAATGTATGCTTTATTTTACTTCTGCTTTCTCTTTGCCTTCAATAGCATCTAGCATCACTTTAGTCATTGCACTTAAGTCATATTGAGGATTGAAGCCCCATTCTGCTCTCGCACAACTTACATCAATACTATTAGGCCAACTATCTGCGATGGATTGTCTAACCGGATCTACATCGTAGTCTAATTTAAAGTCTGGATAATATTCTTGAATCGCTTCTTTAACCATTTCTGGTTCAATACTCATCGCACTTAAATTATAAGCATTTCGATTAATTAATTTAACGCCGTCTGCTTCCATTAGTTGGATAATCGCATTAATGGCATCTTCCATAAACATCATATCCATAAATGTATCTTTCGCGATAAAGCTTGAGTATTGCCCTTCTCTAACTGCTTTAAAATAAATATCTACAGCATAATCTGTCGTACCGCCACCTGGTTCTTTAATATGTGAAATCAAACCTGGGAATCTAACGCTGCGTGTATCTACACCAAATTTTTCAAAGTAATATTGGCATAGTAATTCTCCAGCAACTTTATTCACACCATACATTGATGTAGGACGTTGAATCGTTACTTGGGGTGTATTAACTTTAGGTGTTGATGGACCAAAAGCACCAATAGAACTTGGTGTAAAGAATTGTAATTTATATTCACGTGCTACTTCTAATGCATTCATTAAACCACCCATATTTAAGTCCCACGCAAATAATGGATTTTTTTCAGCAGTTGCTGATAATAATGCAGCCATATGCATCATTGTGTCTGGTTTGAATGATTCGACTAATTCATCCATACGTGCTTTGTCTGTCACATCTAAAATTTCAAATGGGCCATTTTTTAGTGCAGAGCCTTCTTCAGATTCTCTAATGTCAGTGGCTAAGACATTGTCATTTCCATATAATGTTCTACATTTTACAACTAACTCAGTTCCAATTTGTCCTAATGCACCAGTAATCATAATTTTTTTCATATTTCTATCTCCCTTGTATATTACAGAAACTGTAATGTATTTACCTCGTGGACAATAAACTTATTTTCACCTATATTATATTATAAAAACGCTTTATTGTATATATCGAAAGGACATTTATTTTAAAAATATATAGTCCACACAATAATTGATTGCGATTTCAATATTATGTTATTAAAGCGGATTTGACACATATACGATAGACTGTTATAAGATAATTATTAAATATTTATGGAGATGATGACATGTTGCACAAAAATGCTACATTATTAATACAAAGTGTTCGATTAACGTAGTCGATGCTTTGTAATCTAATTCCTTATCACAAGGCATCTAACTTATGCATGTAAGCTATATTTATGTGAGAGGAACTAATAAAAAATGGAAAAACAACTTTACCCTTATCAATTTAATTATATAAAAGAACGCGTTGCACATTTAGTCAATGCTTATAATTCGGTCAACGATCCCAATACAATCGCTTCAATCAAAGATATCACACGCGATGAAATACTCAATACATTTAACTCGAGAGACACTACAATTCGTTCAAATGTTGAAAAGCTCATGAATGTACAACTAACTAAAGAACAAGCTCAAAAAATTTTAACGACCATACAAATGTATGTTAAGCCATTTGAACATCCGAGTAAAAAGCAAGTCACTAACCTTTTTAAAAAAGTTAAAAAGCTAAAAACACCTCTTATCAGTGATGAAGTACTACAAACAAGTACGTATATCGGTTGGAATGATATTGCTTCAAATAGAAAATTCATCATTTATTATGATAACTTTGGAAAATTAAACGGTGTATACGGAGACATTTCTAACCAAACTGTCAAAGGTTTCTACTCTATTTGCAATAAAGAATCCCGTGTTGCTCTATTTATGCGAAAAACACGTACTGGCAATGATGGCCAATATACCAAAAAAGGTGACTACATTTGTTTTGATAGCACATTATGTAACCATCAAATATCCGATTTATCGCACTTCCATCATTTTTTGAATAAGATTCAATAAACCAAAAATATGCCCTATGCAATGATATGTCATTGTATTAGGGCCTTTTTTGATATAGACAAAACACCCTATTCATGTGTCGGATTTGTCTATTGTCATATTTATGTTATTACTTAAAATAACTATCAATACCTTTAAATTTGTAGCGTATTATGCTTTTCATATCATAAAGGCTGTTATTAGGAACGACTTCTGAAAAAAACGCTAACCGAAGATTACAGGCTAAGGTGGTGCCTGCGGAAAGCGTGCACAAAAACTGTCGACAAAGTCAGTTTTTATTAGGCCTTATACTCACTTTCTTAAATAATCAATAAATGTTCGAATCGTTTGTTCATTTGTTCTATCGGAATGAGTGATAGCAGTAAAATAAATATAATAGTCAAAAGGCGCACCAATAGGTAACATTTCAATGAGACCATTTAAAATAAACGGATCATCTTCAAGCATCAAACTAGAAACAATACTGACACCTAACCCTTCAGATACTGTTTTTATCAAAACGCTAGGATTATTTGTACGAAAAACAATTTTCAGCGGACCATTTTCATCTTCAAATTGCTTAAAATTATGATGATAAAAATTGCGGTCATATAATACAAATGAATATTGTTGAATAGCTTCCATTTCAACTGTATCTTGTAATGATAATTTAGATTTTTTAGGTACAATCAATCTGAAATTTGTAGATATATTAAGCGAATTAGAGACGATGGTCTGCCCAAATGTTTCACTTTCAGTCTTCCCAATTAAGCCAATATCCACCTCATTGTCCTCTACCATTTTCATAATTTTGTCTCTGTCACTTTCAATCACTTCAACCTCAATGTGTGGATAATCCTTTTTAAAGGTAGACAATGCTTTGGGTATAATTTTGTTAAATAATGTCGGTATCGTCGCAATTTTAAGTGAGCCTGCAATATTTGAATGCATGGCATCAACCTCTGATATTAAATGTGTTTTTGCTTCTAAAATATCAATGATTAAAGGGATTATTTTTTTACCTACCTCAGTTGGCAACGTACCTTTTCGAGATCGATCAAACAGTTTATAGCCAAGTTCTGCTTCTAAATTTGCAATCGATTGACTCATTGCAGATTGACTAATATGCATCGCTTCCGAAGCATGAACGATGGATTCTGTTTCATAAATTTTTTTAACATAAGCTAATTGTTCAAAATTCATAACTTCACCCCTTTTTACATAAGCGTTTCTTATATAAATATTAAAAATACTAATTTTACATTAGCACACGTTAATCATTATAATAAATAGTGTATGAAAAAATAATTAAAGGATGGTCTTCTTATGTATGATAAACTCTGGTCGAAAGATTTTATCTCTATTACCTTTGTAAATTTTTTAATGTATTTAATTCATTATACGTTAATTGTTACCGTAACTATATTTACCATTGATAAATTCCATGCATCCGAAAGTATGGGTGGCTTAGCTGCCGGTATCTTTATCATCGGTATGCTTTTCGGTCGTTTAGCATCCGGGCGCGTAATTGACAATCTACAACCTAAAAAAGTATTGCTATTCGGCATTATCTTTTCAATTATTACCGTTGGCTTATATTTCCTTATTAGCAGTCTATTTTTATTAATGCTTGTGCGCCTATTACATGGGATAGCATTTGGTTTGGCTTCGACAGCAACTGGAACAATTTCATCAAGAATTATTCCTGAAAAACGTAAAGGTGAGGGCATCGGTTATTACGCCCTCAGTGTTACCACAGCATCAGCAATTGGTCCTTTTTGTGGCATTGTATTGAACCAACGATTCGGTTTCGAATCTATTTTCATTGTTAGTTTGGTTATCATCATCATTGCGTTCATTGCCGCACTATTTATTAAAGGATTACCAAAACCACCTGTTGAGAACAACGATGAAGCAGAAAATAAAGGCATTCGTGCATACATTCAAAAAGAAGCACTACCTATTTCATTTGTCGTTATATTCGTCGGCATTGCTTATTCAAGCGTATTGTCTTTCTTAACTGTTTATACGGAACAAATAAATTTAGCGACTGCATCTAGTTTCTTCTTTATTGTTTATGCAGTCAGCACCTTTGTTACACGTCCATTTACAGGAAAAATTTATGATGCCTATGGTGAAAATAAAGTCATGTACCCTGTGTTATGTAGCTTTGCAATTGGCTTAGTACTGTTAGCAATCTCACACACAAGTCTATTGTTACTTATTTCAGCTATATTTGTAGGTATCGGTTATGGAACGATTGTCCCAAGTGCGCAAGCCATTGCCATTCAACAATCACCTGTTGATAAAATTGGTTTAGCAACCTCAACATTCTACATGTTTGCTGACTTTGGCGCTGGTATTGGTCCATTCGTATTAGGTATCATGGTGCCAATCATGGGATATCGTTATCTATATATCACGATGGCTATTGTAGTCATTGCATCCATTATCCTTTACTACTTTATGCATGGTAGAAAAGCGATACATTACCCAAGCACCAGCAATTGATAAACTTATAATCATTAATACATCCAACAGAAATCAAATGATTAAAAGTAACATATAACAATGGAGTGCCGCAAAATAACATTTCTGCGGCACTCCCTATTTTTATCCAATATTAGTTTTTTAATTTTTTAACAAGTGACGATTTCAATCCAACTAGACCAATCTTATCCACTTTAGCATCAATATCGTGACCATCTTCAGGTTCTACGATACGGATACTTTTCACTTTAGTACCTTGTTTTATGACAAATGAAGTGCCTTTTACTTTCAAATCTTTAATCACAGTGACCGAATCACCATCTACTAGTTCATGACCATTCACATCTCTTGTAATTTGCGTTTCCATATTTTCTTTATTTTCAGTTTCAGACCATTCGTAACCACACATTGGGCAAACAAGTAGGTTACCATCTTCATATGTGTAACTAGATTCACATTTTGGGCAATTAGGTAAAGTATATTCCATAATTAAACCTCCGATAAGTTATTATTTAGCTGATAATCTACCATATTATAAAATATAAACTCTATTTTCTCCACTTTTTTTATTAAAGTTTGTTCTGTTTTTTTATTTTTTCTTCAGCCATCCACAACCGCTACAAAGCTTATTTCATGCTAAAAATAAATTCAAATTCAATTTTTATTTTTTAAATTCCCAAAAAATAATCAGAAAAATGTTTATTTAATGATATAAGTGGAAAAGTACCTATGTCACAAATCATAAAGGAGGCTTTTATAATGAGTAAATTTGATGATTTTAAAGACCAAGCAAAAGACAAAGTAGACGAAGTGAAAAACGACAAAGATAAACAAAAAGAAGTTAAAGATCAAGCTCAAAATAAAGCCAAAGACTTAAAAGATAAATTTTAAGCTTTCTAAATTATCTTGAATCTAAATACTGTTAAATAAAAGCATCTGTCAGTACATTAATTGTACTGACAGATGCTTTTTTGTATATTTAAGAATTATTTTAAATTTAATTTCTCTGCAATTTCTTGCTTTTTACTATCAAAATCTAATGCTTGTTGATCTATAGATGATCCAGTTTCAGCAACCTGCTTAATGTTTTCCATTTGGAACTGCCAGCCTGCAAAATCAAGTATAATATGTGGAAATGCAAACGGTAAACATTCATCGAAAATCAATACCGTTTCTTTACCAGTATCATGTAAATCAAACCTTACTGTACCAATATCCCATGTATAGCCAATTGTTTCATTTTCTTCAAAGGCTGTAATTTCCATTTCTTCGTCGTCTTGCCCATCCATTTGGAATTTCATCTTACCACCAACTTGACGGTCTTCAAATGATAATTGTGGAAACCATTGTTGAATACCTTCCGTTGTGCTTAAAAGTTTAAACACTGTTGCTACATCTTGTTCAATGATTATTTTTAATGTTTGATATGCACCTTGTTCATCTTTAGAATATACAGCTTCCATATGAATATGCCCCTTTCGATTTACAATCGCCTCATTTTGAAACACATATGAATTGATAATACTGCTATTCCCATCTTATTTTATTTTAATCCTAGGTCTGATCGGTTATTCACTTCTAATTTACGCGCTTTTCTTGTATATCTTAAATAAATCAAGCCAAGTAAGATAAACCACAGTGGTGATAATACAACACCCATTCTTGTTTCTGGTACAACAAGTAAGATAATCAATACGAATACAAAGAATAGCTGTACCATTCTTGCCATATGAATACCACCGGGCAATTTAAAGTCACTCTTTTTATGTAATTCAGGATGTGTTTTAACGTATTTTGCATAGGCATGAACAATAAACATCCATACAGCGACTAATAAAATTGTTGAAATTGCTGTGACATAAAAGAACACTTGTGTTGCGTTCGGTATTAAATAATTTAATAACACCGTAATAGATAACAAAGCGCATGTTACCAATATTGCTATATAAGGCACACCTTTTTTATTTGTTTTCATTAATAAATGATGTGTTTGTTTTTTCTCAGATAACCCAAATAAGATTCTACTATTTGCAAATATACCACTATTACATGCCGATGATGCTGCAGTTAATACCACAAAGTTTATTAACCCCGCTGCAAATGGCACACCAATAAGTGCAAATAAACTTACAAATGGACTATTATTTGGATCAATATCTTGCCATGGAATAATGGACATCATCACCGCTAATGCACCAACATAAAATAATAATATTCTGATTGGTACACTGTTAATTGCTTTCGGTATCGTTTTTTCAGGATTTTTTGTTTCTCCAGCTGTTATACCTAATATTTCAATACCTGTAAATGAAAAGACAACCATTTGGAATGACATGAAAAAGCCAGATGCACCATGAGGGAACCAACCACCATTATTATAAACATTAGAGACCCCCGTCTTACCAAAAGGTGTTTGAATTGCAAATACAATCATGACAATACCAATAACTATCAATGCAATGATTGTTACAACTTTTATAATTGCAAACCAAAATTCTAATTCACCAAACATTTTTGTACTTGTTAAATTAAAAGCCATAAGAATCAATATACAAGACAAAGATGTGATCCAATTTGGTAAATCGGGTATCCAAAATTCTACATATTTTGCAACTGCAGTAATTTCTGCCATCCCTGAAGTAATCCAAGTTAACCAATACGTCCACCCGGTTACAAATCCTGCAAACGGACCAATCTGATCGTGCGCAATATCTGCAAATGTTTTATATTCTGTATTAGAAAGTAACATCTCACCCATTGCACGCATAAACATAAACAATACAAAACCGACAATAATATAAGTGAGTAAAATCGATGGCCCCGTTAAACTAATGGACTGACCAGCCCCTAAAAATAAGCCAGTTCCAATAGCTCCACCAATCGCAATAAGTTGAATATGTCTATTACTCAACTCTCTGTTCAAAGTATTTGTCATAAATCTTGCCCCAATTCCAATTGTTTTAAAGCATCATTAATATATCGCCTTAGCTTATTGGCCCCTTTGTTATCGATTAATAAACTAATGTAATGATTACATGCATATATCTCAATAATGCTTGGTTGTATAATATTCTTTTTTTCTGAAAATTACAACTAATGCTATAAATCATTTTTGATAATTTTGTATTTTTACATTTTTGATTTTTTAACTCTTTAATTGATTAAAACAATAAACTATAATCTCATTTTTAATATTTGAATTTCTTTTTTAACCATTAAATATCATGTGCCTTGATGAAATAAAAAATAGCACACTTTTATTACTTAACGACATCGTTAAAATAAAAAGTGTGCTCTGATTTCACATACGATGAACGTACCTTTGAACAAATATTTTATAAGCACTTATTGCGTTTCTATAGCCTCTTTAATAGATTTAATGTTCTCTGGTGTTGTTTGACAACACCCTCCAACAATCTTGACGCCTTGGTCTAACCAATCAGGTATTTGTTCAACAATTAAACCTTGATTACCTACACTTTCCCATTCTTTCTCCACTGCATTGTACTGTGCACCGCCATTAGGATAAAGCGCTATTGTTTGAGGTACATTTTTCAGTCCTTTGCTTATAGCTTTATTTATACCCGCGACGGATGAACAATTAATACCAAACACCGGTATGCGTTCAGCATATTGCTTAATATAAGCACATAACTTTTCAAATTCTGTGTCATCAGATAAATCACCGTCTTCATTAACTGTGACAGATAACCAAAATGTCTGATTTGTATAATGTGGCACAATATATTCAACAATCGCTTTAATTTCCTCGAAATTAGGCACGGTCTCAAATACAAAATCATTGATGCCTCTTTTAACCAATGCTTCTATACGCGTTTTATGGAATTGAAAATAATCTTCCTTACTTAAATCGTATGCACCTGTGTACTCAGAACCATCACTTAAATAGGCACCGTATGGCCCTAAGCTACCCACGATAACTTGTGTATCCGTCGTGGCTTCCATAATTTGATTTACTGCAGTATTATATAGCTGATCTATTTCAGTTGCCTTCATCCCAATATCAGAAAAAGTTTGGTAACTCGCTTGATACGTACTTGTAAGCAATATGTCTGCCCCCACATCCGTAAATGCTTGATGTGCTTGTTTAATTTGTGTAGGGTTATTTTTTAAAACTTCACTGGACCATAATGAAGTTTTCAAACTACAGCCTGCTTGTTCTAATGTTGTTGCCAAACCGCCATCTAGTACCAATGGCGATTGAGCTTTCAATTTTTCTAATAACCGCATTTAATTACCTCTTTTCTTATGATACTTAATGAAATAATATATGAGTGCTATGACAGCGAATGGTACACCGAAATAAAGTGCAGGTGCCTGATTAGAATCAAAAACCATTCCTATACATGAAACTAAACATAAAATAAATCCTATAATAGGTATAGATTGATGAATTTTAAGGCTAGGATCATACCTTTTAGCATTGAAATAAGCAACACATATACTCATCCACACGATGACTACAGCGAGTCCTGCAATGGACACCAGCACAACATAGAGTGAATCCGCTGCATAGATGCTTGATAATAAAGCCAACAGACCACCTACCATACTAAATAATGTTGCGTTGATAGGCATGCGATATTTATTCAACTGTCCGAACCATTTTGGAAATACCCCTTCATTGGCTAAACTCCATATCATTCTACTTGCTGCATATAATCCAGAATTAGCGGCAGATAATAAGGCTGTGATAATGACTAGATTCATGATATCTCCAGCGTAAGGTATCCCCATTTTTTGAAAGATGACTACAAATGGACTTTCCAAAGATTTCCCTTGATAACTTGGAATTAAAATAGAAATAATAACCATTGTACCGATAAAAAAGATAATTAAGCGCCATAAAGTTGCACGTATCGCTTTAGGAATGACTTGTTTAGGATTTTCAGTTTCTCCCGCAGCAATACCGATCAATTCCGTGCCACTAAATGCGTAATTCACTGCTAACATCGTTAAGAACACCGCACCTATACCATTAGGAAAAGTAGGATTCGTATATCTGTTAGTCACTGTATGTATACCTTCATAACCATTGTAATGTATCAAACCTAAAATGACACATATGCCTAAGATAATAAATACAATAATAGTAACCACTTTAACTAAAGAAAAATAAAATTCAACTTCTGCATAAA
Source organism: Staphylococcus sp. ZWU0021 (assembly GCF_000798895.1). NCBI lineage: Bacteria > Bacillati > Bacillota > Bacilli > Caryophanales > Staphylococcaceae > Staphylococcus > Staphylococcus sp. ZWU0021. The sequence goes on from NZ_JTLN01000005.1 coordinate 503,024, forward strand.
AGCGTGTCGATATGATATTAAAAATTAATACTAATATAATTGCACTTGCAGCAAAGATATATTCAGGTATTTCAGGAAACCACCTTTGCATCAAAATACCCACTGCTGTAAATTCAGAACCTAATGCTACTGTCCAGGTCAACCAATAAAACCACGCAACAATGTAGCCAATAGATGGATGTATATATTTACTCGCATATGTATGAAAACCACCTGTCACAGGGTGTTTAATAGCCAATTGTCCTAAACAAAGCATGACGAGATAAACAAGTATTGAACCTACTATATAAGATAAGACAGTCCCTAGAGGTCCAGCTTGTTGTAAAGTATACCCAGAACTTAAAAATAATCCTGTACCAATAACGCCACCAAAGCTTAATAACATGAGATGGCGCTGTTTCATGGCACGTTTAAATGATGTTTGTTCCATTGAATGTGCTCCTTATCTTTAAGTACTCAATATAGATTTTTGATATAATTAAACATTTTATTGATTTCTGAAAATTTAGTCAATAGTAAGTTATAGTATCTTTGATATCCCACTGCTAAATTATTAATTGAGTTTATTCATCCAGCTTAAAAGAAAGCGTTATTACATTAACTGAATTTTCGAACTTTTATAAAAATTCAGATCTTTGTATTGCTTTTCATTCTCAACGCTATTAACATAAACTATGTATCACTTTAAATATCTAAGTAATAAATAGAGGAGTTTTATAATGACAGAATATAATGACTTAGTAACTTCTACTCAAGAAATTACCAAAGAAGCTTTACATAAATTAGGTTTTGATGAAGGTATGTACGAACTTATAAAAGAACCTTTAAGATTTTTAGAAGTCCGCATCCCTATTCGCATGGATGACGGTACTGTAAAAACGTTTACGGGCTACCGTGCCCAACACAATCATGCTGTAGGTCCTACTAAAGGTGGTATTCGTTTCCATCCTGATGTTAATAAAGAAGAAGTCAAAGCACTATCTATGTGGATGACTATGAAATGTGGTATCACTAACCTTCCATTTGGTGGCGGTAAAGGGGGTATTATTTGCGATCCACGACAAATGAGTAACCAAGAACTAGAGCGTTTATCTCGTGGCTATGTTCGTGCAATTTCTCAATTTGTTGGTCCCGAAAGTGACATTCCAGCACCAGACGTTTATACAAACCCCCAAATTATGTCTTGGATGATGGATGAATATAGTAAGATTAATCGCTCAAATGCGTTTGCATTTATTACAGGTAAACCACTTTCATTAGGCGGTTCACAAGGACGAAATCGTGCAACTGCATTAGGTGCAGTAATCACAATTGAAGAAGCGACCAAGCGTAAAAACATTGACATTAAAGGCTCTCGTGTAGCAATTCAAGGTTTCGGTAATGCGGGTAGCTTTATCGCAAAAATTTTACACGATATGGGCGCTAAAATTGTAGCTATTTCTGAAAGTTTTGGTGCATTACATGATTCTAATGGGTTAGATGTAGACCGACTCGTTGAATTAAAGGAACAACACGGCCGCGTTACACATTTGTATGACAACGTTATTCCTAATGAACAATTATTTGAAGTCGATTGCGATATTTTAGTTCCTGCCGCACTTTCAAATCAAATTAACGAAGTGAATGCACATCATATTAAAGCAAAAATTATAGCAGAAGCCGCAAATGGCCCAACGACACCAGAAGCAACACGTATTTTAACTGAGCGCGGCGTCTTAATTATTCCAGATGTGCTTGCGAGTGCTGGTGGTGTAACAGTATCTTATTTCGAATGGGTACAAAATAATCAAGGTTATTATTGGTCAGAAGAAGAAGTAAACACAAAATTACGCGATAAAATGGTTGAAGCGTTTAATACGATATATGATTTAGCAGAAGATAGAAAAATGGATATGCGTTTAGCTGCCTATGTCTTAGGTATTAAACGAACTGCCGAAGCATCTCGTTTCCGTGGTTGGGCATAATTCCTATATATTAAGGGACTATATCCGACGAATAATCAAATGATGTATTGTTATCAATCAAATTTTCATAATATACTTAACTTAGCTATGAAGTCATCTATGACGCGAGATGACTTCATAGCTTTTTTGTTATAGCATCTAAGTGTTTTCCATATTCGCTGTATTTATTGCGCTTCATTGTTATATCTGAGGTTCACTTTTTTATTTTAAGCTGCTCCATCACACCTTCATTGCTATCCTCTTAATATTTAAGTATATCTTCACTTTTCAAAAATTAGAATTTTCTGATTTATTTGAAATACAAATTAATAATCTATATACTTATTTACAACAAAAGGGAGGATGTACAATTATGAAGAACAATATTTATGGTAATGTACCGTGTTTTTTAAATAGTAAGAATCTCAATCAGACAAATACATTAGATACAGACGTCATCGTTTATGGCGCACCATTTGAAGGTGAAAGTACTTGGGGCGATTATACGGGTGTAGAATTGGGCCCGAAACAAATTCGTGTTTGTTCAGCTCGCTATAGTCAATATTTACCTGAGCTCAATCACATTGATATCAGTGAACACCTAACGATGGGAGACGTTGGTGATGTGCCCTTTGTAGCACACGATAATAAACAAAGTTACGACAATATTAGTGATTTCGCTAAAAAGCTTTGGGATAGTGGTAAATTCTTAGTTGGCTTTGGTGGAGAGCATGGTGTGACATATCCAATACTGAAAGCACTAACGGAAACAGGCAAAAAAGTAGGCATCATTCATTTAGATGCGCACTATGACAACATGCCTGATTACGAAGGTGAACCTTATGCGCGTAACACCCCTTTTATGAGACTTTATGAAACGGATGGTATACGCAACGAAAGTATTATTCACACTGGTATACACGGTCCTAGAAATAAGCCTGAAACTGGTCGCTTCGCACAAGAAGCTGGTGCAGTAACTTTAACTATTAATGATATTCGAGCGGCTAAAGACTTGAAAACATATGCACACGAAATCTACGCGCAAGCGAGCAAGGATGTAGATGTTGTCTACCTAACTATCTGTAGTGATGTACTTGACTTCGCCTTTAATCCTGGTGGTCCTGTCGATGGTAATGGGTTATCTTCTTATGAACTCCTTACGATGATTCATGAATTCGGAAAACTAGGCCTTTGTGGCATGGACTACGTGGAAGTATATCCTATGATGGATGCCAATCAAAACTCAGCTCATTTTGTCTCTACAGCAGTGTTATATGTACTTGCTGGCCACGTCGCTTATTTAAATCAAACAAAATAATTTGAGGAGTGGTGCTATTGTTTAAAGAAGCTGGGAAGATTTTAAGATCACTCGGTCCCGGAATGATTATCACTGCCTCATTTATCGGTCCAGGTACAGTGACCACAATGACACAAGGTGGTGCCGGTTTCGGTTATAGTTTATTGTGGGCCGTTGTATTTTCTATTGTAGCCACAATTGTGCTGCAGGAAATGATCATTCGCTTATCTCTCGTCACACGTGAAGGTTTAGGTGAAGCAATACAAGATTTATTTAAACATAGAGTCGGTAAACTTATCATTGTATGGTTTACATTAATAGCAGTTACAATTGGTTGTGCTGCCTATATCAGTGGTGACTTAATCGGGACTTCGTTAGGTGCTTCTTATTTATTAAATTTACCAGAGCATTGGGTAGCACCTGTCATCGGTATCATCATTTTACTCATTGGGTTATTTGGCAACTATCGTTTTTTAGAAAAAATTATGCTTGTACTTATGGTTATTATGGGCATTATCTTTATTACTACGATGATAGTAATTCAACCAGATATTGTTGGTATTTTAAAAGGTGTGTTTGTGCCTACAATTCCAAACGGATCTATTATCACAATCATCGCACTGATCGGGACTACCGTGGTTCCATACAATTTCTTTATACATTCAACTGCAGTACATGAACGTTTTGGCAATATTAAAGAATTAAAATATGCACGTTGGGACACCGTCATTTCAATTTCTATTGGTGGTATTATTTCAGCAGCTATATTAATTGCTGCTGCTACTTTAATACAAGGTAAAGAAGTGACAAGTGTGATTCAACTCGCTGGTCCGCTTGAACCTGTACTTGGAAATGCAGCACCATTCGCCATCAGTATCGGATTATTTGCAGCTGGACTCTCTTCAGCTATTGCATCACCTGCAGGCGCCGCTGCAACGATCAGTAGTTTATTAGGTTGGCAAGGCGGGATGCAAAGTAAGAAATATAAGACTGTTTTTACGATCATCATCATTATCGGTATTATTACTTCAGCTTTAGGCTTTGAACCGCTTCAAGTGCTACTTGTGGCCCAAGCATTAAATGGTATTATCTTACCTATTGTGGCCATTCTTATTTTCATCATAATTAATAAGAAAAACTTGATGGGTCATTACGTAAATACGCTATGGCTCAATATAATCGGGGGTATTGTGGTACTTGTCGTTACATTCTTAGGCCTTTATAGCTTGATAGATGCGATTTTGAGTTTTATGTCTTAAATATTCAAAAAGCCCAAGTTGAGTTATTGAAAACTTAACTTGGGCTTTTAAATCTCAAATTAGGCAAAACCTATTACCTTCAACTTTGTCACTACTTATAAGTACTTTCTAAAAGTGACTTCACTGTAAATATTAACCTTCACATAGCTGTTTTAATCGCTCAAACATCAAGTTATAGCCTGTTTCCATTTCTTTTTTGACTTCTGTCTTATCCGCTTCGAAATCGTTTGTGTCGCCTTCAAAAGGAACTTTGATGCCTTGGTTAAATTTAACTTCTGTTGCTCCTGTTAAATCAACAAATTCAACAGTGATGATATCTTCTAACTCACTAAATTGAGGCATTTTAAATGAAAACGTCAATTTATAAGGACTGACAATATCTATATACGTGCCAATTGCTCTATATTCAACGCCCTCTCTGACATCGATAATTTCCCAGTCTCCATTGATTTCAAATTGATTCTTGGCAACTTTATTCGTTTCTTCTGTTGTCATAAACCACTGTTTAAAAAGACTCGGCTTAGTCCAGGCACGAAACACTTCTTCTACTGGTGCATCTACTTTAAACGTCATGTCTAAATTTACAATTTCCCATTCCATTATCAACATCTCCTTCAAGTGTAATACGTTATTATTTAACTACCTCTTTTTCAGTGCACAAACCAAAATGATTTTCCATTCATGATTGCGGTCGTTGATTTTAGTCATATCACTCTTATAAAAACTTACATTAATGCGCTCACATTACGTATAATACGTGCTTTTTTATATCCCAGTAAATCATGTAATTCTTTATAGGCATTGAATAATTTTTTATAAATTAAGACCTGTGCATGATCTGGTTCTACTTGATATAAAACAGGTTCTTTCATTGCTTGGATAGCTGAAGAAAAATTAGGATGCGCACCGCCACAAATCGCACCTAAAATGGCTGCTCCGATAGCTGGTGCATACTCACTATCAATAACTGTAATCTTCTTGTTCAATACATTTGCGTAAATTTCCATTAATAAATGATTCTTTTTAGGTATACCACCACAAGCAAAAACGCGTTCCACTTCCATTTGCCAACCTTGATATTGTTGCATAATCATTTTTGTTCCAAATGCTGTTGCTTCCATATATGCACGATATATATCTTCATGTTTCGTTTGTAAACTTAATCCAAATAGACTCCCTTTCAAATTACTATCACTTAACACACTCCGATTCCCATTATGCCAGTCCAAAGCGATCAGACCACTTTCTCCAGGATAACGCTGACTTGCTTTTTCATTAAGTAATTCAAAAATTGAAATTCCTCTATCTTCTGCCGTTTTTACATATTCATATGGGGATTGATTAGCTACATATTCAAACAAATCACCAACTGCTGTTTGTCCTGCTTCGTATGCATATAAATCTGGTATAATGGCACCTTTAACTGACCCCGAGATACCAGGTACTTTATGTTGCTCTTTATTCAGCATTAAATGACACGTGCTTGTTCCCATAACCATTGTCATTTCTTTATCTTTTTCAGCACCAATACCTAGTAAACTTGAGTGCGCATCTATAATGAACGGACTTACTACCGTTTCAGGTGAAAGTCCTAATTTATGTGCCATCTCTGCACTCACTGTACCGACACTTTCACCTATACTGACGATAGGCGCTTCTACTTTCGTGCGTACAATATCTGATAGATTGTCATCCACTTTATCAAATAAATCATAATGAAAGCCTGTAGATGATTCCCAAAAAGACTTAAAGCCCAAACCACAGTTAGATCGAACATTTTCACCAGTAAGTCGATTCACAATCCAATCCCCAGCTTCCATAATATCAGCCGTTTCAGTCATGACTTCTGGCGCTTTATCATTCACTTCCATAATCTTAGGAATCATCCATTCGCTACTCACATTAAATCCATAGTATCCTAACCAGCGATTCTTCTCTTCTATCGCAGTATTAAACAATAGATCTGCTTCTGCCTGAGCGCCATGATGCTTCCATAATTTCACATAAGCATGAGGATTGTTATAAAATTTAGGATTGTTATGCATTGGTTCCATCTGGTCATCTACAAATATGACTGTGGAAGAAGTGAAGTCTATACCTATACCAACAATATCCTTTGCATCTATATTTGTTTTTGCCAAAATTTCTGGTATCCCTGTTTCAATGACTTCCATATAATCATTCGCATTTTGTAATGCATAACTTTGTGGCAGCTTGTGTCCATTGAGTTCACCTTCAATTGTGCCATGGGCATATGTTTGTACATATTGACCTATGATTTCTCCATTCTCAGTGTTCACCAAGAACACTCTTCCTGAGCCAGTTCCAAAATCTATCCCTATACTGTAAGTCATAATTTATCCTCCAGTTCACTATAAGAAAACGCTTTCCTAAATCATAATGAAGATAGTTATAAAAATCAACACAAACATTCATAAAAATACATAAAGAAACATAAAAAAGCATTATAATCATTGACAAAGCATTATGTAAGCGTTTACTATTAGCCGTACAAACATAAATGAACATAAATATAAAGGAGTTGCGCAAATATGAAAATCGAATCGAACGCTTTTCGCTTAATCGAACCTGGCGTATTCAAAAAAGATACCCTTACGCATGATTTCGAAGAGAAAGATATTATCGTTAAACCTACAAAAGCAAGTGTCTGTCATGCAGATTTACGTTATTATACTGGCAATCGTCGCCCAGAAGCACTCGCAAAGAAATTACCTATGGCACTCTTTCACGAAGGTATCGGTATCGTAGAAGATTCTAAACATCCTAATTTTCAACAAGGAGATAAAGTTGTCATTGTACCAAATATCCCTTCTCACTTACGTAAAGGTACATATCCAACGACTTCATTCCAAGATAATTATGATGAAAACGCCGTATTTATGGGCAGTGGATTTGATGGTATATGCCAAGATCGCATGGTGGTGCCTGGCGATAATGTCGTAAAAGTTCCAACAGATTTAGATGAAGATGTCGCATTACTTGCTGAGTTATGTTCAGTATCACTGTTTCCAATCAATCAACTTGACGAGATAACAACTGAAACGTCCCCACAAGTTGCAATCTTTGGAGATGGTCCAGTCGGTTATTTAGCAGCAACTGCCTTACATTATATTTATGGTATTGATAAAGCAAATTTAATTGTATTTGGTGCAGTTCAAGAAAAACTAGCTGCCTTTGAAGACTTTGCCACAACACATCTCGTATTTGACTTCGATTTCAATCAGTATCGTGGCGTACATACTGTTTTTGAATGTACGGGTGGTAAATTTTCAGAATCTGCAATTAACCAAGCCATCGATTTAATCGATAGACAGGGGCATATTGTATTAATGGGTGTCACGGAAGAACGCGTTGGTATTAACACCAGAGATGTTCTTGAAAAAGGTCTGACATTTTCGGGTAGTTCACGTAGTACAAAACGTGAATTCGAGCAACTCATTCATGCCTTTAGTAATAAACAGTACCAACAAGCGTTGAGACAATTGATTCCAGAGACTTACTATCATATTCATGATACTTCAGATTTAAAAGAAGCCATGGATGATACTGCAGCACACAAAGGATGGAAAAAAACTTATTTACAATATCATTGGTAAACAATGACTGAAAAGGTGGTATATAAATGAATCATTCGAATTCGATTTTAGGCATGCCTCGCCAAATTGTATGGGGCTATATTGGTATTATCATCTTCATGATGGGTGATGGTTTAGAAATTGGATGGCTAAGTCCATGGCTACACGGTCACGGCTTTTCGGTTCAAGAAACAAGTTTACTCTTTTCTGCATATGGCGTAACAGTTGCATTAGCAAGTTGGCTTAGTGGTGTATTTGCCGAAGCACTCGGCGGTAAACGAACAATGATGCTAGGCTTAACCTTCTATATTATTGGTACAATTTTCTTTGTCGGATTTGCAATTCCATCACAAAATCTTGCGCTCATGTTACCTGCATACGCACTTAGAGGTTTAGGTTATCCATTATTTGCTTATTCCTTCTTGGTATGGATTTCTTACCGTTCAGAACAAAAGACACTCGGTGCAGCCGTAGGTTGGTTCTGGTTTGTATTTACCGGTGGCTTAAATGTATTAGGTGCGCTTTATTCTATTTGGGCAATTGAGTATTTAGGCCATATCAATACATTATGGAGCTCATTATTCTGGGTGGTACTCGGTGGATTCTTCACTTTAGTCTTGAACAAAGACAAATTGCCATCTAATCAAGGAAGTTCAAAAGAAAAATTAAAAGAAATACTTAAAGGCATAACGATTATGAAAGATGAACCGAAAGTATTATTAGGTGGTATCGTTCGTGTGATTAATACGACAGCACAGTTTGCCTTTCCAGTCTTTTTACCAATCTATCTTTCATCATTTGGCATACCCACTTCGAAATGGCTTGCGGTATGGTCAACGATTTTCGTTGGTAACATCATCTTTAACTTAATCTTTGGCATCGTCGGAGATAAAATTGGTTGGCGTAATACCGTCATGTATTTCGGTGGTATTGGCAGCGGTATTTCTGTTTTATTAATGGGTTATGTCCCTATTTGGACAGATGGTAACATTGTCCTATTAACTGTAGTCGGATTCTGTTGGGGTGCGTTTATCGCTGCTTATGTACCATTATCCGCATTGATCCCATCACTTGTTAAACAAGATAAGGGTGCGGCTTTGTCTGTACTTAATTTAGGTGCAGGATTACCTGTATTTGTCGGACCCATGATTGTCTATTTATTCATTGGCAGCATACAAGCAATCGGCGTCATTTGGGTACTCGCAATTCTATACTTTATTAGTACGATTCTGACTTACTTTATTAAAATGCCAAAGCATATGCAAAGTGGCGAACATGAAACAGCATAGCTATTTGAAAATTTAATCATCATTTAGGAGGCGTCCTCGATGTTGCCAGCTGAACGCGAACAATTTATCATTACTTTTTTAAAAACCAATAAAAAAGCGACCATTCATGATTTAGCGCTTGAATTCAATGTACATGAAGCGACCATTCGTCGTGATTTAAATAAGTTAGAGCAATACAACCAGATCAAGCGCACGCATGGTGGCGTCGTGTTGAACGATTCAGAAGTATGGGATGAATTGAATTTTGATGATCGTGAAACAAGTTATTATGATGAAAAAGTAGCAATTGGTCTTAAAGCAGCGGAATTCGTAGAAAATGGAGACACCCTCTTCATTGATTCGGGATCGACGACCATTCACTTTGCACGTGCACTTACACAAAAAAGTAATTTAACAATCATCACGAACGACATTCACATCGCTTCGATTTTAAAATCAACTGCCAATCAGATTATCGTCACTGGAGGCATTTTATATCAAGATAATTATTTACTTAATGGCATGATTACAAACGAAACATTAAAATTATTTAACCCTTCTAAATTATTTTTAGCGACGCCTGCAATTGATTTAGAAAAAGGGATTACACATTTTAATGACACACTTGCTTCTACTAAAATACAAATGGTGAAACAAGCTAAAGCCGTTTATGTGCTCACTGATAGCTCTAAATTTGATAAAGTATCACTTTACAATGTTTGTTCTAGCGATACAATTGATGTCCTAATCACTGATCAAACCAACAAGAACATAGATTGGCAAGCTTACGATAACCACTTCAAACATTTAATTACGGTTCATGCAGAAGCACATCCTGAGTAATTTTGCTGAAGCATAATTACTGAAATATTTTCATAAAAAGTGAATGCATAAGATATGAATATCTAGGTTCATCATAGAAAGCATTTCATATTAATCTCTTTTATCAATTGATTTATGCTGACTACTGCGGAAATAGCACTAGCCGCAGACTACAGGCTAAGTCTGGACTCGCGGAGAGCGTGCATAAAAAACTGCCAACAAAGTCTGAGAGGACCCATCCATTACAAATAATGGATGGGTCCTCTCTTTATATTTAAAACGTTTCAACATCTGAGAATTGAGATAAGTATAGTTGTTTATATTGACCATCATGCTGCATTAATACATCATGACTTCCTTCTTCTAAAATTTGACCATCTTTAATAAAGATAATACGGTCGACATCTTTAATCGTCGATAATCGATGTGCAATAATTAAAGACGTTCTGTGTTCTGAAAGTTTTTTAAACGCTTTTTGAATTTTATTTTCTGTTTCAATATCTAGCGCACTCGTCGAAAACAAATTAACTTACACTCATTCAAGTTTCACATATTTTAGTTGAATGCGCTTACATAAAAGCGTTTTGTGTTAGTTTAGTCATTCATAAAATGTAATGTGTTTAACGCTTTAATTCTCCAAAATGCGATGCCAATTTAAAGACATCACTTTCATCCACCGCTAGCGCATCTTCATTTGTTGTATGTTGTAAGACAGCACATTTCGTCGCAAAATCAATGGTTTCATTTAACTCCCAATTGGTTGATTAAACCATGCAACACGCCTGCCATAAATGCGTCTCCCGAGCCAATACGGTTTAAAACAGTATACTGGTATGACTCGCCTTCTAAATAACCTTTTTCAGATAGGACAACACCTTGTAAGGTACTCTGTTCAATGTCTCTATTACTTGATGCCATGAGTGGTATACCATATTGTCGTTGTATCGTTTCAGCACAAGCCTTCATGTCGTCACTTTCTACGTTTGTCTCAAGTAAATGCGTTGCATCTTTTTTACCAAAGAAAAGCACATCAACTAAAGGTAAAATGGATTTAATTACTGGAACCGCAACGTCTTTTGACCATAAATTACTTCTGAAATTGATATCAAACACAATATGTGCACCTTGCGCTTTAAGCTTTTTAAGTATATCTACGATTTGTTCACGAATGGTTTCATTAATAGCCAGTGTAATGCCAGTCAATATCACATAGTCACCTGCTTTAATAGATACATCATCCATTACCACATGGCCTTGTTCAGCAAATGTTGAATGCTCTCGATCATAAATCACCTTTCCACTTCGAAAACCAAAGCTTTCTTCCATATAATATGTTTCCATACGCCCGTCTACATGTTGTATTAACTGTGTTCCAACGCGTGATTGATACATTTTTTGTAAAGCTAATTGCCCTAAAGCATGATTTGGTAGGGCCGTTAACATCTCAGTTGCGTGTCCAAATTGAGCTAGTGTTACAAGTGCATTTAATTCTGCACCGCCCACGTTTACCCCCAATGTATTGGCATCTTTAAGCTGTTCATAATTAGGCGGGGTATAGCGCAGTAATACTTCGCCAAATCCATATACCGTCATAAATTATCCCTCGCTTTTTAATTCTGCTACGTATTGCTCTAATGCGGCTTTACCTTGTTGCTGATAGATTTTCGTGATTTCACTACCTATACCTACTGCAAAGCTACCTGCATCTAACCATTCTTTTTGGTTATCTTTACCAACCCCACCTGTAGGTACAATTTCAATTTGTGGTAGTGGCCCTTTAAGTCTTTAATAGATTTAGGTGAAAATTGTGTTGCTGGGAATAATTTTAATACTTCACAACCATAGCGTAATGACTCAACCATTTCTTTTACTGTCATACATCCTGGAATATATGGTACGGCATAGAGATTAGCAATTTTAGCAGTTTCTTTATCAAAAGATGGACTCACAATAAACTGAGCACCGTTTAAAATTGCTGTTCGTGCAGAAACACTATCGAGTACTGTCCCCGCTCCAATCAATGCATCATCTCGTTTTGATAATTCGGCAATGATATCTATCGCATTCGGCGTTGTTAACGTCACTTCAATAATATTTAGCCCTTTATCAATAATCGTATTGGCAATATCTAAAAATGATGCTGCATCATCTGTACGCATGACTGCGATATGTTGCCCTTGTTGAATTGCTTTCATTGTCTCTGTGGATTTCATCTTGTCATCGCCTTGATAGAATTTTAATTTTTTGAACATTAATAACAACGTTGTTATTAATGTTCAAAAAAATATTGTAACGCTTACCTCTATGGTATAATTAATTCTAACTTAAATCAATCTATTTCAAGGAGAAATTTTATGGCAGTAACGTTAAAAGATGTTGCCGAAGCCTGTGGCGTAAGCTATTCCACAGTTAGTAAAGCATTAAAAAATTCCCAACTTGTTAAACCAAATACAAAACAAATGATTCAACAAAAAGCGCTTGAAATGAATTATATTCCCAATCACTCCGCAAGAGCACTCGTTTCTAAGAAAAGTGGTACGATTGGATTGATATGGCCATCTGTCGACCGTGTTGCCGTAACTCACCTCATCACTGAAATTAATTTAGCCATTAAATCCTTAGGTTATGTCATGTTTGTGTCGATTGATGATGTTGCTGCCGCTTCGAAAAAATTTGTCGAATTTGGCTGTGATGGCATTGTCATTTTTGATGAGGGTGAAACAACGAACTTACCTCCAGAAATTTACAACAATGTACCCGTCGTAGCATATGGCGTTGATCGTGATATTTCTTATCCAATTGTTAATGTAAATCACGCAGAAGCAATGATTATCGCCATTAAGGAATTACTCGCAAAAGGTATTGATCGTATAGATTATATCGGTGATATTCGCACCAATGACGCGCGCCAAATTGCTAAAAAAGATGCCATTGCAAATTATTGTGAACAGCATCGCATCCAATATCGCATGATTGATTCGAGCGGATTAAATGCGATTGAAGCCGAGACCTCAGTTAAACACTTTCTTCAGGAATCATCGTTGGCACCTGGCGTTATATGTGGGAGCTACGATATCACAGTAGGAACTATCAACGCTATAGGAGCTGATGAACAGCCAATCATATACTCTTACGATAATATTCCACAAATTAAAAAAATTGATTATCCTGTACAGGCAATTGGTGTACCTACTGCCGAAATTGCACAACAAGTTGTTGCTATCTTAGATAAAGTAATTAAAGGTGAACCGATAGAAAATACCTATCACCTACACCCATCACTAAGTCATAATCAATAATTGAGTTTACCATTGCTAACATCCCTCATAAATAAATGAGCCCAATACTACATGGACAGTGTAGTGATGGGCTCATTTATTTGAGAAATATTTATCATATCTAGAGGGTTATTTCTTTTTTATCGCAACAAAAATATAAGTTTTTAAAATATTTACATGCCTAACTTCATTTTGGTTAAAGTACGTATGAGACATTGATCGATGTGTGTAGCGATAACTCGATAGGTAACCGTCACATACCCAAATATTGTTTTTTACATATAAATATTAAAATAAAAGCTGTCTCTATACATATGAAAGATAAAATTTGTAGATCCTATCATGTTAAAGACTAAAGATTGTATCGAAACATAGCCACCAATGATCGTTTTGGTTGAGGGGGTTTAAGTTTTAATTTTGGGAGAAAACTTAGGTTATTTGGTTTCAACTTATATTTCGTGAACATGATATTAACAAACATTATCCAGACCTCGATAATTTCTTCGCATAAGGGGTTACAAAGCAATATCAAATTTAATGCCATCACACCGTCTCTGTGTCATGCAACATTCATCCGTTTCATCATATGCTTACAAGCTTACTTAGTATCTTTTTTAAGTTATGGAGTCTGACATGTATCACGTTTGTTTTATATACTGTGTATCTATGCTGTTTGACGTCATAAACACTTCGTGAAGACTTACGTTAAAGTATTTGTCTGCTTAGGTAATCAGTGCACATAACCCTCTACAAACCCTATTATAATACGCCACGACCTATGCGCAAAATACATAGTTGGAATAATGAAAATTCCCTATCAGCATACGTAATTTTGGATGATTTCATATCACGTTAATTATATGGCATTATCTATAACTTTTTAAAAAGTTAATCCATTCGCGCGTGACGTAATTGATATAACTTTCCTTTTTCCAAATGATACCTAAGTTCCAATTCACATCTGCACCCGTTATTTCGATACCAGTGATATCCTTATTTAAAATACTCACAATACTCTCAGGTAAGATACTCACTCCGATACCATCTAAAATCATATTTTCAATAAACGTGATTTGTGCCATTTTCGCTACCACTTTTGGATGGAAGCCTACTTTTCGACAGCTCTCAATAATTTGATCTTTAATATAATAATCATCATGAAACATGATAAAACGTTCATTCTTCAAATCTCCTAAATATACGGCGGATTGCTTTGCATACTTAGAATTTTTATCAACTACGAGCATTAATTTCTCCTTATATAAAGGAACTGCGTGATAAATGTCATCGTCGACTGGCAATGTTGTAATACCAACGTCAATTTCATCATTATTTAAATAAAATTCAACCGCTTTACCGCCGCCTTCAACTACTTCATACGTCACATTCGGGTACATACTGTGAAATTGATTCAAACTTTCTGTGAACAAACGTACATCCATAATTGCTGAGACGCCTAGTCTGATATGACCACGCTCTATGTTTGTGACATCATCCATTTCAAGTGATAAATCATCTAATATCGCTAATGCTTCTACGCACTTATCGTAAAATATTTGACCGATATCGGTTAAAATAATATGTTTCTTTCTTCTATCAAACAACGTGACATTAAATTCGTCTTCAATACTTTTAATATTTTTACTAATTGTAGACTGTGCAATATATAAATGTTTTGAAGCCCGAGTCATGCCACCATTTTTTACAACTTCAACAAAATATTTCATTTGCTTAATTTCCATTTTAATCTCCTCTGAATTACCCTTTGTTTAACTTATAATTATACGCCTTTATTGCGCTACTTTAAATACTTAATCACTTCTCTGGCAGAATCTGAAATTACTTTATCATTAGGTTTCGCATCTTTTTGATCTTGTTTGGAATAAATTGCTAAAATAATTGGCTTATCCTGTCCTTTAGGATAAATAAAAGCGAGATCATTACGTGTTGCATATGTTAAAGCTTGTCCGCTTTTGTCACCAACTGTATAACTGTTAGGCATGCCCGCTTTAATCAAAGTATCACCTGTCTTATTTTCTATCATTGTTTGTTTTAACAATGATAAGTTAGATCCATTCATTTCATTACTAGTTAAAATACTATTTAACGTTTGTGCGGCAGCTCGTGGTGTCGTTGTGTCTGCCTTGCTATTTGGATCAAAATAATTTAATTCTGGCTCCAATCTTTGTGGTTCCGAAACATCATCACCTAATTGCACCAACTCATGTTTTAAACCGTTGACGCCACCCAATTCTTGCATAATTTTATTATTTGCCGTGTTATCACTCTGCAACATAGACGCTTTAATTAAAGCCTTTAATGACATTGTTTTACCTATGTATTGTTCAGTCACTGGTGAATTTGCCACAATCTCTGATTCATTGGTTTCAACTTTTTTATTCAATTCTGATGGAGCTACTTTATTCAATAATATACCACTGGCTATAGCTTTATATGTTGACGCAAAAGCAAATCGCTCATCCGCATTATGTTGATATGCTTTGCCATTTTCCGTATTAATCCCATAAATCCCTACTTTAGTATTGTATTCATTTTCTATTTGATCTATGTCTTTAGCAAAAGTTGTATTATGCATCGATGATAAGCCTATTAAACATACACCACTCAAAACAAACGCAATAAACCATTTCTTTATATATTGATTTATCATTGAAAATCCCCTTTTTTTAAATTTAAAAATTTTTATCTATTTATAATTATAACTTTAATATCTTTATTAAGAAAATCATAAAAAGCGAGAAAGAAACCAAATATTCACATTTGATTTCTCAATCTCGCTCATAAACAAATACTTAAATGACTCGTATATGACTTGGGCTTTCCGATACAATCATTAATCTTCAAAATTAATCATTATCTTCATTAATTTATCATTTTTATCAAAATATGCTGTGTATATACCTGCATTGGTTTGATATTCTAAGAATGTGCCTTCGTCTGCTTCACCTTTATTAACAATTTGATTAGAGACATGTGCTTCTTTAAATGTATCCTTAGATATTGTATTAGGTTTTGTTAAAAATGTAATACCGACTACTTCATCGCTACTATTGAAATCAACAGTTGTATCGTAAACTTGTTCACTGCGAACAGGTTCTCTATCTGTATGCGGATTAACCTTGTAGCCATTAATTGTCACATTGTCATATTTTAATGCACGCACAAAATTATAATCTTGCGTGAAG
>NZ_JTLN01000029.1:0-302 GCF_000798895.1 Staphylococcus sp. ZWU0021
ATATTTTTCACTTCTTTACTGATGTTTACAATTGGACCTGGACATTGAAGACCACTATAGTTAAATTGTTTACGCTCTGCTTTAATTGCTACATTAGTATTTTCTTCTAATGTATTATCATCGTCGTTTTTTGCTTCATACGCTTTATAGCCACCGTCTAAATTAACAATGTCGTAGCCTTGTTCAGCTAAATATTCGCTCGCTTTAGCACTTCTGGTACCACTTTTACAGTGTACAAAATAGGTTGTGTTTTTATCTTTATTGAACGATTCAATCTTATCTACAGGATGTAATGTCGCACC
>NZ_JTLN01000023.1:0-67383 GCF_000798895.1 Staphylococcus sp. ZWU0021
TTTGTGTAGTTGCTTCTTGTTGTGGTTGTTGTGTTTCTTCAGTTTGTGGTGCAGCTTCTTCTGCTGGTTGTTCAGTTGAAGCTTGCTCAGTTTGTTGTGGTTGGTCAACTTGTTGTGGTTGCTCAGCAGTTTCTTGTGCTGGTGCATTAGTTGAACCTTGTCCATAGCTCCAAGTCCAATATTGACCGTCTGATTGGAAGCTATAATCAGTATTATTGTAATTAAAGTTTATATTATAAGCACCGTCTTGTACTGGCGCTTCATTTAATGATTCTAGATTAGTTTGAGCTTGTTGAGCTAATTGGGCTTTGTCAACGCCTTGTTCTGAAGCGTCTGCTGAATTTCCTGCTGCGAATCCTGTTACGCCAAGTCCAACTGCTAATGTTGATGCTACTACTGTTTTTTTCATTGTAAAAAAGTCCTCCTATAAGGTAATTAAGTTTATTTTTATTTATGATTAATTTGCAAATACAACTATAACATTCAAAAAATTGTTGTAGGTTACAGTGAAATAAAAAAAATCGGCTTTTTTTACAATGAAATTACATTTAATTTATCTTTGAATATAATTTTTTATCCCTTTAAAAACTTCTGTGATAGTTTTTAAAAGCTATGAAAAGTAAAATTTCACGTAATATAATTGTAATATATCAGATTATTCAGTTTTATTTAAATTACTTATTAGCGATTTGATTGCTGATTCTATATTAAATAAGCTATCCCTCTTATAGGGATATTTTAAGAGGGATAGCCAATAGAAGTATAATTGATAGTAGGATTTAAATGTATATTAAAGTGGATGATTAGATTAGGGGTAGATTTAGGGTGGGTGGTTTATACAATTTCATATATATCATTATTTTGTACGTTAATGTCTTTAAATGCATTTTGGGAATGCTCTAGCGGGAATGGTTCAAAAAGTAAATCATTTTTATCTTTGTTTTGTGGAGACATGAATTTAATTGATTCAATAAGTATTTCTGATACAAAATGCGTCTGACCTTCTTTTTCATATTTATGTGATTGCATTTGGCCTGTTATACCTACAAGTGAGCCTTGCTTCGTATATTTCTCAATGTTTGTTGCCATTTTTCCAAATGCTTTACAAAATAAATAATCACATACCGGGGTTTGATTCTTATCTTTATAGTTCCTTGATACAGCTACACAAAATGTAGCTAATTTTTTCTCCTCCTTATCATATATTTTAGGGTCCTTAGTTAGTCGCCCTACGATAACAATGTTATTAATCATATGTCACCTCCTTTATAACTATATTCTATGAATTTTACACAATACCGTCAAAGTACAATAACACAGAATTCAAAAGATGTTTTAATACTAAATTCTACAAATTTTACCTTTCTCTTTTAAAATTACGTTATAATGATTGTATAATTCGAATAATTGTAGAAGTTAAATTTATTAATTGGATGTGAGGACGATGAAATCATTTAAAGCTGTTCGATTTCAAATCGTATCAGATAGTGGTGGCGTTACAGAATATGAAATAGAAGATGGCGTTATTATCAATAAAGAAAATAGTGGAACTGGTTGGTTATTAGAAATTGTTATTTCAGATTATCATTATGAAACAATGAAACAATATATGGATGATGAAACTTTATTAGATATACGCGTAGTGATTACACGTCCAGCAAATGATCCGGCTCTTTTTGATGCGACGATTAAAAACATAAAAAAACTGGAAAGTACAATCTCCATCGTTTTTGAATGTCATATTTATACATTAAGACAAGTATATGCAGAAAGTTTATTAGAACAACTTATTGATGAAGGTTTAACAGGAGACGAACTTAAAAAATCTTTCAATCGTATGATGCAATCTAAACCAAGATTAAAAGATGAAAAAATAGAAAAATAATTACTATAAAAAAGACCTCAAACCGTTGTATTTACAACTGAGCTTGAGGTCTTTTATTTACTTTGCTTGAATTGCAAACGTTAATTCACAACTACATGCTACTTCACCATCGACGGTAGCTTTTGCGTTACCTTTACCGATTGGCCCACGCATTTTTGTTATTTCAACTTCTAATTTTAAAGTATCTCCAGGAGTAACTTGTTTTTTGAAGCGACATTTATCAATTCCAGCAAAAAATGCAAGTTTCCCTTTATTTTCTTCACTATTTAAAATCGCTACTGCACCTGTTTGAGCAAGCGCTTCTGTAATTAAAACACCAGGCATAACTGCATATTCCGGAAAATGACCTTGGAAAAACGGTTCATTACCTGATACTTGTTTAATAGCCACACAACGTGTACCTACTTCATATTCAACAACACGATCAATTAATAAAAATGGTTGTCTATGCGGTATGATTTCTTTAATTTGGTTATAATCAAAAATTGTTTCCATTGTTTACTTCCTCCATCTTGTTCTTGAATCGCCACTTCAATTGCGAATCATGTATTAAGCTTGTGTTCGTTTTATATCTGCACCTAGTGCTTCTAATTTACCGTGTAAGTCAACATAACCTCTGTCTAAATGCTTTAATTCTGTTACTAGCGTCGTTCCATCAGCTACAAGTCCGGCTAATATAAGTGCTGCTGCTGCACGTAAGTCAGTAGCTTTTACTTGTGCACCTTGTAGTTCACTCTTACCTTCAATCTTAGCACTTCTGCCTTCGACAGAAATCTTAGCGTTCATACGTTTAAATTCAGCTACATGCATAAATCTATTTTCAAATACAGTTTCAGTTACTACTTTATGTCCTTCAGCTGTTAGTAATAATGCCATCATTTGTGATTGCATATCCGTAGGGAATCCTGGATGTGGTAATGTTTTAATATCTACGGGTTTTAATTCATCTTCTACTCTTACGCGAATTGCGTCATCTTGATAATCTAGATTCACACCCATTTCTTCCAATTTGTAAACAAGGCTTGTCATATGTTCTTTTATAGCACCATTTACAAGTACATCACCACGTGTAATCGCACCAGCAATCAGGAGTGTACCTGCTTCAATTCTATCAGGAATAATCGCGTGTTCCACACCGTGAAGTGTTTCTACACCATGGATAATGATCGTATCCGTGCCAGCTCCAGAAACGTTACCTCCCATTTCGTTAATATAATTTGCTAAATCAACGATTTCTGGTTCTCTTGCAACATTTTCTAATACTGTTTTACCTTCTGCTAGTGAAGCTGCCATGATAATATTTTGCGTTGCGCCAACACTTGGGAAGTCTAAATGAATGGTTGTACCTTTTAATCCATTTTCAGTACTTGCATAAATAAAACCACCATCCATATGAATATCAGCACCAAGTTCTTCGAAACCTTTGATGTGCTGTTCAATTGGTCTTGAACCAATTGCGCAACCACCTGGCAATGCGACTTTAGCATGACCTAAGCGGGCTAATAATGGACCCATAACAAGAATACTGGCTCTCATTTTACTTACATATTCATATGGTGCCTCTTCATTTAATTCTTTCGTTGCATCTACAGTTACTGATTCTTCGTCTTTATCGTATGAAACTTCTGCATTTAATGTTGAAATCACATTATTAATCGTTTCTACATCACTTAATGCAGGTACATTCATAAGTTTACTGACACCTTCTGATGCTAAAAGTGAAGCAGTTAATACTGGTAATACAGCATTCTTGGCACCTGACACTTTAACCTCACCAGTTAATCTATTTCCACCATTAATTTCTATCATATCCATCTTAAATCCTCCACTTTGCTAATTATATATTTCATTTTAATTAAACTATTTTATGTACTTCTAAATTATTATATCTATAATTCAAAAAGATATACAAGTATTTGAATTATTGTGCTAAATATTTTATTTGCGTTGAGTATTGTAACAAATCCACAATAAAATTACTAACAGCTGTTCCAAGTAATATTGCTAAAAAAATCATACAAATTTGAACTTGTAAGGGATACCCCTTTTTAAAAAACTGCTCTAATCTCACTGCATTTAATGCCCAATAAGCAATACAAATACAAACCACATGTAAGATAAGATGTACAATTGAAAATTGTCCTAGATACTCCATACAATAACTCCTCACTTTAGACTGTCAATTTATTTTACACGAAATAATCATTAAAAGATACTTAAGAATTGCAGAATTTAATTAACTATAATGCTTTTGTTGTTTGAGCACTTCACTTTTTATTTTTGTGTCTACTTTACTATACGAACTTACGTCTCTAAAAAAAGAGTCTAAGACATTTTTCATGTCTTAGACTCTTTTTGGAGTGAGTAGTAGATGCCTAAATGGAAAAAGTAACATCCCACTCACCAATGATATAATTTATTGTAAGTTCGCGACGCGAATACGGTTATTCGCTCTTTCTAAAGCACGTTTGGCTCTATTAACGTCGCTGTTATCTTCTTCATTATTCAAATGAGATTCTGCTCTAGATTTTGCTAATTCAGCTCTAGCAACATCTATTTCATTCGCAGGTTCTGCAGTTTGTACAATAATTGATAATTTATCTTGTCTAACCTCAACAAAACCTTCACTCACTGCAATATATTCTGAACCACCGTCAAAATTTATTTTGACATAGCCAATTTCAAGTGCTGCAACTGTTGGAATATGTCCATACATAACACCGATTTCTCCTGCAGTAGTTTGTAATACTGCAAGATTAACATCTTCTCGGTCGTAAACAGAACCATTAGGAGTGACAATATTTAGGCTTAATGTGTTCATTATCTTTACCTCCTAATTTTTAAACTTCAACACCCATATCTTTAGCTTTTGCGATTACTTCTTCCATACTACCTACAAGACGGAATGCATCTTCAGGAATATGATCATATTCGCCATCTAAAATTGCTTTGAAGCCTTCTACCGTTTTTTGAACAGGTACATATGAACCTTTTTGACCAGTAAATTGTTCAGCTACGTGGAAGTTTTGTGATAAGAAGAACTGGATACGACGTGCACGTTCAACAGTTTGTTTATCTTCTTCTGATAATTCATCCATACCTAAAATAGCAATAATATCTTGTAATTCTCTATATTTTTGTAATGTAGATTGTACATCACGAGCTATTTCATAATGATCTTGACCAACGATTGTAGGGTCTAATGCCCTAGAAGTAGATGCAAGCGGATCAACGGCAGGATAAATACCCATTTCCGTTAATTTACGTTCAAGGTTAGTTGTAGCATCTAAGTGAGCAAAGACAGCTGCTGGTGCTGGGTCAGTATAATCATCGGCAGGTACGAAAACTGCTTGGATTGACGTTACAGATCCTTTAGTTGTTGATGTAATACGTTCTTGTAATTGACCCATTTCAGTAGCAAGTGTAGGTTGATAACCAACGGCTGATGGCATACGACCTAATAGTGCTGATACTTCTGAACCAGCTTGCGTAAATCTGAATATGTTATCAATAAATAGTAAAACATCTTGTCCTTGTACATCACGGAAGTGTTCAGCCATTGTTAAGCCTGATAAAGCAACACGCATACGCGCACCAGGTGGCTCATTCATTTGTCCGAAGACCATAGCTGTTTTCTTAATAACACCACTATCACTCATTTCGTAGTATAAGTCATTACCTTCACGCGTACGTTCACCTACGCCGGCAAATACTGAAATACCACCATGTTCTTGAGCTATATTATTAATTAATTCTTGAATTAATACAGTTTTACCTACACCAGCGCCACCGAATAAACCGATTTTACCACCTTTAATATATGGTGCAAGTAAATCAATTACTTTAATACCTGTTTCTAAGATTTCAACTTTTGTTGATAATTGATCGAATGCAGGTGCTTCTCTATGAATTGGATCACGTTTGACAGAAGTATCAAGCTTCTCGTCTAAGTCAATTGTATCACCAAGAACATTAAACACACGTCCTAACGTAGCATCACCAACTGGAACACTGATGCTATCTCCGCTATCTCGAACTTCTGTACCACGTTTAACACCATCAGTAGAATCCATTGCAATTGTACGTACGACATCATCGCCAAGTTGTAATGCCACTTCTAATGTAAGAGATACTGTACCTTCATCTCTTTCAACGTCTACGACTAAGGCATTGTTAATTTCTGGAACTTCATTGTGCTCAAAGCGAACATCAATTACTGGACCCATAACTTGAGTTACACGGCCTAATCCCATGTTTTTTTCCTCCTTTAATAATTATTCAAGCGCAACTGAGCCACCGACAATTTCAGTGATTTGTTGAGTAATTGCTGCTTGTCTTGCTCTGTTATATTGAATAGATAAGTCATCAATAATTTCTGACGCATTATCTGATGCATTTTTCATTGCAGTCATACGCGTAGCATGTTCACTTGCTTTTGCATCTAAAATCGTTCCATATATTAAACTTTCAACATATTGAGGTAAAATGACGCTCAATATTGCCTCTTTGTCTGGCTCGAACTCATATGATGACATTTGACCATGTCCTAAGCTAGAGTCCTCAGGAGACAATGGAAGCACAGTTTTGGTAGAAGGTGTATTTTCTAATACACTTACGAAATGACTAAAATAAATTTTCACCTCATCAACTTCTCCTTCACTATACAAACCTATAGCTTTTTTAGCTATTGCTTGTACTTCTTTAAAAGAAGGTTGATCTGGTACATCTATAAGTGAATCATGTATGTCATAACCTTTATTTTTAAGGAAATCCACACCAGTTTGACCTAATACTACAATTGAATAATCATCTTTACTTGCATGTTTTTCTTCAATATCTTTTATAAGGTGTTTTAATACGTTTGCATTGTAAGCACCTGCAAGACCTTTATCACTTGTAATCACTAGGTAGGCACTTTTCTTCACTTCCCGTTGTTGTAACATTGGGTGACGTGAATTTTTATCTGAACCTGCAACTGCAGTAATTGCATCTTGCATTTTTTCCATATATGGTCTGAACTGTTTCGTGTTGCATTCCGCACGGCGCAATTTAGAACTTGATACCATGTTCATTGCTTTCGTAATTTGCTTCATTTTTTTGGTTGATTTTATACGTGTATCAATCTCTTTAAGAGATCCCATTATCTCACCACCTTTTATTTAAGATTAACTATTATGCTTCTGATTTGCTAAAGCTTTTTTTGAATTCTGTAATTGCTGATTCAAATGCTTCATCTTTTGGTAATGCACCTGATGTTTTAATTTCATTTAATAGTTCAGTCGCATTAGACTTAGCCCAAAGATTTAATTCTTCCTCGAAACGAGTAATATCTTCTACTGGGATGTCATCTAAATAACCTTTAGTCAATGCATAAATAATTAATACTTGATTTTCGACAGGTAGTGGTTTGTTTTTATCTTGTTTTAAGATTTCAACCGTACGTTTACCACGTTCTAATTTTTTAGCTGTAAACTCATCTAAATCTGAACCAAATTGTGCAAATGACTCTAATTCACGATAAGAAGCTAAATCTAAACGTAACGTACCAGCAACTTTTTTCATTGCTTTTATCTGTGCAGAACCACCAACACGTGATACAGATTGACCAGCATTAATGGCAGGTCTTACACCTGAGAAGAATAAATCAGATTGTAAGAAGATTTGTCCATCTGTAATTGAAATAACGTTAGTTGGTACATAAGCTGCGATATCGCCTGCTTGTGTTTCTATAATTGGTAAGGCAGTAATAGAGCCTCCACCTAAATCATCATTTAACTTCGCTGCTCTTTCAAGTAATCTACTATGTAAGTAGAACACATCACCTGGGTATGCTTCACGGCCTGGTGGTCTACGTAATAATAGTGATAACTCACGGTAAGCTGCAGCTTGTTTCGTTAAATCATCATAAACAATTAAAACGTCTTTACCAGCAAACATGAATTCTTCAGCCATAGCTACACCTGAATATGGTGCAATATAAAGCATTGGAGCTGGGTCAGCTGCTGAAGCAGAAACAACAATTGTGTAATCTAACGCGCCTTCTTGGCGTAGCTTTTCAACATTAGCACGAACAGTTGAATCTTTTTGTCCAATAGCAACATAAATACAAATTGTATCTTGATCAGCTTGGTTTAAAATTGTATCAATAGCAACCGTAGTTTTACCTGTTTGACGGTCACCAATGATTAATTCACGTTGACCACGACCAATTGGTACAAGTGCATCAATGGCTTTAATACCAGTTTGTAATGGTTCATCAACTGATTTACGGTCCATTACACCTGTTGCTTTTTTCTCTACAGGTCTTGTGCTTGTTGTATTAACTGGACCTTGTCCATCAATAGGTTGTCCAAGTGGGTTCACAACACGACCAATAAGTTCGTTACCTACAGGAACTTCCATAATACGTCCAGTACGTTTTACTTCGTCCCCTTCTTTGATATCAGCGTATGGTCCTAAAATAACTACACCGACATTTGATTCTTCTAAGTTTTGTGCTAAGCCTAGAACGCCACTTTTGAATTCTATTAGCTCACCAGCCATAACATCGTTTAATCCGTGGATTAATGCGATACCGTCACCAATTTGTAGTACTGTACCTACATCAGTAACTGCCATTTCCGACTCATAATTTTCGATTTGTGAGCGAAGTAATGCACTGATTTCTTCAGCTTTAATGGCCATCTATGTCACTCCTTCAAATTTTATTTCACTCTAATAAATTGTCTTTCTAATTGCGCAAGATCATTTTTAATACTTGCGTCCATCACTTTCGTACCAACTTTAACTCTGATACCACCGATAAGTTCAGGATTGATTTTGTTAGTAATCATTATTTTAGAAAGTTTAGTTCGTGCTTTAATAATTTCTTCTATACTTGATAATTCTTCTTCTGACAATTGATATACGGATTCGATTACAGCATAGTCTTGATTATGCTGTTCATTATATAATGTTTCAAACGCGATATATATTTCATGAATGTGTCCTAAATGACGATTGCTAGCAAGTATTGTCAGCATATTCTGCAAGTATTGGTTCGTTTGTCCAAATACAATGCTTACGAAGCGACGACGTTGCTCAACATCTTTTTGTGGATCTGCATCCAATGCTTGTAGCTTTTTATTTTCAGATTGAACTGCTTCATTAATTGTTGAAAATTCATCGTACATGTCGTCAAGTATGTCTGCATCTTTAGCAGTATCAAATAATGCTTTGGCATATTTTTTTGCTATGTTTGCCATTACTTATCGCCTGCCTCTTTTATGTACTTTTCAACTAAAGCTTTTTGATCTTTATCTGAGATTTCTTTTTGCAGTACTTTAGAAGCGATTAAAACAGAAAGCTCAGAAACTTGGTTGTTAATATCTGCAATTGCACGTTCTTTTTCACTGTTGATTTCATTCTGTGCAGTTTCAATCATGCCATTAGCTCTGATATTTGCTTCATGAATAATTTCTTCATGTTGTTTTCGTGCTTGAACTTTAGATTCTTCTAAAATCTTTTGAACCTCATCTTGTGTTTCTTTTAGTGTTTGTTTATTTTGTTCTTCTAACTTTTGTGCATTTAATTTAGCTTGTTCAGCATCATCAATGTCTTTATTAATATCGTGTTCACGTTTATCCATTACATCTTTTAATGGACCCCATGCGAACTTTTTCAATAAAGCTAATAAGATAAGAAAAGTTACAAGCGTAACGATTATTGTCCCCCATTGAACGCCGCTAGTTCCAGCTGCACCAAGTACAAACATATTTGTCGTAGCAGTCACTTACATAGACACTCCTTTCATACATTATAATCATAAGACATTATTGATAAAAACGAACGGCGAAAGTCTTTCAGACTTCGCCATAATAATTAGTTGAATTATAGTGACATGAAAGCGATAACTACACCAATGATAGGTAATGCTTCAACTAAACCGATACCGATGAACATAATACCCATTAATTGTCCACGTGCTTCTGGTTGACGAGCGACACCTTCTACTGTTCTTGAAACGATAAGACCATTACCAATACCTGCACCTAATGCTGATAAGCCGATTGCGATTGCTGCTGCGATTAAATTCATTTATAAAATCCTCCTAGTTTTTCTTTAAAATTTAATTAATTAATGACTGTCCTGAACTTTATGGGACATGTAAACCATTGAAAGCATAACGAAAATATATGCTTGAATTGTACCGATGAAAATTGAAAACCCTTGCCAAACAACTAAACCAGGTAAACCGATTATCCAACCCCATGCTCTAGTTGAATCACCTGTTACTAATCCTGCCAATAATCCTAATAGCAATTCACCTGCGAAAATATTACCGTAGAGTCGAAGACCTAACGTTAAAGTTGAAGTGAATTCTTCAAAGATATTAATTGGTAATAAAAAGATTGGTTTTGTATAGTTTTGGAAATAACCTTTTGTACCTTTCATTCTAACACCATAAAAATGTGTTAATAGAATGATGAGTGTTGACAGTGTTAAAGTAACTGTCGCATCAGCTGTTGGTGATTTCCACCACAACGTATGCCCTGAAATTAATTGAAATGGAAGTCCTAGCATATTACTCACAAATATAAAGAATATAAGTGTTACTGCCAAGAAATGGAATTGCCCACCTTTTGACCATGCCATGTTACTTTCAATAATACCTCTTACAAAGTCAAAAACCCACTCTATGAAATTTTGTTTACCAGTTGGTCGTTTTTTGAGGTTGCGTGTACAAATAATAGCTATGACAAAAACAATAACTGCTGTAATAATCAACATCATAATTGATGAAAGATTAAACACGACGTCTAGACCAAATACATTCCAGCTGACTAGAGGGTCTTTATGATTCATGCTTTCTCACCTCTTTCGTTTTAAAATTTATTTCTTGTGTAAAAATGGTTTGAAAACAATTAAAACATATGAAATCATTAAACCAATAACCACACCAATGATATTAATTTCATCCTTATAAAAATACCAAATACAACATGCTAGAACCACTATTAAATATCTCCAAACGTTGCCCGTTGAAATATGTATGTTATCTTTTTCTTTTGCCTTTGCTAAATAATATTCGAAAGTAAAAGTATTAAAAAGTGATCCAATTGTACCTATTATAAGTCCTAATATAAATGGTGAGTATGTGAAAATAAACACAATTAATAGTACAACTATACCATATAAATAGTATTGAATGTATCTATTAAAAATGATGTTGAAACGTTCCATGACTATGCCTCACTTCATCTTTTTCATGCAATAATGAGAACCATTTCAATCATACAGTTTTAATAATAATATAGGGGTAGTTAACGTGTCAATTCTATACAAAATGTAGTTTAATTTTTTCTCAAATTGTCACAGAACCGACACATTCCCCCTTTTTAATTATTTGAATGATTCTGGCTTTTTGGAAATTATATGAAAATAATATTTGATATTCTCACAAATTCGTAAAGCGGCATTTCCATCTCCATAAGGATTTCGTGCATGGCTCATTTTGTCATATAACATTTTGTCATCTAATAATTGTTTCGTAGAATCAAATATGTTTTTCTCGTGGGTGCCTACTATTTTAAGCGTACCAGCATTCACACCTTCGGGTCTTTCTGTAGCATCTCTTAACACAAGTACAGGTTTACCTAATGAAGGCGCTTCTTCTTGCACACCTCCAGAATCTGTTAATATCAAGTATGATTGATGGGCAAAATTATGAAAATCCACGACTTCCAATGGTTCCACCAATTCAATTCGCTCGTGATTTGATAAATAAGTTTCTGCAATTTCCCTAACTTTAGGATTTTTATGCACTGGGTAAACCACAACGACATCTTCAAATGCTTCGACAATATCTCTAACAGCTTTAAATATATGCACCATAGGTTCACCAATATTTTCACGTCGGTGCGCAGTTAACAAAATGATACGTTTATCTTTATGCTTTGCTATAATCTCAGAATGATAGTGATCATGTATTGTCGTCTTCATAGCATCTATAGCCGTATTACCTGTCACAACGATTGATTCCTCTGGTTTGTTTTCTGCTAAAAGATTGTGAGCAGCATTATTGGTAGGGGCAAAATTCAAATCTGCCATTACCCCTACCATTTGTCTATTCATTTCTTCAGGAAATGGAGCATATTTATCCCATGTTCTTAAGCCAGCCTCGACATGACCTATAGGAATCTGATTATATAATGCTGCTAAACTACCAGCAAACGTCGTCATTGTGTCACCATGAACGAGTATCATATCTGGTTGTTCTTTCTTTATAACATCCTCTAGTCTCGATAAAATACGTGACGTAATTTCAGACAGTGACTGGCCTTGTTTCATGATATCCAAATCATAATCTGGTGTGATGTGGAAGCTAGTCAGAACTGAATCAAGCATTTCTCTATGTTGAGCCGTAACAACTACGATAGGTTCTAGCGCATCGTCATGTTTCAACGCTTGAATTAGAGGTGCCATTTTTACTGCTTCTGGACGTGTGCCGAAAACAGTCATTATTTTTTTCATTTTACTCCACTCCTGGGCGAAACTATTTTGTACCGAATAAACGGTCACCTGCATCACCTAAACCTGGTGTGATATATGCATGATCATCAAGCTTTTCATCTAATGCAGCGATAAATATATCCACATCTTCATGAGCTGCTTGTAATTTTTCTACACCTTCAGGGGCAGCGATTAAACACATAAAACGAATATTTTTAGCACCACGTTTTTTTAATGAATTAATAGCTTCTATAGCTGAAGCACCTGTTGCTAACATTGGGTCTACAACTACAATTTCTCTTTCTTCAATATCTTGTGGTAATTTCACAAAATATTCAACGGCTTCTAGTGTTTCAGGATCTCTATAAAGACCCACATGACCTATTCTAGCTGCAGGTACTAATGTTAAAATACCTTGTGTCATCCCTAATCCTGCTCTTAATATTGGTACAAACGCTAATTTTTTACCTGTTAATCTTTTAGCAATCATTTTTGTTACTGGTGTTTCTATTTCCACATCCTGTAATTCTAAATCTCTTGTAACTTCATATGCCATTAACATACCTACTTCATCTACTAGCTCTCTAAATTCTTTAGTCCCAGTATGTACGTCACGGATATAACTTAATTTGTGTTGAATAAGTGGGTGATCAAAAACATGTACTTTGCCCATAAATTTATTTCCTCCAATTTTTAATTATATAAAGGATGTTTTGAAGTTAAAGTATTAACTCTTTCTTTCCCTTCGGCTAATGCTTTTTCATTTTCTGGGTCTTTTAAAACTAAACTAATGATTTTCGCAACTTCTTCAAAAGCAGTTTCATCAAAACCACGTGTTGTTGCAGCTGGGGTACCTAAACGAATACCACTCGTTACGAAAGGTTTCTCTTGATCAAAAGGAATTGTATTTTTATTACAAGTTATTCCAATTGCATCTAGTGTTTCTTCAGCAACTTTACCTGTAATACCCACAGAACCTTTGACGTCTACTGCGACGAGGTGATTATCCGTGCCTCCAGATACAACTCTAAATCCTTCGTCAGTCAATGTGTTAGCC
Organism: Staphylococcus sp. ZWU0021; assembly: GCF_000798895.1. Taxonomy (NCBI): domain Bacteria; kingdom Bacillati; phylum Bacillota; class Bacilli; order Caryophanales; family Staphylococcaceae; genus Staphylococcus; species Staphylococcus sp. ZWU0021. Next base: position 13,434 of record NZ_JTLN01000023.1, read on the forward strand.
AATGTTTTAGCATTTTGAATCACTTGTTGTTGATAAACTTTAAAGTCATCTTGTAATGCCTCACCAAATGCAACTGCTTTAGCAGCAATCACATGCTCTAATGGGCCACCTTGGATACCTGGGAATATCGTTTTATCAATTTGTTTTTTATATTCTTCTTTACATAAAATCATGCCACCACGAGGTCCGCGTAATGTTTTATGTGTAGTTGTCGTTACAAAATCTGCATATTCCACAGGATTTGGATGTAAACCAACTGCGACTAAACCAGCGATATGTGCCATATCAACCATTAATTTTGCGCCAACTTCATCAGCAATTTCTTTGAATCGTTTGAAATCGATTGTTCTTGAATAAGCTGATGCACCAGCAACAATTAATTTAGGTTTATGTTCTTTAGCAACTTTTAATACTTCATCATAATCAATTTGCTCATTTTCTTGGTCTACACCATATTCCACAAAGTTATAAAATTGACCACTAAAGTTCACAGGTGCACCATGTGTTAAATGGCCACCGTGGCTTAAATTCATACCTAATACAGTATCACCGTGTTCTAATGCTACGAGATAAACAGCCATATTGGCCTGAGATCCTGAGTGTGGTTGAACATTAACATGTTCTGCGCCAAATAATTTTTTAGCACGATCAATAGCTAATGTTTCTGACACATCTACGTATTCACAACCGCCATAATATCTTCTATTAGGATAGCCTTCAGCATACTTGTTCGTTAACACTGATCCTTGGGCTTCCATAACTGCTTCTGAAACAAAGTTCTCTGAAGCAATGAGCTCGATATTGTTATTTTGACGGTTAAATTCATTTTGAATCACTTCATATATTTCTTTATCTTGCTTTTGAATAAATGACATTGGTAATTCCCTCGTTTCTGTATTAGTTATATTTTGCTCTTTCGCCACCAATTTTCTTAGGTCTTGAAGAAGCGATGGTTACAATTGCTTCACCAATTTGCTTAACACTTGTACGTTCTGGAATAGCGACATGCTTGATGTGCATTCCAATAAGGGTTTGACCAATATCAATACCTTTAGGTACCGATATATGTTCAACAACTATTGGTTCATCCATATGCTTGTATGCATAAGTGGCAAGACTTCCGCCAGCATGAACATCTGGTACAACCGTAACTTCTTCCATCGTGAGGGGATTGAATTGTGCTCTTTCTATTGTTACCGCTCTGTTTATATGTTCACAACCTTGATATACAAAAGAAACGCCCGTTTCATTTTCGATTACTTTCAATGAATTAAATATTTCTTTAGCTACTTCCATAGAACCTACACTACCAATGCGTTCACCAATGACTTCTGATGTTGAACAACCGATAATGCATAATTCATTAGCCTTGAAAAAAGATTGTGATTTTAATTCATCTAACAATAACTTCAAATCTTCCATTCTTGCACCCCTTTTTATTAATGACATAAAAAGTAATTGAATCTCAAACCGCTTTAAAACATACAAAATTGACTGATAGCAAATTTGCTACACGTTTTTATTATAACGTATTTACTAACGTACTTATACTAATTTCACTAATTTATTAGTTTAATATTTTATTTTTTAAACTATCTATCAGTAAATTTAATTCATTATATATTTCAAGATATGCAGATTTACTCCCACCAAACGGATCGGAAACCTCTCCTATCTTGTCTACATACTCATTTAAAGTAAATACGTGATCGGTGTTATCATACAATTCCTTAATTATGCGCTTATGAGATGAACCCATCGTCAATATTAAATCTGCATTTATATCTGAAGCAGTAAAAGACTGGGCTTGGTATGGCACATTTAAATGACGCTCAAGTAAAATTTCCTTAGTATGATCTGATATCGGTTGACCATCTATAGCATACATACCACGTGACACAATTGTATGGTTAGGTAATTTGGACTGAGCGATACTTTCAGCCATAGGACTCCTACAAGTATTTCCTGTACAAACAAAAATGATTTTCATAAATCTGCTCCTTCAATAATAGATTGATTAGCCGCTTTCATCATTCTATTCATAATTGCCGTAGTGTTATCATTCAAATCAAATCCATAAATAAAGGCATGTTGAATTTGATCGTCTTGGTCTAACTGGTGCAATATTTGATAAAGATTATGATTAGCCCCTTTAATATCATTTTCATCTTCGCATAAAGGTATAAATTTCGCAGCTTCTGGTATTAACGCTTGTTTGCTACGAGGTACGATAAACGCTGTTTGTGTCCAATTTGAAGTCGATGTAGGTAACGCATTAAAAGACTTCAATATTTTTACTGGTGTATCAGGTGAATAATGTTTATATTTCATACCTGGAGCAATTGGTTTTTCAGAATCTAATGTACCTATTGTTGTCACACTGTCTGGAATAACCGCTTCTATCATAGATTTTGTGATAGAACCGGGTCTAGCGATTTTAAATGGAAATTGTGTACAATCGAGCACAGTACTTTCTAACCCCTCTTCACTTTGGTCTCCATTCACAATACCATCGATACGCCCGTCCAAATCACGATAAACATGTTCAAATGTAGTCGGTGAGGGTCTGCCACTCAAATTTGCACTGGGTGCCGCAATTGGCATATCAACATATTTTAGTATTTGTCTTCCGATTGGATGACTTGGCATACGCACTGCAATGGAATCTAACCCACCACTAACACTTTCACATAAATAGCCTTTTTTTAATGGAACAATAAATGAAATCGGTCCAGGCCAAAATTCATTCATTAACATTTCAACTTCTTTTGACAGCTTATCTGTAAAAGCTTGTATTTGTTCAACTTTATAGATATGAACAATTAAAGGATTGTCAGATGGTCTACCTTTCGCACTATAAATGTGTTTAATTGCTGCTTCATTACGTGCATCTGCACCCAATCCGTATACAGTTTCAGTTGGTATAGCAATTAAACCGCCATTTTCAAAAATTACTTTTATATCATTCAGTTCATTATCTGTATTCAATTGATTATTAGATTGGCGTAAATCCCATATTTTTGTATTCACTTAGACACACCCTTTCATCTTGTTATCTATTTTAAAACAAAATAAAAAGTTATGCACTCTCATGATTAATCATGTTTAGCACATAACTTATGATCACCAAACAAATGAAATTATTCGGTCGTTATTATTTATATCTTTAATGATTTGTACATCTAAACTTGGATATTTCTCAATAATACGTTGTTTCAATGTTTGTCCTTGATTAAATCCAATTTCAAACACAACTTTCGCATTTGGCAATAATACTTCGCGTAACTGATCTATAATTTTATCATAGATATCATAGCCATTGTTTTTTGCAAAAAGCGCAGTATGTGGTTCATAGTTTAACACTGTATTATCCATAATTAATGCATCATTATCATCAATATATGGCGGATTAGAAATAAGTCCATTTACTTTGATGCCGTGCTCAATCAGTGGCATTAATGTATCACCAAGTAGAAATCTAATTTCTACTTGGTGCATCTTAGCGTTAGCCTTAGCGACAGATAACGCTGAAGTATATAAATCTGTAGCATAAACTTCTAATGAAGGGTCCAATTTTTTTAATGAAATCGGTATATTCCCACTCCCCGTGCCTATATCTACAACACAATCTCCTGAATGAAGTTGATTATAAAAATGAAGCATTACTTCTTCTGTTTCAGGTCTTGGAATAAGACAATGCTTATTCACTTTAAAAACTTCACCATAGAATGTTTGTTTACCTAGGATATATTGTATTGGTTCATCATTTAGCATTCTTTGTGTTGCGTCATCAAATAAGTTTTTATGTTGAAGTGTTACTTCATCATCCATATGCATTAAGTAATTGGCTTTAGACCAATTAAACAAATCAAACATTAACCATTCGGCACGCGTTGATTCAATACCTTGTTCATTGCATTTCACTTTAGCTTGATTTAATAATGTTTTATAATTCACCATTATTTAATTCTTTCAATTTATCAGTTTGTTCCGCTAAAGTTAAAGCATCAATAATTTCATCCAACTTACCTTCCATAATTTGGTCTAATTTTTGTAAAGTTAAACCAATACGATGATCTGTTACACGGCTTTGCGGATAGTTATAGGTTCTGATACGTTCTGAACGATCTCCTGTACCCACTGCTGATTTACGTTGGGCAGCATATTTTTGTTGCTCTTCTTGTAATTTCATATCAAATAAGCGTGCTTTTAATACTTTTAGTGCTTTTTCACGGTTTTGGATTTGCGATTTTTCTGAAGAAGTCGCAATAACACCGGTTGGAATATGTGTAATACGCACAGCTGAATCTGTTGTATTAACGTGCTGACCACCTGCACCACTTGAACGGTATGTGTCAATTTTCAAATCTTCGTTGCGAACTTCTATTTCAACATCTTCTACCTCAGGAAGTACTGCAACTGTAGCTGTTGATGTATGGATACGTCCGCCTGATTCAGTTTCAGGTACACGCTGTACACGGTGTGCACCATTCTCATATTTTAATTTACTAAAAGCACCATTACCAGAAACAGAAAAACTTATTTCTTTATAACCACCATGATCACTTTCGGTAACTTCTACAATATCTGTCTTATAATTTAACGTTTCAGCATATTTGGAATACATTCTAAATAGATCACCAGCAAAAATTGCCGCCTCATCTCCACCTGCTGCTGCACGAATTTCTACAATAACGTCTTTGTCATCATTAGGATCTTTAGGGATCAATAAGAACTTAAGTTCTTCTTCTAACTTAGGTACTTTATTTTGAAGTGTTTGATGTTCCTCTTTCAACATTTCAATTTCATCATTATCTTTTGTATCACGTAACATTTCTTCTACTTCAGAAATATCTTCTTTTGTTTGTTTATAATCGCGATAAACGTCCACTGTTTTTTGTAATTCTGCCTGCTCTTTAGAATATTTACGTAAATTATCTGGATTATTTACGACATCAGGATCACTTAACATTTCATTTAATTGTTCATATCTTTCTTCTACTATGTCTAATTGATCAAACACTACATTTCCTCCTTCTCAGTATTGCTAGGCGCTACTATATGATGCGCTCTGCATCTGGGTTCATAGCTTTCATTAGCACCAACTAAAATGACTGGGTCGTCGATTTTTGCTGGGTTACCATCAATTAATCTTTGCGTACGACTTGACGATGCACCGCAAACCGCACAAACTGCTTGAAGTTTAGTTACATCCTCACTCACAGCCATCAATTGTGGCATTGGCTCGAAAGGTTGTGCTCTAAAGTCCATATCTAGACCAGCAGTAATGACTCTATGTCCTTTTTCAGCTAACTGTTCAGCTATATGTACAATACCATTTTCAAAAAATTGCACTTCGTCTATTCCAATTACATCTACTTCTGATAAATCGTGCTTTAATATCTCAGCTGCTGTCGAAATATTAATTGCTTCTATAGCATTGCCATTGTGAGAAACAATCTTATCTTTATGATAGCGGTCATCTATAGCTGGTTTAAATACAACTACTTTTTGTTTAGCATAAAGCCCTCGTCTTAATCGACGAATAAGCTCTTCAGATTTGCCACTAAACATACTTCCAGTAATACATTCAATCCACCCGGAATGATAAGTTTCATACATTATGCGTTCCACCTTTTTTCAAAACATAATCGATTCATTATATCATATTTTCCACTACAAAATAGGATATATTTTCAAGTTACTGCGTTAATTTTATGTAACAATTTGGGATATATAAATAGAACTATCGTTAAATTCTCATTGAACTGCCTACTAACAAAACTGATCCATTTTGTTTCAACATTGTATACAAACTTAAATTTAATGGTATACTTGCAGCCAGTATCGTTACTCATAAAATAAAGGAATTTCAACATTGTTTATGATATCTATTTGTGATTAGGAAGTGCTTTTTAACATAAAAAGGCATTCTCATAAAATGAGAATGCCTTATACCAACAATTATTCGTTGCTTGATTTGAATCCGAATTTTTTGTTGAAACGTTCCACACGACCATCCGCCGCAGCGAATTTTTGACGTCCTGTGTAGAATGGATGTGAATCAGATGAAATGTCTAAACGAATAACTGGGTATTCATTACCATCTTCCCATTCCATTGTCTCTGATGATGTTTTAGTTGAACCACTTAAGAATTTAAAATCTGTAGTAGTATCTAAAAAGATAACATTGTGATATTCAGGATGAATATTTTGTCTCATTATTTTCAGCTCCTTTGCCCTGAACCATCTGGAACAGAGTTTTTTGTGAGTTTTTTACCCAATACTTGATAATTATAATGTCTATAAATATAAAACGCAACCCTAAATCTCATATTGGTATTATATCTATGAATCATTTAGTAATTAAATGATTGGTTTACCCGTTTTTGTGCTTTCTTTAGCAGCTTTTTGTAACTGTTCAAAGAATTCTTGGTTATTGTCTGTTCGTTTGAGTTTACGAACAAATCTTTCTGTAAAGTCCGTTGAATCTGTAAACATATTGCGTAATTGCCATAATGAATCCAGTTCTTTGGGATCAATGAGCAATTCTTCTTTACGTGTTGAACTGCGTCCAATATCAATTGCTGGAAATACTCGACGTTCTGCTAATTTACGATCTAAATGTAACTCCATGTTTCCAGTACCTTTAAATTCTTCGTAAATCATGTCATCCATACGCGAACCAGTTTCAACTAAAGCTGTAGCTAATATAGTCATACTGCCACCCGCTTCAATATTTCTTGCTGCACCAAAGAATGCTTTTGGTTTGTGTAAAGATGCTGGATCTAACCCACCAGATAACGTACGACCACTTGGCGGAATAACAAGGTTATAAGCACGTGCCAATCTTGTTATAGAATCCATTAGTATAATGACATCCTTACCAATTTCAACTAAGCGTTTCGCACGTTCTAATAATAATTCTGCAACTTTGACATGGTGTTGAGGTGGCTCATCAAATGTAGAATGAACTACTTCTGCAGTTTCTACAGATCTTTCTATATCAGTAACCTCTTCTGGTCGTTCTCCTACTAATAATACAAATAATTCTGCATCAGGTTTATTCTTTGCAATTGCATTTGCAATTTCTTTTAATAAAGAGGTTTTCCCTGCTTTAGGCGGTGCAACGATAAGTCCACGTTGTCCTAATCCAATTGGCGTGATTAAATCCATGATTCGAGTTGAAAAATTCTGCTTTGTAGTTTCTAACACAATTCTTTCTTCTGGATATAACGGCGTTAACGCCTGGAAATGAGGACGTTTTTTTACTTCTTCTGCATTCTCATCATTAACAAAGTCAACCTGTAATAAACCATAATACTTTTCATTATCCTTTGGCTTTCTAACCTTACCAGTCACTTTATCTCCTCGTTTAATTTCAAAACGACGAATTTGACTAGCTGAGATATAGATATCTTTTTCTCCCTTAGAATAATTAACTGTTCTTAAAAAGCCATAACCATCTTGTTGGATATCATCTAGAATGCCTTCCATATAATAGTTACCATCTTTTTCCATTTGCGCTTCCATAATCGCGAGAACAAGTTCTTTTTTATTCAATTTACTATAGTTTGTTAGCTTAAGAGATTTTGCTTTTTGAGTGAGATCTTTTGTAGTGTAATTTTTGTATAACTCGTGGAACGATTCATACTGAGGTGATGTTCGTACTTTTTCAGGCATTATCTTGCACCCATTTCATAAATAAGTTTTTTAAATAACATAGTAACTACGCTACTACTTTTATAACTATAGCAAATTTCCTATTTAATTACAAAATGTATTTCGATATATAAATTATAAAAAGAGAGTAGAACAGAAATCTAATTTCTCTTAAAAAGATTTCATTGTTCTACTCTCATATAGATTCACATTACCTATTAAATTAACTTATTAATTGTAGTAACCTGCAATTGATTTAACTTCTAAGAATTCTTCGATTCCGTAGTCGCCCCATTCACGGCCTAAACCAGATTGTTTATAACCACCGAATGGTAAATCAGGTTTACGTCCAGCTTCGTTAATTTCAACTGTACCTGCTTCAATTGAACGTGCTACTTTATGAAGTGTATCTTTATCACTACCATAAACGTAACCAGCTAAACCATATTTTGTATCATTTGCAATTTTGATTGCTTCATCTAAATCATTATATGTGATCACAGACATTACTGGTCCAAATATTTCTTCTTGGGCAATTGTCATGCTGTTATCTACATTATTAAAAATAGTTGGTCTTGCAAAGTAACCTTTGTCTAATCCTTCAGGTTTACCAGGGCCACCATATAATAATTCGGCACCTTCTTCAATACCTTTGTCAATATAGGCTTGTACTTGGTCAAATTGTTTTTTGCTTATAATTGGTCCAACTTGTGTACCTTCTTCTCTAGGGTTACCTACTTTTACTTGACTGAATTTTTCTTTTACAGCTGTTAAAAAGTCTTCTTTTATACTTGCTGGAACGATTGTTCTTGTACCTGCAGTACAAACTTGCCCTGTGTTGAACACTACTTTATTAGCAGCTGCACTTGCTGCACCATCGATATCAGCATCATCTAAAATAATATAAGGTGATTTACCACCTAGTTCAAGTGATACTTTTTTGAAATCTTCTGCAGCTTTTTTCATAATACTTGAACCTGTTGGGCCAGAACCAGTAAATGACATCATTCTTACTTTTGGATGTTCACTTAATGGATTACCTACACCTTGTCCATCACCATTGACTAAGTTAAATACACCTTTAGGTACACCCACTTTATCAAAAATTTCTGCTAATATAATAGCTGCAAATGGTGTTTCTTCTGAAGGTTTAAATACTACCGGACTACCAGCAGCAAAAGCAGCAGCTAATTTCAATGACGTTTGATTTGTTGGGAAGTTCCATGGTGTAATAAGTCCTGAAACACCGATTGCTTCTTTGACAACTAAATCATCGCCTCGACGTTCTTCAAATTGGAAATCATTTAATGCATCACGTGCTGCTTCAAAATGATCTAAGCCCATTTGATAGTGTACATTTTCCGCTACAGATAGAGGTGCACCTAATTCGTCTGTAATTGCTTGAATTAAGTCTTCTTTTCTATTTTTATATTCTTGTACTATTTGATCTAATAAATCTTGTCTTTCTTTAACTGAAGTGTGTCTGAATTCTAAATATACGTTATCTGCTGCTTCTACAGCTTTTTCCACGTCTTCTTTATTACCTTTAGCAATCGTACCAGCAACTTCTTCTGTTGCAGGATTAATTACTTCAAGTGTTTCTCCACTTGTACTTTCAACCCATTCTCCGTTGATATATTGTTTAGTGAAATTTCTCATCAATAATTCACTCCTTAACTTTTGTTGATAATACCATTTTAACCGAGATTTCATTTTTTTAAACATAAGTGCTCACGCCAAATCGTAGCAAACGTTGTTATAAAGCGTTTTCCATTCATTTTACACAATTTTTTTAACCCATTAAATTTCAGCGCCATTTTGTTATTCAGTGAATAACTACATGTACCCTCCAATTCATATACAAAATGAGACCAAGACATCGATTTATGTCTTGGTCTCTTTAAAAATTCAGAGCAATCGAAAATGATTAAATTATACTTCCACTTTAATACGCTACTTTCCAATCACAACTAATAGAATTGATTGTCTTTAGAAATACCTAATTAAGACTGTGTGCTCCATTCTCTTTTAGTAATATTTTGAATTTCGCTTTTACTTTAGAATTTAATTACTATTTATTTTCGAGTTCAATATAATCTTGAGCCCATTTTTCCATTGGCACTAATGCTGCTGCTAAAGCATCACCTTTATCTGTCAGTTGGTAAAGAATATTCATTGGACTGGTAGAAACCACTTTCTTTTCAACTAGTCCCCATTCACTAAGATCCGTTAACTTTATGCTAAGTGCACGTGGTGTAATTGTCTTTAAATCACGTTTCATATCTGAAAAGTGTGCAGACTTTTCCGTACATCTAGATAAATAATTAATAATAAGACCATTCCAACTTCTACCTACTATTTTAAAGGTTTCTTCTAGATAAGGGCAAACCTTCATGGTCATCACCTCAATATCGATTTATTCTATTATCATTTAAACTAAGTACACTTTGGTTACTAAGTATATTTATTATACCACATTTTCTATACTTCTTCAGTCCAAATGTCTGCACCTAAAGATTTTAAAGTACTAACGATATTAGTATAACCACGATAAATATGCTTCACATTATAAATTGTTGTAACACCTTCAGCTAATAAACCAGCTACAATAAGGCAAGCACCTGCACGTAAATCACTAGCATAAACTTCTGCGCCAGTAAGTTTAGATGGCTTAATTGTTGCTGTACCATTATCTGCCGAAATATCTGCACCCATGTTTTTCAATTCATCTACATGTCTAAAACGTGCTGGATAAATCGTTTCGGTAACAAATGATACACCATCAGCCATAAACAATAATGGGGTAATAGGTTGTTGAAGATCGGTAGCAAATCCAGGATATACAAGTGTTTTAATATCAACACTAGCATATGGTGTACTACGTTGGATTACGGCGCTATCATCACCAACTTGAATATCAACACCAAGCTCTTTTAATTTCACTGTTAATGGTTCTACATGCGTTGGAATAATATTATTAATTGTTATATCTTCACCACATGCTGCGGCAATACACATATATGTACCAGCTTCAATTCTATCTGGAATGACCTGATGATGTGAACCGTGTAAATGTTCTACGCCATTAATCTTAATCGTACTTGTGCCAGCGCCTTTGATATCTGCACCTAAGCTTGTTAAGAAATTAGCTACGTCAACTACTTCTGGCTCTTTTGCAGCATTCTCAATGACAGTTTGACCTTCAGCACGAACTGCTGCAAGCATAATATTGATTGTTGCACCAACACTTACAATATCTAAAAAGATATTCGCACCTGTTAATTTGTCAGCCTCTATCTTCATTGATGTAGAACTTGATTCATCAATTTTAGCACCTAAAGCTTTGAAACCTTTAATGTGTTGATCAATGGGTCTCGGTCCTAAAGGACAACCACCTGGTAATCCAATCACACATTTTTTAAACCTACCTAACATAGCGCCCATCATATAATATGAAGCACGTAACGATTCTACTTTATTATTAGGTAATGGTGCATTTTCAATTTCATTTGGATCAACATTTAATGTCATACCATCTAATTCAGTCTTAATATTTAAATCTCCAAGTAAACTTACTAAAGTTTCTACATCAGAGATTTCTGGAAGGCCTTCAATTGTTACTTTGTCTTCAGCCAAAATTGCGGCTGGAATAATTGCTACTGCACTATTTTTAGCACCGTGGTTGTTCACTTCACCTTTTAGTGTTTGACCACCTCTAATTTTAATCACTTCTTGAGCCATTCGTATGTTCTCCTTTGCCTTTCAATCAATATTTCTCTTCCATAACATCATTTGCATTATAAATTAATTTATTACAGTTTGCAAAGCACATCAGTTTATTAAAATTTATTTCATATAAAATAAAGTGTTTTCTCTTGTATATAATTTTTTTTACTATTGTTTCAATTCCCATTATTTACCAATTCAAATCATAATTATAAGGATTTATTATTAAAATTTTATGTTATCCGTGCTTTCCTGATTGCTTTTTTACACAAACCTAACAAATTATAACATAAAAAAGAGAGCGAAGCAGAAATCAAAAAAATGAATTTGATTTCGACGTCTCGCCCTCATAAATCGATACAACATATATAAAGTATCAAAAGTTATTCGTTAACTTATTTTGCTTGGTTAGATGTACCAAACTCTTTAATTTTACCAATAACAGTAGCTTTAATCGCTTCACGTGCAGGTCCTAAATATTTACGAGGATCATACATTTCTTTATCATTGTCTAAAGCTTCACGAACAGCTTTAGCTGAAGCAATTTGGTTTTCTGTATTTACATTGATTTTAGCAGTACCAAAAGGAATTGCTTTTTGGATATCTTTCGTTGGGATCCCTGTACCACCGTGTAATACTAATGGTAATCCTGTAGAAGCACCAATTTCTTCCATTTCTTTAAATCCTAATTTTGGTTCACCTTTATAAGGTCCGTGTACTGAACCTAATGCTGGCGCTAATGTATCGATACCTGTTTTTTCAACAAGTTCTTGACATTCTTTAGGATCTGCATAGATTACGCCGTCAGCAACTACATCATCTTCTTGTCCACCAACAGTACCTAATTCTGCTTCAACTGAAACACCATGTTCATGAGCATATTCTACAACTTTTGAAGTGATTTCAACATTGTCTTCGAATGAACCATGTGAAGCATCAATCATTACTGATGTAAATCCAGCGTCAATTGCTTCTTTACATTTTTCAAAGCTTGAACCGTGGTCTAAGTGAATTGCAACTGGTACAGTAATTTCTTTGTCATGCATTAAACCTTCAACCATTTTAACAACTGTATAGAAACCACCCATGTAACGAGCAGCACCTTCAGATACACCTAAAATTACAGGAGCGTTCTCTTCTTGAGAAGCTTCTAAAATTGCTTGAGTGAATTCTAAGTTATTAAGGTTATATTGACCTACTGCGTAACCATTTTCTTTTGCATCTATTAACATTTCTTTCATTGAAACTAAAGGCATGAAAGTTCCTCCTTGGTGCTTTAAGCACATATTTTTACAATCTAATTATATCAAAGTCATATACCTTTTGCATTCTTCAATATATTTGTAAGCGTTTTTATTTTATATTTTTATTCTAGATGTATAAAAATCGCCTAAATTTCAAATTTTAATAATCGTTTATACCCCATTTTTATATACATACATTTGAACGAAGCACTAAATAAAAAAAGACACACATCTCGACGTAATAGTTCGAGTATGTGTGTCTTAACATATTATTTAGATTGCTGATGGTTCAATGATGCTTCTATAAATGCTTTGAAAATCGGTTGAGGGCGATTAGGTCTTGATAAAAATTCTGGATGGAATTGACATGCAACGAAAAAGTCATTGCTTGGAATTTCTACCATTTCTACTAAACGACCATCTGGACTTGTTCCAGAAAACACCATTCCGTTTGCTTCGAGTTGTTCTCTATATTCATTATTAAATTCATAACGATGACGGTGTCTTTCTTCAATTTCAGTTTCATTATAAATTGAATTTGCTAATGTACCTTCTTTGATATGACAAGGGTATAAACCTAAGCGTAGTGTACCGCCTAAATCTTCGATATCTTTCTGTTCTGGTAATAAGTCGATTATAGGATGTGGTGTATTAGGATCTAATTCTGCTGAATGCGCGTCATCTAGTCCAATGACATTTCGAGCAAACTCAACAGTTGCTAATTGCATACCTAAACAAATACCGAAATATGGCACATTATTTTCACGTGCATATTTAATAGCTGATATCTTACCTTCACTTGCACGGAATCCAAATCCACCAGGTACTAATATACCATCAACTTCTGCTAATATTTCAGCAACGTTTTCATTGGTAACTTCACTTGAATCAATCCATTTCACTTCGATATCTTTTTTGAATGGATAGCCAGCATGTTTTAATGACTCGACAACTGACAAATATGCATCTTGTAAGCTTACATATTTACCTACTAAACCAATTGTTATCTTGCCATCTAAACTGTTAACCGTATCTAATAAATATTGCCACTCATCTAATTGCGTTTCGTATTTTGGATTTAATTCTAAACGCTTAATCACAATATCGTCCATATCTTGTTTACTTAATTGTAAAGGTATCTCATATAATGAATCAGCATCACGACATTCTATAACGCTTGCTTTATCAATATCACAGAATAGCGCAATTTTATCTTTTAAATCTTGAGTAAGTTCATATTCTGTTCTAACAACAATTAAATCTGGTTGGATACCAAGACCTCTTAATTCTTTCACACTATGTTGTGTTGGTTTTGTCTTCATTTCTCCAGCAGCTTTGATATATGGTAACAAAGTACAGTGAACATACATTACATTTTCGCGTCCTAAATCACTACGGATTTGTCTAATTGCTTCAATAAATGGCAATGACTCTATATCCCCTGTTGTACCACCAATTTCAGTAATAACTACATCTGCATTTGTACTTTCCCCAGCTAATAATAAACGCTCTTTTATTTCATTCGTAATGTGCGGGATAACTTGAACTGTACCACCTAAATAATCACCACGACGCTCTTTTTTTAAGACATGAGAATAAACTTTCCCAGCCGTTACATTTGAATATTTATTTAAATTTATATCAATAAATCTCTCATAATGTCCTAAGTCTAAGTCAGTTTCAGCACCATCGTCTGTCACAAAAACTTCACCATGTTGATATGGACTCATTGTGCCTGGGTCAACATTTAAGTATGGATCAAATTTTTGAATCGTGACTTTTAATCCTCTATCTTTTAATAATCTTCCTAAAGATGCTGCCGTGATACCTTTACCCAATGAAGAAACAACTCCACCAGTTACAAAAATGAATTTTGTCATGTTCTGCCTCCTATGATTAAAACCGTATTTTCTTACAATACGTTTTGATTCGTATCAAATTTCCAAATTAGTTGCTAAATTTTGTGATACAACATTTACATATTTAAATGCTTCATCATTATATGTATTAATTGTCGTAACAAGTACTTTCAAAATATAAAATACTATAAAACTGATATATTATTTAAAACAAAAAAATCGCTCCCTCTCACATGGTTGTAAGGGGGAGCGTATAATATTTATACACGTCGTCCTAATTAAAGGAGCCCGAATAAAATTTTATCATGTTCACGAAAAAAGTCAATTAAATCTCAAAGAATTATTCTTCTGTTTCTTCTTCGTCTTCAAATTCTTCTTCTTCTTCATCTTCTTCGTCTAAATCTTCATCATCTTCATCGATAACGATATCTGTTTCATTAAGATCTTCATCAACATCGTCATCTTCTGGATCTTCTGGATCATTCAAAGTCTCTTGGTCATCTGTAACTGCTGGAATATCATCATCATCAGCCTCATCTTCACCAAGTAATTTTAAGTTTTTATCTTCTTCATCATCGTCGTCCAGAATATCAAATTTTTGAATCGTAGGCGCAATTTTTTCTTCAATATCTGCAACTGAATACCAATCACGTAATCCCCAAATATTTTCACCAACATTTAAAAAACGACCATCTGTGTTTAAATCTGTATAGAATTGAACAATTCTATTTTCGATTTCGTCGTCTTCATAATGTCCAAGTGCTTTAAATTCATCAATAATATCATATAAGTTCATTGTGTCATTTTTTTCATTTAATAACGTATATGCCATATCGATAAATGATTTCTCATCAACCATTTCTTTTGTGTAATCTTGAATTCTCATTATTTATTCTTCCTTTCAAAGGCGTTTATCCAAATCAGTACTAAGTTTAACATAAGTAATAATAACAAATGTAAATTATAAATGACAATTCCTGATTTCGCAATCGCATTTAGTAATTTATATATTTTTCAAAGACAATATAATCATCTGCGGCATCTATTTCAACAAAATTACTGTTTATACATAACGGTTTTAATTCATTATTTTCACCATACAAAGTGATTGTCAATAACTTTACATTATCAAAATGTTTACGTACATATGTAGATAATTGTCTCAATGCGCTTTCAGCAATACCATGGTGCCGTTCTTCTTTGTTAACTTCAACCGAAGAGATATTCATTCGATCTTCATGTCTTTCAATAGCAATAAATCCCACTTTATTATCATCTTTAATTAAATCAATGATATGAATATTGAATGGTTGTTCTTCTGTGTTCGGTTTTAATTTTAAAGAAGAGACATGTTTAGAATCTAGATCAAGGTAATATAACCTTTCTTTTCCAATAGGTCCTTCTTCTTTTGTAGCTGCATGCATAAAGCCCGCACGTTCATAAACATTCCAAGCGCCTTTATTTTCAGCGTCGACCACTAAATATAAATGGTTAAAATTTGGAAAAAGTGTCTGTACATACCTAGGCAGATACATCATCATTTTCGTACCATAGCCATAACCTTGAAAATCTTCATTGACTGATAAGGATCTCACATATATAACTTGATTTGGCGTGTCATATCCTTCATGTTGATAATACTGATGCAGTACAAAGAAGCCAACGACTTCACCTTCATCATTTAGTGCAATATTTGGAATTCTATCTTCATCATTGATCGCATCATCCAATACATCTTTAGGTAATGATGAATAAATTTGCTGTCTTTCACTTAATTTGAAATCATATAAAGATTGTCTATATTTTTCTTCATAAACTTGTACCGTAATATTTTCAAAATTTTCCTTTATAAACATGTTTTAATCCCCTATTAAAAACGTAGTCGTTATTTATTCATACCACTTCTGAATCAAATCAACCTATAAATTTACATATAATTTAGAAACATACCTAATTAATTAACAGCCTTAATTGTGAACTATTCTATCAATCCTATTAAATCCATATTTGATTTTCCTTCATTTTATTATACTATAAGTTATAATGGAAATTTTTATTAGGGGGAATACAGATGAAGATAGGTGTCGATGCTGGTGGCACGCTCATTAAAATTGTTCAAGAAAAAAACGGTGAACGAACATACAGCACAAGATTAACTACTGAAATTGAGGAAGTCATTCAATGGTTAAATCAACAAGATTGTAACAACATTAATCTGACGGGTGGGCAAGCTGCCATAATTAATGAACAACTCAATTGTGAATCTCGTGTATTTGTTGAATTTGATGCTGCAGCTAAAGGGCTAGAAATTCTATTAGAAGAACAAGGTCATTTCTTAGATGATTATATTTTCACTAATGTTGGTACTGGTACTTCACTTCATTTTTCAAATGGCAAAGCGCAAAAGCGTGTAGGCGGAATAGGCACCGGTGGCGGTATGATACAAGGCCTTGGATACCTACTCACAGGTATCAGTAACTATAAACAGTTAACTGATACAGCTCAAAATGGTAACCGTGATATTATAGATTTAAAGGTAAAACATATATATAAAGATAGTGAGCCTCCTATTTCTGGCGATTTAACTGCAGCTAACTTTGGTAATGTGCTACATCATTTAGATGAATCATTTACAGATGCAGATAAATTGGCTTCTGTAATTGCAGTCGTCGGTGAAGTCATTACGACAATGTCAATTACTGTCGCAAGAGAACATAATACAAAAAATGTTGCCTATATCGGTTCTTCCTTCCACAATAACGATTTATTAAAGGATGTCGTCAAAGACTATACTGTTTTACGTGGGTGTGAACCTTATTATATTGAGCATGGTGCATTTTCTGGTGCTCTAGGTTCTATACATTTATAATGCTTATATTCATTAAATTATATAATGTATAGACTGCTCATTAAGCACGTTTATCTGCCACAATATGACATATTAAAAACAGGACATTATATGAGTTATCTAAATGAAAAATGATTTTATAGGATTTTTACAATCATACTGAATGGGTATAAACAAAAAACTGTAATTTCTAGTTTAAAACACTAGAAATTACTGTTTTATTTATAAATATGAAATTGAATAATACAGATACTAATCATGTAACTGTTTAAAATAAGCAGTTGGACTTTACACCAATTGTTTAAATTGACAAAAAGCCTAGACGCCTAATTATGTTCCAGACTTTTTGACATTATCTATTTATGACTCAATCTCTTTATTTCAACTAGTTATTACTCCAAACAAATCTATAACTATTTCGATACGATAAAATTTGTGCTCTAAATTATAAATATTATAAATACATAACTCATAAACAGCTATATTGTTGATAACCTTTAATTAAAATGTTAACTGGTCAATTACTTTTTGAGCAGGCACAACTGTTCCGACTACGCCTGGCTTCAAGTCTATTGCAACTGCATGGTCATCATCACGTAACGTATCTAACCATTCAGCAAATACTTCCCCTTCAATCTCAATAATTTCACATTCTTCAAAATCTTGATTTCTCACCTTTTCAGCTCTGTTTTTAATACTCCATACAGGCATAATATGTGGTTTTTGGTGTGCTTCATCACTGATCATGATAAATTGTTTTTCATTCTTATTAGTTAATCCAAACACAGCATCTTCTTTAGCAACATCTTTAACAAATTCTTTCAATCTAATACTATCCAAATCAGACATCAATTCATTTGAAGCTGCAACGATACGAACGCGTTCACCATCTTTATGTGAAGTTGGGTTCATCAATACCTCATCATCTTCATCAAAAATATCGTCAATTTCATAAGTTACAAAACGATCAATATCAACCGTTTTTACTTTGTCATATTCAATTTGCTCTTTATTTAAATAACTTTCTGCTGTTGCTTTATCTGTCCAAGCACATACTACATTTTGTTCAGATATTTCTTGTCTAATCAAATGCTTTGATTTAGTTGCGACATAAAAAACTTCATTTATTAAAATATCTTGAAAAAATGAACTTTCTTTGTAAGACATATTTTCACCTTCAATTCATTTATAATAATTACTTATATTTAAAATATAAATGACTGTATGTTTCTAGTCAATCAACGAATGTTCCTTATAAATTTAGAAAGTATTAACAGGAATCAAATTTTTCAATAAAAATTAAAGAATAAAAGTCATTCTCTTCCTTGGCTAATATTCTAATCGTATACATAACCACTACGCATTCGCATAAAATATATCAATAGTACTTTGGATCGCTGGTAGTAGTTCACATCTATTGTCCAATTAAAAAATCTGAGACACCTATTTATGTCCCAGACACTTTACATTTTTAGCTTTTAAATTATTATCTACTGAGTAGAACCACTAATTTTAATTCCACATTTTATTTTTCTTGAATCTCTTTTAGAAATTGTTGCTCCAATGTATCAACCGTAGCTTTGTTTTCAGCATGCCATATACAACCAAATCTAGATTGCACCGTATCATTTTCAAACCATTCACCATCATAATAAGAAAGTGGAAATAATACGCCCAGTCGCACATATTTCAAAATTGTCGCAAAAAATTGTTCGTTATCACCAGGCGAAATATAACTATAAAATTTATGATAGCCTTGTTGAAGTAAAGGCTCTAACAACAACATACTTGTCGAACCATTTTGTCTAAAATTCAAATCAATCGCATATACATCATTTTTGTCGTCTAATAACAAGTCAAAGCCCGCTACGCCAAAGTAACCTTTAGATACCCCAATTTCCATGATTTCTCTACCAGCTTCTATCACGTGTTTAGGTACATCCGGCGCATTTTCATTTCCACTATAATAGCCGTAAGCATCTGTGAGTTGAGCTGAAGTACCTATATATCGTATGCCTCCATTTTCAGAATATGCAAATTGTACACAATAATTAGCAATCGCTTCTATCTTTTGCTCTATAATCATTGTGTCTGTTTCTGATTGAGCTTGAGCAATTCGTGTTTTTGCTTTTGTTAAATCTTCTTCTGAATAACAAATCATTACACCATACCCGCCAGCAGTTGGTAAGTCATCCCCAGGTTTTAATACAAATGGGAACGACCATTCAGACACCGCCGCCTCAAAATCTTCAATGTTTACAACTTCTCGACGGGGAAGGAATTGATTGTTCGTCCATTCAGGAATTCTTGCTTTATTATTTAATGCAACAAAGATATCTTTATCTAGTGCATAATGCGCTTTAGTTAATATATCTTCACCATGAATATATTGAAAATAAATTTTCTTATTCTCTTCTTGCGCTAACACTTTTAAAGTTTGTTCATAACTTTGTTGATCGTTGAATTGAATGATATTTGTAGGCATTGTTTTCCCTACCGCTTCAAATAACTGCTTTAATTTATCAGTGACGCTCGCTTCATGAACGATTACTGGCATATGATTAGCTATTATCAGCTCTCTACCTGTTAAAAAATTCGATTGGTGTTCTTCAGGTTCCAGCCATGGATTTGAAATATAAGACGGTCTAGAAGTATAGACAACGCTAGAATCGTAAAGGTCACTAAGTGTTAATTTGGGTCTATGAGAGCGTTCTTTAGTCATTTTTTATGCCCCTTTATAAATTGATGTTGTTCAATAATCTCATCAAACAACGCTTGATTCGTTAATAATTCTAATCCCATAAGCGAGAGAATCTTAGCACCTCTAATTAACGCTTGGTCCCCATGGGTACTTGCTGCAGCCTCTCTAAATCTATGCGTATGACCTACTAAATTACGTGATCCAATTTTAATATGTGGATGTATCGTTGGTACAACATGACTCACATTTCCCGTGTCAGTAGAGCCATAACCAAAATCATCATCAATGACAGCTTCACCCATTTCTGTTGCATATTTAGCAAATAAATCATCTAGTTTTGAAGATTTTATAAACTCGTTCACGCCATTTTGTATAGGTCCAAATTCATAATCACATCCAGTTTGCAATGCCGCACCTTTAGCTATTTGACCAACTCGTTCAGTTAAAATGTCTAACTCATGGCGACTTGTTGCTCTAGTATAGAATCTCGCATGTGTAAAATCAGGTATAATATTCGCTGCTTGTCCACCATCCAATATAACGCCATGGACACGTTGACTACTTTTTATATGCTGACGTAATTGCGCAACCCCATTAAAATATGAAATCATTGCATCAAGTGCATTTTTCGCTTCATCTGCATTTTCAGATGCATGCGCACTTTTACCAAAAAATTTAACATCTAGTACATCTACAGCCAAAGTATTGATTGTTCTGTATGTTTCATTACCAGGATGCACCATTAAGGCGATATCTAAATCATCAATAATACCTTCTTTAACATAAGTCGCTTTAGCACTACCGTTTTCTCCACCTTCTTCTGCAGGACAGCCTAATACAATTACTTTTCCGCCGACTTTATCAATCACTTGCTTTAAGGCTATACCCGCAAATGTACTAGCGGTACCAATAATATTATGACCACACGCGTGACCTAACCCTGGCAATGCATCATATTCGGCCAAGTAACCTATAGTTGGTCCCGTTTGTCCTGAATCATAACTTGCTATAAAGCCAGTCGCATGTCCTGCTATATTTGTTTCGACTTCAAAACCATGTTGCGTTAACGTTTCCGTTAACGTTCTAGATGCAAATATCTCCTCATTACCTAATTCAGGTCTTTGATGGATTTGATGGCTCATTTCTAAATATTTATACTTTTCATTTTCTATATAGTCCAATACAATTTGTTTATTTTCCATAATTCAACACTGCCTCCTAAATTACTTGGCATTATGTTTATACTCAATTTATAAAATAAATCAAATGCAATAAGTAATTTATTAAATAACACAACATATGATTCATAATGCACAAAACATGATTTAATTATTACTTATTCTATCGGGTTTATTGAATTCTGTCATTCATTTTCTGAAATTTATAAAAATAACTTTCATACCCCTTTATACCACATTTCAAAAATTGTAAATCCTCTTTTAACTTGTTACAATTAATTTAAGTTATATATGAGGAGGATACACCATGCCAAAAATGAACGTAGAAAGTTTTAATTTAGATCATACAATCGTTGTAGCACCTTTTGTGAGATTAGCAGGGAAAATGGAAGGCGCTAACGGTGATGTAATTCATAAATATGATATCCGCTTTAAACAACCAAACAAAGAGCATATGGATATGCCTGGATTACATTCATTAGAACATTTAATGGCAGAAAATATTAGAAATCATTCAGATAAAGTCGTTGATATTAGTCCAATGGGTTGCCAAACAGGATTTTACGTTTCATTTATCAATCATGATGACTATGAAGATGTGTTAAATATTATCGAAGCAACAATTAAAGATGTATTAAATGCTACAGAAGTGCCAGCATGTAATGAAGTTCAATGTGGTTGGGCTGCTAGCCATTCATTAGAAGGCGCCAAAGAAATAGCCCAAACATTCTTAGACAAAAAAGCTGAATGGCATGATATCTATGGTGAAGCACAATAATTTATAATGTGAGTTAGCATTTTATAAATATATAAAATAAGAGAGCACAGCGTCATTTCAAACGCATGTGCTCTCTTATTTTAGTTTAGTAAGTTATAATTTTTTGATTAATTTCATCATCACAAATTGCAATGGAATACGTCCGTATAAAGCCCATTTCGGAAGTTGTTGACCAGCAATTGGAATTTGTTTGCGCGCCATATAAATATTCGCTGGTAAGACCGCCCATAAAAACGCTATGAGTGCATTTTTTTGACCCTTAGTAGGTTGTTTCATTAATAATATGACACCAAACACGATTTCCATAACGCCTGTGATTAACACAGCTGCTTTTCGAAATGGTAAGTACGCTGGTACAATACATCTAAATTGTTCTTCATCTTTAAAATGGAGTACCCCTGCAACACTAAAGACAATTCCAAATAGCATTCTTAAAATATGCATTACTTTTCAACACCCATTTCTTTCAAATAGCTTTTGCCAAATTCAGGTAATTTCACACCAAAATTATCAGCAATCGTTGCACCTAAAGAACTAAATGTGCTGTCTATCGTTAGCTCATGATAGTCAGTCATTTTAGGACTAAACATAAGTACAGGAATGTATTCTCTAGTATGATCCGTACCATCTGCAGTTGGATCATTACCATGGTCTGCTGTAATAATAACTAAATCTTCTTCTTGTAAGTGATTCATAAGTTCAGGTAAACGTTCATCAAAATCTTTAATCGCTTGTGCATATCCAGGTTTATCACGACGATGGCCATAAAGGGCATCGAAATCAACAAGATTTAAAAAGCTTAACCCATTAAAGTCACGTTGCACAGTTTCAATTAATTTATCAATACCATCCATGTTATCTTTGGTACGTATCGATTCAGTCACACCTTCACCGTCAAATATATCATTAATTTTACCAAGGGCAATGACATCATAACCATTATCTTTTAATTCATTCATTACTGTTCTACCAAATGGTTTTAATGCATAGTCATGTCTATTAGAAGTTCGTTTAAATGAACCTGGCTCTCCAATATAAGGTCTAGCAATGATTCTGCCTATTAAATATTTAGGATCCTTGGTTAATTCTCTTACTTTTTCACAGATGTCATATAGTTCCTCTAAGGGAATAATATCTTCATGAGCTGCAATTTGAAGTACTGGGTCTGCAGAAGTATAGACAATTAGATCACCCGTCTTCATCTGATGTTCGCCCCATTCATCTATGATTTGCGTACCGGATGCAGGACGATTGGCTACAACTTTACGTCCTGTTAACGTTTCGATTTCATTAACCAGTTCTTCTGGAAATCCTTCTGGATAGACCTTAAATGGTTGCATGATATTTAGCCCCATAATCTCCCAATGGCCAGTCATGGTATCTTTGCCGACTGAAGCTTCACTCATTTTTGTGTAAAAAGCTTGTGGTTCCGCTTCTTTATCAATAACCGGAAGAGGTTCAATATTACCTAAACCTAATTTTTGTAAGTTAGGTAATGACTGTTCAAATCCTTCGAGCGTATGCTTTAAAGTGTGACTGCCTTCATCATCAAAAGCTTTTGCATCAGGTCCTTCTCCAATACCAACAGAGTCCATGACAATTAAATGAACTCGTTTAAATGGTGTAGTCATAATATTCCTCTCCTATTCAGTAATTATTTTATGAATCAATGTTGGTTCATTACCAGTGTCACTAATCGTAATACTTTGCAATAGTTTATCTTTTACGTTATCAATTTGTTCTTGATTGCTGTGGATTGTTAACAAAGCCTCTCCTTTGTTGACGCTATCTCCAACCTTTTTATGCAATACGAGACCCACACTTAAATCTATTTCGTCTTCTTTAGTTTGTCTGCCTGCACCTAACATCATAGAAGCTACACCGACTTCATTTGCAATAATTTCAGTTACAATGCCTTCACTTTGTGCGGGTAGTTCAATTTGATATTTGGCTTGTGGTAATTTTGATACATCGTCTACAACAGAACCATCGCCATCTTGGTTTTCTAAAAATGTTCTGAAACTTTCTAACGCTGAACCATCTTGAATTGCTTGTTCTAACATTTTACGTGCTTCATCAAGATTTTGAGCTTTTCCACCGACGACTACCATCTGTGAACCTAGCGTCATAACTAACTCTGTTAAGTCTTCTGGTCCATTACCTTGCAACGTTTCAATCGCTTCTTTAACTTCTAAAGCATTACCTATTGCATTGCCAAGTGGTTGGCCCATATCCGAAATAATTGCCATTGTATTTCTACCTACATTATTACCGATACGAACCATGGCATGCGCTAACGCTTCTGCATCTTCTAACGTTTTCATAAATGCGCCATTACCGGTTTTAACATCTAATACAATTGCATCCGCGCCAGCAGCAATTTTTTTACTCATTATAGACGATGCAATCAGTGGAATTGAATTCACCGTACCGGTAACATCACGAAGTCCATATAGTTTTTTATCAGCGGGTGTTAAATTCCCAGTTTGACCAATGACTGCAACTTTCGCCTCATTAACCAATTTAACAAATTGTTCTTCGCTAATTTCAACATGGAAACCTTCAACTGATTCTAATTTATCAATGGTACCACCAGTATGGCCTAGTCCGCGACCACTCATTTTCGCTACTGGCACACCTACCGCAGCCACTAATGGTGCAAGTACTAGTGTCGTCGTATCACCAACACCACCCGTTGAGTGCTTATCCACTTTAACCCCATTAATATTAGATAAATCAATGACATCACCTGAATTAACCATCGCCATCGTCAAGGCAGCTCGTTCATCATCATTCATATCTTGAAAATAAATCGCCATCGCTAAACTAGAAGCTTGATAGTCAGGAATATCTCCATTTGTATATCCATCAATAAAGTATTCAATTTCTTGTTTCGTTAGCGCTTGACCATCACGTTTTTTTTCAATAATATCTACCATTCTCATATGAGTTGGCCTCCCCTATTTTTCAAGTCAATACATAACTGTATTCAGACAAGATTTCAGTTATTTATTAATAATCTGAGTCACTTTCTAAACCTTGTACAATTTCAACGCCTGCACTAGCGCCAATACGTGTGGCACCTGCTTCAAGCATATGATTGAAGTCTTCAAGATTTCTAACGCCACCAGAAGCTTTTACTTCTAAATCATCGCCCACTGTATCTTTCATTAACTTAACATCTTCAGGTGTAGCACCACCACCAGCAAATCCTGTTGATGTTTTAACAAAATCAGCACCAGCTACCTTGCTTAATTCGCTTGCTTTGACTTTTTCCTCATCAGTTAATAAGCATGTTTCAATAATAACTTTAACTGTTTTACCGTTCGCTGCACCTACGACACCTTCGATATCTTTTTGAACGTCTTCAAAGCGTCCATCTTTTAAAGCACCAATATTAATTACCATATCTACTTCTGATGCACCTTTATTAATAGCATCTTCTGTTTCAAATATTTTTGTTTCAGTTGTTGATGCTCCTAATGGAAAACCTATAACTGTACATACTAATACATCTGAACCCTTAAGTTGTTCAGCAGCATATTTTACATGTGTTGGATTAATACAAATCGATTTAAAATTAAACGCTTTCGCTTCCTCGATAATTTTATCTATTTGATTTCTCGTAGATTCCGGTTTAAGTAATGTGTGGTCTATATATTTTGCGTAATTCATATTAAATCCTCCTATTATTTTGTTTATTAGCATATGGTGTTTTAACCCACTCATAATTATATAGTAAAATTAAACATATATGTTTATAAACATTCTCTCTTTACCTCTATACTACAAAAATTCGCAAAAATAATAAACAAATGTTATCTTTAATTTGATAAAGAATTTAAAGGAGAAGATGATTATGACAAAAGCAACACCTCATATTCAACCTAATGGGAAAAAAATAGCTAAAACCGTATTAATGCCAGGGGATCCACTTCGTGCAAAATATATTGCGGATAACTATTTAGAAAACGTTGAACAATTTAACGAAGTACGTAATATGTTTGGTTATACTGGTACATATAATGGTAAAGAAGTATCTGTAATGGGATCAGGTATGGGCGTTCCAAGTATTGGTATCTATTCGTATGAACTATACAATTTCTTTGATGTAGACACAATCATCCGTATCGGCTCATGCGGTGCTTTACAAGAAAACGTTAACTTATATGATGTGATTATTGCACAAGGTGCTTCTACGAATTCTAGTTATGTGGAGCAATACAACATTCCTGGTCATTTTGCACCATTAGCAGATTTTGAATTAATATTAAAAGCTAAACAAAAAGCAGATGATATCGGTGCTACGACACATGTTGGCAATATCTTATCTTCTGATACGTTCTATAATGCCGACCCTACATTCAATGAACAATGGCAACGCATGGGTGTCTTAGGTATTGAAATGGAGTCTGCAGCACTATATTTAAACGCTACTTATGCAAATAAAAAAGCTTTAGGCATATTTACAGTAAGCGATCATATCTTACGTGATGAAGCGACAACTGCTGAAGAACGCCAAAACTCTTTCACTCAAATGATGGAAATAGCATTAGAAATTGCTGAATAACATTTTCTTTAGGTTTCAGATTGATATGTAAATAAGTACATATAGAGCTAGTGTGCTAATTCATAACACTCAGCTAACATTTTTTATAAAGAAAGAGGCCCTGTCTATTTAAATAGACAGGGCCTCTTTTATACGTCTAAGCTATATGCCCAGACACTATTCTCTTTATCTTAAACTGAATGTATTATCTACCTAAATATGATTTTAACATCCAGTTATGTTTATCTATATTTGTTTGCATACCGATGAACATATCTTCAGTCACATCATCATCTGCATTTGAAGCAACTTCAATTGCTTCTTCTAATTGTTTAGATACATTATCGAAGTCTTGTGAAAGTTCTTCAACCATTTCTTCAGCTTTGTAACCTTTGCCTGCTTCTTTGATAATTGAAAGATCTAAACTTTCTTTTAATGTTGCAACTGGATTACCACCAGCAGCTAAAATACGCTCAGCTAAATCGTCAATGTATTGACTTGCTTCGTCATATAATTCTTCGAATTTTGTGTGTAGTGAGAAGAAATTAGGACCTTTTACATACCAATGAAAATTGTGTAATTTTGTGAATGCGACTGTCCAGTTTGCTACTTGTTGATTTAATACTTTTACTACTTCTTCATTACTTTTTGCCATGTAAAATCTCTCCTTTAAATTTCAATATTATCATTAAATGACAACACCGTTCTTGATTACAATAATTATTATATTATAATAATTCTAATCTGTAAAGAATATTCGTGCTCTAAATTAGAATCATTTTAATTTAGATGTCCATTTAATGACCTACACTTATTATAACAAATTGCGCACTACTTATTCCAAGTCTTTTCTATACGGCATTGCGCCTTGTGCACCTAAACCTGTCACTGAAAAACTACCAGCCAAATTAGCAAAATTCACAGCATCTTCCAATGACTTATTTTCAATTAATGCAACTGCTAGTGCACCATTAAAAGTATCTCCAGCTCCTGTTGTATCTATGACTTCCTTTTTATAACCTTCAATCAGTTGTTGCGTATCGCTATAAAACAATGCGCCTTTTGCGCCTTGCGTAATAATAAGTTTACGTGGATATGCTTTAAGTGCTTGTTCTACTTGATGGTCAAATAGTAATTCACTTTCTGATTCGTTCGGCGTTATCCATGTTACTTTTTCGATTACTTCTTTATCCAATTCACGATAAGGCGCAGGATTTAAAATAACTTTGATACCATGCTTTGCTGCATATGTGACAACTGATTGAACCGTTGCTTCAAGAATTTCATGTTGGAGCAAAATAATGTCATCTTCACCAAAGTTTTCCAACTTTGGCAAAACAATATCTGGTGTAATATAGTTATTGGCAGCCGGAACGACAATAATACGATTATCATCTTCAAATAATGTAATGTGTGCTGTACCTGACTTCTCATTGTCAATGATGTCCATGTAAGTGGTATCAACATGATTATCTTTCAAGTTTTCCAAAATTTGTTTGCCGTATGCATCATCGCCCACTGCACCTATCATATACACTTCATTACTTAAGCGTGCAGCCGCTACCGCTTGATTTGCGCCTTTGCCACCAGGATTAGTAAAAAATGAAGTGCCCATTACTGTTTCTCCTGCTTCGGGCAATATATCAGTTTTTACAACTAAATCTATTGATGCACTACCAATTACAATAATTTTTCCCATGTTTGTTTCCTCCGTATTTTCAGTAAAAAATAATCAGTCAATAAAAAATGATTTTTCATAATCATTAGGTTCATGCCAATGGGTTTTCCACATATGATTTCTATTATCAGCAAATAATTGATAACCAAAATCTCTGATTATATTTGGCACGAAACGCAACAAGATACCTAACCATTTGTAGTTAGTCAACGATGTGATTAAGGTTGTAATTGCATCAGATTTATATTTCAACTGGTCACCTTCTTGTAAAATCACACTATCGTATTGTTGCGCTTCTGGATAATTTTCTAATAAATTTTGTGCTACATCACCCTGTAATTTGGCAAATTGATAACGTGTAGAAAGTCCGTGTTGAATTAACCAGATCGCATAGTTATAACAATAAACACAGTTACCATCATAATAAATTATTGGCATATACAACGCTCCTAAAATGATATATTTAGTCTACCATTATCATTATATAATGGGACTTACTTTTATTATATCCTAATTTCCTTAAAATAAATCATAAGTGCTTATATCTGCCTATTCCTATCAGTGCTCGTCGATTAAAAACATTATGTCTTTTTTACGCTTCTGTTTTAAAAGTATCCACTATAATTTAAATAATTAATAGACATTTATATTGTCATACTTTGCATAAAAAAATGACCAATCCATTCTTGAAGGATTGATCATTTCATATGCTTTCATAATTACTTATGCTTCATCATAACGTATAAGTTCAATTATTCTAAACTCTTTTTAATCTTGGTTCACTTTAACAATTCTAGTATATTTTAGAAACTGTTCTGTGTATTTTTGTTTAATTTCATTTAAACTGTCATACGTGATAGCGACAATATGCCAATTCGGATTAAAATGATAAAACGAATCTTTTTTTCTAGACCATTTAACCATAGTACCATCTTTATTATAACGTGGTAACGTCATCTCATAGCCTTCCAACACATTGATATATGTTTGAAAAATATCAGGATCTATACGGTTAAAATTATCTATAACTAAATAACTTTTATCTTTTCGAGGCATGAGATTCGTTATAAAACCTTCTCTATAATATAAAGCGCCCGTCTCATTTGGTAAATATTTTCCATAAAGCATGTCTTCTGTGAAATCCGGGTGCCCAGAAGTAATAACTGGATTCGCATTTGTTTTTTGCAATAAGTCTTCTGCCGCTTTTAATCCTTCTCCTTTATCTACTACAAGCAGAATAAATGGTTTCAAATCTTCTGCTGGCTTATCTATCACATTATCGCTTTGCACGGCTTCAAATTGTGGTTTCAAACCATCATTCGCACTCATTTCAAGTATAGATTCAAATTGCGTTTGTGACATACTTGCAATCGCTTGTTTTGCATTTTCCTGTAAGTAGTAAAGATTTTTTAATTTAGGATGCTTATTCAAAGTACTTAATGAGACAGGTTCAATTTCTTTTTCAAAATATACTTCAATAGCCGTACTATTAGTTCTACCAGGAATAGGTGGCTTTTCATGTATATGTTTACTCACTTCACCAACGCCAATGACCGATTGCTCTCGTTTTTTATTATAAAAAACAAGTTGGTCCCCTATTTCTAACTGTGTATAAAAATGATAACCATTTCTTTTTATACCATTATACGTATGTGTAAATATCGTGTTATATGATTCTGGTTCAAATTCTTGTTCCTCAGATATAAAAAAGTATCTAGGTATTTTAGTTTGGCCTTTGCCTAAGCTAACGATTAGTTCATACTCTTCTTTAGTAATTTGATTAAATAATGTTTCTTTCATATTACCCATTCTAAATTCTAACTGTTCACTTCTTTTTAAATAATCAGCTGTTAACGGCTTTAATTGTTCTTGTAATTCAAAATGAACGCGAATTTTATTTTGAGCACCCGTTTGTACACTTGTGATTTCACCAAATCCTAATAAACCAGTGTCCATCTGCACTTGATAAAAGATGACCTGGTCACCAACTTTGGCCTGTTTAAATGAACGGAAACCTTGAGAGGGATTAAATTGTGCACCTGATTCAAATAATGTTGTTTGTCCAACCATTGGTTCATTATGGTTCCAGCGATTATAACCGCAGTTTAACCAAAAATAACTT
This sequence comes from Staphylococcus sp. ZWU0021, assembly GCF_000798895.1. NCBI lineage: Bacteria > Bacillati > Bacillota > Bacilli > Caryophanales > Staphylococcaceae > Staphylococcus > Staphylococcus sp. ZWU0021. Next base: position 43,779 of record NZ_JTLN01000023.1, read on the forward strand.
GTTTCCTCTGCCATTTAGATACTCCTTATCTCATATAAAAATTCTATTTTTCCTATTATATGAAAAATCACCTTATAGAACAAACATTACAATAAGTTGATTAATTTCATAGTGATTAAACTTGTAATAATAACAACGATCCAAGTCACTAAACCAAGTAATATAGGTTTGATACCCGCTTGTCTAAATTGTTTGAAATCCACATTCAAACCAATACCAGCCATCGCTATTGTAATTAAAAATAACGATAATTGTTGAAACATATGAATCACTGATGGTGAAAAATTGAAAATTGTACTTATCAATGATGCTATGACAAACCAAACAATAAACCATGGGAAGATTTTAGCTATGGATGTGTGCGATTGCTTCTCTTTTTCTTTTTTAATAGTTCTATATGTAAAAAATAAAACGACTGGAATAATCATTAACGTACGTGTTAATTTAACAACGGCCCCTGTTTCCAATGCAGTTTTACCGTAATTAGAAGTTGCTGCAATGACACTTGACGTGTCGTTAATCGCCGTTCCTCCAAAATAACCAAAAGTCGCTTGTCCCATATGCATGATATGACCAATTGGTGGGAAGATGAACACTGCTATGAGATTAAATAAGAAAATCGTCGAAATAGCAAATGCAACTTCACTTTCCTTTGCTTTTATAACCGGACTCGTTGCGGCAATTGCTGAACCACCACATATGGAAGTCCCTACCCCAATTAATATACTTAAATGTTCATTAATATTAAACAGTTTCATTAATACATAAACAATTAATGCCGCTGCAAACAATGTAACAAAAATAATTGGTAAAGATCTCCAACCGATGGTGCCAATAGATTGGAAGCTTAATGTAAACCCTAACACGACTATACTATAGTGTAATATTTTTTTACTGCTGAATTTTATACCAGCATCATATTTTTTAGGGATTGTTATTATATTATTAATTAAAATACCTATTATGATTGCAAATATAGCACTCCCAATGATAGGGAATTTACTGCCCATAATTGTAGCGACCATTGCGATTACTAAAGTCATAATGAGGCCTCTTGCTTTATCCAATCTTGCCACCTCCAATTTAAATACTATTTTAACATATTTCAGCTTATCTAAACTGTAAATATTGAAATGTACACGGTGTTATAAAGAAAAATTAAACTTATGTTTAAGAACTTTATTGCTAATCACACATTGTCTCTCCATATTTTATAAAATTCATAAAAAAAGTATCATTCACGCAATCGCAAAGATACTCAATTTATACATTATTAAGTTAACGTTAAAGCGCCCAGAATTGGCATCGTATTAATTAACACACCACCGAATTTGAGCATACCATTTATTTCTTTATCCGGTATTGTAATCAATGCTGCAATAATTCCTATTACACCAAAAATCATTGGAACAGCCATCGAAGGAAATATATCCGTCTTTAAAAATATGCCTGCACCAGATAAAAGACCACATACAAGTGATACATATAAAAACTTAATCATTTTAATGCACTCCCACTTCTATCTCTATAAGTAACTTACAATCAATTCATACTGACCTTCAAATATTGTATCTAAATCATCAGACGTTAATATAAAATTCTGTCCTTGTACTAAATCGAATACTTCACCATCAATAATGACTTGACCTTCACCTTTGAGCACAGAAATCAATACAAACTCTCTTGGTTTCATATAATTTAATGTACCTGAAATGTTCCATTTTACAATTGTAAAAAAGTCATTAGAAACAAGTTGTGTACGTTTATGATTTTCAATGATTTCAGTATCTGTTGGTATATTAATACTTTCATTTGCGATTTCAATTACTTCTTTCGCTTTAACTTGATTTAATTCGCGTTTATCGCCTGAATCTTGTGCACGGTCATAGTCAAACACACGATAAGTCACATCAGATGATTGCATCGTTTCGTAAACAAGTACACCTGCGCCAATAGAATGAATCGTTCCAGCAGGTATAAAATAGAATTCTCCCGCTTTAACTTTCACTTTATTAAATAACGAATCGTAATCCGCTTCATCAATCTTGTCAATTGCTGTTTCTTTCGATTGGGTATTTAATCCATATATAATTTCAGCGTCTTCTTCAGCATCTATAATATACCAACATTCAGACTTACCATATTGTCCATTCTCATTTTCATATGCATACGCATCATCTGGATGTACGTGTACAGATAAAGATTCTCTGGCATCTACAATTTTAGTCATTAATGGAAATTCTTGGCTCGGAAAATCACCAAATAGTTCTCGATGTTCATCCCATACTTGATCTAGTGTTTGCCCACGATATGGTTCGTTTAATATTTCACATTTGCCATTTGGATGTGCTGAAATCCCCCAAACTTCTCCGATATAATCACTGGGTAAATCATATCCAAATTCTTTTAATCGACTGCCACCCCATATTTTTTCATGAAAAATTGGTTTTAAAAATAACGGCATTCATCGCACCTCCAAATTCTTAAGTTGTAATCATATTTAAAATTATATTTTTTAAGTGAATGTTCTCATTTAAATTCATCTTTTTTTACAGAACTAGTGTGATTGTATCACATAATTACTGAGAGTATAAATGACTATACGCGTATTTCAATATATTTAAAATCACTTATTATTATATCAACGACCCATTTAAATTGGTAGTTCATTCTATTTTGTACAATCACATGACGAATCATTTTAATGAACGATTATATTATCGCCGGAAATTTTTCTTGTTTGGACTTGCCAATACAATCTAATTGACTTTATAATTAGATATAGAGTTTTTTACAAACTCTATCTGTTTTTACATATAAGGTATTGTATTAATTTATGATTATTTGGAAAAGCTGATTACTTTTTCAAATTATAAAATTTGCTATTAGGGGTCTGAGACATAAATAGGTGTCTTAGGCCCCTTTTCTATTTAGTAGTAGATGTAAAATACGCTGACTATTGGACACTATTTCATGTATGTATAAGTACCTTGCTCTAAAATTACTAAAATCCACACAACATGATAAAAGCACCTTTTCATATTATCATGTGAAATGGCGCTTTTTTTATTATGTTTCTTTGAAGTTAGCTAATATGGTTTGTTTTACTTCGAGTAAGTGAGATTGCATGGCTTTAACTGCTGTCTTATCATCCTGCTCTAAAATGGCATGATAAATCATCTCGTGTTCTTCGAGTAATTTAGTCATTGTTTTTTGTTTATCATAGATAAATATTTTTCTAGTTTCTTCCATTGAATTTTGCATAAGTTCTGATATGTTATTTAATAACTCTACTAATAATGAATTTTGAGCTGCATGTGCGATTGCAAGGTGGAATTCTAAATCTGCTTTTTCTCCTGAAGTGCCATCAATTACTGCTTCCCCCATCACAGACAATGCTGTCGCTAGCTTTTCTAAATCTGCTTTATTACGGTATCGTGCAGCATTTGCTACTGTTGCACTTTCAACAATTTCTCTTAGTTCTAATAATTCTTTTATTTGAACTAAAGAATTGAATTTGTCCCCAAATTCAAAAAAAGTAGGCTCAATTTGTTTGATAAAAGTACCATATCCTTGTTTCATTTCTATTACGCCTATCGTTCTCAGTGCATTCAACGCTTCCCTCACTGACGCTGTGCTTACTCCAAATTGCTTACTTAATTTTTGGATAGACGGTAATTTATCACCAACCTGATAATCCTCAGATTTAATATTTTCTAAAATGATATCTGCAACTTGTTCATATATTTTTGGGTTTGAAATATTCATATTAACCTCCAAGCGATATAATTTATTGTATCAAATTTTCGCTCGTAATTTGCTTAAAAAAGCAATTATTTCTAACAAAAAAGAACCAATTTACACCATCATGTAAATTGGTTCTTTATTTAATTATATTTTATTTATTTTTAAACTGGTCTAATGCGTCTTCGATTGATTGTTCACCGCTCACAACTTGAAATTCAGTATTTATATAATCATCCGTTGCAAGTACTTCTTTAATGACTGAAGCAACATCTTCGCGTGGAATTGAACCTTTATCTTCGAAAAATGCATCTGCTGCAAATTTGTTTATGCCAGAATCATTTAACAATATACCCGGATGCACAATTGTATAACCTACATCCGCTTGTTTAAGATATTCATCTGCATAATGTTTCGCGATCGTGTATGGTTTCAAATCACCACTTGCATCAAAAGCTTCTCTTCTAGAATCATAAGTAGACACCATGACATATTGTTTTACATGGTTTGCTTCACTGGCTTTAATTGATTTGATAGCGCCGTCTAAATCTACGCTAATTGTTTTATCTGCACCAGTGCTACCACCTGATCCTACTGAAAATACAATTTTATCGAATCCTTGTAACTTTTGAGTTAACGTTTCAATATCATCAGCTTCAACATCAATCAATGTCGCTTTCACACCATTGTCTTCTAAAGCTTGCACTTGTTCTTCTTTTCTAACACCTGCGACAAATGATTCGCCACTTTCTTTTAATTGATTTACTAAATATTGACCTACGCCACCATTTGCACCTATAACTAATGTACTCATTATATAGCCTCCTTCAATAAAATCTTAAATTCATTTTAACACTTCTACATATTTTTAAAACTATTGTGCTTTGAACATTGACTATTCAACAAAATTATATTAATATATGAACAAATATTCATATATTAATGTGAAGAAATGAGGTTAGTAGATATGGCGGAATCAATTAATGAACAAACGGTAACATATGTCACCGATATTTTTAAAGCGTTAAGCGAAGGTAATCGCCTACGTATCATGCACCTTTTGATTCAAGGCGAATGTAGTGTAGGTCACATCGCACACACTTTAAATTTAAGCCAATCAAATGTTTCACATCAATTACGTATTCTTAAACAAGCACATTTAGTGAAATCGAATCGCCATGGGCAATCTATGATTTATCAAATAGATGATACGCATGTGACTACTTTAATAAAACAAGCAATTCATCATGCCTCACATAAACAATAATTGAAAGGTGGATATTCATATGTCAGAACATCACGAACATAATCATGCTCACGGTCATGTACACACTAATAATAAAAAAATATTGCTTATCAGCTTTTTAATTATTGGTAGTTTTATGATTGTCGAAATAATCGGTGGTTTTTTAGCAAATAGTTTGGCTTTACTTTCGGATGGTTTACACATGTTTAGTGATACAATTTCACTTGGTGTCGCACTCCTTGCTTTTATCTATGCCGAAAAATATGCAAATAAAAATAAAACTTTTGGGTATAAAAGGTTCGAAATTTTAGCTGCACTTTTTAATGGCGTAACACTTTTTGTCATTGGTATCATTATCATTATTGAAGCTATTGAAAGATTCTTTAATCCAGTAGAAGTACAATCGACTGAAATGTTTATCATCAGCGTTACTGGCCTGATAGTCAACATCATTGTTGCTTTATTAATGTTTAGAGGTGGCGATACATCGCATAACATTAATATGCGTGGTGCTTTCTTACATGTTATGGGAGACCTTTTAGGTTCTGTTGGAGCTATTATCGCTGCGATACTCATATGGACTTTAAATTTAACGATAGCTGACCCAATAGCTAGTATCATTGTGTCACTGCTAATTATTAAAAGTAGTTGGGGCATTACAAAGTCTTCATTAAACATTTTAATGGAAGGTACACCTATCGATATAAATATGTCTGAAGTCATTGCCACTATTAAGGAAGAGGATGCAATCCAAAGCGTACATGATTGTCACATTTGGACAATATCTAATGAATTAAATGCATTAAGTTGTCACGCTGTTGTCCCTCATGAGATGTCAGTAGCTCAAGGTGAGCAATTGTTAAATAAAATAGAACACAAACTACAACAATTGAATATTCAACATATGACGATTCAGTTAGAAACCAAAGATCACCAACATGACGATGAGACGTTATGTTCATCTATATATAAAACTACTGCACACAATCATGCACATGATCATTAAAAATCTTGACCAATTAAACAAATTAAAAAAAGCGAGTGTACGAAAGTCAAAGTCGATTTCGCATGCTCGCTTCTTTAGTATAATTTAGCATTTCTACTACTTCTAATATTAATCACTACTTGGGATTTCATTATTGATAGTCTACCCCTATATACAGCATATATAGGTTTAAATTACGTGTTTATAAAAATTTATCAAATATCAGCGCTTTAGCTGGTACTTGTTTCTCGTCAAATCCTCTTATAAATTCTTCATTGTCATATGGGACTTTAACACGTTCAATTGAAAATTCATTTTCATCAATCGTTACAATACCATAAACTGCATATGCACCATTATTAAGACCTACAGAGCCCGGATTAAAATAAACTGTAGATTTATCATCATATAAATGTACAGTGTGGTTGTGACCAAACACGATTAAATCTGCTTGTTTATCTTCAAACAAAGCTTTTATGTTTTCTTCACTAGGTTCCACAATTGGACTATATGGTTGACCATCAATCGGTGTAGTTAATTGTTCATTTGGTATTTCATAATGAATAAACAGCACTTTTTTTTGATTAAATGTTTTTTCAATCACACGTGGTAGTTCATTTAATCTGTCGTAATAATCTTCATCTAAATGACTTTCAATCCATTGGTGATGTTCGTAAAATTTGTCTTTTAAGTCTTCAGGATAAGGTGTGTCATTCACTATCGACATCACCGCTTCATCATGATTACCCGCGATGATTTCCATATCATCTCTGTCAAAAATTTCATCAAGTACTTTATTCGTTTCATGTCCAACCCCGATATTATCACCCAGGTTAAATATCTTATTGATATCTTCTCTTCTATCAATATCATCTAAAACAGTTTCTAATGCATCAAAATTTCCATGAACATCAGTAATTATTGCAAATTTCATGATGATATCTCCTTTCAACTTTTTCTCATTAGGACATTTTAACATTTTATTGCCAATTTGTTACCTATTAATTTTAAAATTATCAAATTTTTGATATCGTATGTTTATGACTAAAAAGGAGTGCTTAAAATTTGTTTAAATTTCATAAATTAGCATTACAAAATGCAAAACCCCAAAATGCTAAAATTTTAATGTTCACAATTGTAAGTTTTATAATATTGTTTGCTTTAACAGTCCTGACATTTATGCCAGTACAACCCGCTATTTATAAATTGTTAATGGCAATGGCTATGCAACAACCTATCGGTGGCGCCATATTTTCACTTGTACTTGCAATACTCATACCATTAATCGTATTTATATTTATTGGTTACCCATTAATAGCTGGAACTATCTACACTATAGACAAAGCTTTAAATAAAGACAAGGTAAATTTCAAAGATTTATTTTCAACATTTAAAAAAGGCAAATACTTAAAAGGATTAAAATTTTCTTTATTTACTTTAGTTTTTGTTATTATCGCATTGTTACTTAATTTACTAGTTTCAAAAGTACTAAATTTAGGAATCGTTCAACTATTTTCAGCATTACAAGGACCATTAAGTAGTTCTGATCATGCACTTGGATGGTCTCTTGCTTACCAAATTGTCGCAGCAACAATCGTATTATTTATTCAATCATTCATTTACTGGTTCTTAGCGATTATCGCAATCAATTATACTTTAGCTTTTGTTAAAGAACCTAGTAATGGTGCATGGTCATCAGTAAAAAGAGGATTTAAAGGCATTAAAAATGGTCAAAAAACTTGGTTCAAATTCTACCTTGGTTTATTATTACTAAATTTAATCGTCATCCTACTTGCTAATCCAATTAGTCAATTGGTTGCTATATTTACTGGTAGTATGTCTCAAACATTAGCAATGGTAATTATTTACATTGTTACAGTCATTGTGATTATCATTAGATTAATCGTTTACTATACAAATATATTAGCGATTATTCAGTACTATAATCGTAATGGTGAAAGCATTGAAACTACAAAAGTTAAGAAAAATAAAAAGTCAAAACAACCTATAGATAATGAACTAGAAAGTAAGCAATCTGAAGCAAGCAACAGTGTAACGGATACAACTGAAAAGACAAAATCGAATGTTACTGAGCAATCTGAAAACATGCAAGACAAAGTCAAAGATGAAACATCAGATTTAAAAAACAATCTAAATAAAACTGACAAGTAATATCATTCGAAAAATAATCACGCAGATGCAAAAAGAGTCTGGGACAAAAATAGATGTCCCGGACTCTTTTTCATTTAGCCATTAGATGACTACCTTATTTTCTCTATGCCTATCATTTAATCTTGTAAGAAACGTGCTTTTAAATAACGTGCTGCACCATTATCTTCATTAGTATCATCAGTCACATCATCTGCTAGAGCTTGAATTTCAGGACGTGCATTTTTCATAGCGACAGTATAATGACCAAATGCAAACATAGCTTTATCATTGTCACTATCTCCAATCACTAATGTTTCTTGTTGCGCGATGCCGAAATGCTCAATCATTTCTTTTATACCCGTCCCTTTATCAATACGATATGCCATCGTTTCAGCATTACAACGTGAAGAATTAGACACACTAATTTGTAACTTATCTTGATCTTTTAATAAGTTATTTCTAAAGTTTGTTATTTTTTCAATATCTGGTGAAAATAAATAAATTTTTGAAAATGATTTTTCAGGTATACTTGTTTCCCAATCTACCTTATCAACGAGCGAAGCTTTTCGAGAAGACCATTCGGAAACACCTACATCACCCGGTGGCGTGGCTGGTTCAAATAATGCATTTGCCCATGCTTTATCTTCCTGTAAAACAATACGATTACTGTCAAATGGGAATATTTCATAATAGATTGCCTCTTGTTGTGCGCGTTGTACAATGTCAATTACAGCATTGTAAGACAAGCTGTGCTTAAATAAAACGCTATCCTTAACCATTCCTAAAGTACCATTTGAACTAATAATACCATCGACTGCAAATGATTCAGGAACAAGATAATGTATTTCATTATGTGCACGACCTGTTGCTAAAAAGACTTTATATCCCTTATCTCTTAATTGTTGAATAACTTCTGTTGTTTCTAAATCAACACGATTATCTTTATGTAAAATCGTGCCATCCATATCTAAAAATATTGCCTTAACATTATCCATTTTTATATAATCCTCCATCACATATGATCATCTTAAATTATGGCATTAACTATGCTAATGTGCAATCTACACATTATTCATAAATAGTGCGTAGCGTTGATTTTGATAGCGTACATTGACATTTCTATTAAAAAAGTTGCTCATAACATCACTATTTAAAATATCTTTAATATTACCTTGTTTATAATTCTTACCTTGCTTCAGTAAAAAGCCTTTTTGTATATCTTGTGTAATCTCTTCAATAAAATGCGTCACATATATAACAGCTAATTCAGGTTGTTGTTGGTATAATTTTTCGAGCGCTTGTAACAGATCTTCTCGTGCTATAAAATCTAAGCCAGATGCTGGTTCATCTAAAATAAGTAATTTGGGGTGACCCATCAGCGCACGAGCAATAAGTACCTTTTGACGTTCTCCTGTAGATAGATAACCATAGTATTTTGACTCAAAATCACGCATCCCCATTTGTTCTAAATATTGTTGTGCCAATTCAATATGATGTGGTTCTATAGTTTTAAATACACCTATGGAATTAAATATGCCACTAATTACAACATCTCGCACCAATTCGCCATCTTGAAAACGATCCATTAAACTATTTGAAACAAACCCTATGTAATCTCTGACTGTTTCAGCAGAATAGCCCACTTTTCCTGGTTGCATGCCAAATAAGTTTATCGTTCCAGCAGTATTTGGTTCGTAGGCGTTTAATATGTTTAGCAATGTTGTCTTACCAGCACCATTTAGGCCATAAAGCATCCATTTTTCACCTTCGTTAATTTGCCAGCTCACATTTTTAATGATTTCCTTACCTTGTTTTCTACGTGATATATTTTTCAAGTCAATTAACATGTTATACCCCTTTTCTCTTATGCAATTTCTAACATGACTTAACAAATCACCTTTATTCGATCATTTGTGTTGTCTAAATATTTTATCCAATGCCTTTCCTTTTGCCAGTTCATCTATCATTTTATCTAAATATCTAATTTCTTTCATAACGGAGGCTTCCATATTTTCTACACGTACACCACAAATGACACCCGTTATTTTTGTTCGCTCTGGATTTAAGTTAAGCGCTTGATTTATAAATGTTTCATAATCTGTCCCATCCGCAACCAAGCGATCAATCTCTGATTGCGTGTAACCTGTCATCCATCTTATAATTTCATCCGCTTCTTGTTTGGTTCTATCCTTTTTCTCTACTTTTTTAATTAATAAATCGTATACTTTTCCAAAAGCCATAGAATAAATTTTAGGTTTTTCCACTATATTCAACTCACTTTTAAAGTTTATCTAGTTATGATGATAAGCATAATAAACATAATAACATTTTAAAAATATTTTGATTTATATAATAATTAAAGTTCAAATTTGATTGTAATCGTTATCGTTGATTTATATTAGTGCTACTCATTTAAAACAATACAATTCATGATTAATCCACAATAACTATCATTTAACTACATACCTCAAACATTTAGTTCTCAATATACTGCCTATTGCACTGTATATCACTGAAATATAAATCAAAGTCATATTTTTTATTATAAAAAAAGAACAAGAATGAAATCAAAACTTTAAGTTTGATTTCATTCTTGCCCTATTTATACAATATATGATTTCATGCATTTAAATTAGATATTACAATAGCACTACTAATTAGCTGTTAATCATATGCTCTTTATTCAACTGTTACTGATTTAGCTAAGTTACGTGGTTTATCAACATCTAAATCTCTGTGTAATGCTGCATAGTATGAAATCAATTGTAATGCAACAACTGAAACTAATGGAGTTAATAGTTCGTGCACATGTGGAATAACATATGAATCGCCTTCTTTGTTCAAGCCATCCATTGAAATAATACATGGGTTTGCACCACGTGCAACTACTTCTTTAACGTTACCACGAATAGACAAGTTGACTCTTTCTTGTGTAGCAAGTGCAATAATTGGTGTACCTTCTTCAATTAAAGCAATCGTACCGTGTTTTAATTCACCACCAGCAAATCCTTCAGCTTGAATGTACGAAATTTCTTTTAATTTTAATGCGCCTTCTAAACTGACATTGTAGTCTCCAGTACGACCGATAAAGAACGCATTACGCGTTGTTCTTAAGAAATCTGTTGCAATTTGTTCCATAATATCTGCATCATCTACGATTGTTTCGATTGCAGTTGTTACTTTTGCTAATTCACGTAATAAACTTACATCAACATCTTTACCATGCTCTTTAGCAACGATTTGTGACAAGATAGATAATACTGCAATTTGTGCTGTATAAGCTTTAGTAGATGCTACTGCAATTTCAGGACCTGCATGTAACAATAATGTATGATTTGATTCACGTGATAATGTTGAACCAGCTACATTAGTGATTGTTAATGATTTATGACCTAAGCGGTTTGTTTCAACAAGCACGGCACGGCTATCTGCTGTTTCTCCTGATTGAGAAATGTAGATAAATAGTGGGTTCTCAGAAAGTAAAGGTGTATTATATACAAACTCAGAAGAAACATGCACTTCTGTAGGGACACCAGCCCATTTTTCAATAAATTCTTTACCTACTAAACCAGCATGATAGCTTGTTCCGGCAGCAATGATATAGATACGATCTGCTTCGGCAACATCTTTAATCACTTCTGGATCCATCTTCAAGTTACCCTCTTCATCTTGGTACTCTTGGATAATACGACGCATCACTGCAGGTTGTTCGTGAATTTCTTTTAACATATAGTGATCATAAACGCCTTTTTCTGCGTCTGCTGCATCTATTTGTGCAGTATATGCTTCTCTTTCTTGAACTTGACCCTTTTGATTTTTGATAATGACTTCGTCACGTTTAACAATAACGATTTCATGGTCATGAATTTCTTTATAACGATTTGTAACTTGTAACATAGCAATTGCATCTGATGCAATAACGTTAAAGTCATCACCTACACCGATTAATAATGGTGATTTATTTTTAGCTACATAAATTGTATCTTTATCTTCATTATCAATTAATCCTAAAGCGTATGAACCGTCTAATAGTGAAACAACTTTTGTAAATGCTGCTTCTGTATCAAGGCCACTATTTGAGAAATATTCTACAAGTTGAACAATGACTTCTGTATCTGTTTCAGAAATAAATGATACATCTGATAAGTATTCGTTTCTTAATTCTTCATAATTTTCAATTACACCATTATGAACTAATGTAAAACGTTCCGTCGTTGATTGATGCGGATGTGAATTTTCATAATTTGGCACACCATGTGTAGCCCAACGTGTATGACCAATACCTACATTACCGTCAGTAGCTTCACTATCTGCAACTTTTCTTAATTCTGCGATACGACCCTTTGCTTTGAATACTGAAGTACCTTCATCATTTACCACTGCTACACCAGCTGAGTCGTAACCTCTATATTCTAATTTTTCTAAACCTTTTAATAATAATTCTTTGGCATTATCTTGCCCAATATATCCAACAATTCCACACATTTTAAAATTTCCTCCAATTTAATGGTGAAGAGATAATTGAACTTCTAGCGAATTCGAACCTGTCCAATTTAATATAAACCATCGAAGGCAGACTTCTCCCTATATTTATCATATAGAAATTGAAAATACCTTGATGGCAATGGTTATCTCATTCACCGTATATTTTTATATTTAATTTTTGGCTATCTTATTAACTTTGTGCACCAGGTTACCCTAATGTTTTCCTTAATAAGTTAACGAATGAGCCACATCCGGGATAGCATCCGCCGATGGTTCGATAACTACCCTCCTCGTCTACAAACTTCGATTATCGTGTCTATTAAGATTTCTGTTATAAACCTTAAATTACAAACACATAACCTCTTCACTTGTACAGGCGCTTTAATTGAACTAACGCTTAAACTGTCCTCCTTCCTATCAATATTATTAATTGTACAATGTTCTTATTACTTAATGCAAATAATTTATTAACAATTTATTTACAAAATAACTTTGTGCTTAATCAGTGACATTTAACATGTAATATCCATATTTATGAAGTGTCCAGTTATATTCACAAACTTGTCAAAGATACTGTGACAAATTTGAAATTACTTTCTATTGTTTATTCCCCTGTACCCCCATACAATAAAGTTATAAATAAAAAGAGAAAAAGAGGTGCAATTCTATGTCACAAACAGAGACGCAAGAAAACAAAGGTCTTGGACGTAAGGTACAGGCATTTGGTTCATTTTTAAGTAGTATGATTATGCCGAATATCGGTGCATTTATCGCATGGGGCTTTATCGCTGCAATCTTTATTGATGGTGGTTGGTGGCCTAATAAAGATTTAAGTGAATTAGCTGGACCTATGATTTCATATTTAATTCCCTTGCTTATTGCATATAGTGGTGGTCGTTTAATTCACGAAATGCGCGGTGGTATTATTGCTGCTGTTGCAACTATGGGTGTTATCGTAGCATTACCTGATACACCAATGTTACTTGGTGCTATGATTATGGGACCACTTGTAGGTTGGTTAATGAAGAAAACAGATGAGTTTATTCAACCTAGAACACCACAAGGTTTTGAGATGTTATTCAATAATTTCTCAGCTGGTATCTTAGGATTCATCATGACTATTGTTGGATTTAAAATATTAGCTCCAATTATGGAATTTATTATGCATATCTTGTCACTTGCTGTTGAAGCATTGGTACATGCACATTTACTTCCATTAGTAAGTATTATCGTTGAACCTGCTAAGATTGTCTTCTTGAACAATGCAATTAACCATGGGGTTTTCACACCACTTGGTGCAGATCAAGCAGCATCTGCTGGACAATCTATCTTATACACAATTGAATCTAACCCTGGACCTGGTCTTGGTATTTTAGTTGCTTATATGATTTTTGGTAAAGGTACAGCAAAAGCAACATCATATGGCGCAGGGATTATCCACTTCTTAGGTGGTATTCATGAAATTTACTTCCCATACGTATTAATGCGTCCTTTATTATTTATCGCTGTAATCTTAGGTGGTATGACTGGTGTGGCAACTTATTCATTACTTGATTTCGGCTTCAAGAGTCCTGCCTCACCTGGTTCATTCATCGTTTATATGTTGAACGCGCCTAAAGGTGAATTCTTACACATGGTGCTTGGTGTACTCTTAGCAGCAATCGTATCATTTATCGTGGCAGCACTTATTTTGAAATTCACAAAAGAGCCTGAAGAAGACTTAGAAGCAGCTACCGAAAAAATGGAAGCTTCAAAAGGGAAAAAATCAAGTGTATCTTCTAAGCTAAAAGGGAATGAAGATAATAATGCAACTTCAACTACCGCTTCTACTTCAACTTCAGAAAATAATGAAGAACAATCAGAAGAAGCATTGTTAGATAATTATGATACTGAAAATGTAGACGCACATGATTATAGTAAAGTGAATCATGTTATATTTGCTTGTGACGCTGGTATGGGATCAAGTGCTATGGGTGCAAGTATGTTACGTAATAAATTTAAAAAAGCAGGCATCCAAGATGTAAATGTTACAAATACTGCAATCAATCAATTGCCTAGCGATGCACAACTTGTTATCACTCAGAAGAAACTTACTGACAGAGCAATCAAACAAGTTCCAAATGCAATCCATATCTCTGTAGATAATTTCTTAAACTCTCCTAGATATGATGAATTACTTGAAAATCTTAAATAATAAATAATCACTATATAGAACAATACTGGAGGGTATGGCTATGTTTTTGAGTACACGTGAAAAAGAAATTATCGAAATGTTAATTAAATATCACGGTCAATATGTCACAATTTACGACATTGCTCAAAACTTAGCTGTATCCTCTCGTACTATTCATAGAGAATTAAAATCAATTGAATCGTTCCTATCTAATTTTGATATAGCATTAGAGCGCGTCACAAAAAAAGGCATACAACTCAATACAAGTGAAGGTGCTCTATCTTCACTGAAACATGCCTTATTGCATGAAAACACCATAGATTTATCACAAGAAGAACAAAAAGTAATCATTTTATATGCATTGATACAATCTGATACCCCTATTAAACAATATGGATTGGCACAAGAAATTGGTGTATCGAATCAAACACTAACGAAACTCTTAGATGAGCTCGATGTGGAACTTGATTTATATCAATTACGTTTACACAAAAAACGTGGAGAAGGTATTCAATTACATGGCGCAGAATCTAAAAAACGTGAATTATTAAGTCAATTAATGGTCAATAACCTAAATAGTACCAGTGTTTATTCCGTAATCGAAAATCACTTTGTTTATCAATCTATTAATCAATCCCAACTAGCTATGGTAGATATGGATAAGATTTTCCAAATTGAACGAATTCTTATGGACCATCTCGATCAATTGCCCTACTCATTGACTGAGTCTAGTTATTTAACCCTTACAGTGCATATCGTCTTAAGTATTGATCGGATGTTAAATGGTCAGTATGTTGCATTGAACGACGATATTTATCAAAGTGTTAAAGATTCATTTGAACATGAGGTGGCACAAGCGCTTGCACTACATCTTGAGCATATATACGGGGTTCAGTTTAATCAAGCCGAAGTGACTTTTATTACGATTCACCTCCGCGGCGCAAAACGAAAAGAATCTGCAGAAGTATTTAAAGACAGTAAAGATGAATCAAAAATCGAAAAATTCATACAGTCAGTCACGCATTTTTCACACCAAACATTTAAAGATACTGAAACTTTAAGCGAAGGTTTAAAATTGCATATCATTCCAGCTATTAATAGATTAAATGCCAATATTGAAACATATAATCCATTAACTGAAATGATTAAGCACAAATATCCGCGATTATTTGAAAGTGTACATCGCGCCTTATTACAAACTTGGCCAGATTTTACATTTCCAGATAGTGAAATTGCATTTATTGTTTTACATTTTGGCGGCGCTATTCAAAGCCAAGGTGCTCACTTATATAATGTGCTGGTCGTATGTAGTAGTGGTATAGGTACGAGTCGTTTACTTGCTACGCGTTTGCAACAAACCTTTAGCGAAATCCAAAAAACTACACAGGCTTCTGTGGGTGATTTAAAAAAAATGGATACATCACAATTTGATGCAATTATTTCTACTGTAGATATCGATATTACAACCCCTTATATTACAGTAAATCCCCTACTAACTGATGCAGATATCAATCATGTTGCAGCGTTCTTAAATACACAGCAACATCAATTTAAGCATCAAGCTATTGAACCGAAGCATCATAATATTTTAAATCCTGAAGACAAACTAAATTATATACGAAAAGGTTTAGAAATTATCGATTCGGTAAATATTGACTACACAATGGTATCAGATTGGAGTCAGTATTTAACATCAACATTATTATCACATCAAATTATTACGGATGGGCCGTCATTCGCTGAACTTATTAAGCAACATATGGACAGTCAAGGGTTTGTTTTAGAACCCTACCCTATCGCTATACCTCATTTAAAAAATGATATCATCAAAAAACCATTCATACTTATAACGATTTTAAATGAGCCTATTGTGCTTAAAAGTAATCAAAATGGCAATCAATCCGTGAGATATTTATTAAATATGTTTGTACCTCCCGATGACACCATGTCTCAATTGGTAAGTGAAATATCTGGAAAAATGGTAGGGCATCTTGATAATATCGATGGATTTATGGAAAGACCCGAACAACTTCAAGTTTTATTGAAGCAAAGTTATCTGATACAATTACAAAATTTATTAAATATGGAGTGAAGACAATGAGCGAATTATTTAGCAATGAAAACATTTTTATTAACCAAACAGTAAAGGATCAAAACGAAGCTATTGAAAAAGCAGGTCATGCCTTAGTATCTGGCGGTGCAGTGACTGAAGATTATATTCAAGCTATGAAAGATCGTGAACAAGTTGTATCTACATTTATGGGTAATGGTTTAGCCATTCCACACGGTACAGATGAAGCTAAAACAAGCGTATTAAAATCTGGTCTAACTTTAATTCAAATTCCTGAAGGTGTCGATTGGGAAGGTGAAGAAGTTAAAGTTGTCGTAGGTATTGCTGGTAAAGATGGCGAACATTTAGATTTACTTTCTAAAATTGCGATTACTTTTAGTGAAGAAGAAAACGTTGATCGTATTATTAATGCATCATCTGCTGAAGAAATCAAACAAGTCTTTGAGGAGGCTGAAGCATAATGAAAGCATTACACTTTGGTGCAGGTAATATTGGTCGTGGTTTTATTGGATATATTCTTGCGGATAACGATGTAAAAGTTACTTTTGCTGATGTGAACGAAGAAATTATAAATGCTTTAGATAAAGAACATCAATATGATGTCATCCTAGCAGATGAAGCAAAAACAACTACACGTGTGCATAATGTCGATGCAATTAATTCAGGTGGCCCTTCTGAAAGCCTAAAACAAGCCGTATTAGAAGCAGATTTAATTACTACTGCTGTAGGCGTTAATATCTTGCCTATTATTGCAAAATCATTTGCACCTTATTTAAAGGAAAAAGAGACGCCAGTTAATATTGTTGCTTGTGAAAATGCAATAATGGCCACAAATACATTAAAAGATGCCATTTTAGATATCACTGGTCCTTTAGGTGATCATATTCACTTTGCAAACTCTGCTGTCGATCGCATCGTTCCTTTACAAACAAATGACAATCTTTTAGATGTTATCGTTGAACCATTTTACGAATGGGTAATTGAAAAAGATGCTTGGTTTGGTCCAGAATTAGATCATATTAAATATGTAGACAATTTAACGCCATACATTGAACGTAAATTACTCACTGTTAACACTGGTCATGCTTATCTTGCTTATGCAGGTAGATTTTATGGCCAACCAACAATATTAGATGCTGTTAATGATGATAATATTAGACATGGTTTAGAAAATGTTCTAAAAGAAACAAGTCAATATATTACAACACAATTCAATTTTACAGAAAGTGAACAAGCTCAATACGTTGATAAAATCATTGGTCGTTTCAAAAACCCTAATTTATCAGACGAAGTAACACGTGTTGGACGAGGCACTATGCGTAAAATCGGACCACAAGATAGAATCATTAAACCACTATCTTATTTATACCAAAATAATTTGAAACATGATGCACTCATCAAAACAGCGGCATTATTATTAAAATATGATGATACCAATGATCAAGAAACAGTTGAAAAAAATGAGCACATTGATAAACATGGTGTAGAAGGCTTCTTGAAATCATTTGCTAAAACAGATGATCAATTAACTTCAGAAATAGTAAAAGAATATAATGTATTGTAAAATTAATCTATAATTAAAAAAGCACGGATAAGCTTAATTCAGCCTATTCGTGCTTTTTTATATCAAAATTATTTTTAGAGCCACTTTTTAGAACTACTTTCACATTTTATGTGAATTAGTAGTTCTTATGCATGAGCTTAGCTCGTGTAATCCTTAATCATTCTAGTAGTTCTTATGCATGAGCTTAGCTCATGTAATCATTAATCATTCTAGTAGTCTTATACATGTGCCTTAGCTTATATAATATTAAACTATTTTCAATACAATAACATCTACTACTCTATTAAGAAAGAGACTGAGGCATCTATTTATGTCTCAGTCTCTTTCCTTTAAAATATATTAATTGTCTAAGCCCATTTTATCTTGGACTACTTCAGCAATTGTATTGGCATAACGTTGCGCATCCTCATCTGTCGCAGCTTCAACCATTACACGAACAAGGGGTTCTGTACCTGATGGTCTTACTAAGATACGGCCTTCTCCATTCATTTCAACTTCAACCTTAGTCATTATTTCCTGTACATCTATATTCTCTTCAACACGATATTTATCAGTAACACGAACGTTGACTAATGATTGAGGATATTTCTTCATTTGACTTGTAAGTTGACTCAAGCTTTTACCAGTCATTTTAATGATACTTGCAAGTTGTACACCTGTTAACAAGCCATCACCCGTTGTATTATAATCCATTAATACAATATGACCTGATTGCTCTCCACCAAGATTATAGTTACCACGTCTCATCTCCTCAACAACATAACGATCTCCAACTTTTGTTTTATTTGATTGGATACCTTCATTCTCAAGTGCTTTATAGAAACCTAAGTTACTCATAACTGTAGAAACAATCATATTATTATTTAATTCCTGATTCTTACTCATAGCTTGACCAATAATAAACATAATTTGATCACCATCTACGATATTTCCCTTTTCATCGATAGCAATTAATCTATCACCATCACCATCAAAGGCTAATCCAAAATCACACTCAGATTCTACAACGACTTTAGCAAGTGATTCAGGATGTGTTGATCCTACTTCTTGATTAATATTATAACCGTTAGGATTACATCCAATTGTTACTGTATCAGCTTCTAAGTCACCAAATAGAAATGGTGCAAGTGATGAAGTGGAACCATGTGCACCATCTAGTGCAATTTTCATACCTGCTAAATCAACGTCTACAGTCGATTTTAAATAACTAATATATTTTTGCGCGCCCTCAAAGTAGTCTGAGTAATGTACGATGTCTTCGCCAACCGGTCTTGGTAAATCAGGGTTATCTTGATCTAATAAATGTTCGATTTCTTGTTCTTGATCATCTGATAATTTAAATCCATCAGAACCAAAGAATTTAATCCCATTGTCTGGTACTGGATTATGAGAAGCTGAAATCATTACACCAAGATCAGCCTCCATTTCACGTGTTAAATAAGCCACACCAGGTGTTGAAATAACACCTAAACGCATAACCTCTGCACCAATAGAAATCAATCCAGCAATTAAAGCAGATTCTAGCATTTCACCAGAAACACGTGTATCTCTACCTACTAGTACTTTAGGATGCTTTTCACCTTCATTATGTGCTAAAACATAGCCACCATAGCGTCCTAATTTAAACGCAAGTTCTGGCGTTAATTCTTTATTTGCAACGCCCCTTACGCCATCTGTACCAAAATATTTTGCCATTATATATATATCTCCTTTATTTTAAAAATCTATTTAACTGTTATTTTTGCAGTGGTATCTTTCGGACTAACTTTTGTGACCTTATCTGGAACTTGGAAATCTACCTTTTTCTCAGTTGTATCTGAAACGCCATCCAAATTAATTCTTGCAGTAATTTCATCAATGTCATCTAAGTCGTCTTTGTTACCATAGATTTCAACTTCGTTATCATCTAATTTAATATCTTTAACTTCTTGTCCATTTGAAAGCGAACCAACAGATTTCATTTTCACTTTTACTTTTTTACTATAATCTTCTACTTTAACACTTAAATTGACTTCATTAGGGTCAATTGAAACATCAATTTTGTTTAAGTTTCTATCAAATGCTGTTATTTTCGCAACGTCTGTAGTGTCTTTTGAAACTTTACTTTTGTTTTTATAAGTAGCTTTTAAATAAGCGATTTTATCTAGTTGCTTTTGTCCACCTGTAACTTTAACTGTATCAGGTGAAACGCTTTGTTCACTTATTTTATAGTTAGAATTCAAATCATTATTACTTACATCTGGTTCAATTTTAAATGTTTTACTTACTTTTTCTTCCAGTGAAACAGTTGTTTCTTTTGGTTTCACTGTGTAATCAATATCTTTGTTTAATCCATTAATTTTAAATTGAGCTGTATGTTTACCAGCTTTTTCACCACTAAGATCTAAAATAGCTCTAATGTTTTCACCATTTTCTGCTTTTAAAACTTGTGATTGTGGTCCAGAAATTTCAACATCTACTTTATTTGGAACTTCACTTGCATAAAGTTCTTTATTATTGTATTTCACTTGAACTGGCACATCTTGAATAGTTTCAGATGATTTTTGACTTAAGTTATCTGCATCAAAAATATTTCCAAACATGTTATTAGCTGACAAGAAAAATAATACAGCTAACATCAATGCGATTAATCTTAAACCCCATTTACTTTCTAACATATTAGTTCACACCTTTCTCATGAAAGTGTGTGCCAAACCAATGTTCAGCTAGTAGTTCTTCAAAAGCTTCATTAGAAATATCTTTTCTCAATTTACCATCAAATGTAACAGAAATCGAACCCGTTTCTTCAGATACAACTACAGTAAATGCATCTGATACTTCTGAGATACCAACTGCTGCTCTGTGTCTTGTACCTAAACTTTTTGCTATTTTTGCGCTATCAGATAACGGTAAATAACTTGCTGCACTTGCAATTTTATTTGCTTGAATAATCATTGCACCATCGTGTAATGGCGTATTTGGTATAAACACATTCGTTAATAATTCTTGTGATATTTCTGAATTCATAGCAATACCAGTTTCAATATAATCCTGTAAACCTGTTTCCTTTTCAAAAACAATCAAAGCACCTATACGACGTTTAGCCATATATTGTACAGCTTTTGACACAGATGATATTAATTTATCTTCATCACTATTTAAATTCGTAGAATATCGTTTGAATAAACTGCCTCGACCAAGTTGTTCTAAGGCACGTCTGATTTCTGGCTGGAATATTACAATTAATGCTAATACACCCCATTGAATAACTAAATCAAATAAACGGGATGTTGCTGTTAAGTTAAGCATTTTACTCAATTGTTGGCCAATCACTATCACGACAATACCTTTTAATAGTTGAATGGCTTTGGTACCTTTAAAAACTGTAATGAGAAGATAAAGTACATACCATACGATGAGTAAATCGAGTACACTAGCAATAATTTTTACTGTACTCCAGTCGTCAAAAAAGTTGGATAAATCCATAACATCTCCTCCGGTTATCTGTTCCCATGTTACCTATTATACCAATCATAACACTAACTGTCATATTTAGTATTTATTTTTTATCTAAAATAAACGAAAACGGATGTAGAATGCATCTACATCAGTTTGCTTTATTATTTATAATAACGTTTCTCCAAAGAAACTGCCTACAAGCCCAACAGCTTGTTCAGCTGTATCATTATTATGATCTATTAATGGGTTAACTTCTACAAGATCCATTGAAGTTACTAAATTAGAATTATGTAGAAATTCTAGCGCAAAATGACTTTCACGATAAGTTAGTCCACCTAATACTCTAGTACCTGTACCAGGTGTTTCAACTGGATCTAAAGCATCAACATCCAGAGATAGATGAATGCCATCTGTTTTTTCTTTCAAGTAGTCTATTGTTTCTTTAATGACTTGTTTAATACCATATCTATCTACTTCAGCCATCGTATATGTTTTAATATTATTGTCTTTAATATATTGTCTTTCGCCTACATCCAAGTCTCTCATACCAATGAGAACGATATTCTCAGGTTTTACTTTGGGCGCATAATTAGCAATGTTGACTAACTTGTCATCCCCATCGCCAGCAAGTATTCTTAAAGGCATACCATGGATGTTTCCTGAAGGTGACTCTTCTGGTATATTTAAATCTCCATGCGCGTCATACCATATAACTCCTAAATTTTCATAATGCTTACTGACTCCAGAAATAGAACCAATCGCAATAGAATGGTCACCACCTAAAATTAATGGAAAATGGTTATTTGATATACTATTGGAAACAGACTGACTTAATGTTTCAGATGTTTCAATAATTTCCTCTAAATTTCGTAGTCCTTGTTGCTCTGAATTGAATTTATTTAAATTAAGTTCTGGTACATTTATATTGCCAGAATCTTTTACAGTTAATCCAATCGCTTCAATTCTTGCTACTATACCAGCATAACGTATTGCATCTGGACCAAGGTTTACCCCTAATTTCCTTTGTCCAAATGTAGATGGTGCACCTATAATTTCTACTGTTTTGTTCATCTATAAAACCCCTTTGTTGTTATCTTGTTACTAGAATAATCTAAAGCGTTTGAGTTTTCAACCTTGGGTAATACAGTACATTTAGCTATTTCATTTCTTTTTACATATAAAACCACTTTAATGATTTATCATTCAATAAAATGATGATAAAAACACTGTTTTTACTATTTTCAATCATAATATTGTATAAAAAGAAAATGATAAATTTAATTTCAACAAAGCGATAATTAATTTAAAACATAAAAAAAGTACTTCTCATATGAGAAGTACTTAAGAGTGAGCCATAGTGGGCTCGAACCACTGACCCTCTGATTAAAAGTCAGATGCTCTACCAACTGAGCTAATGGCTCTAATGGCTGGGCTAGCTGGATTCGAACCAGCGCGTGATGGAGTCAAAGTCCATTGCCTTACCGCTTGGCTATAGCCCATTAATGGTGGAGGGGGGCAGATTCGAACTGCCGAACCCGAAGGAGCGGATTTACAGTCCGCCGCGTTTAGCCACTTCGCTACCCCTCCAAGCTGTTCAATTAAGAATGGTGGAGAATGACGGGTTCGAACCGCCGACCCTCTGCTTGTAAGGCAGATGCTCTCCCAGCTGAGCTAATTCTCCTAATATGTATGACCCCGACGGGACTCGAACCCGTGTTACCGCCGTGAAAGGGCGGTGTCTTAACCGC
>NZ_JTLN01000021.1:0-39003 GCF_000798895.1 Staphylococcus sp. ZWU0021
TGTTGCGTTCGGAATTAACGTTGACATATTGCAATTCAGTTTTCAATGTTCATTTCTTCATTAATAATCAATATGGTGGAGACTAGCGGGATCGAACCGCTGACCTCCTGCGTGCAAAGCAGGCGCTCTCCCATCTGAGCTAAGCCCCCATACTATTTTCAAAAAGAGTCGGGAAGACAGGATTCGAACCTGCGACCCCTTGGTCCCAAACCAAGTGCTCTACCAAGCTGAGCTACTTCCCGTATATATAATTAACATGCATTTTAAAATGGTGCGCCCGACAGGGGTCGAACCTGTAACCTCTTGATTCGTAGTCAAGTACTCTATCCAGTTGAGCTACGGGCGCTATATTAAAATGATGGTGCCGAGGACCGGAATCGAACCGGTACGATAATCACTTATCGCAGGATTTTAAGTCCTGTGCGTCTGCCAGTTCCGCCACCCCGGCAAAAATAATGGAGCAGAAGACGGGATTCGAACCCGCGACCCCGACCTTGGCAAGGTCGTATTCTACCGCTGAACTACTTCTGCAAAATGAAACTGGATGAGCCATAGTGGGCTCGAACCACTGACCCTCTGATTAAAAGTCAGATGCTCTACCAACTGAGCTAATGGCTCATGAAATGGTGCCGGCCAGAGGACTTGAACCCCCAACCTACTGATTACAAGTCAGTTGCTCTACCAGTTGAGCTAGGCCGGCTATTCATTTGAAATGGTGGAGGATGACGGGTTCGAACCGCCGACCCTCTGCTTGTAAGGCAGATGCTCTCCCAGCTGAGCTAATCCTCCACATAAAATCAATTCGATTACTAAGCCTGGCAACGTCCTACTCTTGCGGAACGTAAGTCCGACTACCATCGGCGCTAAAGAGCTTAACTTCTGTGTTCGGCATGGGAACAGGTGTGACCTCTTTGCTATTGCCACCAGACAAAATAACTTACTCAATTAATGATACATTGTTTAACGATTATTTGCAATAGTCAATTTTACACTATCTTTAAATTTTCTTTACAAGATCTTTACTTGAATATTTGTTATGTAATAACTCGTTTTTTACGACTTTTATATATTACAACGTTTTAACTTTTAAGTCAATAGCTTTTCAAACATTTACTTAAATTATTTTGTTGCATTTGTTAAGCCGTATCTCGTTTCTTTAACTCGACTTGAACTATCTTAACATATAGAAACTGACTTTTCCATCCTTTTTTCAGTTTATTTTTATATTTTTATAGCAGAATCTTACTTAAATGTATCTTATTACTTTAAAGAATTAAATTCATGTACTGATTTTCTTCTAAGTTATATTATATTCGCGATAAACACGCCTTGTAAATAGCATAAAAAAAATCAATCTTTACACATCAATTACATGATGTATAAAGATTGATCCAGTTCTATTATATTTATCGCTATTATTTTTGTCTCATATAAGGGAACAGTAATACGTCTCTAATAGAGGCAGAATCTGTAAGTAACATAACCAATCTGTCAATTCCGATTCCTAATCCACCTGTAGGAGGCATACCATATTCTAACGCCTCGATAAAGTCTTCATCCATTTCATGTGCTTCATCGTTGCCTTGTTCTTTTTCTACTAATTGCGCTTCAAATCTTGCTCTTTGATCGATTGGATCATTTAATTCAGTAAATGCATTACCGTGTTCTCTTCCAACAATAAACAACTCAAAGCGATCTGTAAATCTTGGATCTTCCGCATTTTTCTTAGCTAATGGAGAGATTTCAATTGGGTGACCGTATACAAATGTTGGTTGAATGAGTGTTTCTTCAACTTTTTGTTCAAAGAACTCATTTAATATATGACCATATTTCATATTATCTGTAATTTCTATGCCATGTTCTTTAGCAGCTATTTTCGCATCTTCGTCACTTTGAATGTTGAAGAAGTCGACACCCGTTTCTTCTTTAACGGCATCGGCCATATGGATTCGTTTCCATTTAGATTCTAAATCTATTGTTTCTTCTCCATACGTTACTTTCGCAGTACCTAATACTTTTTCAGATATATGTCTAATCATATTTTCTGTAATATCCATAATATCATGATAATCAGCGTAAGCTTCATATAATTCAATCATAGTAAATTCCGGATTATGTCTTGTAGACACACCTTCATTTCTAAATACACGACCTATTTCATAAACTTTTTCTAATCCACCAACAATTAAACGTTTCAAATGTAATTCAATCGCAATTCTCATATATAAGGTAGCGTCTAACGCATTATGATGTGTAACGAAAGGACGTGCAGCTGCTCCACCTGCGATTTGGTGCATCATAGGTGTTTCTACTTCTAAAAATCCTTGTTGATTTAAATAGTTACGCATCTCTTGCAATATTTTACTACGTTTAATGAATGTTTGTGTACTATCTTGGTTAGTAATTAGGTCTAAATAACGCTGACGATAACGTTGTTCTATATCTTGTAAGCCATGGAACTTATCTGGGAGTGGACGTAAGGCTTTTGTTAATAAAGTGAATGACTGTGCTTTAACTGATAGTTCACCAGTGTTAGTTTTAAACATTACGCCTTCCACGCCTACTATATCTCCAAGATCTGCAGAATTCCAAATAGCAAATTGATCTTCACCTACTTGGTCTTTTCTTACATAAATCTGTATTTGACCACTTAAATCTTGAACGTGTGCAAAGCCCGCTTTACCTTTTCCGCGTTTCGTCATTAAACGTCCAGCAATACTTACATGACTTTCTTCTTCTTTTTCATGTAATTCTTCTTTGCTAAATTGATCCCAGTCTTCATGTAATGGGGTTGCCATTGAAGTACGATCAAATTTTTGACCAAATGGATCTATTCCTAAATCATATAGTTCTTGTAATTTTTGGCGACGGACCTGCATTTGGTCATTCATTTCTTCTGACATAACTTTCTCTCCTTTATGCTTCTTGTTCTACTTTCACTTTCTATTGCTTGGACTTCTAATTGAAATATTTAAATAAAAATGATCATTTATTACCAAATTTCAACTTAACAAAACATTTTCTGCTTTGTTTATTCTTAGAAGTGAGTATCCTTAAGGATAGCTAAACACATTCATATGTACTTCTCACATTCCAACTTTCTCACTCTTCAATTCTACTAGACGATGCAAACGGAATAAAGTTATTTAAACTTTTTTCTGCATTTTATTGATTCACTTATAAATACTTAATTTCAAATAGATAATCGTGCAACTGACACGCGGCCAGTGATTAAATACTGATAGTTACATATGCAGTTCTTCATAAAAAGCACTAAGTTATACGCGTCAATGGGTGCATGCATATATTTTATATGCCTAAATCGCTCCACATGTACTCACACGAATGACAGTAACTCATTAAATTCAATCCATATAATGTACGTGCACATAACCGCTTCAAAAATACGCATTTACGCACATTTATTAAAATTCATATTTTTTAACTGACTCATCTGGTATCACTAAATGCCCTATTTCCTTATTTGAATTAGGTTCAATGACATTCGTTGCAATGTCATTCAATGGAATAAGTACAAACGAACGTTCCAACATACGTGGATGTGGCACTATTAACTCAGATTCATTAATAATTTGATCTCCATATAATAAGATATCAACATCTAAGGTTCTTGGCCCCCAACGTATATCTCTCACTCGATGTAGTTGTTGCTCAGTATCCAAACAGGCTTTCAATAATTCGTTAGGCTCCAATGTGGTTTGAACTTCAATACATTGATTCAAAAATTGCGGTTGATCTACATAACCTACTGGGTCCGTCTCATAAATCGGTGACTTCTGTGTAACTGTAATGCCCTCTTTATCATTTAAAATCGATATGGCCGCTTCAAGCTGAGTCAACCGCTCCCCAACATTACTTCCTAAACCTAAATATGCGTATGTCATGCGCGACTCTCCCTCACTATTTCTACACCTACACCATCATAATGACCTGGTATGGGTGGATTCTCTTTAGTGATTCTGACTTTCGTTTCCACTACACGATTATAGTGTGAATTTATACGTTTTGCAATACGTTCCGCTAGATGCTCCAATAAATTTACCGGCTCACCTTCCATAATT
Source organism: Staphylococcus sp. ZWU0021 (assembly GCF_000798895.1). Taxonomy (NCBI): domain Bacteria; kingdom Bacillati; phylum Bacillota; class Bacilli; order Caryophanales; family Staphylococcaceae; genus Staphylococcus; species Staphylococcus sp. ZWU0021. Next base: position 4,083 of record NZ_JTLN01000021.1, read on the forward strand.
GCTTTAACATCTTCAAATACTTCACCATAGTGTACCGTATCCTTAACATCATCTGACTGACCTGCTGTGCTCAAATCCACATTCATCGTAATATCAACGATAAATATTTGGCCAATTTCATTTTCAGCTGGTAGCGCACCATGATAACTATAAAATCTCATACCATTAAGAAATATTGTGTCGCTCATTATCATTCTCCTTTAAATAATCCATGCTTTGTCCTAAACGAACATTCAGCGCGACATTATGAACTCTAACCGCTTTTACGCCTTCCATTATACCATAGGCTGTAGTAGCAGCTGTTGCTTCATCTCGTTCAACAGGTGTGGTCTCTTGCTCAATCATTTCTTTAATAAATCTTTTTCTACTTGTTGCCAATAGTACTGGGTAACCTGTAGCTACAAGTTCGTCTAATCGTGCCATGACTTCTTTTTCTTCTTCTCTAGTTTTTGCAAACCCAATACCTGGATCGAGCCAAACTTTATGTTGAGGAATGCCAGCCATTTCAGCTTTATTTGCTTGTTTAAGCAAGTACACTAACATTTCATCAACAACTGGTTCTGATCTTTGACCATCGCCATTGTGCATTAACACAATTTCTCCCTCGTATTTTGCAACAATATCAAATATACGTGCATCATTTAGTCCAGCCCATTGATCATTTATCATCGTTGCACCTAATTTCATCGCTGCTTCTGCTACTTCACTTCTATATGTATCGATTGATAGTTGAACGTCTAAGTGACTCAATGCCTTCACTACCGGTAATACACGGTCCAATTCCTCTTCTACAGTAATTTCTTCGAATCCTGGTCTTGTAGATATACCACCAACATCTATAATATCCACACCCTCTTCTACCATTTCCTCTGCCCTTTTCACTGCACGATCGACTGTATTATATTTACCGCCGTCTGAAAATGAATCCGGTGTAACGTTTAATATGCCCATAATTTTTGTATGTGTCATAATCATTTTGCTTCCTTTCACTTATAAAATGATTTTATCTTTAAGTTGTTATCTTATTTCTATAATAACGTTATTTGCTATATTTTTCAGTAATCAGCGCTTAATCCATACATATACCAACCTAAAATTTAACATTATCCTTGAACATATTAAAAGGCACTGCAAAACAAAAAGCCGGTGCACATTTATATGTGCCCGGCTCAATTTCACATTATATTGGATTAGTCATCAAATGCGAATAAAGGAGTAGAAAGGTAACGTTCACCATTACTTGGTAATACAGTCACTACTGTTTTACCTTTTCCTAATTGTTTCGCTTTTTCAATAGCCGCATAAATAGCAGCACCTGAAGAAATACCACATAAGATACCTTCTTCTTTAGCAACTTTACGCGCCATGTCCATTGCAGTTTCATTACCTACTTGAACTACTTCGTCATAGATATTTTCATCTAAAGTGTCTGGAATAAATCCTGCACCTAAACCTTGTAGTTTATGTGGACCAGGTTCGCCACCACTTAATACAGGTGAATCTTCTGGTTCAATCGCAACTAAGTTAATGTCTGGGTAGTTTTCTTTCAATACTTTACCAGCACCACTTAATGTACCACCAGTACCAACACCAGCTAAGAACGAATCAATTGTTTTACCTTCAAATTGCTGAACTAATTCTGGACCTGTTGTTAATTCGTGAACACGAGGATTAGCAGGGTTCTCAAATTGTTGAGGTTCATAATAACCATGTTCTTCTTTTAATTCTTTTGCTTTTTTAATCGCGCCTTTCATAGCTTCTGAACCAGGCGTTAATACTAATTCTGCGCCATATGCTTTTAATAAATTACGACGCTCTTGACTCATTGTTTCAGGCATAGTGAAAACGGCTTTATAACCTTTAGCAGCACAAACAAATGCTAAACCAATACCAGTGTTACCACTTGTTGGTTCAACAATCGTATCACCTGGTTTGATTTTGCCTGCTTTTTCAGCTTCTTCAATCATCGCTAATGCAATACGATCTTTTACAGAACCACCTGGATTTTGATATTCAAGTTTAACATATACGTCTGCAATGTCTTCGTCTACTACCTTATTTAATTTAACTACTGGTGTGTTACCAATTACCTCTACAATGTTATCTACTGGTTTATTTGTCATAAGTATTGCTCCTTTTCGTTAAAAAGTTTAAAACCTACTTTTTCAATCGGATATACATTCTATTTTATCAGATTTTTCTGTAAATACAACTGCAAAAACTTATTCTTCCAACTTTAACCTAACATACTTATCTGTCTAGTTTCATTCTAGCGGGTTTATTTAATATTATCTAATAATTGCTGTAACTCTTCTTCAGAAAATTGATATTTATTTCTGCAGAAATGACATTCCGCCTCAGCACCATGATCCTCATTTATCATATTTTGAATTTCAGCTTCTCCCAAACCTTTAATCGCATTTAAAAATTTGTCATGTCCACAATTACATTCAAAGTGTGCTGGAACATTTTCTAATATTTGTACATTTTCTTCACCTAATATTTCAAAAAGTAATTCTTCAGGTGTTAAACCCTGATCAATGAGTTTAGAAACAGGTGTCATATGATTAATCGCATCTTCTAGTTTATTAATCGTTTCGTCTTCTGCGCCTGGCATAACTTGTATTAAAAATCCTCCAGAAGCTTTAATTGAATTATCTGGATTAACCAATACACCCAATCCTACTGATGAAGGAACTTGTTCACTTTTTGCAAAATAGTATGTGAAATCATCGCCGAGTTCACCTGAAACAAGTGGACTAGAACCAGAAAAATAATCTTTCAATCCTACATCTTTAACAACTGTTAATGAACCATTCGTTCCTACTGCACGGCTAACATCTAACTTGCCATGATCATTTAAAGGAAAATGGGTTTGTGGGTTTGTGACATAACCTCGTACATTTCCTTTAGCGTCTGCATCAGCAATAACTTTGCCAATTGGTCCTTGGCCATCTACTGTAACTGTTAACTTCTGATTTCCTTTTAGCATTGCGCCCATCATTAATGTCGCAGTCATTGTGCGCCCAAGTGCTGCAGAAGCAGTCGGCCAAGTATAATGTCTTGTTTGTGCTTCTTGCACACTCTCAGTTGTCAAGGCACTGTAAGCACGAATCTGTCCTCCAAAAGCTAAAGCTTTAACTATATAATCATTTGTCATTTTTAAAATTTCTCCTTTAATATTAACTGTGTTTATTATAAAACATTTCATTTTCATGTCTATTTTGGGTTACTTTTTAATAACGCAATTTATTTTAAGCTTTCGCACCAAAAATTGCGAAACATCTGTTTGCAATTATATGAACCATAAAAAAACTTTTTTCTACTATTCGTATCATAGCAGAAAAAAGTTTAAAATTCAGTCTTTAGTTTCGACGACCAGGGTCGTTTGAATTACCTGGTCTGTCAATGTCAGGTGCTTGTTCATGGCCAGTTGGCTCTGAATTTTCACCGTCTTTTTCATTGTCACCAGATTCTTCATCTTCATGATCGTCTTTTTGATCATCGTCACTACGATTTAATTGTTCTTTACGCACATCTTCATATGATTTACCGTATTTACCATCTTCGAAGTCATTTTTGTCTTCTTCTACGACTTTAGCTCCGTCATAGTCAACTTCTGGCAACACACCATCATGGAATAATGATTGTATTTGTTCAGCAACTAATGTTTCTTCTGTTAGTAATGATTCAGCAATTAAGAGTAATTGTGATTTATGTTCTAACAGAATGTCTTTACAACGCTCATATTGTTCTTTAATAATGCGTTGTACTTCTTTATCAATTTCATAAGCAATTTGTCCAGAGTATTCAGGATCACCTTGCATATCTTTACCTAAGAACACTTGGCCATTGCTACTGCTTGAGAATTGAATAGGTCCAAGTTTCTTACTCATACCGTATTCTGTAACCATTTGACGCGCAATTTGCGTTGCACGTTCAAAGTCATTAGAAGCACCCGTAGAAACTTCATTAAAGTTGATATCTTCTGAAACACGTCCACCAAGTAAGCCACAAATTTTATCTAGCAACTCTGGTTCGGTCATTAAGAAGCGATCTTGTTTAGGTAACATCATTGCATAACCGCCCGCTTGTCCACGTGGAACAATCGTTACTTTATGAACAACTTCGGCTTCATCAAGCACCATACCAATAATTGTATGACCAGCTTCATGGTGGGCAACAATATTACGTTCTTTTTCTGAAATAACACGAGATTTTTTAGCTGGACCTGCAATAACACGGTCAGTAGCTTCTTCTATATCACGCATATCGATTTTTTTCTTACCTTCACGAACAGCAACTAAAGATGCTTCGTTAAGTAAGTTTTCTAAATCTGCACCAGAGAAGCCTGGTGTTCTTTGAGAAACTGCTTTTAAGTCTACTGTTTCATCAAGTGGCTTGTTCTTAGCGTGAACATGTAAAATCGCTTCACGTCCTTTAACATCTGGACGACCCACTTGAATTTGTCTATCAAAACGACCCGGACGTAATAATGCTGGGTCTAAAATATCAGGGCGGTTCGTAGCGGCAATCATAATGATACCTTCATTTTCGCCAAATCCGTCCATTTCAACTAGTAATTGGTTAAGCGTTTGTTCACGTTCATCGTGTCCGCCACCAACACCAGCGCCACGCTGACGACCAACTGCATCAATTTCATCGATGAAAATAATACATGGTGCATTTTTCTTAGCATTTTCAAATAAATCACGCACACGACTTGCACCGACACCAACAAACATCTCAACGAAATCAGAACCACTAATTGAGAAGAATGGTGTGCCTGCTTCACCAGCAACCGCACGTGCAAGTAAAGTCTTACCTGTACCTGGAGGTCCTACTAATAAAACACCTTTTGGAATTCTTGATCCCATTTGTTTAAATTGTTTATTGTCTTTTAAGAAATCGACAATTTCAATCAATTCTTGTTTCTCTTCATCCGCGCCTGCTACATCAGAGAAGCGAACACGTTTCTTCTGGCTATCGTACATTTTAGCTTTGGACTTACCAAAGTTCATCATACGACCGCCACCGCCGCCGCCACCTTGAGCTTGGCTTAGGAAGAAAATAAATAATAATGCAATAATTAATACAGGAATTAGTGTAGTTAGAATACTTACAAATACACTTTGTTTTTCTTCTTCTTTAACTGTAAATTTCAATCCGTCTTGGTTTTGTGCTTTATCAGTTATTTTTTCTAATTCTTTATCGTTGTTATATAAAATTGTTGAAGAATATTCTTTATCATCTTTGGTTTTACCGCTTACCATATATACATTTTGTTCAGGCTGTATCTCAAGTGATTTTAAATCACCTTTATCTAGCTGTTTCACAAATTGGTTATACGTAAGTTGTTTTGGCATATTACCATTTCCATTTAAAAATGAAAATAAACCAAATATTATAACGCCAATAATTGCGATAACAAGCACATTACGAAAGGCTTTCTGCATGCGTCGTTTCCTCCTACTTCAATAATAAAACTAACAAAAATTGTAACACAATACATGAGTTTACGGCTAGTATTTCAACTTTTGTACTATGTTTACAATTTTCAATGCTCTATTTTAAATTTAAATTGTCCCTAGTGCACATAAGTTACAAAATTCAATATTTTACAATTTAAGTCACGTTCGTTTTATGTATGAAAAATACTTTTTAAAGCGAACACATAGACATACTGATTAATATATTTACGCTTAGACTTACATTATATAATAATTTTCAGTTTCATAAAATTGTATTGCTTACTTTGAATAAATTTCTGGTTTAAGTGTCCCTATATACGGTAAGTTACGATAGTGTTCGGCATAATCTAAACCGTATCCAACCACAAATTCATCCGGAATCTTTTTACCAACGTACTTAGCTTCAATATCAGCTTTACGACGATTTGGTTTATCAAGTAATGTTACAATTTCAAGTGAATTAACACGACGTGACTCCAATAACTCAGTGATTGATTTTAATGTTGTTCCAGTTTCTAAAATATCTTCAATAATTAACACATCTTTATTTTCAATTGACGAACTCAAATCTTTTAAAATTTGAACTTCTCCAGTAGATTCTGTGCCACCGTGATAACTTGAAACATCCATGAAATCAATAGCTAAATGCGTATCAATATATTTTATTAAGTCTGCCATAAACATGACCGAACCTTTTAATATGCCGATACATACAAGTGGTTTCCCATTATAAGCTCGTGTAATCTCTTCACCTAAATCTTTACAAATCTGATGAATATCTTCCTCTGATAATAATATTTCTTTTAAATCATCTCGCATGTTTTCATTCCTCTCCCATATATCGTATAAAAATTGATTGTTCGTATTTATTTTTTAAATATAATGTGCCAACAGCAATAATCTCATTTTGGGCATTAACCATGACTGGTAATTGATTGCGTTCGGATTGAACGATTTTATGATCAATAAGCAACCTACTTATTTTTTTATGTCCTTCCATACCATTCAACTCGAATTTATCTCCATCTCTTCGTGTACGAATAACTAACGGAAAGTCTCCAGCAGGAAAGTCATGTTTAACGTCAATTTGATAATGACTATAGTTGTATATACCAGGGTGAGTAATCTGAATCGGAAAATGTTTCACATCATAATTTGCCATTATTATAAATTTATCATAAGCGATATGAATTATCCATTTATCTGTCGTGTATAATGTGCATTGCGTCAAATTTCCTTCTAATTTTTGAAACCACTCATTATAAGTTTTTTCAGTTATTGAGCGAGTGATTTGAAGTTGTTCAAACAGGTTATCTAACACTGCCATCTTGACACTATGCCTTAAATTTAAAAATTGTGATCTTGCTATCGTATACTTCTGTGTTTTAACACTTTTAAGTATATCCTGTTTTATAAATGCGACGGCTTCGTTATTTATCACTTCAAGTTGTTCATCATGCCACTCTTTTAGTTTGATTAATTGATCTGTAGCAAGTTGTGCATTTTCATTTATTTCAGGCAAAATACGATTACGAATGTCATTTCTCACATAATGATTTTGTGTATTTGTTTCATCTTCATAATAAGGTACACGATGCATAACTTGATAATCACGAATTTCATTTTTTGTTGTCGATAATAATGGTTTACATATCTGATAAGATGCGCGTGTAGTTTGATAAGCCATACCTAAACTACTTCTTGTGGAACGTCCAGTCATTACTCGATAAAAAATAGTTTCTATCTGATCATCTTGATGATGGGCGGTCAGTAAGATATCCGCCTTTAATTCATACATCATCTCATCAAACCATTGGTAACGTGCTACTCTTGCGTCATTTTCAATACTATTCCCTTTTTCAATAACATCTGATAAATCTAAATGCCTAACGTAAAGCTCAACATGATGCGCTTTACAAAATTGTTTGAGAAAATATTCTTCTTCCTTCGCTATCGGCCGGATGTTGTGATTTACATGTAAGCAGGTTAATTTTGCGTATGAATCTTTCAATCTTGTGATTAACTCATGTAATAACACCATGCTATCAACACCTGTAGAAACCGCCAATACAATGTGCTTATCTTTCGTCCAACCCTCAGTATTAACGTTCAGCTTCATCTACCTCCACTCACTCTAAATCTTCCAACAATTAGCCTAATCACTTTGGAATCATCCCATATTACAATAAAAAGAGACTGTTTCCTCAATTAAGAAAACAGTCTTAGATTGTTACGCTCAAACTTAATATTGGAATCATTGATTGTACGTTGTTCTCAATAAATCAGTTAGTTATATATGAAACAGTTGTATTATTTATTATTAGCGTCTAGCGCCTTTGCCGCCGCGTCTTGATTCAGTTTGACGTTTGATGGAAGTTAATTTATCTTCGCTATCTTTTAAGAAGTTTGTTAATTTCTTTTCAAAGTCTTCACCTTTGGGTTGTGGTTGTTTATGACTAGGTTTACTTTGAGGTCTACGCGGACGATCTTTTGCTTTTTTAATAGATAGACTAATTTTACCATCATCAGCAATAGATAGCACTTTAACTTCAACTTCATCTCCAACAGATAAATGATCTTCTACGTTTTCAACGTAATTATCTGCAACTTCACTTATGTGAACTAAGCCACTTTTTCCTTCTGGAAGTTCGACGAAAGCGCCAAACTTTTTAATACCAGTGACTTTACCTTTAAGCTTGTTTCCTACTTCGATTGACATATTGTAAATAAATCCTCCCGATTTGTTTCGATTTTAACCTTATTATATGCCTGTTTGCATAAATTAACAATGGTATTATGATGCAAAAAAATAATTTTCGCTATTTATCTTCTTTAGAAGATTTTGAACCTGCATCCGATTTATCACTCGGTAACTTAAATATAACTTCTCCATCATTACTTAAATAGTAATCATCTCTCGCTACTTTTTCTATATAGCTCTTATCATTTAAGTTGTTAAGTTGTTCTTTTAATGCTAATTCCTCATCTTGTTGCTTTTGATATTTTTCTTCTTTTTGTTGTCGTTCTACAGCATCGTCATTATTACTTTGCTTTTGAGTGACAATCATGATACACAAAATAATAATAATCGCGAGCAGTATCCCACCAAACAAAGTGATACGTCTGCGTATCACACGTCTTCTCATTTTTTGCTTTTGTTTCTTTTTATTTTCAGAAGAGGTGAACGTATTTCCGATATTTTCAACTTTTTTACTCAATGCTTGCCACCTCCTCTATTATTCTCCGCCAACTTTTTCTTCTTTAACAATCTCATACATGCCTTTTGCGTTTTCTTTAGTTGCATGTTCACTTAACCCTGTAACATTTATTGTTACAATTTTTTGTCCAAAACGAATGACAAGTTCGTCCGTTACTTTAACATCTGTTCCAGCTTTAGCAACTGAACCATTTACAGTGATACGACCTTGGTCACTAATTTCTTTCGCTAATGTACGACGTTTTACCAGTCTTGATACTTTTAAATATTTATCCAGTCTCATGATTTATCTCCTCCTTGCTCTAAATAATCTTTTAAAGCAGCTTCATCTAGCGACATATTTTTTGTTTTATCATACAACTTCATGAAATGCTCTGCAAACACTTTTTCGAATTTCACGCGTTGGACTTTTCCTTCTTTTGCTTTGGCGTCTGCCCAAATGTGTTTTAAATCTTCTTCAGTTTCTGCATGCGCCTCTCCAAAAATGTGTGGATGTCTGCGTATCATTTTTTCGGATAAACTTTGTACTACTTCATTTATATCAAAATAGCCTTCTTTTTTACCAATACTTGCATGTAATAACACTTGTAATAATATGTCACCAAGTTCTTCAATCATATGCCAATCATCTTCATTATCTATCGCTTCAAACAATTCAAACGTTTCTTCCAGTAAATAACGTTTTAACGTTTGGTGTGTTTGAATTTTATCCCAAGGACATCCAATTTCATCATCTACAAGTCTGTCGATAATTCCTGTCGCATAGTCAAAATCACTCATATATGTGGCATCATTTTCAACACGCTTAATAAATACACTGGTTAAGTTGCTGAAAATGTCTGGATAGTGATCTAATTCGTATAAGGGTGTTTCAATGACATTGGCACCGCTAGCATGCGCACCATCAATAATGAATACAATTTGTTCATCATCGTAACGCGACATCAATGTGACTTTTAAATCTCCAGCAGTCATGGAACTAAACACTTGAGTAATCAGTGTGTGCGTTCGAATATTCAACTGTTCGCTGCTTAAAGAAGTAGCATCAAGTAATGTAAAGCCATCATTAGGGTCAACTTTAACCGCTTCAAAGATATCATCAATGAAACTTTTGCCCCCTAAGACTTTAATTTCAATATCATCTTGTTGCGCATGAGCCTCTAACTTAACAGTGGTTGTCTCAGCAACGCGAGGGTGCCCCGGAACTGTATAGACGATATCTGTGTCTGAATTTCGTGCTTTAGTCATAAGTTGAGATACAATGTCTTCATAAACCTCATTAAACCCACTATTTGATTCATAAACTTCATCAAAACTTTGAAATACGATACCCTCAGAAGTCAATATTTCTATAACTGGATGATCTAACGTACGCGTATAAACGAAGGGGTGCTGCTTCAAAAATTTATATACTCCAAAGGGTAATTCATCAATGCCATAATTACCCAATCCAACAATTATAATTTTTCCAGTCATTATCGTTTCCCTCTTTTCATATGGATGAGTTTATCACCCAATGGTAAATGCTTTAACTCTTTAAAACTTAATAGCTCAGTACGAACAATTGCAATGATGATGACGATAACGCCTACACCTGCAGCAACGACCAATTCAACAATACCTGCGACGCGTCCCTGTGTAGGAAGTAACCACATTGTTAGTTGAACGGCAACGGATAATATCAGCATTGTAAAAATTAACTTTGCGACATATTTTTTCATATTACGGAATTGATAATGTTTCAATACGTGATAATGCAAAATGGCAGCAAATAAGATTAATGATAACACTGTGCTTAAACTACCACCTAACATGAAAAATGGCGGTATCAATACTACATTTAAAATCGCTTTACTCACTACACCAGTAATAAACGCTTGAAATATAGATCGCACTTGATTCTTCACTTGTAACAATGCAATATCCATCATAATTAAAGATACAAATATAACGGTTAGCATATACACTGCTAAAGTTCCCGTTTGGCTATCATTTTTAAAAAATACATGGTTCATGATAGGTAGTAAATTAATCAAACCGATACCCGCAGCAATGCTAAATAGCATAGTAATTTTAATAGAAGCATTCGCATATCTATTGATAAGTACATGATTCTTAACTTTAATCGCATCTGTCAGCAATGGAATAAGGACAAAACAAAATGTGGTAGTGACGATTAACCCCATTTGAATAAAAGATGCACCACGATCATAAATGCCTTTTTGCGTTGTAGATTCTTGAAAACTCAATCCTGTATTCCGCAAAGCATGGATAACGGTAAAGCTATCCACAACTTGCCATACAATCACAATAAGTTGACTTACAGCAAAAATCACAATGGCTAATGCCAATTGTCGCCATGCAACAACCTTATTACGTTCAATATTTTGCGCTTTAAATGCGGTTAATTTGAAAGGTCGTTTCAACACAAGATATATACTAGATGCTAAAAATCCAAAAGCTGAACCAATAATCGCCAATGTCCCAGCCGCATACAGTGACCATTGTTGTGTCATAAATAGAACAATGGCGATAATGATAATGCCAACACGAACAAACTGTTCTATAACCTGGGAAATTGCAGGTATATTCATATTTTGATGCGCTTGATAGTAGCCTCTATAAATACCCAATATACTAACAAATAAGAAACTAAAACTCGATGCGCTTAACATTGGTGCGAGGTTAACATCACCCATTAAGGCAGCAATCCATTTTGCACAGATTAACAAAACTAAGAAAAAACTAGTACTGACAATCTGCAATCCGACTAAAACCTTCATATATTGGCGAGGATGACCGTCTGATCCAAACATTTGAGTAACAGCACTCGGTATGGCATTCATTGTCAAAATAACACCTAAAGCAACAATTGGATAAACTTGTTGATACGCATACAGTCCTTCGTCACCTAAGATATTTTGATAAGGTACTCGATAGATTGCACTTAATATTTTAACTATGATGAGTGCTAATGTAAGCACAACTACTCCGTTAAAAGCAGATGACTTATCCGTTTTAGATTTCATCAGTTATAACCATACTTTCTTCTAAACTTTTCGTTAGGAATTTTAGACTGTCTAACCAGTTACCTGTTTTATTTAACGTTACTTTCATTTTGCCTTCTTGAACTCCGACTTTCATCGTACGACCAAGTGGCTGTGTCTGTTTAAATAATGTTTCACCATTGATATCTGTTGTACCTTTTTCTGACAGGTAGACTTCTACTTGCTTACCAACATCTTTGATTAACGTCACACCTGCGTGTAACGCATGAACTTTAATTTCCATCATTTCTAATAATCTTTCTACTTCTATTGGATAGTCATTGAAGCGATCGATCAATTCATCTTTAACATCCATTAATTGTGTTTCACTTTCAATTTTACGCAATTTTTTATAGATTTCAATTTTAGATTGTTCATTTGGTATATATTCAGCTGGTAAATAAGCATCGATATTAAGTTCTATTTCAATCTCAGGTGCATCTTGTTTTTCTGCTTTTACGCCACGTTTTTCATTAACTGCTTCTTCCAACATTTGAGAATATAAATCGAAACCAACAGAGTCAATGAAACCGTGTTGTTGTTTACCTAATAAATTACCTGCACCACGAATATTTAAATCTCGCATGGCAATTTTAAAACCTGAACCTAGTTCAGTGAATTCTTTTATCGCTTGTAAGCGGTCCTCAGCAGTTTCAGACAACACTTTATTGGTAGGATGTAAGAAATAAGCATAACCTATACGACTTGAACGTCCTACACGTCCTCTTAATTGATACAATTGGCTGAGTCCGAAACGATCAGCGTCTTCAATAATCAGCGTGTTAGCATTTGGTACATCGACGCCCGTTTCTATAATTGTTGTAGTAACAATGATGTCATATTCATGGTTAATAAAGCTGAGCATCGTTTCCTCTAAATCACGTTCATTCATTTGACCATGTGCTACACCGATATTCGCGTCAGGCATAAGCATTTGCAGCTGTTCTCTTTTCTCGTAAATAGATTGCACTTTATTGTATAGGTAAAATACTTGGCCATCTCTTGATAGTTCCCGTTCCAATGCCTCTTTTATAAAATTCGTATTTTGCTCTAAAACATAAGTTTGTACTGGGAAGCGGTTCTCTGGTGGTGTTTCTATAACGGATAAATCTCTCACACCTAGCATACTCATATGCAATGTACGTGGAATAGGTGTCGCTGTTAATGTGAGTACATCTACATTGTTCTTCAGTGATTTAATACGCTCTTTGTGACGTACACCAAAACGTTGTTCCTCATCTACTATAAGCAAGCCTAAATCTTTATACTGAATATCTTTACCTAACAATTTATGTGTTCCTACAACGATATCAACGAATCCTGACTTTAGTCCTTCTTTCGTTTCTTTAACTTCTTTTGTAGTTCTAAATCTACTTATGAGTTGTACTTCTATCGGAAAGTCTTGCATACGCTCTATCAACGTTTCATAGTGTTGTTGTGCAAGTATCGTCGTCGGCACAAGAAATGCTACTTGTTTACCTTCCATAACTGCTTTAAATGCTGCACGTACAGCAACCTCTGTCTTACCGTAACCTACATCACCACATAGTAATCTATCCATAGGACGCTCAATTTCCATATCCTGTTTGATTTCTTCTATTGATTTACTTTGGTCGGGTGTAAGTTCGTATGGAAAATCAATTTCAAAATCATTTTGTTCTGCTGTATCAGGTCCAAATTTATATCCCACAGACATTTCACGTGCTTTATATAGCTCTATCAATTCATCAGCCATATCTTCAACACTTTGTTGTACTTTGGCTTTTGTTTTTTTCCATTCTGTTCCGCCAAGCTTATTCAACTTAGGAGATTTGTCTTCTGACGCAACATATTTTTGCACTTGATCCATCTGATCAACGGGAACAAATAACTGGTCGGTGCCTTTATATTGTAATTTAATATAATCTTTATGCACGCCACCTACTTCAAGTGTTTCAACACCTAAATATCTACCAACACCATGATGGACATGAACGACATAATCGCCAACTTTCAAGTCTTGGTAAGATTTGATTTTTTCAGCGTTCGTTAACGTTTTATGCTGTTTTGTTTTTTTCTTTTGTTTTGATTTAAATAATTCTCTCTCTGTGACAACAACTAATTGCATGTAAGGTAGCTCAAAACCTTCTGACAAACTACCTTCTGTAATAATGGCACTGCCACCTTCATTTCGACGACTTGGTGTATCAATAAAGGTAGGTATATGCATTTCATTTAGCATAGATTGAATGCGTTCTTTTTTCGTTTCCGTTTCTGCAAGTACAACAATCGTGTAATCATTTTGAATAAATCTTTGGAATTCAGAACGCATAATATCATACTGTCCATAAAACTGTTGTACTGGTTTACATGAAAATTTAATGATTTCATTTAATTGAACAGGCATCGTTGCTGTAAACAATGTAAAGTAGGTAACCGCAAACGGTTTTAATAAATTTTCAAAACCTTCATATTGTAGAAAACTTTGATCAATAAAACCTTTTCCACTTTCAATTAAATTTTGCATAAATTCATCTATTTCAGTTACAAGAGTTGTTTCAGTTTCTTTAATTCTATTATATTCATCTACAGCAATAATGGCATCCTCTTTAAAGTAATCCATAATCGTTGCTGGCTGTTCATACATAAATGCTACTAGTCTACGAAGCACTTGATGATCAAACATTTCTGCTTCGAATAATTGAAAACTTTCATAAGTTTCTTTTAATTCATTTCGCACAGACTTTTCAATTTTTGGACGTGTGTCTTCATATGCTTGCTTTAGTTTATGCTTTGTATGTTTAAGCACATCTTCGGTAATGATATAGTCACTAGCAGTTGTGATATGAACATGTTCGATATTGCCTTCAGAACGTTGAGATTCTACATCAAAATCACGTATAGAGTCTACTTCAGTATCGAAAAATTCAATACGTACTGGCTTACCAATTAATGGGTAGATATCTACAATCCCACCACGTAATGAAAATTCGCCTATATGTGACACGACACTTTCTCTACGATATCCCATATTTACAAGCTTATTTAAAAATTCGTCAATGTCGATATCGTCGCCTACATTTAGCGTTAATTGATGCGATTTCCACATATCTACCGGCGTGAGCCATTTTTTCAATCCGTTTAAAGGTACGATAAATAACCCTCTCTCTTCTTGAGCAAGTGCCGTTAATGTTCGCACGCGTTCACTCATAAATTGAGGGCTTTGTGTTGAAAATTCTTCTGTCATAATATCCTGCATCGGATATTTATATATTTCACTATCTTCTACAAATTGCAGTAAGTCACTTTCTAACTTATCTGCTTGATAAAGATTGTTTGTAACAACAAGTAGTTGCTGCTCACTATTCAAATATTTTTCAGCTATAATCGTTGCTTTTGCGGCACCAGATAGTCCGGTTACTAAAACATTTTCTTTACCAAATACTTCGTTTAACTCTTGGTATCGTTTGTCTTCATTTATATATTCTGTAATTATTGATTTCACTTAATCTCACCATTATATTCATTCATTACACGGTCAAATCGATTACTTTCTATATAAGCTTCGATCGCTCGTGCAGAATGTTCTATTACTTTATTCATCGTTTCCATTTCTTGATTTGAAAATTTTTGCAAGACATAGTCTACGATGGCCATGCCATTTGAAGGTCGATCAACGCCGATTCTAATTCGTTTGAACTGGTCTGTTCCTAACATTTGAATAATGGATTTCATGCCATTGTGTCCACCAGCACTACCTTTTTGTCTGAGTCTAATTTCACCCTGAGGTAAATCTAAATCATCATATAAGACAATTAAATCCTCTATATCAATGTCATAGTATTTCATCAAAGGTGCCACTGCCTCACCTGACAAATTCATCATTGTCATAGGTTCTATGAACATTACTTTTTCTCCAGCTAAACGCTCTATTGTGTACGCACCTTTAAATTTTTGTTTATCTAAAGAAAATCTATTTTGCTCTAACATAAAATCTATGACTTCAAAGCCAATATTATGCCTTGTTTGTTCGAAGCGTTTACCTATGTTGCCTAGGCCTACAATACATTTCATTACGTTACCTCCACTCGCTGTATGCTCATTATCTAATATTTATATAAATTATATGCTTTACAAGTTATGTATTTTGTATCATTCACTATAATAACATAAAAAAGCACCCGCTTAACGTATTAAGCATGGTGCTTTTTATAAGATAATATTGCGTTGATACATCAACACATGACATCAACTCAAAGAGAAAGATTATTCTTCTTCTTTTTGGTCTTCGTCACTTTCATCTTCTTTTTCTTCGCCTACAACTTCTGGCTCTTCAGTAGCTGCTTCGCCTTCCATTGCTTCGATTTCTTCTTCAGTAGGTTCTTCAGTTGGAGGAACTACTGTTACGATTGAATCACTAGCTTCGTTTTCAATAGTGAAATCACCAGAAACTTTGATATCTTCAACAGAAAGACTATCATTTATTTCTAATTCACTGATATCAACTTCGATTGATTCAGGGATGTTATCTGGAGTAGCTGTAACTTCAAGGTTGAATAATGGTTGTTCAACAACGCCGCCCTCTTTAGTTCCTACAGCTTCACCAACTAATTGAACTGGTACTTCTACAGTACGTTCTTCAGTCATATTGATTGCTAAGAAGTCAATATGAGTGATTTGGTTTTTAAGTGGGTCGAATTGGTAGTCTGAAACCATTACTTTAATTGTTTTAGAACCTACGCCTAATTCGATTACACCGTTACGTCCAACTTCACGGATAACTTTGATAAATTCTACTTCGTCTACTTTAACTGAAGTATTTTTTGTACCGTATCCATAAACGATTGCTGGTACTTTACCAGTGTTTCTTAGTGTTTTAAGGTCTGAACGCGTTTGTTTACCTTGACGAATAATTGACTTTAATGAAGCCATATTCAGTTTCCACCTTTCATAAATGCTCTATCTAAGAGCTCCTCATTTGCCCATCAACAATCTGTTGCTTGCAAATGTTTATTTATCGTGATATTTCACGAACGAAATCATTATACATTGTTAAAGGCTATTAGTCAAATAGCACACTAACTGATTCGCGTTCATATACACGTATAATTGCTTGAGCCAATAACCCTGCTACTGATAATTCTTTAGTATTCTCTGGTTTACGTTTTTCATCTAATTGAATGGAGTTTGTAACTACAAGTTCTTTAATCGCTGAGTTTTCAATACGTTCTTTTGCAGGACCTGATAGTACGGGATGCGTACAACAAGCATAAACATCTTTCGCACCTTTGTCTTTTAACGCTTGGGCAGCCAAAGTAATCGTACCAGCCGTATCTATAATATCGTCAATAATAATTGCTGTTCGACCTTCAATTTCACCAACAATATTCATCACTTCTGCAACATTTGGTTTCGGACGACGTTTATCTATAATCGCGATTGGTGTTTTAAGTATATCTGCAAGTTTACGAGCTCTTGTCACCCCACCGTGGTCTGGTGATACAACAACACACTCTTCAGGGTCGATATCTGTCTCATTTTTAAAGTATTGCGCTAAAATCGGTACACCCATTAAATGGTCAATTGGCATATCGAAGAAACCTTGTATTTGAGGTGCATGTAAATCCAATGCAATCATGCGGTCTGCGCCAGCAGTTTCAATTAAGTTTGCAACAAGTTTTGCTGTGATTGGTTCACGACTGCGTGCTTTTCTGTCTTGGCGTGCATAGCCATAATATGGAACAACGATATTAATGTTCGCTGCTGAAGCACGTCTACAAGCATCTATCATGATTAACAATTCCATTAAATGTAAATTTACTGGATTTGATGTTGGTTGAATAATAAAAACATCACAACCACGAATACTTTCTTCAATATTGATTTGAATTTCTCCATCACTGAAACGTTTTACAGAACATTTCCCTAATTCAATTCCAACATGATCTGCCACTTCCTGGGCTAACGGTTCATTACCCTTCAAAGAAAATATTTTCAAAGCAGAATTCTTATACTCATTGTTTAACATTTATAGTCCTCCAATTAATTCTTTCAATTCGTTTTGGTTTGTAGACAAGGCAAAACTTATATCGCTCAGCAACATAAATAATTGTTATGATTATCTTTAACTATATTGATTTTAACAGTTTAAGTAAGCTTGTCTAAACATTTGTGTTTATTTTTTCAAATAACCTTCTTTAGTCGTTTGTCTAGCTCTCGCTAACGCTAAACTGTCTTCTGGTACATTATCAGTGATTGTTGATCCTGCGGCTATAAATGAACGATTACCTAAAGTAATAGGTGCAACGAGATTCGTATTACATCCGATAAAGGAATCATCACCAATGACCGTCTTAAATTTATTAATCCCATCATAGTTAACTGTAATAGAACCACATCCAACATTCGTTCTTTCACCTATTTCAGCATCACCAATATAACTTAAGTGAGGTAATTTGGCTCCTGCTTTCACCACTGATTTTTTAACTTCAACAAAGTTACCAACTTTTACTTTTTTACCTAAATCTGCACCTGGACGAAGTTGTGCAAACGGACCAATCGTAGCATAATCATCCACTATCGCTTCATTAATGACAGATTGTTTAATTGTGACATTTGAACCTATTTTACTATTCGTAATTTCCGTATATTGTCCAATAACAGTATCTTCACCAATCACGCTATTGCCAGAGAGTTTCACACCAGGCTCAACTACTGTATCTTCACCAATTCTAACATCAGCTCCGATATAAGTCGTCGCAGGGTCAATAAGTGTTACACCGTTCTTCATATGCTGTTCGTTAATGCGTTTTCTAAAAGCTTTTTCAGCTTCGCTAAGCATTACTCTATCATTCACGCCCATGATTTCCTCAAAATCATTCGTATGGAAAACTTCAACAATACCATGATCTTCTAAAATTAAAGAAAGTACATCAGGCAAGTAATATTCGCTCTGTGCGTTGTCATTTTTGACTAATTCTAGTTTTTCGAATAGGACTTGATTATCAAACGCAAAAATACCTGAACTAATTTCATTAATTTGTTGCTCTGCATCTGTTGCATCTTTTTGCTCAACAATACTCACCAAACGTCCTTCTGAGTCACGTAAAATACGTCCATAACCGAATGGATTTTCTGCTGTCGCTGATAAAACTGTTGCATGTGCTTGATTGTTCTCGTGATGTTCAACCAATGATTTCAATGTTGCTGTCGTAATCAATGGCGTGTCTCCACAAACCACTAACGTCGTCCCTTGACTTTCACTTAAATGCTCACTTGCCATTTTAACAGCATGTGCTGTACCTAATTGTTCTTCTTGAAAACTATAAAGCGATGTGTCTCCAAGTGTCTCTTTGACACTATCTGCACCGTGTCCAACAATGGTAACAAGCTGATCTATTCCAGATTGCTTCACATTATCTGCAACATGTTCGATCATCGTTTTACCTGCTACATCATGAAGTACTTTGTATTTCTTTGATTTCATACGTGTACCTTTGCCTGCTGCAAGTACTATTGCATGTCTTTGCATGTATGTTAACCCTCCATTAAAATATACACTTCTTACCTATTATAATTTAACGCTAGTCACACTTTCAAGGCTCAAAGCACCAATGTTATATAATAAAAATATTTTTATTACTAATATTAAAAAATTGCATAACCCTATTTGTCATCATTGAATAGCTATGGAAACGCTTCAAATTTTATGCGAAATCTATAATATCTCTAATATAATATAATTTTTTATTTACGAAAATATCAACATAATCACACTTGTATTTCTTATTTTTATATTATTTAAAATTAACCAATATTCATTTTATTCCCATTTATTTTCCATTCCCTAAAACAAATCATTTCTGTCACCTTTTTAAAATCAACACTTTTTATTTTTAAAGCGATAAATATGCAAAAAACCAGACCGAACATATATGTTTCGGTCTGGTTTATATCAATTAGACGTTAAATGACTATATCGAAATTATAAAATAACTTTTCCATAAAGTACTGCATATTCACATAAAAAATCAGTCACACTTATGCATCACTTTAGCTAAGTTATCCATTTAAATAGTCACATCTAATAAAATAGAGCAAAAAAATCATTTTGAAAATAAATTTTCCGCCCTATTCGGTCGTGTATATAACAACTATTTTCCCTCAAATAGCTGAACGTATTTTATTTAAGCTTCTTCAGAACCGTCTGATGATTGCGCATTTCTGTCAGGGATGACTTCATCAGTCTCTTCATATACTTTCATTACTGCATCCTGTATTTCTTGTCTCATTTCTGAGTTAATTGGATGAGCAATGTCTCGGAATTCACCATCTGGTGTACGTTTACTCGGCATTGCGACGAATAGACCTGTGTTGCCTTCAATTACGCGTAAGTCATGTACAACAAATGACTCGTCTAATGTAATTGAAACAAGCGCTTTCATTCTTCCATCTGTTTGTATCTTTCTAAGTCTTACATCTGTCACTTTCATGTAGTGAGCCCCCCTAGTATCTCTTTGTTAGAAGCTTAACAATTTTATTAAAAATTATAAATCCTTATTTCACTTTTGCAATTAACTCTATTTCAACTTTAACATCTTTCGGCAATCTTGCCACTTCAACACAACTTCTCGCTGGTTGATGATTACTAAAGTATTTGCCATAAATTTCATTTATATTTTGAAATTCATTCATATCAGCAATGAAAATAGTAGCTTTAATTACTGAATCTAAATCTGATCCAGCTTGGTCTAACACAACTTTTAAATTTTCTAAGACTTGTTTCGTTTGCTCTTTTACATCATCGCTAACAATTTGTCCTTCTAAATTTAGAGGAATTTGTCCTGATGTGAACACAAGTCCATTAATTTCTGTTGCATGCGAATATGGCCCTAATGCTTCAGGTGCCTTTTCAGTATTAATAACTTTCATGATGTCGAAATCGCTCCTTTTAAGAAAATTTAGTTAAACTATTGCCTTGTTCCACCTTAAACTCCTGATTGTATTCATCTACATCAGATAGTTTAACTAAGGATGTATAATCTTCAATTAATCTTTGCTTAACTTCTTTTGATTCTACTAGTACAGATACCCCTTTAACATGAGCTTTAAACTCATTCATCAAATTCATAACACCATTGATTGAACCTCCAGCACGCATAAAATCGTCAACCACGAGCACGTTAGAATTTTCTGGTAATGTTCTCTTAGAAAGCACCATCGTTTCAATTTTTCTAGATGAGCCTGAGACATAGTTAATAGAAACTGTTGATCCCTCAGTAACCTTATTATCTTTTCTAATAACAACTACTGGCAAGTTCAATACATTCGCTACTGCATTGGCTAATGAGATCCCCTTAGTTGCAATCGTTACAATGGCATCTATCTCTTCATCCATATACAGTGTTGCAATTAATTTACCAACACGATTAAGTAAAGTAGGATTCCCCATTAAATCGGATAAGAATAAATATCCACCTGGTAATAAACGATCTTTCTCCTGAAGTTGAGCAATAACATCATCAATCACTTCCGTCGCTTCCGCTTTACTCATTTCTGGTTTATAGGTCACACCACCGCTAGCACCTGCCGTAGTAATAACCGTGCCAAGCTTTTCTTTTTGAAAAGTTGTTTTAATAATTTGTACATCTTCACTAATTGAAGATTTAGCTTGTTTAAACTTTTGTACAAAATATGTTAGTGGTATTAATTTGTTTGGATTATTCATTAAGTATTGTGTCATATACACAATACGTTCACTTCTTTTATAGCGCATTCATTTCATCCCTTCTTTTTCAGCCTAACAATCTTACAATATGTACTTCATTGCAGCAACCATTAACCGCGTTATATATGTGTCTTGCTTGTCTCTCTTTCCTAGCTAACGCATAAACTGTCGGGCCACTACCACTCATAACAGCACCATCCGCACCATTTTCTAACATATTGGCTTTTATTTTTAATATTTCATCATGCATCTTTCCCGAAACAGGTTCCAAGCGATTTGAAAGACTTTTACATAATTGTTCATAATCTCCAGAAATTAAAGCATTTTCACATGCTTCAGTATGCACTGTATGCGGTTGTGTTAAATCTAATTTCTTAAATATATCTGGTGACGATATACCTAAATCAGGTTTAGCAACCACAACCCAAGCAGAAGGCGGTTTATCCAAATATTCGATTATTTCGCCCTTGCCTTTACACAAAGCAGTCTTACCTAATATACAAAAAGGAATATCCGTTCCAATTTGTATGCCTAATGCACATAGTTCCTCTAACGGTCTATTTAACTTATATAAACGATTCATGCCTCTCATCGTAGCTGCAGCATCTGTCGATCCACCTGCTAACCCTGCTGACACGGGTATGTTTTTATCAATCGTAATGGTCAGACCTTGTTGTAAATTATAGGTCTTTTTCATTAGTTCTGCAGCTTTATATGCCAAATTTTTATTATCGGAGGGAACATAAGTCTGTTCTACGTCAACAACTATTTTTTTGTCTTTACGCAGTTCAAATGATAAGCGATCGTTTAAATCTATCGTTGTCATTATCATTTCAACTTCATGAAAACCATCATCTCGTTTAAAGAGTGTGTCCAACGTTAAGTTAATTTTAGCTGGCGCAGTTTCATAAATCATATTCCCACCCTCTTTCAATTTCGATATGGTAATAAAATGATTTTAACATATTGTTATCATTGTGTTGTCGGTTTTTTCAAAAGTTAATATATTGCGCCAAAATACAAATAAATAAAAATTTAAAAATAAACTTTCAACTATGTCGAAAAATCAAATCATTTCTTAATTCACTATTTTACAATAACGTGTTTACTAGATAAAATAATTTTCTTTTATATGTATAAAAATCAAAAAAAAGGTATGTCGGCGTTATACACCAACATACCTTTTTATATCAATCGTTCGAATATTAAAGTCTATTGTGAAAGTAAGATTCTGACAATCAAACATGACTTTAATTACTTTTATTTAGTGTGCAATTGCTTCTTGATGATTATCATCTTCAAAAGAAACTTGTACGTTTTCAGTTAAAACGTCAGTGTATGTATAAGACACACGTTCAAAATTATAAATATCTTGATCTAGTTCCACAATAAAAACAGAAGGGTAAGTTTCCTTTAACACACCACTACGTTCAATTGTTTTTTTACGTCCACCGTTCGCTTTAAGTACAATTCTGTTTCCTAATTGACAATCAAGTGAATTTTTGATGTCTCCAATAGATTTTGGCATATTGCTCCACCTCGCTACAAGTTGTATAATAACACAAAATGGAGGTTTTTGTCAAATAAAATATCAATTTTAGCAATGTCGGACGCGCTTGTCAATAATTTAAAATTCTAATTCTGTGAAATTTTGCAATTCATTGTATAAATTTGCAAATTCTTTTATTGAAAGTGTCTCTCCACGTCTTCGAGGATTGATGCCAGCCGCTTCTAACCATTCCAATATTTTTTCTTTATTCACTTTACCGTTTACAAATAAGCTTTGGTAATTATTATTGATTGTTTTACGTCTTTGACTAAATGCCGCTTTTGTCATTTTGAAAAATTTATTTTCGTCGTCAATATCAACGATAGGTGTTGGACGTTTCATCAATTTTACAACAATGGAATCTACATTAGGTGGCGGAAGAAAAACTGATTTAGGCACCGTTAATACTTTACTTGTTTCTGTATAATATTGTGCAACGATTGAGAGTGAGCCATAGGCTTTTGTACCAACTTGTGCATTAAGTCGTTCTCCAACTTCTTTTTGCATCATGACTACATAGCCATCAATTGGTAATTTCTGCTGCATTAAATTTAATAATATTGGCGTCGTAATATAATACGGTAAGTTTGCGACAACCATAATCTTTTCACAATCAGTCAGGTGTTCTGTTATATAATGTGCGATATCTGCTTTAAGTATATCTTCGTTGATCACGGTTACATTATCGTAAGGTCCCATCGTATCTTTTAATACAGGTATTAAACGTTGGTCTATTTCAAATGCCATAACCTTTTTAGCACTTTTTGCTAATTGTTCTGTCAATGACCCCATACCAGGACCCACTTCTATTATACCTGTCTGTTCATCAATATCACTTGCGTCAATAATATTATGAATAATATTCACATCAATTAAAAAGTTTTGACCGAGACTTTTTTTAAAATTAAAGCCATATTGATTAAGTAAAGCTTTCGTACGTGTTGGTGTGGCAATATCTTTATAATCCATTTACGATTCACTTCCTTCTTCATCACTTAAAGCAGACCTAACATCTTCTTCTGTATAGCCAAATGCATTCAACTTATTGATTAACTGTTTACCATTAGAATGGCCTATATGCAGTTTGGTACCTAACTTTTCTCTTTTATGACGTGCGTCCTTACCAACGATTAATCCTAAATCGATTAAAACATCTTTACTTATTGATTCATGACCTTCTTCAAAAGGTGTACTCACATTCATTAAAGCTTCTTTAATATCACTTAATTGTGCATGCTCTACGCCAATTTTTCCACGTTTATTTTTAGCTTTTTCTTTATCAATATATGCATGTTTCACACCGGGAATCTGTTTTTGTATCGTGTTGCGGATTTTATCACCCGGGAAATCAGGGTCAGTTAATACGATAACACCTCTTGTTTCATAGGCTTGTGCAATTACCTTTAACGTTGATTCGTTAATGGCGCTACCATTTGTTTCAATCGTATCACATTGAACAGCTCTTTTTACGCGTTCAGTGTCATCTCTACCTTCAACTACAATAAATTCATTTATTTTCATTTATTGCTTCACCTTTCGTTACTTTAATTCATTTTAGATAAAAATAAAAAAGGTATCGGTTTTAATTGTGATTACCACTTAGTATGCCTTATATCAACTAAGCTCTATCTCAGACCGATACCTTTTTGAAATATGATTATGCTTTTAATTTAAACAATCGTTCTGCGTTTTCAGTTGTTTGTTTACACACTTCTTCGTAACTCACACCACGTAATTCAGCAATTTGTTCCGCAACTAATGTTACGCGGACAGGTTCGTTTCTTTTGCCTCTATAGGGATGTGGCGATAGGAATGGTGCATCCGTTTCAACTAACAGTCTATCAAAAGGCACATGCTTTGCAACTTCTTTTGGTTGTTTTGCATTTTTAAATGTAACAGGACCACCTAATGATACGTAAAAATTCAATTTATTGATAACATCGTCAGCAATTTCAGGTGACGCGCTAAAGCTGTGCATAATGCCACCAATCTCTTCAGCGTGTTCTTCTTTAAGAATATTTACACAATCTTGTGTCGCTTCTCTATTATGAATGATAATTGGTAAATTTACGCGTTTTGCTAATGCAATTTGCTTTCTAAACAATGCTTGTTGAACATCTTTGGGCGACTTATCCCAATGATAGTCTAATCCGGTTTCACCAATGCCAATCACTTTAGGGTGTGCTGCAAGTTTTTCAATCCATTCTAAACGCTCTTCAGTACAATCAATCGCATCTACAGGGTGCCAACCAATAATGCCATAGATAAATTCATATTGGTCAATGAGCTCCATCGTACGTTCTACTGTCGGCGTATCAAAACCAACAACAAACATACGATCCACACCATTCTCTCTTGCGCGTTCAATGACTTCCTCTAAATCTTCATCATATTGATCTGCATTTAAATGAACATGTGTATCGATTAGCATATTAATTCCGCTCCCTCAATTTGTGATTATTTAATTATTGCACCATTTGGAATTGCACTAGGCAAGCTTACAAGTGTAAGTACACCATCTTTTTCAGCAGAAAGTATCATACCTTCTGATTTTCTACCCATTAATTTAGCTGGTTTTAAATTAGTGACAACTGCTACCTTTTTGCCAATAATATCTTCAGGTTGATAGAATTTTGCAATACCTGAAACGATTTGACGTTGTTCACTATCCAAATCAACTTGAATTTTTAATAACTTATCAGATTTTTTCACTTGCTCGGCGTCAATAATTGTTGCAGCCTTGATTTCTACTTTATCAAAATCTTTGATATCAATTTGCGCTTTGCTAGGCAACTCTTCCTCAACTTCTTCTTCAATCTTGTCTGGTTGCATTGATTCCTTGATATAGCTAATTTCAACCTCGCTATCCAAACGTGGGAAGATTGGTTCGGGTTTACCACTCACCATAATCGGTTCAGTTAATGCGCCATACTGTTCAATACTTTCTAATTCAAAAAGTTCTGGTGCATTAATATTTAATTGGCTGAAGATTTGTTTTGGTGCATGTGTAAGGAATGGTCTTAATAATACCGCAATAATACGAATATTTTCTACTAAGTGTGCCATTACGTTACCAAGCATTTCTTTTTGATCCTCATCTTTAGCTAAAACCCATGGTGACGTTTCATCGATATATTTATTAGTACGACTAATGAATTTCCATATAGTTGAAAGTGCTACTGAGAATTGTAAGTCGTCCATATTTTCATGGAAAGTTTTGACGGTATCTAGTGCCATTTGTTCCATATCTTTATCTAATTCGTGTTTAGGACCTTGATATGCTGGTAGTTCACCATCAAAATATTTGTTCACCATTGAAATTGTTCGATTAACTAAGTTACCCAAGTCATTTGCTAAGTCATAATTTGTACGTTCTACAAATCCTTCTGGTGTAAATACACCGTCAGAGCCAAATGGTAATTCACGCATTAAGTAGTAACGTGTTGCGTCCAAACCGTAACGATTAATCAATACGTTAGGATCTACAACATTACCTTTAGATTTACTCATTTTCCCATCTTTCATAAGTATCCAACCATGTGCGAAAACTTTTTTAGGTAATGGAATGTCTAGTGCCATTAATAAAATCGGCCATATAATAGAGTGGAATCGTACAATTTCCTTAGCCATAATATGAATGTCTGCAGGCCAATATTTCTTGAATAGACTGTCATCATCTGATAGATAACCTAATGAAGAAATATAATTTACAAGCGCATCTATCCAAACATAAACAACATGCTTAGGATTTGATTGAACACGAATACCCCAATCAAATGATGTTCTTGATACTGCCAAATCTTCAAGTCCTGGTTTAATGAAATTATTAATCATTTCATTTTTACGTGAAGGCGGTTGAATAAATTCAGGATTTTCATCATAAAATTCTAATAAACGGTCTGTATATTTAGATAAATTGAAGAAATAACTTTCCTCTTTTACTAATTCTACTTCATGACCAGAATCAGGACTCTTACCTCCAACAATCACTCCGTTTTCCATAATTGGATCGACTAATTGTGTTTCAGTATAATACGTTTCATCCGGAACAGAATACCAACCTTCATATTCACCAAGATAAATATCTCCCTGAGCCAATAAACGTTCAAATATTTGTTGTACAACTTCTTTATGTCTAATTTCTGTTGTACGTATAAAATCGTCGTTTGAAATCTCTAGTTTTCCCCATAAATCTTTAATACCAGCAATCATTTCATCAAGGTACTCGATTTCTGATTTCCCAGCTTTTTGTGCTTTTTCTTGAATTTTTTGTCCATGTTCATCCGTTCCCGTTAAATAACGAACATCATAGCCTTGCATTCTTTTATAACGTGCGATTACATCACCAGCTGTTGTCGTATAAGCATGACCGATATGTAAATTCCCACTTGGATAATATATTGGTGTAGTGATATAAAATGTTTCTTTCGCCATCAATGTTCCTCCTCGTTTCTTACATCATAAATATATCTAAATTTAATATTGTTTTCAATAAAGTAGACGTATGCTTCTGTACTGTTTTTATATGCATTTCATATTAATGAATTATATGGATAGTGTACGATTCATATGCGTTTTTTCCACTTTTTTATTGATATGATTTAATAATGGTTAATAATCTCTATCTTATCTACATTACCATAAATCACGCATGTTATGGGAGTTTTTCAACTCTTTTTTATTGTTTATATATGATTTTATATTAAGTCACTTTCACGTCTCTTTTGAAGACTTATAAAATGATTAATTAACCTCATGATAAATGTCGTATACTTCGCTCGTTTTCATATGACGTGCTTCCGCAACAACTTTTATAGCTGCTTTAGGTTTCATATTTTGATTTATATGATACGTTACATGTTCTTTAATAGACATATCCTCAAACCACGAAATATCCTCTGCATGTTCATCACCTTCAACAAGGACAACGAACTCACCTTTCAACGGAATATTTCCATCTTCAAGTTGCTCAATCACTTCGCTTACATAGCCTGTGACAATTTGTTCAAACTTCTTAGTAAGTTCTCTTCCAACTGATACTTTACGCGCTTCATCTATGTTTAGAATTGTTTTTAAGGTATCTTTCACACGATGCGGTGATTCATAAATAATCAACGTGCTATCTTCATACATACGCTGTTCTAATATCGAATGTTTTTGCTTTTCTTTTCTAGGTAAAAATCCTAAAAATGTATAAGTAAAAGAAGGCAACCCACTTGCCATCAGTGCAGTTAAACCCGCATTAGGTCCAGGTACTGTTTCTACTCTAATTTGTTTTTCTCTTGCAGCTACAACAAGTTCATATCCCGGGTCACTAATAAGTGGTAAGCCTGCATCTGATACGAGTGCAATATCCACACCTCCTTGTAATAGTTCAATTAAATAATCTGTTTGTTGTTCTTTGTTGTGATCATGATAGGACTTGAGTGGTGCTTGTATCTCATAATGCGCACATAATTTTTTTGTCACCCTCGTATCTTCACAAGCTATCAAATCTACATTCCGTAATATATCTACTGCACGATAAGTAATATCTGCTAAGTTACCGATGGGCGTTCCTACTAAATATAACGTTGACATAAGCTATCCCTCACTTATTAATTTAAGTTTTTTTTGACGTGAAAATGTCTTGATTTCATATTCACGTTTCAATGCTTCAGATTTGGTATCAAACATTTCTTGGTAAACTAATTGTACAGGACGTCTTATTTTTGTATATTTGGCACCTTGACCATTATTATGTTTGATAATTCTTTTTTCTATATCTTTTGCATATCCTGTATATAGACTGCCATCTTTACACTTAACAATATATATATAATGTTTATCCATAATATATTTCTCTCATTTCTTCGGTATAAGTGCCATCTTTGTTATATATGTAGAATGGTGGTTGAATTTCTAAGCCCTGATTCCCGCCTTTTCTACCTTCAACAACAATCGTTTGAGCCGCTTTATCCAGTTTACTGTATATAAAATAAATTTTTTTAGGTTCAATTTGATAAGTTCTCATATGACTTAAGACATCCATTAGACGTTCCGCCCTATGAACCATGATAAATCGACCACCTTGCTTTAACAAATGCCTTGCAGCATAACAACAATCTGCTAATGTACACATTATCTCATGTCTCGCTATCTTATGCGCATCTATTTGATGTTGGTGCTGCTGATTTGTTTTAAAATAAGGAGGATTACAAGTGACTAAATCATATTGAGACGGCTTGAAATATCTATGTGCTTCTTTCAAGTCCATTTGATACATATGGATTCTCTCTTCTAGTTGGTTATATGTAATACTTCTTCTAGCCATGTCTACTAATTGCTCTTGAATTTCGACAGCATCTATCATTTGTTGCCCTTTATTCGATAATACTAAAGGAATTACGCCGTTACCAGAGCACAAATCCATTATATTATCGCGCTTTTTCACATTGGTAAAGTGACCAAGTAATAACGCATCCGTCGAAAAAGAAAATACATTATCATTTTGTATAATTCTAAGGTTTTCTTTTAATAAATAGTCTAACCTCTCATTCTCTAACAACATTTCCCTTTCCTCCCTAAAAAAAGAGGACGAGATAACGATGCTTAATAATCAAGCCTATCGCTACACCTCATCCTCAATCACATGTCATCATTATACATTAACCATTTAAATCAGTTCGATTATTCACTTAATACTTCAAGACAAAATAAACAATCGTCACCTTTTCTGTGTTTACCGAATAATTCTCCATTACAAATATGAAAACCTTCTTTATAAAGCATTGCTAAATTATCTTTGCTACGTAGCGGTTGTTTCTTTGGTAGCTTTTTCCCATTTTCAACCGCTTTAGATTTTTCTTCTTTGTCTATTAAAGTTTTTAAATTTTCATTCTCTATTTGTAAGGCGACATTTTCTTCAATCACTTCAACGGTAAGTTTTTTTAAATTTCCCATATCACTGTTGATTTGGTTTATATTGGCTTCTAGATTTGCTAATTTTTCAAATATGTCGCTACGATTCAATGTTGTATTAGCCTCCTAATTTAATGTTTCTAATTCTTCCATTTTATATTCAAGTGGCTGCTCTAGGCCCTCGACTTTAACTTGCATAGAAATATCTAAAATATTCAAACCTATGACTTTTCCATTACCTTCAGGCGTTTCAATAGCGTCTCCGACATCTGGTAATTGCGCGCGTGCTTCTTCATAATAATCATTTTCATATTTAAGACAGCACATTAGGCGACCACAGGCTCCAGATATTTTAGTGGGGTTGAGAGATAGATTTTGATCTTTTGCCATTTTAATAGAAACTGGTTCAAAATCACCTAAAAACGTAGAACAACACAGTGAACGGCCACATGGCCCTATACCACCTAGTAATTTAGCTTCGTCTCTGACACCAATCTGTCTTAACTCAATACGTGTTTTTAACTTCTGCGCCAATACTTTAACTAACTTTCGAAAATCGACACGTTCATCAGAAGTGAAATTGAAGATAACTTTTGATTTATCTAGTGTGTATTCACAATTTACCAATCTCATTTCTAACTCGTGTTGTTGTATCGTCTCTTTACATAATGCCATTGCCTCATCCGCATCATACTCATTTTTTTCATATTGTAGCAAATCATCTTCTGTAGCGAGACGAACAATTTCTTTTAATGGCAATGTGACATCTTGATCCGCAACATCTAATGGTGCATATTTCACGCGTCCCATTTCTAATCCTCTTTTTGATTCTACGACTACCCAGTCGCCAACGTCTAAATCAAAACCCTTTGGTGAATAATATTCCATTTTACCTGATTTTTGAAAATCTATTCCGACTACATTTTGCATTATTAATTCACCCCTTTTATTACAATTTGTTCAAATACTAACATCGGGTTAACATTTTGATTCAATTTTTTATGTGCTTCTGTTATTTGATCATACATCAAAATAATTTGATTGTATGTTAGTTTTTTCGAAAATGCTTTGATATCTTCCTTTAAATCATGATATATCATATCTTGATCCATACCTACTTTAGCATGCATGACATCTTCAAAGAAACCATTAACTGCTGCTAATGTCACTAACTGCAATTTTCTATTTTTAGCTTGTTTTAATAAATCCACAATAGCTATCAAAGCCATTGAACGATTGGTTAACAATAATTGGCACCATTTAACAACACTCTTGCGTAGAGCCATTAAATCGGTTTCTTCATTAAGCGTAACAGCGACTTCAATTTGCGTTGTATATGTACTTAACAATTCAGCTACTGGTTTAGTAATTTCTCGCTCAACTAATCGATTAATAAACTTGGTTTTATCAATTGGTTTAAAATAAACATGTTGGCATCTAGAATGTATCGTATCTAGAATTTGTTCTGGTTTTGTAGTTAATAAGATGGCTATTGTGTTTTCTGGAGGGTCTTCTAAAAACTTTAAAATGCTATTTTCGCCTTGAACTGTTAGTTTCTCAAAAGATTCAATAATGTACACTTTATAATCGCCTTCGATTGGAAGTTGATTCATGTGATGAACTAATTGTTCAACTTGATCCTTTTTTATTGTTGTTTCTTCAGATGATACATACATAAAATCAGGATGATTAAATGTTTCTACCTTTAACTGACATTGATAATCTCCATTACATAAAATAAGTTTCGTAAAATCAATAGCGACTTGCTGCATTGTTTGGCCATCATCGCCTTCAAATAAGTAAGCATGCGACAATTTGTTTGATTGATACGCTTTCGTCAGTCTTTCTTGTTCATCCATCATAAAGTTACTCCTTTATATAAAAAGGCTGCTCATACATAGTTACCTTACAAAGCACATTTCTTAAGAACATCTTATATGTGTCCTAAACAAAAATGTAATTTGAAAGGTTACCATATATAGCAACCATAATTCTAGAATTGATGGAAAGCTTCAACAGGCATTACAAATACCGTTGCTCCTCCAACCTCTACTTCAACTGGGTAAGGTATATAAGAATCTGCACTTCCACCCATTGGTGTTATAGGTGATACAAGTTGTTCTCTATTACCGCAAGTGTCATTAATCACTTTCAACATTTCGTCTACACGGTCATCTTCGACACCTGATAGGAATGTTGTATTACCCGCTCTTAAAAATCCACCGGTTGTTGCAAGTTTCGTTGCTCTAAAGTTATGTTTAACAAGTTTGTCTGAAAGCTCTTGACTATCTTGATCTTGTACAATTGCTATAATCATTTTCATACTAAACACCTCTTCCCAGTATTATATCATAATTTTTCTAAGTATTTGCTTATAGATTCATATGTTGCGTTCACAACTTCATCTATGCTTCTATCTGCCTCTATCACGATAAAGCGTTCAGACTCATTATGAATAATTTTTTTATATCCTTCAACTACTTTTTCGTGAAATTTTACATCTTCTTGATCAAGACGATTTTGATTTCGTTGATTTTTCAAAATACGTTCCCGACCTACAGCTACACTCACATCTAAATAAATTGTAATATCAGGGTATAAACCATTTATTGCAAATTCATTAATAGACTTTACTTCTTCTATTCCTATACCCCGTGCATAGCCCTGATATGCTAAAGAACTATCTATATATCGATCACACAATACTAATTTCCCATTTTCTAAAGATGGAATGACTTTACCCACAAGATGTTCTCGTCTTGAAGCTGCAAATAATAATGCTTCTGTACGATCATCCATGTCGTCACCCTCAAGTAATACCTCACGAATTTGCTCTCCCGTCTTTACGCCACCGGGCTCTCTTGTGAGCACAACACTGTATTGATTTTCTAATTTTTGTGCTACTTGTTGTATCACAGTAGTTTTACCTGAACCTTCCGGCCCTTCAAAAGTTATAAATGCAGACATCTTATTCATCCTTAATTTCTATTTTATTATCTTTCATACCTTCAACTCTAATTTGATGATTACACCAATAATTCATTAATTTTATCATATTTTTAGTGATAATTTCTCCTCTTAGCATGATTGGAATACCCGGAGGATAAGGAGTTAAATGCGTCGCCAATATTTTATTATATGCTTTATCTATATCTATCTTCTTAACCTTATCTATTTCTCTATAATCATACGTACCTTCTTCATTGTAAAAGGGTACATCCGTTACTTCAAACGCAACTCTTGTTTCTATATTTATTGCGCTTATTCTTGCTAACAAATCATCAAATGGAAATTGATCCCCTTTATGCCATAAAGGTAGGACTAGTAAAACTTGATAGTCATCCGCAAGCTCTACATAAATCTCTTGGTTTTCAAAAAGTGTTTGAAGTTCGATTCCTGTATAACCATTACACTGAATATTCAATTTGAGTGGATCTTCTACATCAATAATACGCATACCTTTATCTTTTAACACTTTAATTAACTGTGATCTTTTTTCAAAAAACAGACTACTATCATAGCTTTTATAAAAGTCATGTGCTAATTCTAAACTACTCATCAAAAGATAGGATGGACTTGAAGATTGAAAGTAAGTTAAATATTTCAATATATCTTCACGTAACGGCGCCTTTTTATGTATAAAAATAATAGAACTCATCGTGAGTGATGGCAACGTTTTATGATAAGACTGCACAACATAATCCGCCCCCATATTCAATGTAGAATTTGGAAAACCCATTAAATTGAAATGCGCACCATGAGCTTCATCTATTAATGTAGGAATTTGACATGCTTTCATATACTTAATCGTAGACGCTACATCAAAGCACTCGCCATAATAATTAGGATAAGTGAAAACTGCTAATTTCGCTTTATCTACCTGAGTTTTTAGTGACACTTCGTCTGGACCAACATACTGTTTTGTCTTACTACTTACGCTCGTTTTTAATAATTTACTAGAAGCACGCGCTAAATCCAAAGCATGAAAAACAGATTTATGTACATTTCTTGCGATGATATACTCTCCCTTTACTTTAGCAAAGCTTTGTATCACTGCTAATATACCGGATGTCGTTCCATTGACTAAAAAGTAAGCATCATAATCAGGATGCTTGTTGATATGTTGCATACTTTGCCCAATAACATCTTCAGCTTGATGCAAATCATCCAATCCTGTAATTTCTGTCATATCCATTTCCATTTTCAACTCATTTAAATAGCCTATCGTCATATTTTTATGGCCAGGTACATGCATGGAAATTGGTTTCTTATTCAATAAATGATTGAGCCGATCTGTTAATGGTAATGTCATTAAATCCCCTACTTTTTAAACTGAAATTCTATTTTATATGTCCCTATATTTTAACATGTCCCTAGCGACTTCTCTATAGTCATTATATTCAACTAAATATTCTTACATACGAGTTTTGACTCGTATGTTCATTTAATCAACACCGCTTGTAAGCTCGCTTCGTCTTTTGTTCAGTTCGTCAGTTTCAAACGCTTTCTCATAATAGCTTATTTTAGGTTTTTCAGTTCTTCGAACTGGAGAAGTTAAGCTTTTTTGACACAAAAAAAGAGACTCGCTTGGGTCTCTGATTGCCTGTAAAACGTCACTTCTCATTTCAATGAGTTAGTGACGTTTACACATGTGCTTTAGCTCATGTGCTCCTCTCTGCCTACTCTTGCGGAACGTAAGTCGGCTACCATCGGCGCTAAGGAGCTTTTTCTATCATGAGGCAAGCGCTCGCATCTTTTCTCACTTTCACGCTTTCCTATAAAGAATAACTTTCCAATTTATTGGATTTAGTTATTCTTACATACGAGTTTTGACTCGTATGTTCATTTAATCAACACCGCTTGTAAGCTCGCTTCGTCTTTTGTTCAGTTCGTCAGTTTCAAACGCTTTCTCATAATAGCTTATTTTAGGTTTTTCAGTTCTTCGAACTAGAAGTTAAGCTTTTTTGACACAAAAAAAGAGACCCGCTTGGGTCTCTGATTGCCTGGCAACGTCCTACTCTTGCGGAACGT
>NZ_JTLN01000020.1:0-84266 GCF_000798895.1 Staphylococcus sp. ZWU0021
TGTTTGCCCATAAAAAATACACCCCTAAAAGTTAGATTTTTAGTCCAACTTTTGGGGTGCGCATCAAATTCATATCGCTTTACGAGTGTGCTTTTTTATAATTTAATTTTTAGCTACGCGATCAACAATAACTTGTTTAGCAGCTTCTTCTTCAGTATTATCTACTTGTTTAGGCTCAAAAGCAATGCCTTTACGTTCACATGCTTTTTCTAATAAATAATCAGTAATTTCATGGTTTTTTGGTAAAATTGGACCATGTAAATATGTACCTAATAGATTTTTATAATGAATACCTTCTTTTGCATCTTCATCATTATTTCCATATCCATGTGTAACGTGACCTAAAGTACCAAATTTATGATATGTACGGCCACCATGATTTTCAAAACCAACTATTGTTCCAAAAGTTTTACTTTCAATCACAATATCGCCTGTAAGACGATTTGTTTGTGACTCAGTATAAAAGTCTAAAATATTTAAACCAGCTAATTCTGTACCATCTGGTGTAATGTATTTACTCCCCAAGAACTGATACCCACCACAAATTGTCAGACCGGGCATGCCTTCTTCAATGGCATCTTTCAATACCGTTTTTATTTTGCTTAATTCTTTCGTAGCCAAGGCTTGTTCTCTATCACTGCCACCACCAATGAAAAATATATCACAGTTATCTAGCGTGATACCTTCTGTTTCATTGATATCAACTACATTTAATTGGATATTCCTCAATTTAGCACGTTGTCTTAACGCAATGATATTACCAATATCACTATATAAATTTAATTTATCAGGCATAAAATGATAAACAGTTAATTCATTCATTTCGCTTTGACCTCCTCAAAAGAGTGGTTTAATTGTTCTAACATAGGTGCGAGCGAAGTATAATTTGGAATTGCTACAGTAAAGCTCTCTTTATATTCCATAGATTTAGCAGTCGCTTTGTAAATATCGCGCTCTAAGATAACAGGTACTGTAACACCAGCCAATTTTAATCTTAATTGAAGTTCTTCTGCTCTAGTTCCTGTAACAATAATTGTCTCTATTTGTTGTCTTGTTAATTTTTCAAAATCTGCATCATATATCCACGATGTATCTCTACCATCTGCAGCATTATCATTTAAACTGATAAGGTAAACCTTACTACCGCTTAATTGTTCACCTACTGAGAGACTTGCGTTCATCCCTGCAGGATTTTTGGCTAAGTTTATCATAGCTTCTTTGCTATCTTGTTTAAAATATTGCATACGGCCGTTGTCTGATGTATACGTTTCAAAACCTTTTCTGATGCCGTCATCATTAATGCCTAACTCTCTTAATACAGAATATGCAGCAATCGCGTTATAAGCATTAAAATCACCAGCTATTTTCATATTAAACGTTTTAGAACCAATATTTAAGTTTATAAACGGTGTCAGTGTAAATGAGGATACTTCATATTGTGTATCCTCACGTTTAAAACCACATTCACAGTGATAATGACCAATTTGGTTATATTGGATATAGTCATAATGGAGTAAACGTCCGCAGTTTGGACAATAACGGCTTTCATTCATTGTACTTTGTTCAAATTCGTGTGCGTGTGCCTTCATGCCATAGTAAACAACCGTGTCACTCGCAATTTTCAACCTACTCACAAATGGATCATCTGCATTCAATAATAATTTAATGCCCTTATTATTAATCGCCTTTGCTATGTTATTAACCATAATATCAATTTCACCAAAACGGTCCATTTGATCTCGGAAGAAATTCGTAACAACCATCATCGTTGGTGTTACTTCGTTAAGCACTCTCGGAATAGAGCCCTCGTCAATTTCAATGACTGCGATTTTTGTATTTTTCTTATTTTGCAAAATAAAAGCAGATGTAATACCTGCAGCCATATTTGCGCCTTCATTATTATGTATGATTTCTATATCATTAGCTTTTAATGTATGACCGATTAGGTTTGAAGTGGTTGTTTTCCCATTCGTACCACTTATAAAAACAATCTCATCAACTTGAGATGCTAACTTTCTTAATATATTTTTATCTACTCTTCTAGCTACTTGACCGGGCAAGTCTGTGCCTTTTTTGCCAGCAGCTTTACTTGCTTGCCTTGCCAATTTTGCTAAGCGGGTTGCAGTCCAGTATCTCATTTAGCTCCTCCTCTACTCTTCACTCAAATATTATAACACGATTATGTTGTATTCCAAACAATTCTCAATCCAATTTACATGAGTCTTTTTCAAATAAAGTAGCGTATAATTTACTACTAAGTCTAGTTTTGCTATACTGAAAAAAAGTATAGGAGGCTTATTAATTATGTTAAACAAAGAACTATTAGATGCTTTAAATGAACAAATGAATCATGAATTTTATGCTGCTCACGCTTATATGGCTATGGCTGCCTTTTGTGACGACAATTCTTACGAAGGTTTTGCAAATTTTTATATTCAACAAGCTAAAGAAGAAAGATTCCATGGTAAAAAAATATATGACTATATTAACGATCGTGGAGAACATGCTTTATTTACAGCAATTCCTGCACCAAAAACAGAGTTCAGCAGCATCTTAGAAACGTTTGAAGATGGTTTGGCTCAAGAACAAGACGTTACACATAGATTCTATAATTTATCAGATTTAGCTAACAAAGATAAAGATTATGCTACGATTTCATTCTTAAATTGGTTCTTAGACGAGCAAGTTGAAGAAGAAGCTATGTTTGAAACGCATATCGATTACTTAAATCGTATTGGTGATGATAGTAATACACTTTACCTTTATGAAAAAGAGTTAGCTGCACGTTCATTTGATGAATCAGAATAATTAATAGGTAATACTCACGAATTTATATATCAGAAAAGTCTGGGACATCAATAAATGTCCCAGACTTTTTTGATTAGGTAGTAAATGTTAGTTCAATTTCATTAACTTGACTGTTTTTCATTTATTCTATAAAGTCATAACATATTCCATTATAGAAAGGGAACTTGCTCCATGAGTAACGATGCATTTATAGCTTTAGATTTTGAAACTGCCAACGGTAAACGTACAAGTATTTGTGCTGTTGGTATGGTTAAAGTAGTCAACCACCAGATAACAGAATCTTTCTATACACTTGTTAACCCTAATGACTATTTCTCACAACAAAATATCGCAGTACACAGCATACATCCTGAACAAGTTGAAGATGCGCCTACATTTCAAACAGTATATCCCTATATGTTGCAATTTATCGGCGATTTACCCGTCGTTG
Organism: Staphylococcus sp. ZWU0021; assembly: GCF_000798895.1. NCBI lineage: Bacteria > Bacillati > Bacillota > Bacilli > Caryophanales > Staphylococcaceae > Staphylococcus > Staphylococcus sp. ZWU0021. Next base: position 3,239 of record NZ_JTLN01000020.1, read on the forward strand.
CACACAATGCAGCATTTGATATGAACGTTCTACACGAAAGTATTAGTGCTTTTGGTTTTGATACCCCTAACATGACTTACTTTTGCTCTTTACAACTTTCAAGAAGAACAGTAGAAAATCATCGCTATGGTTTAAATTACATGATGCAATATTATAATTTAGATTTTCATGGACATCATGATGCGCTCAATGATGCTAAAGCATGCGCTATGATTACGTTCCGTCTCTTAAAACATTATGATGATTTACCTAGTATGTTAAATATCTACGGCAAGGATTTAAAAGATAAAGATTAATTCTATTTCCTTGATATGTCTGTAAAATAGCTTATCTACTATAAATCATTTTCTATCTTAATTAAATATAATCGTATATTGTCATATTTTCATATGTCGCTTTTTCAAGATTACCAACAGTCACCCCTACAAGACGAATAGGCGTTTCAGGATTTTTTAATTCTGTATATAAATCATAAGCAATATTGTATATGTCAGTTTCTGAGCGAACCGGGTCTCTAAGACTACGTTGTTTCGACAAAGATTCAAACTTAAATGTTTTAATTTTTACTGTTACTGTTTTTCCAGATTTTTGTAATTTAGCTAGACGTTCTGCTGTTTTATTACTTAATTCCCAAATTTTTTGTAAAATTTCTTCATCATCATTCATATCTGTGGCAAATGTTCGTTCTGTACCAACAGATTTCCTGATTCTAGTAGGCTTTACTGGATTATGATCTATACCCCTCGCTTTATTGTACAAGCCATGTCCACGCTTACCAAATAGTCTAATAAGGTCCCGTTCACTTTGATTATATAAATCTTGTCCTGTATAAATCGCTTCTTGATGCATTTTTTGTTTTGAAGCTTTACCAACACCAGGAAAATCTCCAATATCTAAGCCCATTAAAATATCATGAACATTTCTATAGTCAATAACTGTTAAACCGTTGGGCTTGTTCATACCACTTGCTAATTTAGCTAAAAATTTATTATATGATACACCTGCTGACGAAGTAAGCATTGTAGCTTCATAAATATCTCTCCTGATATATTGAGCGATTCGAGAGGCTGGTAAATCAGGTCTGACAAGATGTGTGATATCCAAATATGCTTCATCCAAAGACAAAGGTTCAACAACCTCTGTATAACTTTTAAATATATTCATAATCTTTTCCGATGCAGTTTTATAAGCTTCGAATCTTGGCGTCACATAGTACCCGTTAGGACATAATTTATGCGCTTGTGCAGTGGGCATCGCAGAATGTACACCATATTGTCTTGCCTCATATGATGCCGTTGATACGACCCCTCTTCCACTAGCTTTACCACCAACAATGACAGGTTTTCCTTTTAGTTTAGGGTTATCCCTCATTTCTACTTGTGCGAAAAAGTAGTCCATATCCACATGTATAATCCGTCTTTCTGACAATGCCCTCACCTCCTGTATTCGATATAATTTATAATTGTGTTGTTTTTATCTTACATCCTCCATCATCATTTTTCTTTGAATTTGCTCAATAAAAAAAAGGAACAGTACACGTTTAAGTGAATCAGTTTGAATTTAATATTCAAATGATCATTTACTCAAACGGAGCTGATCCTTTATCAAAGTTACATTTATCATTTTATGATTTCAATTCAGTTCGAAATTCTTGAGCAGGGGCAGGCGCTTGTGTATAAAATTTAATCCCTTCTTCTGTATCTTCAATAAGTTGTACATGTTTATTTAATAAACCTGTAAGGAAATACATATCCATTACGCAATATCCTATGTGAAAACATGCAATAAAGATAATAGATGAGTAAGCAAAATACGAAAATATTACTAATAATACGCTTGTGATAATGACTAAAGGGGCTAACATAATTGTCATGTATTGCCATTTTTTAAAATAAACATTTGGCATATGTGTTGTAATCAAACCTGATTTAATACGATATGTAGGTTTATTACCTTTTGACATTACTCTGAACATTATATTATGAATAAATTCATGTAAGAAATACACTACTGCAAAACCAACAATACCAAAAATAATATTAAAAATTATGTTTTGTTCTATAATATGGGTCATAGAATATGCCATTTTATAAGAAATCAAAATGCTAATCATCACAATAGTTAATTGAAATAAAATAAAACCTTCAACTGCTTTTTTATTAGAAAACAAATCAATTTTAAACATTAGACGCCCTCCTCGTCACTCGTTATTAACTAGAGTATACAACGATTATCACCACTATGAAAGGGGGTAAAGTGAAAGTAAGTTGCTTGTAATTGAATTTTAACAAACTTACTCATTTTGCAATATTTTGCAATGTTTAGCAAACAAATTATTAATTATTTTTACACAAGTCATATATACAAAACGTATTTAATTATAAGTAATACAGTCTTTACATCAATGCTTTATATACGTTCAAATTGTGCCACTGTTTCAACATGTGTCGTATGCGGAAACATATCAACCGGTGTAATTTGTGTTAACTTATATTGGTTTGCTAATAATTGTGCATCACGCTGTTGCGTTGATGGGTTACATGATATGTAGACAATTTTTTGAGGATTTAGCTCTAATAATGTCTTCAAAAATGTTTCGTCACAACCCTTTCTAGGTGGATCAACCATTACAACATCTGGTCTTATTCCTTCTGATTTCCATTTTAAGATAACTTCTTCTGCCTTACCACAGACAAAAGTAGTATTTTCAAATTGGTTTATAGTCGCATTTTGTTGAGCATCTGTAATGGCTTCTGGCACAACCTCAACACCATAGACATGTTTTGCTTTGGGAGCCATATATAAACCAATGGTACCAATACCGCAATAAGTATCCAACACTGTTTCTTCTCCCTGTAGCTCAGCATAATCTATAGCACGTTGATATAGTTTTTCTGTTTGGATAGAATTAATTTGATAAAATGATTGGTCATTAATTTTAAATGTGACATCTGACAACATATCGACAATCTCATCTTTACCATAAAGTGTATATGAATTTTGTCCCATTATAACGTTGGAATGTGTATCATTTACATTTTGTTTAATACTCACAATTGCTGGAAAATGTTGTTTTAAACGTTCTGTTAGGATGTCACCTTGTTTAAATTTTTTGCCATTTGTTACAAAAATGACCATGAGTTCTCTAGAATGATGCCCTGTTCTTATTACAACATGACGCATCATGCCTTGCTTTTTACGCTCATTATAAACACTGATGTTTAGTTCATTGAACCACGCTTTTAATTTATTTATAACTTCTTGGTGTAGTTGGTCTTGAATCAAACATTCATCCATATTAATAATATCGTGGCTACGTTGACGATAAAATCCTGTTATAACTTTATTCTCATTGTTTTTACCCACTGGAATTTGTGATTTATTTCTGTAGTACCAAGGATTTTCCATACCAATCGTGTCATGAATGATTGTATCTTTAAATCCAGCTTTACGTTGAAATAAATTCACAACTTGTTCTTTTTTCATATTTAACTGCGCTTGATATGTCATGTGCTGCAACTGACAACCACCACATTTATAATAATATATACACGGTGGTTCTACTCGATCAGTGCTTTTTTCTTTAATTTCAACCAGCTTACCAATTGCGAAGTTCTTTTTCACTTTGATTACTTTAAACGCTATCACTTCATTAATGAGTGCATTGGGCACAAAAATTGGATAACGATCAAATTTCACAACACCATGACCTTCATGTGTTAAATCTATCACTGTTCCTTCAATTACTTCATTTTTTTGTATCGCATTCATTACTTCACCCCACATTAAAAGAGGTTAGGATGTATGTTGACTGACCTAACCTCGTAGTTTAATCTAAATCGTATTTTTATTTGTATCATTGTTCTATAATTTCTTCATTTTTAATATCATTTGGTGTGAATACTTCAATATGTTGTTTCAAGTTTAAAAAATTACCAGGTAATTTGCCTCCATATTCACCATCTACATTTAATTGCATATCGGTGAATGATGAAACGCTAATAGATTTGGCCTTCTTGTAATGTACTTTAGGATGCTTGGTATGTTCACCTCTTGATGCTAACGTCATAATGTGGCCTAATTCAGCTAAGTTAGCTTTTTCAACGATAATTAATGTAAAGTAACCATCATCCAATTTAGCATCGGGGACTAATTTTTCAAACCCAGCCATTGAATTCGTAAGCCCTAGTAAGAATAACAAGGCTTCTCCTTGGAATACTTCGTCATCATATTCAATACGAATATCCACGGCTTTCATTTGAGGTAACATTTCAAAACCTTTGATATAATACGCGAATGGTCCTACAATGGATTTCAACTTACTCGGAGTTTCGTATGATACTTGAGTTAGTTGTCCACCTGCAGCTAAGTTAATAAAATAACGACTATTCATCTTACCAATATCCACACGTGTCATATGTCCCTCAATAATGACATCTATCGCACTCATGATATCTGTGGGTAAATGTAATGCACGACCAAAATCATTCACAGTGCCCATCGGTATAATACCTAAACTTGGTCTATTTGGCTTTTCAGCAATGCCATTTATGACTTCATTTAAAGTACCATCTCCACCAGCTGCAATCAGTACATCGTAATTTTGTTCTAAACTACGTGCTGCTTCTGTAGTTGCGTCGCCTACTTTTTCTGTGGCATATGCGCTTGTTTCAAATCCAGCTTTTTCTAATTTAATTAAAACATCTGGTAATGTGCGTTTAAATAATTCCTTTCCAGATGTTGGATTATAAATGATTCTAGCTCTTTTTCTCATAATTTATCCCTCTACTTCATATACTCAATACCTATATTATATGATTTACATAGATGTTAAAAGCATTTTAGGTTAAATTCCAAAGAAAATATTTAAGGCACATCGCATTTAAAAGACCCTGTAGCATAATTTGAGCTACAGGGTCTAGATATATTGAATTATCGTTTATCCAATTCTTGTTTTAACAATTGGTTAACTAACTGTGGATTAGCTTGGCCTTTAGAAGCTTTCATAATTTGTCCAACTAAGAAGCCCATAGCCTTACCTTTACCATTCTTATAGTCTTCAATAGATTGCTCGTTATTATCCAATGCTTCATTTACAAATTTAAGCAATGTTGCTTCGTCAGAAATCTGCACTAAGCCTTTATCTTCCATAATTTGTTTTGCATCCCCGCCATTTTCAGCTAGTTCAGGGAATACTTTTTTAGCTATTTTACTACTCATTGTGCCATCTTCAATTAATTTAATCATACCCGCTAAGTTTTCTGGCGTTAACTTAGTATCTAATAAATCAATTTGATTTTTATTTAGATATTCGTTTACGCCACCCATTAACCAGTTAGATGTCAATTTAACATCTGCACCTTCTGCAACTGCACCTTCGAAGAAATCAGACATTTCTTTTGTCAGTGTAAGTACGTGTGCATCGTAGGCAGGTAAACCATATTGATTTACATACTTTTCTTTTCTTTCATCAGGTAATTCAGGAATCGTTTGACGAACGCGTTCTTTCCATTCTTCATCTACATATAAAGGTACAATATCTGGTTCTGGGAAATAACGGTAATCGTCAGATCCTTCTTTAACACGCATTAATAATGTCTTACCATTAGACTCGTCAAATCGACGTGTTTCTTGTAAAATTTCTCCACCATTTAACAATTCTTCTTCTTGACGTTTTTCTTCGTATTCAAGACCTTTACGAACATATGTAAAGGAGTTTAAGTTTTTCAACTCAGCTTTTGTACCAAATTCTTCTTGACCATACGGACGTAATGAAATGTTGGCATCACAACGTAATGAACCTTCTTCCATCTTACAATCTGAAACGCCTGTATATTGAATGATTGAACGTAGTTTTTCTAGGTATGCGTATGCTTCTTGAGGAGAGCGAATATCTGGTTCCGATACGATTTCAATTAATGGTGTACCTTGTCTATTTAAATCAACTAAAGAATAACCATCTTTATGTGTTGATTTACCAGCATCTTCTTCCATGTGTAAACGCGTAATACCAATGCGTTTTGTTTCACCATCAACCTCGATATCGATATAACCATTTTCACCAATTGGTTGATCAAATTGTGAAATTTGATAAGCTTTTGGATTATCTGGATAAAAATAGTTTTTACGGTCAAATTTAGATTCTGTAGCAATTTCCATGTTCAATGCCATTGAAGCTCTCATGGCCCAATCAACAGCACGTCTGTTTACAACTGGTAATACACCTGGATATGCTAGGTCGATAACATTTGTGTTTGAGTTCGGTTTTGCTCCAAAATGCGCTGGCGCTGGAGAAAACATTTTAGAATCTGTTTTTAACTCAACGTGGACTTCTAGTCCGATAACTGTTTCAAAATGCATGATTTCCACTCCTTATAGTTTTTCGTATTCATTATGAAAATTAAATTTTGTTTCATATTGGTAAGCGACACGATATAGTGTTTTTTCATCAAATGGTTTACCTATAAATTGTAAACCGATTGGGCGGCCATTTGATTGTCCACAAGGAACAGAAATACCTGGTAAACCAGCTAAATTAACTGGCGTTGTTAATAAATCGTTCGCATACATTGTAAGTGGATCATCTATTTCGTCACCTAAATTGAAAGCTGTTGTAGGTGTAGTTGGACCAACGACAACATCATAATTTTCAAATATACGATTGAAATCATCTTTGATTAATGTTCTAACTTTTTGTGATTTTTTATAAAATGCATCATAATAACCTGAACTTAATGCAAATGTTCCCAAGAAGATACGGCGTTTAACTTCCTCACCAAAGCCCTCACTTCTAGACATTTTATATAATTCTTCTAATGAGTTCGCTTCTGGAGAATGATATCCATATCTAATACCATCGAAACGAGACAAGTTAGAAGAAGCTTCAGAAGATGCAATTACATAATAAGAAGGAATCCCATACTTCGTATTCGGTAATGATACTTCTTCTACAGTGGCACCAAGACCTCTTAAAGTTTCGACTGCTTCTTTTACAGATGCTTTGACTTCATCAGAAACACCTTCACCTAAATACTCACTTGGAAGCGCGATTTTCAATCCTTTAATATCTTTACCGATATCAGAAGTGTAATCAGCATCTTCAACTGGCGCACTTGTTGAATCATTTTCGTCTACCCCAGTAATTGCTTCCAAGACTAATGCATTGTCTTTAACTGTACGTGTCAATGGTCCAATTTGATCTAATGACGATGCAAAGGCTACTAGACCAAAACGTGATACACGGCCATATGTTGGTTTCAAACCGACAATTCCACAATAAGCTGCTGGTTGACGAATTGAGCCACCAGTATCAGAACCTAAACTGAAAGGAACTAAACCAGCTGCAACTGCTGCGGCAGAACCACCCGAAGAACCACCAGGTACTGCAGTATGATCGAAAGGATTTACAGTTTTTTTGTAATATGATGTTTCAGTGGAACCACCCATAGCAAATTCATCCATATTTAATTTACCAATAAGCACTGCTTGTTCATTTCGTAATTTATTCATCACAGTTGATTCATAAATTGGTACAAAGCCCTCTAACATTTTACTAGCACATGTTGTTTCTACACCTTCAGTAATAATGTTATCTTTAATACCCATTGGAATACCAAATAACTTGCCTTCCATTTGGTCTTTTGCTTGTAATTCATCTAATTCTTGTGCTTTTTTAATAGCATTTTCTTTATCTAATGCAAGAAACGATTTGATCGTTGGATCAGTTTCTTCAATTGCATCGTAAATATCACTTACAACTTTAGATGGTGTAATTTCTTTGTTTTTGATTAAGTTGATCAAATTCTCAACAGATTCATAACGGATGGTCATCTTAAGCGTCCTCCTCATTCATGATAGATGGTACTTTAAACTGTCCATCTTCCGTCTCTTTAGCATTTTTTAATGCAAGCTCTTGAGGGATGCCCTCGATTGCTTTATCTTCACGTAATACATTTTGTAAATCTAGTACGTGATATGTTGGTTCAATTTCACTAGTATCCGCTGTATCTATTTGATTAGCAAAGTTTAAAATGCTTTCTAATGTATTTTGCATTTCAGTCGTTTCATCTTCAGTAATTTGAAGTCTTGCTAAATTTGCTATATGTTCAACTTCTTCTCGTGTAACTTTAGCCATTAAATAAAAGCCTCCTTTTTACTCATTCATTACAAAATTGTACCAAAATTTCGTTGAAAAATCTAAGTTTTTCAATAATAACGGTAAATTAAAATTTTATATTGCTATTATTTACTTGTCATTCATACGTTAAAAATGGCATTGTTTAAATTTCACCACCTAAATCACGCACGATTTATTTTTTTAAATGCATAATCAATCATTGCACTTTATATTTCATGTAACTATACATCATTATATGGAAGCGCTTAACAAAGCATGGCTAAAATGTATTTTTTCATTAAACTAAAATAATACTATTCTATTTATAAATTACATTGTATAATAATTCATATACCACAATAGAATCATTTAAAACAAAGGGAGATGAGGACGATGCTGATATTAGGCACTTCATTGGCCAACCAAGTACATGCAAGTTGGCAAACATATATAATGATCATCATATATTTCACTATATTATTATTTATCGGTTACTACGGATACAAACAAGCTACAGGTAATTTAAGTGAATTTATGTTAGGTGGTAGGAGCATCGGTCCTTATGTGACAGCACTTTCAGCAGGTGCATCAGATATGAGTGGCTGGATGATTATGGGTCTACCAGGATCTGTTTATAGTACTGGGTTATCTGCTATGTGGATTACCATTGGTCTTTCATTAGGCGCCTATGTAAATTATTTTGTCGTTGCACCTCGTCTACGTGTCTATACAGAATTGGCTGGTGATGCGATTACATTACCAGATTTCTTTAAAAACAGATTAAATGACCACAATAATTACATAAAAATTATATCCGGCTTAATTATTGTTGTTTTTTTCACTTTATACACACATTCCGGTTTTGTATCAGGTGGTAAATTATTCGAAAGTGCCTTCGGTTTGAATTATCATTGGGGATTACTAATGGTTGCATTTATAGTCATATTTTATACATTTTTCGGTGGTTATCTTGCGGTATCTATCACCGACTTCTTCCAAGGAGTGATCATGTTAATCACTATGGTGATGGTCCCTATCGTTGCACTTATCGATTTAAACGGCATCGATACGTTTAAACAAGTAGCAGAGAGGAAACCAACAAATATGAATCTATTTAAAGGCACAACCGTTTTAGGTATCATTTCACTGTTTGCTTGGGGATTGGGTTATTTCGGACAACCTCATATTATTGTTAGATTTATGTCTATAAAATCGCACAAATTATTACCAAAAGCACGAAGATTAGGTATTAGCTGGATGGTGATTGGGTTATTAGGTGCTGTTGCAGTTGGTTTAACAGGTATTGCCTTTATTTCTGAACGCAACATCAAGTTAGAGGATCCTGAAACTTTATTTATCGTTATGAGCCAAATTTTATTCCACCCTTTAGTTGGAGGCTTCTTATTGGCAGCAATTTTGGCAGCCATCATGAGTACAATTTCTTCACAATTACTGGTAACTTCAAGTTCCTTAACGGAAGACTTTTATAAACTCATTCGTGGTGAAGATAAAGCTAAAGCACACGAGAAAGAATTCTTAATGGTTGGTCGTTTATCTGTATTAATTGTAGCGATTGTGGCTATATGGATTGCTTGGTCGCCAAACGATACGATACTAAATTTAGTTGGTAATGCTTGGGCAGGATTTGGTGCCGCATTTAGTCCATTAGTTATCTTCTCACTCTATTGGAAAGGTCTATCACGTACTGGTGCACTTGCAGGCATGATTACCGGCGCATTGGTCGTAATTATTTGGATTGTTTGGATTAAACCATTAGCTTCTATCAATGAGCTATTTGGTATGTATGAAATTATTCCTGGATTCTTAGCAAGTGTGATTACTACTTACTTTGTTAGTAAATACACTAAAAAACCTGGTTCATTTGTGACACATGACCTAGATAAAGTAAAACAAATCGTAAAGGAATAGTTTGATATTATAACTGTTAAATCAATACAAAACGCCAAACTGGTATATCATTATAATTGATATCAGTTTAGCGTTATTTTTTGTCTATGCAAGATTGTCATTATCTTGGTTAATTGTTTCGGTTAATTGTTGTTTTTATAAATATGAACTTGTGGTTCTTTGTCGTCTTTCGTTTTACTTATAAGTGCTTTCGGATTATTACCATCTTTAATATGAATTTCATATTCATCAATACCATCAAAATATTTATCAGCTTGTTCTGTTACATATTGAGTGATACCAATCGTTTCTGCTTTACCGTAATAATCTATAGGTAAATCAACGGATAGTTGTTTCGCTTTTTTATTATCAAATTTAACTGTACCCACTGCTTGTGTGAAATTATTAAAATAGGTTTGTAGGTTGTCATTAAATTGTTTGAAATCGGAATTTAAATTTTCATCAAGCTCTCCCGCTTCTTCAGAAGGTAATAAGGCTGTTTTTTGATTAATATCTTTCCAATCATTAATACGTGTCTTACCATCTTCAACCGTTGTCCCTGCAATAAACTCACCTGGAACAATTGAATTTTCACCAGATTGTTTATAAATAGCAAAATGTATAGGTATTTCTTTCAAATCCTTATTTTCCCGAATTCGAGAAAGTAATTCTTCTGCCATTTGTTTACCTTGTTTTTCAATTTCTTTATCGTCGAGGTCTTTGCTATAGGTTTCACCGTCTTTTTCTTTTTGATAATAATATGTACTATTCATAGCTAAACCTATTGTCATACCTTTTATTTTTTTACCTTTTGTATCACCACTCGCATAAAAATCTTGTTCTAAAATATTAGATAAATATGCAGGTGATTGTTCAGCAATTTTTTCAGGATCTGTTTCACCTTTGTGAGATGGATTTAGTCCCAAGTTTTCATTTGCTTTTTTCTCTTTTCTATCACTTTCATCCATTTTGTTAACTTCATCTTTAGTATACTTTGGATTTAGAAAAGCGTTAATCATATCTTTATCTAAGTATTGTCCATCTTGATATAAGTAGTCATCCGTTGGAAATACACTTTTACTTAAATCTAACAAACCATTTTCAAAGTCTTCACCATTGTAACTGTTCGCCATGTTATCTTGTAATAATCCACGTGCTTGGCTCTCCTTAAATGGTAAAATCGTTCTATAATTATCACCTTGCACATTTTTATCCGTTGCAATTTCTTTTACGGAACCTGACTCTTTTTGTTGCTCTTTTTCATTAGATTGTTCTTTTGATTTTTCATCATTATTTCCACAAGCTGTTAATACCAAAATTGCTGAGATGAATAGTATAATCGTTCGTTTCATGCATAATCTCCTCTATCCCTCTATTTCATTTTGTTTCTGAACAAAAGCTTCTTCTGACCAAATTTCTGTACCAAATTTTTCTGCTTTAGCTAGTTTAGAACCAGCATCTTCACCTGCTATGACCAAATCGGTATTTTTTGTTACGCTATTGGTTACTTTTGCACCTTGTAATGCTAACCAATTGGATGCTTCATTTCTTGTCATTTGATATAACTTACCAGTTAGGACAATTGTTTTGTCTTTAAAATCTGGGTGTCCTTCTAATTCTGTTGTCTTAACACCTTTATAAATCATATTAACATTTTTTGCTTTTAATTTATCAATTAATGCACGTATATCTTCATTTTCTAAATAAGTTACTACAGATTGAGCTAGCTTATGCCCCACATCATGAATATCCATTAACGCTTCTTCCGTCACATGAAACAGTTCATCTATCGTTCCATATTTTTCAGCAATCACTTGGCTAGCTTTAACGCCTAAATGTCGAATACCAAGACCAAATAATAATTGTTCTAATGAATTCGATTTAGCTTTTTCAATAGCATTGAGTAAATTATCTACTTTTTTCTCGCCCATACGGTCCAGTGGTAAAAGATCTTCTTTCGTCAAATAGAAAATATCTGCTACATCTTTTATTTTCTCATTTTCATATAACTGTTGGATTATTTTAGTTCCTAAGCCATCTATATTCATCGCTTGTCGTGAAACAAAGTGAATTAATCCTTCTACTAATTGCGCTTGGCATTTAGGGTTAATACAACGTAATGCCACTTCGCCTTCTATTCTAACTAATTCATGTTCACAACTAGGACAATGTGAAGGCATGTGATAGATTTCTGCATCATCAGGTCGTCTGTCTAATACACTTTTAATTACTTCAGGTATGATGTCGCCTGCTTTTTTAATTACAACGCTATCACCTATTCTTATATCCTTATCATGGATTAAATCTTCATTATGTAGTGAAGCGCGAGAAACGGTTGTACCTGCTACCCTAACTGGTTCAAGAACAGCTGTGGGTGTAACAACACCTGTTCTACCGATACTCAATTCAATATCTAATAATTCCGTAACCACTTCTTCAGCGGGAAATTTATATGCAATAGCCCAGCGCGGTGATTTTTGAGTGAAGCCTAATGTTTCCTGTTGTTCTAAAGCATTGACTTTAATAACAATACCATCAATATCATAAGGCAAGTTTTCACGTTGTTTTGTCCATTTGTCAATGTAAGTCATAACTTCTTCTATCGTTTGAACGCGTTGACGTTCTTGGTTTGTTTTAAAGCCTAGTTGGTCAAGTTCATCTAATGCTTCACTTTGAGTATCTGCATTAAACTGGGTAAAATCATTCACACTATATAAGAAAACGCTCAGTTTACGTTTGGCAGCTAACTTTGAATCTAATTGTCGTAATGAACCAGCCGCTGCATTTCTTGGATTAGCAAATGGCTGTTCTTCATTCGCAGCTTTCGCTTCATTTAAATTAACAAAAGACTTTCTAGGCATATACGCTTCGCCTCTGACTTCAAAAGTTCTACTTTCATTAATTTTTAATGGTATCGCGTGTATTGTCTTTAAATTTTCAGTAATGTCTTCGCCCGTGGTGCCATCCCCACGAGTTAAACCTTGAACAAATCGACCGTTCTCATATTTTAATGAAACTGCAAGTCCATCAATTTTCAATTCACACATGTACTCAACATTTCCTATATTATCACGTATACGCTGATCAAATTTTCTTAAATCTTCTTCGTTAAACGCATTACCTAAACTAAGCATAGGCGTATCATGATTCACTTTTTCGAATGTGGACTGCGCACTACCACCTACTCTAACTGTAGGTGAATCCGCAGTACGATATTCTGGATGTTGCGTTTCTATATCTATCAATTCATGGAGTAATTTATCATACTCACTATCAGGTACTGATGGATTATCTTTCACATAGTACTCATAGCTATATTGATTTAATAATCTATGCAACTCATCTACACGCGATTGTATATCAGCCACTTGTTACTCCCCCTTTTTTTCAATAGGTGCAAATTGTGCTAGCAAGCGTTTTGGTCCTTCAGATTTAAAGATAATATCTAATTCGACAGAACCATTTTTTTCTTTTACATTACTTACCATGCCTTCGCCCCATGACTTATGCATTACTTTATCACCAACATTCCAATTGGTAGCTGATTGCTTTTGTTTTGTTGCAGTAGCACGTTGGCTATGCGCTCGTTTAGCAGGTTTTTTGGTAGCATTCTGGAAACGATTGCTCGTTGCCTGTGCTTGAGATTTTGATTTACCTTTAGATTCATTTTCCAATAAATCTTCAGGAATTTCTCTTAAAAATCTCGAAGGCATATTGGATTGAGGACGACCAAATAACATTCTAGATGTTGCATGTGTTAAGTATAAGGTCTCCTCAGCACGTGTTATTGCAACGTAACAAATACGTCTTTCTTCCTGCATTTCATGTTCATCATCACTCTTAATCGCTCTGATATGTGGGAATAAAGATTCTTCCATACCCATTATAAATACAATTGGAAACTCAAGACCTTTGGCAGAGTGCATCGTCATGAGCGTAATACCATCTTCAATTTGAGCATCATCAATATCAGCAACCAGTGATAAATCAGTTAAAAAGTTAATTAGCGATTGCTCTTCTAAGGGTGTGTTTTCTTCATAATCTTTAGGTACAGACATAAATTCATCGATATTTTCTAATCTACTTCTAGATTCGAGCGTTTGTTCACGTTCTAACATGTCTCTATAGCCTGTCTTAGTCAATACTTCTTCTACAATCTCTGTAATTTCAAGAAATTCTTGTTGTTTAATTAAATTTTGCATAACATCATAAAAACTAATACATTCTTGCGTCACTTTTTTAGATAGTCCTATAAAATCAACCTCTGCTAATGCATCAAACATACTTAAATCATTTTGTGCCGCATATGCTTGAATTTTATCTACAGATGATGGACCGATGCCGCGTTTAGGAATATTGATTACTCGACGTAAACTAATGTCATCATTACTATTTGCAATAATACGTAAGTAACTTAATAAGTCTTTAATTTCTTTTCTGTCATAGAACTTTTGACCACCAACCATAGTATACGGTAAGTTCGATTTCATAAATGTTTCTTCAAGTACACGTGATTGTGCGTTTGTACGATATAAAATGGCCATATCTTGATACTTTTTACCATTTCTTTGGTGTTTCATAATTTCACGCACGACGTATTCAGCTTCATCTCGCTCAGTCGTAGCTTCATAGTAATGAATTTTATCGCCACTCGTATTACCAGTCCATAACCCTTTCGGTTTACGTTCTGAATTATTTTTAATGACTTCATTCGCTGCATTTAATATATTTTTTGTAGAACGATAATTTTGTTCTAAGAAAATCGTTTTGGCTTCTGGATAATCTTCTTCAAAAGAAAGAATATTTTGGATATCTGCACCACGCCAACCATAAATTGATTGATCTGAATCTCCAACAACGCATAAATTTTTAAATTTAGCGGCAAGTAATTTAACTAAAGTATATTGTGCTTTATTCGTATCTTGATATTCATCGACATGAATGTATTGAAATTTATTTTGATAATAATCTAATACATCTGGTACACGTTCGAATAATCGAATCGTCACCATGATCAAATCATCAAAATCAAGTGCTTCATTTCTAGATAATTGTCTTTGATAACCTTTATAAACGGTTGCAACCATTTGTTCATGATAGTCATTTGCTTCTTTTTGTGCATCCTCAGGTGTTTTCAATTCATTTTTAAGGTTACTTATCGCCCCGATAAACATTCTAGGTTCGAATTTTTTACTATCTATATTTTCATTTTTCAGTACATCTTTAATCACTGATTTTTGGTCAGTTGGATCAATAATTGTAAAGTTACGTTCTATACCAATACGGTCTGCATCTCTTCTCAAAATCCTCACGCACATTGAGTGGAATGTAGACATCCACAATACCTGAGCTTGTTCTCCAACTAATGTTTCAACACGTGCTTTCATTTCTTTTGCTGCTTTATTAGTAAAAGTAATCGCTAAGACGTTATACGGAGACACGTCTTTTTCATCTAGCAAGTATGCGATACGATGGGTTAACACACGTGTTTTACCTGAGCCGGCACCTGCCATAATTAGTAGTGGCCCCTCTGTCGTACGTACTGCTTGACTCTGTTCATCATTCATCTTGTTTACTAATGCATTCATTAATGTGTCTCCTTTACTTTAACTGTTTTTAGTGCTTTGTTTATATCTTCGTATATAATATTTCCGACAATGATTGTATCTGCAATAGAAGCCATCATTTCTGCTTCTTCGTAGTTACTAATACCGCCACCATAAAATAATTGTGTTTCCGTTAACATGTCTGCTGCTGCCTTTACCAAGTTAGTTTCGCCATACACACCACTATACTCTATATACATAACTGGTAATTGATACATATCATTGATCATTTGTGCATAAGCTTCAATATCTTCATCATCTATCATCGTGTCAGCTTGCGTTAATTTGGCTACCTTGCAATCTGGATTAAGTACCACATATCCTTCGAACACAACTTCATTAAAATCTATCAATGTACCATATGACTTTAACGCTTCTAGTAATAAACCATTATGGTATTTTACATCTCTACTGTTTAAAACAGTTGGAATAAAATATAAGTCAAAGCCAGGTACAACACTTTCAAGATTAGATATTTCAAGTACTATTGGTAATGAATAACATTTAACTTTATGCATTAAGTGCGCAACATTTTCTTCAGTGATGTCATCCGTTCCACCAATCATAATTGCGTCCGTATCTGATGTACAAATTTTCATTAAATCTTCGTCACTGATGGGCTTTGCGGGGTCCAATTTAAAAATATGTCTCCACTTATTCATGTCAGTCATGATATGTTTCTCCTTCTTTTAGCATACATATGATTATATCATTTTTATGTCTCGAGTTCTAAAATACTGAAGAAAAAATCACCCCAAATTTCTGAGGTGATTTTGCATCATCTTGATATTACTTATTAAGATGGTAATAGCTTTCTAAATTTGTATTTTTCTCATTGATTGTTTTTGCCAATTGAGGTCCTACATACCTTAAATGCCATGGTTCATAAGCATAGCCAGTTTGTTTTGATTGGTTCTTAGGATACCTAATAATAAAACCATAATTGGCTGCATGTTTAGCTAACCATTGTGCTTCTTTAGTTTTTTCAAAATCTGTATGAAAATCATTTAATGGTTGGCTTGTTCCTACATCAAATGCTAAACCTGTTTGGTGTTCAGAATGTCCAGGTTTAGCAGCATATTTAGTTGTCTTTTGCTTACCATCCTTCTCAACAAAAGTATCTACCACTTTTTCTTGATTCTCAAAATTTCTATATCCACTTGTCATGGTCAAATCTAAATTTCTTTTTTCTGCTTGCTTCAATAATTTGTTTAGTTGCTTTTTAGCTATTTTATTTTCGCCTGGTTTATATTTCGCCGGAAGTGCAAGTTGTTTATTCACAATGACATGACCATTGACATAGGTTACACCATTGTTTTCATATTTGAGTGGTAAGGCATTCTTGGGTTTAACAATATTGTCATTAGTTGGTTTAAAATTATTAGCTGATAGAATCATAATAAAAATAACAATAAGACATAAACATACTAAAGTGAACAGAAAAAGCATCACTTTTTTTGACATAGATCTCTTCCTTTCATTCTATAAAAACCATCGCCTATTTTAAAATGGAATCCCATTTTCATAAATGTCTGCTACATATTTCATTACCCTTCTTCAATGTTATAAACCGCAAAAATAATACAAAATGCCAGACAATCACATCGTTATAATATCTCATATTTTAAAATCAAATCCATCATTAGTATAAAAAAATGACGACTTTGGTTACTATACCTAGTCGTCATTCGATAAAATTTATGGTTTAAATCATTAATCGGCCGTTTCTATATTCATACGATCAAGAATCATCGTGTAAGCATCATTACCCCATTGTAGTGATCTCTTCACACGAGAAATTGTCGCTGTTGATGCACCTGATTCTTGTTCGATGGTTGCATATGTGTAACCTTGTTTAATCATTTTTGCAACTTGTAATCGTTGTGATAATGATTGGATTTCGTTCACTGTACATAAATCATCAAAGAATTCATAACACTCTTCTCTATTTTCAAGTGTCAATATTGCATCGAACAGTTCATCTAATGCTTTTCCTCTAAGTTTTTCTATTTGCATTTAAAACAACCCCTGTATTTTTCAATATAATCTTATTTTAACGTATTAGTACATTAAAGTGTAACGATTTCACTTGAAAAATTTTATTATTCTAAACCAGCTCTTTGGAAAATTGTATCCACTTGATTTAGATGATGCTTTGGATTGAAACACTCATCTAAATCTTCTTTTGTTAGTAAGTCTGTAATTGTTGCATCTTCTTCAATTAAAGTTCTAAATGGTGTTTTTGTTTCCCAAGATTCCATAGCCTTTGGTTGTACTTTATCATATGCAGCTTCACGTGCCAAACCTTTGTTAATCAATGCTAATAATACGCGTTGAGAGTATATTAAACCAAATGTTTTATCTATATTCGCTAACATATTATCTTCGAAGACAGTTAGTCTTTCTACAATATTTGTAAACCTATTCAGTCCATAATCTAATGCAATGGTTACATCTGGTAACATAATTCGTTCTGCAGATGAATGAGAAATATCTCTTTCATGCCATAATGGCACGTTTTCATATGCTGTTGTAACGTATCCTCTGATTACACGTGCAATACCAGTGATATTTTCTGAACCAATCGGATTACGTTTATGTGGCATGGCAGATGAACCTTTTTGACCTTTTGCAAATGCTTCTTCTACTTCACGTGTTTCTGTTTTTTGTAAATTACGAATTTCTACAGCAAATTTTTCCATTGAAGTGCTAATTAAAGCTAATGTTGCAACATAATATGCGTGACGATCACGTTGTAGTGTCTGCGTAGACACTGGTGCGGCATCTAATCCTAAATGCTCACACACATAGGCTTCAATTTCTGGAGGAATGTTCGCAAATGTACCAACTGCCCCGCTCATTTTACCAACTTCAATCTCTTTTCTTACTTGTTTAAAACGTTCTAAATTACGTTTCATTTCTGTATACCATAAGGCCATTTTCACACCGAAAGTAGTTGGTTCAGCATGAACACCGTGTGTACGTCCCATCATCAAAGTATATTTATAGTCTTTCGCTTTTTGTGCTAATACATCAATAAAACGTTCCAAGTCTTTTTCAATAATTTCATTTGCTTGTTTGATGACGTAACTTAATGCAGTATCAACTACATCTGTTGAAGTTAAACCATAATGGACCCACTTGCGCTCTTCACCTAATGTTTCAGAAACTTGTCTTGTAAACGCAACTACATCATGACGTGTTTCTTGTTCAATTTCTTGTGCGCGAGCGACGTCTACTTTAGCATTTTCACGTATTTTCTTAACATCTTCAGCTGGAATATCACCTAATTTGCTCCATGCTTCACATGCAAGTATCTCTACCTCTAACCATGCCTCATAGCGATTTTGATCCGTCCAAATATTAGACATTTCTTCTCTAGAATAACGTTCAATCATTGAAATAAGCTCCTATCATACATAAATTTAGTTTGATTCCATTAAAACATGTACATTAATAAATAATTCAGACTAAAAGTTCGTGTTTACCTTTTCAGTAATAGTTTAACAGAATTATATTAAAAAGTATAAGGCTTTTAAGTCATCTTTATAAAATATTTACACATTCCAAAAATAACCGCTACGGATACGATGATCCATAACGGTTCATAAATTATTGCTCTATCATTTTTCCTACAAATTCAATTTCTTGCTTCAATACTTCTAAACTGCCATCTTTATTCTCTTTATAAATTGGCTTTTCGAACCGTTTGACCGGCGCATACCCCGCTTCACGCATACGTTGTAAGCAATCTTGAATCGTCTCGTTATCTGCGACTTTAAATTTTTGCTGTTTTTTCATATACTTTCAACTTCATCCGTATCGTATTGCTTAAGTTTTTTACTTCTAACACCTTTCGCCCAGAAACCACCGTGTATTTGACGTGGTTCATATGCCACAATAAATGCTTTTTCATCGATTTGCTTAATGGTATCAATTAATTTAAATTCGAAACGTCTTGGCGTTAAAATTTGTAATATTAAGCGTTTGCCATCTCGACCATATGCTGTATTGTGGGTTACACCATAACCTAAATCTCTTAATTGTCTCGGTAAGTCTAACTCGTATTCTGATGATGTCACATTTACAACTGTGTAGCCAAGCGCAAGTTTTTCTTCTATCTTCATGCCTACTATGATACCAATTGAAAATCCAAAAGCGTATGCGAACACATTTTGAATTTGATCTAAACTAGACATGACCATACCTAATCCAACAACATATACAAGTACTTCTAAGAAACTGACAATAGCAGCTACATAGCGATATCCTTTAAGTGTTAAGATTGTTCTCATTGTAAGACACGTCACATAAGCAACGTTTATAATAAAAATTGCTAAAACCATTAACCATGGATTAGATGTTATTACTGACATGACCATTTTCCTTTCTCTTACATTAAATTCAAGTAATTTTATCAACTATGATTTCGTTTGTCACTAAAAAGTTATCGGAATTAAATTAATTTTTAGGCCATGTGTATCTTGTATAAGCTAATTCTCGTTTATGCGCATTTTTTATATAATGATTTTCTATTATTTCTTTAGATTCACTTGATACAGATTTGCCTTCTAGATAATCATCAATATCATCATAACTTACACCCAATGCTTCTTCATCAGGCAATTGTGGTTTGTCATCTTCCAAATCAGCGGTTGGCGTTTTTTCATACAAATGCTTAGGCGCTGCTAAATACGCTAAGAGCTGTTTACCCTGGCGCTTATTCAAACCAAATAAAGGTGCAATGTCTGCAGCCCCATCTCCATATTTTGTGTAAAAGCCTGTGACATTTTCAGCGGAATGATCTGTACCAACGACAATCCCTTTTTGTTTAGAAGCAATAGAAAATTGAACTTTCATCCGTTCTCTTGCTTTTTCATTGCCTTTTTGAAAATCTGTTAGATTCACACCAGCTTCTTTCAACGACTGAATACTTTGATCCACAGCTGGTTTAATATTTACAGTTATAATTTTGTCTGGTTGGATATAAGTTAACGCATCTTCTACTTCTGCAGCATCTTTTTGCTCACCATAAGGGAGTTTAACAGCTATAAATTCACAATCATTGCCGTCCTCTTTCAGTTCGTTTACTGCTAATTGACATAATTTACCTGCTAAAGTTGAATCTTGACCACCAGAAATACCTAGTGTTAAAGATTTAATAAACGAATGCGATTGAACATAGTTTTTTATAAATTGGATAATATGTCGTGTTTCACTTTTACTTTCAATCGATGGTTTCACTTTCATTTCTTTCACAACTATATCTTGTAAATTACTCATTTTCTTCCTCCATCTCTTTAACATGTTCTGCAACTTCAAAGATACGTTTGTGTTTATTTTCCCAACATAACGTACTTAAATCAACCGGATATTCCTGTGGGTTTAAGTGACGTTTATTCTCGTCCCATAAATATGCGAGACTATCTTTCAAATAGGCTTGTGCTTCATTTTCATTTGGTAAATCATATACAAGTTCTCCATCTATGAAGATGTCATGATGTAAGTCTTTAGCAATAAATGATTTTATGAATTTCATTTTATATGTGTGTACTGGGTGGAATAATTTCAAAGGCGATTCATCGTATGGATCTTCATGTTCTAAAGTAATGTAATCTCCTTCTGCCTTATTCGTTTTTTTATTAATTATGCGATACACCTTTTTCTTACCTGGTGTCGTTACTTTTTCTGCATTATTTGATAACTTAATGCGGTCAACGTATGATCCATCACTGTCTTCTACAGCAACGAGTTTATAAACAGCACCTAATGCTGGTTGATCGTAACCCGTGATTAATTTAGTTCCTACACCCCAAGAGTCTACTCTAGCGCCCTGCGATTTTAAACTCGTAATCGTTTGTTCATCTAAGTCATTAGATGCAATAATTTTTGCATCAGTAAATCCTGCTTCGTCTAACATACGTCGTGCTTCTTTTGAGAGGTAGGCAATATCACCTGAATCTAGTCGAATACCAACAAAATTAATCTTATCGCCTAATTCTTTAGCAACTTTAATCGCTGTTGGCACACCAGATTTTAATGTATGGAAGGTATCTACTAGAAACACACAATCTTGATGTCTCTCAGCATACTTTTTGAATGCTATGTATTCATCACCATATGTTTGAACCATCGCATGCGCATGCGTCCCTGAAACAGGTATCCCAAATAACTTACCAGCGCGTACATTACTAGTTGAGTTAAAGCCTCCTATATATGCAGCTCTAGCTCCCCACAATGCTGCATCTGCTTCTTGCGCTCGGCGCGTACCAAATTCCATTAACATATCATCATGTGCAACTTGTCTAATTCTGCTTGCTTTTGTCGTAATTAATGTATGAAAATTAACAATATTTAAAAGCATTGTTTCTATCAATTGAGCTTGGATGAGTGGTGCTTCTACTCTAAGCAATGGCTCATTTCCAAAGCAAAGTTCTCCTTCTTGCATTGAACGTATGCTTCCAGTAAAACTCAAGTTTTTCAAATAATTTAAGAAGTCGTCTTGATACCCTATTGATTTTAAATATTCAATATCTGACTTTGAAAAATGAAAACTATTAATATATTCGATAACACGTTTTAATCCATTAAACACTGCATACCCACTATCGAATGGCATACTTCTAAAATATAGATCAAACACTGCCATACGCTCATGGATCCCATCATCCCAATAACTTTCTGCCATATTTATTTGATATAAATCATTATGCAACACTAATGTATCATCTTCATATTGGTACACAACCATCTCTCCAATCAGCTTTTCCATCATTTTAGCATAAATGAAGTATTGTTAGCACTTTAAATAGGACTGATTTACGAATTCAAAATAGAAGTAAAGATATCAGTTATTTATTTAAAATTTGTTTAAAATGTGACATGGTTAACGACAAAGTCATGACAGTTATATGTTTTATCATTTTATAAATTTAAAAATGATATATAATATTTATGAGGTGTTTTTAATGCTAAATGAAGCTAAGTCTTTTATAGAAACCATGTATAATGAATTAAATTATGATAAAAATAAAATAACAGAACGAATTGCTGAAATTGAGTCAGCTATCCTTTCTACTGGAACTTATGAGCATACATTTGAAGAATTGAATTATGGAGCCAAAATGGCATGGAGAAATTCCAATCGTTGTATCGGACGATTTTTTTGGGATTCTTTAACTGTGTCTGATGCAAGACACATACAAAGTGAAGATGAATTTATAGAAGCAATTGAAAACCATATTGACATTGCGACTAATAATGGAAGAATCAAACCTTACATCACAATTTTCTCAAAAGATAACCCCCCGCAAATTTATAACAATCAATTAATTAGATACGCAGGGTACGAAACATGTGGAGATCCAGCTGAGAAAAAGATTACCAAATTAGCACAACATCTTGGATGGCAAGGTCAGTATACACATTTTGATATTTTGCCCTTAATTTACAAAATGCCGAATAGCAAAATAAAATATCATGAATACCCTAAAAATTTAATTAAAGAAGTATCTATTACACATGACAGATTCCCCAAACTGCAACAACTCGGTTTAAAATGGTATGCCGTCCCTATTATTTCAAGTATGGATTTAAAAATTGGTGGCATCACTTATCCTACTGCGCCATTTAACGGTTGGTATATGGTAAATGAAATTGCCGTTCGTAATTTTACTGATGTCTATCGCTATAATTTGTTAGAAAGTGTTGCAGAAGCATTTGAATTTGATACACTTAAAAATAATTCTTTCAATAAAGATCGTGCATTGGTTGAATTAAACGATGCTGTGTATCATTCTTTTAAAAATGCTGGCGTCTCTATCGTCGATCATTTAACAGCATCTAAACAATTTGAAAGATTCGAAATGAATGAAACGAAACACGATAGAGAAGTTACTGGTAAATGGTCTTGGTTAGCACCCTCTTTGTCTCCCACATTGGTGCCCAATTATCATCACGGATACAAAAATGTGATGAAAGAACCTAATTTCTTTTATAAAAAAACCGAAGACTCAGGTTGTCCATTCCATTAAATGATTCACTATATTTAGATAAACAAGGGGTTACATTACATGAAACTTTATTATTTAGGACCAAAGGGCACATTTTCTTATTTAGCTGCGACACAATATAAATCAGAATCAGAAATTGAATTTGTTCCAAAATCTAATTTATACGAAGTCGTCGCATCTGTTTCAGAAGATAGTCAAAGTATTGCTGTTGTGCCTATAGAAAATTCAATAGAAGGTACGATTAATATCGTAGCCGACGCATTAACACAACAGAATATATATGCACAAAGTGAACTTCATTTAGATATACAATTTGCTTTATATGGTTCAGAAAACGCAACCGTAAATGATATTTCAACAGTATACTCAATTGGGCCTGCTATTAGTCAAACCAGCCAATATATACAAGCGCATGGATTTGATATTGCTTATGTAGACAGTACAATTAAAAGTTTAGATAAAATTTCACAAAATGTTGGTGCAATCGCACCTTTAGGTAGCGGTGAAGCTTATGGCTATACATCAATTGCACAAAATATTGAAGATTATCCACATAACGTCACTCGTTTCCTAGTCGTCAGTAATCAACCAAAACACATCGAACAAGCAACCGACACGATGTTATTAATTACACCGAAATTTGATAAACCAGGTCTATTAGCCAGTATATTAAATACGTTTGTATTATTTAATATTAACTTGTCTTGGATTGAATCTCGTCCATTAAAAACGCAATTAGGTATGTATCACTTTTTCGTTCAAGCAGACACACCTATTTCCGAAGACCTTTCAAAAGTGATAAAGATACTTAATACTTTAGACTTTCAAGTCACGATTATAGGTACCTTTAATAAACTCAATTAATTCTTGCTAGTAACTGTCCCATACAACTGTTTAGATGTTTTCATAGCAAAACTTCATCTTGTTATCATGTTGAATATGAAAAGAAGCGTTTGTAACAAAGTTTTGTTACAAACGCTTCTTTTATTTCAATGGCAATGGTTGTGTAACATCTATACCTAAAACAGGTGGCACTAAGAAGTATACAACCAACACGATTACGACAATACTTAATAAATTCACCCAAAAACCAACCGATGCCATTTTTTTGATACTGATTTTGCCAGTGCCAAATACAATGGCATTCGGAGGCGTTCCTACTGGTAACATATATGCACAATTTGCTGCCATAGCAGCAGGAACCATGAGTAACAATGGGTGCACATTAACTGCGACAGATAATGTGGCTAAGATCGGTAATATCATTGTAGCTGTAGCTGTATTGGATGTGATTTCAGTTAAGAATAAGACAAAAATTGTAATTACAAGCACAATAACCAATGGGCTGACACCTTCAATTAACTTTAATTGTTCTCCTAGCCAATTCGCTAAACCACTTTCTGAGATACCTTTTGCTAGTGCTAAACCGCCACCAAACAAAATTAATACTCCCCATGGTAAATCCTTAGCTACTTCCCAGTCTATAATACGTTTATGCTTTTCTTTATTTTTAGCAGGAATTAAGAATAATAAGACAGATATAAACATGGCAATCGTCCCATCAGCAACTTCTGAAGTGAATGTCCAATGCTTTAATAAAAATTCTCGTGTTATCCATAAAAAACTAGCAAGTAAAAATACAATCAATACTACTTTCTCTTCATATTTCATTTTTCCAAGTTCACTTAATTTTTTTCTAATTAAATCTTGCCCACCTGGCAATGTTTTCATATCATGTTTAAACGCAATGTAACGAATATATATCCAAACTAAAAACAGTAAGACGATGACTGTTGGTACACCAATAATCATCCATTTTGCAAAGCTAATTTCTTCACCAAAAGCTGATTGATATTGCCCCTTTAATATAATTAATGGTGGTGTTCCAATTAATGTACCTAAACCACCAATCGTACCCGCATAACCTATCGCTAAGACTAATGCTTGCTCAAATTTAGAAATACTTTCAGGTTTTGTATCTCCGTGTTTCAATTCATTTGCTTCTTTAATAATTGCTAAACCAATAGGTATCATAATCATAACCGCTGCAGTGTTCGAAACAAACATGGATAAAAAACCGGTTGCTATCATAAAGCCTAATAATATTCTTCCTGTACTCGTACCTAATGTATTAATGATTCGGAGCGCTACCCGAGTATGTAGATTCCACCTTTCCATTGCAATAGCTAGAATAAAGCCCCCTAAAAATAAGAAAATAATGTCATTACCATATTGAGCAGATACTTCTTCTGGATTGAGCACATGACCAACTGGAAGTAATATCAAAGGTAATAAACTTGTAGCAGCAATTGGAATCGCTTCGGTAATCCACCAAGTGGCAATCCATAATGTGATAGCTAAGACAAATACACCTTTATCAGATAAATTGTCAGGTTGAAATAACAACAATGTTAGTACAAAGAGCAAAGGACCTAAAATTAACCCTACTAATTGACCAACATTATAAGATTTATTCTCTTTTTTATTTGAGAAAAACATCAAATACTGCGACCTTCTCATATCCCCTTTATTTAAATTATTCATCAAGCTCCCCCTTTAAATTATTATCAGAATATTCACAATAATTCATTAGAGTATAACATAATATATTTCAAATTGGTTTATAATTTTAAATCGTTTACATCACCATTATTTATTATTCAATTTACAAATGATAATCAATCTATATTTACTTTTTTGAATCTGATATCGGCTTCGTTAGATATGTAAAGATGTTTGATATCCTTTAAATACACGCTTTGTGACTCATGATCAAATTCATTTTTTGCTATAACGATATTTTCATGTTTGATATTATTATAACTTTGAATACGTATAGCTTCTTTACGCATTTCTCCTATAAATTGATTTTGGAAAATATTTAAATTGTTTCCTGCTTGTGTCCCCCTTTCATTACCTTTCATATCTTTCGCATTTTTCCCATCTTTTACAGCTAAAAAGCGTATACCGCCCTCACAATTTTTAAAAACATTATGGTGAATATACGTATTTTTATTTTTCAATGGTGTGAGTGCATATTGTTTCATATTTTCAAAAACATTATAGCGAATATGAATATTGTCATAGTATTTATGATAACGGCTTGCATGAGAACCAATTGCTCGGTTCCAAGGTTGCATACCGGGTGTTTCTGAATTACCAAAATAGCAATTTTCTATTATGACATTCTTCGTAATTGTCCCATCAGTTGCACCAAATTTTGGAAAAGCACCTGAAACTTGTATATCTAACTGCACCGCTTCAGAAAAAAATCTTGTGCCATCCGGATCATTGAAACCTAAGAACTTGCATTGATTGATGTACAAACCGTTCACTCCACATGCATCCAAACAATGTCCTCCAACCACATCTTTAAAAGTAACATCCACAATTTGAACGTCACATGCATGTCCCATGCACATCGTCGTATTATTATAAGGGTAGTCGTACCCATTCATATCAAACGTGCCACCTGCTATATGAATATGACTATTTCCGTTATAACCATAATACGATTTAAAACGACGTCCGTTTTTCAATAATGTATCTTTACCGCATCTTTTTAAAATTGCTTTATCATCTAAAAGTAATGTTGTTGCCTCATATATCACAAGCGGCTTGCGAATATGATATTCTCCTTGAGGCACATATATCGTTGTTCCTTTATTTTTCTTTGCATAATTGAGTGCTTTTTGCATTGCACGTGTATCTGCCCATTTGTGTTCCCCTTTTAAACCAAATTGTTTTGCATTAATAATCATAGGCCAGTTCCTTTCATCGTTATTACTTAATAATTAACATAAATATGTTTTTTTAAACGCGTTTACTATATCTTTAATGATTTATCATCTTAGTATATAATTACTATTATATTTAATATTGGGAGTGTAACCATAATATGAAAAAAAGTGCGTTAATTGTAGTAGACTATTCAAATGATTTTGTAGCTGAAAATGGAAAATTAACTTGTGGACTTCCAGGTCAACAAATTGAAAGCTACATAGTGGAAAGAATCGAAGTTTATAACAAAAAGCAATCTGATATCTTTTTTATGATGGATTTGCATTATGAAGAAAATAAATATCATCCTGAAAGTAAGTTGTTTCCACCACATAATATCATCGGTACATTTGGTCGTGAACTTTATGGTAAAGTAAATGATATTTATCAAAATATTTTATTTAACGATCATATCCACTATTTAGATAAAACACGTTATGATTCATTTTGCGGTACACCTTTAGACTTAATGTTGCGTGAGCGAAATATTAATCATTTAGAAATCGTTGGCGTTTGTACGGATATTTGTGTACTCCATACTGCAATCAGCGCATACAACTTAGGATATGGTATTTCCATTTCACATAGAGGTGTCGCTTCCTTTAATCCTTCAGGTCACGAGTGGGCATTAGATCATTTTAAAAATTCACTAGGTGCTGAAGTAGAATAACAATGCGAAATCATGCTAGAATAACATTAACTACTTAAAATAAGGAGAATTTAGATATGGCAAAAACTTATATTTTCGGACATAAAAATCCAGATACAGATGCAATTTCATCTGCTATTATCATGGCAGATTTTGAACAACAAACAGGTAATGCTGAGGCTACTGCATACCGTTTAGGCGAAGTAGGCCCTGAAACACAATACGCTTTAGATCATTTTAATGTAACTGCACCAGAGTTACTAAATGATGATTTAGCCGATCAAAATGTCATTTTAGTTGACCATAATGAATTCCAACAAAGTGCTGATTCAATTGCTGATGCAGCTGTTCAACACGTTGTCGATCATCACAGAATAGCTAACTTTGAAACTGCAGCACCTTTATATTACCGTGCTGAACCAGTTGGCTGTACTGCAACAATTTTATACAAAATGTATAAAGAACGTGGATTTGAAATCAAACCTGAAATTGCTGGTTTAATGATATCTGCAATTATTTCAGATAGTCTATTATTCAAATCACCTACTTGTACTGAGCAAGATGTACAAGCTGCAGAAGCATTAAAATCAATTGCTAATGTTGATTTAGAATCATATGGCTTAGAAATGTTAAAAGCTGGTGCTTCTACAAAAGATAAATCTGTTTCTGATATTTTATCTATGGACGCAAAATCATTTAATATGGGAGATTTTGTTACACGTATTGGTCAAGTAAATACAGTAGATATTGATGAAGTATTTGCACGCCAAGAAGAATTAGAAAAAGAAATGCTTGAAGTAAGCGCCAATGAAAAATATGATTTATTTGTATTAGTTGTTACTGACATTATTAATAGTGATTCTAAAATTCTTGTTGTTGGCGCCGAAAAAGATAAAGTCGGCGTTGCCTTCAATGTAACACTTGATAATAATACTGCCTTCTTACCAGGTGTCGTTTCACGTAAAAAACAAGTTGTACCACAAATTACAGAAGCATTAACGAAGTAATACATCTTTATTAACACAACACTTCGTACAATTTATTCAACATATTAAGTTTTTACAATTCATTATACTGGGACATAGTTGATATGTTCCAGTTTTTTATCAATATAAGTATATTGGACACCCATTCGTACTAGGAGGAATACATTTGAATTCAATAGAACAAACTTTCCATAATAGTAAACAATATTTTAATACACATGCGACCAAGGATCTTAAATTCAGAAAAAAACAACTAAAGCTCCTAAGCAAAAGTATTAAAAATCATGAAGATGCATTATTAAATGCTTTTCAAGAAGATTTAGGTAAAAACAAAGTAGAAGCCTATGCAACAGAAATCGGCTTTACTTTAAAAAATATCAAAACGGCTCGTAAAGAATTAAAAAACTGGGCTAAAAAGAAACAGGTTAATACACCGCTTTATATGTTTCCTACCAAAAGTTATATTGTTAAAGAACCATATGGCACAGTACTAATTATTGGGCCATTTAACTATCCATTCCAATTGCTTATTGAACCGCTTATAGGTGCTATAGCTGCAGGCAATACTGTAATCATTAAACCTTCGGAATTCACGCCACATGTGTCAGCAGTTGTAAAAAATATTATTGAAGATGTGTTCGACCCTGAATACATCAGTATTTGCCAAGGTGACGCCGATACTACACAGTCACTGATTCATTTACCCTTCGATTATATCTTTTTCACCGGAAGCGAACGCGTTGGAAGAATTGTTTATCAAGCAGCAAGTACCAATTTAACACCTGTCACTTTAGAATTAGGTGGCAAATCACCTGTCATCGTAGACGAAACCGCTAATATCAAAGTCGCTAGTGAACGCATCAGTTTTGGTAAATTCACTAATGCTGGCCAAACATGTGTCGCTCCAGATTATGTTCTTGTAAACCATAAAGTCAAAGAAGACTTGATTAAAGCTTTAAAAAATACAATAACAGAATTTTATGGTAAAGAAATACAAGCAAGTCCTGACTTTGGACGTATCGTAAATCAAACGCATTTTGACCGTTTAAACGATTTATTAGGTGTACACAAATCGGAAATTGTTTTTGGTGGCCATTCTGATTCAGCTGAAAACTATATCGGACCTACTTTATTAGATGGTATTACATTTAATGATAAAATTATGGAAGGTGAAATTTTCGGTCCTATACTACCAATTATTACTTATGACGATTTTGATGAAGCGATTGATTTAATTCATACGAAACCCAAGCCACTCAGCCTTTACCTATTCAGTGAAGATGAAAACGCAACAGAACGTGTTCTAAATGAAATTTCTTTTGGTGGCGGTGCTATCAACGATACATTGATGCAATTAGCAAATCCAAACTTACCATTCGGTGGTGTTGGTGCTTCCGGTATTGGTCAATATCACGGCAAATTTAGTTTTGACACATTCAGTCATGATAAATCTTATATATTTAAATCAACTCGATTAGAGTCAAGCCTACTCTTTCCACCTTACAAAGGAAAATTTAAGTATATTAAAACATTTTTCAATAAATAATAAACACCTTTTTATAGGCTTGGGCTATAAACTGTAGCTAATGAGAGTGGAACAGAAATCTTTATTTTATAATTTCTGTTCCACTCTCATTTATGTTATATAGTCACTACTTAAGTATTGGCCTGGATGTTCTTAAGCATATTATTTTCTATTTCATGATTACTTTCCTATTTTATGTCATCGACAATTTTAAACAAACATCCCCTTTTATCTTCTATGGTTAAGATGCTACAAATGATATAATTGAAAAGTCGTCGTTCTACTTCTGTGCTGATTTTAGCATGGAAGGAGGTGACATCATGTGCATTACACTATTTGTAACGTTTATAGCACCTATCGTAGTAGGTGTTATTGTCACATTATTTTCTTATTGGCTGAATAATCGTGACTGACGACGGCAGTGCCAATACACCAAAAAGAGCCCGATAGCTATTCGTAGTAGCTACCGGGCTCGGTGTTTATCATGTTAGTACACTATTTGTTAACTGCATTATAACACCATTCATAATAAAAATGCAAAGTATATTATCTTAGAAACTGTACACAAACACCTTCTGGTGCCGTTTCTTGATTATCAACGATTTCTATGTTTCCAGTAACTTTATCACGTTTAAAAACGGTCAGAGCATAATCGCCTTCTTGGTGTGCACAAACTAAATAATCATCAGATTCAGTTATATTGAAGTCACGTGGAAATTCTCCACCACTTTTAACGATGTCTACTAATGAAATTGTTGCACCCTCGTCTCCTACTTTAAATATAGCAAGACTATCATGACCGCGATTACTTATATATAAGAAATTTTGATCATGCGATATTCTCACTGCTGCCAATTTAGTATCACCATCAAAGTTTTCTGGAATTGTTAAATGTCTTTCGATTTCAGTAAAATGACCATTCTCATATTTTAAAGTACTTACGATATTTGATAACTCATGTACAACGTAAGCATGTTTTCCATTTTCATGGAACGTAATATGTCTTGGGCCATCTCCAGGCTCAAAATCTATAGTATCGTATACTTTTAAACCGTCATCTCCATATTCGTACGTAATCACTTTATCTGTACCTAGATCCATTGCCACAACATATTTTTCATCTGGTGTTGTGTTGAGATAATGGACATGTGGTTGCTCTTGTCTTTCAGAAGGACCAGTTGGATAATCATGCGCTAATTCTTGTATTAGACGAACAATTTCTCCTGTTTCTGGATTTGCTTCATAAATTCTTGCTAAACCAGCACCATAAATTGCTTCGAATATATATTTTCCATCCGGTGATGCAGATACATAGCAACCATTTCCAGCAGTTGACGCTAGACATTTGTTAATCAGACTTAATGTACCATCTGACTCTATTTTCAAACTAGCAATACCACAATCATCGCCTTCTTTAGTTACAGCATATAAAAAATGATTATGTTGATTTACATATGTTGATGCTTCTAGTTCATAACCTGTTTTAACTTCCGTTATCTTGCCAGTTTCTTCATCTAGTTGGAATCGGTAAACCCCTTTACCTTCTTTTTTTGTATATGTTCCAATATAACCTGTTGTCGTCATGTAAACCCCTCCATATTATTATACTCATATTTTAATAAAGATTTTGGGCAAAAGACAATATAATGATTTAACCACTTGAAAAATAGAACGTATGTTCGTATAATGGATATATACTGATTGGAGTGATAATAAGTGAATGACTACAAGAATCAAGAAACAGATTATAGAAAAATACCTAGAGAACAGTTGAATCCCAACATACCGCAAGGCCGTGGCATGGTCAAATGGGCGCCCTTTGCTACTTTACCTGAACAATTCGAAAGTATTCAACAATATTTAATAGATCAAAATAAAATTGATCGTCCAATACTGTCAGATGACCAGCTAAACGAACTTAATTTACAACTCCATCAAGCCTTACATTCAGATACTTTTGTACATATTGAATATTATAAAGACGGATGGCTAGAAAATATAACTGTTAAAATTAAAAATATAGATATGACGCAAATGTTTTTAGAAGGATACCTTTTAAAAACTTCAAACACAATCAAATTGTCCCTTTTTGATATTACAAAAATCACGATAGATAACTAGTTAGCCAACCATATTTAAGCATAGTCAAGTATTCTATAGGGCATACAAGCGATATGAATAGCATAAAAAACTGTCGATAACATTATCGACAGTTCAAAGTAAAAAACCTATTCATTTTCAATCAATTAATTATTAGATTCGATATCTGAAATAATTTCTTTTGTTTTGCTTTCGATATCTTCAAAGTCTTTTTTGAAAATATAAGCAAATACAACTGCACCAATGCCTGCTGCTAATGATACAGTTAGGATTGTACCGAATACAAATTTAAATAAACCTTTAATAAAATTCCACATTCTGTTTCACCTCAATAAATTATTAACATCACTATTATTAATGATAGCATATTTGATTACATCAATAAATATATACCCACTTTTCATTAATTTAAATCAACATATGAAAGTCGTAATTTTATGATATTATTGTATTAATGCTTCAACAAAACATAAAAAAATTGTTATCTACCAAAGGTTCTTACTACTTTAATATTCAGATAAACATGCGTATTACGTTTATAAGCATTTAAACATAATCATGAACATGAAAAAATTCAAACTTGTTTTGCTTTTAATATATATAGATTCATAAACATTCCAGTGATTATGCTTAATTGATAGAAATTTGCGCTATCACTATCATTGAAGGTGGTTTAAACAAAAAAGAGTGATCTGAATATATCAGGCTCACTCCCATCGTAATTTGATTTATCTCCACCAAGTGGATACTGCATCTTTAATAGCATCATAATAGTTAGCCATTAACAATCACCTCATTAAAAGTATAATTCCTTAATCAGTCGTCGTTGTTATTCTTAATGATAAGGTCTAGTACCCTGTAATGCAATTAACACTACGTTACATTAAAGTTACAATTTTGTAAGACTACACTTTAAACATAGGAGATTTTGAAATGCAAAAAGTAAAATCAGATATTTTAACGCATCGTGGTTCACATTTCGACCTAGGTGTACAAACTGCACAATGGATGCAACATACACCACTATTAAAAAATAGAGAACAAGAATGGAAAAAACGTATGCCACGCTTTGATATTCACATCAAAGAGACTTATGATATTTTTCAAACCTACGCACCTCAAATCTGGGAAGAAATCAGAGGTATGCAGGAAGTGCTTAATTTACCTACACGTCAAATGATTTTAAATTTTGCCCATTACCGCTTTACACCTTTGAAAAATAGCGGTTGCACTGTCTATTTAGGTAACGATTATATGGTACGTAATTATGATTATCACCCTGCCACATATGATGGTCGCTATTTATTGTTTCAACCCAATGATGGTGGTTTAGCTCAAATTGGGCCAACATCTCGTGTCACGGGTAGAATGGATGGCATGAATGAGGCTGGATTAGCAATGGGGTATAATTTTATGCATCGTAAACATCCCGGTGACGGCTTTGTATGCTACATGATTGGCAGACTTGTATTACAGTACTGTAAAGATGTTCCTGAAGCTATTAAATTATTAAAAGAAATACCTCATAGAAGTTCATTTAGCTACATTGTTATGGATAAATATTTAAACCACGCAATCATTGAAGTTACACCACGTTCCATCGATGTGCGTTATGATCATACTTGTACAAATCACTTTAAATTATTAACGCATGAAAATAGAAATTATACAAAAGAATCAACAGAGCGTTTAGATAGGTTAATTAAACAAACACCTGCTCAATTAGGGAAAATGGATGCTTTCAAACTTTTTAATAACCCTGAATTTGAAATTTACAGTAAATTATTTAAAAGTTGGTCTGGCACGATACACACAAGTATGTATGAACCTCAATCGCTAACCGCTCATATTACTTTAGGTGAGAATAAGGCACCTGTGGAAATTGACTTTCAACAATGGTTGAATGGTGAATCTTTGAACATAAACGAACTCACAGGTCAAATTGATACCGAATTAACCTTTGCAACATATTAATATCAAAAGGAAAAAAAGAGTGGGATTAAGAAATCTTGCATACTTTGATTTCTATCCCACTCGCTCATTTAATTTATATAAATATCCCCATTTAATGTATAGAATTCCAATACATGATTACCAGCGCCTACTCTATCATTTGCAAAAGTTTTGTTATTAACGTTGGCTTTCCCTTTTTCTGGGTTTAATTTCAGCAAAGTATTATCCGGTGCTTGATTGTACGACATCTTTATATCCCCATGTTGTGTTGACGCTTTAAAAGCAGAGTCAATATCCATATCACTTAAATTGATATTACCCTGTTTCGCAGATAGTACCGAATCTTTAATTAGAGATTGCTTTCCGATAATACTGGCATTTTTAGTTTTTATATCTGCGTTCAAGATCTCACTGCTATTAAAGTGAACTGTGGATTTTATACCTCTGTATATTAATTTTTTAATTGATGAATTCTTAATGAAAACACGTGCTGCACCAGTTTCAGGCATTGATAAATTAGCACTTTCGATATCTAAGTTCTGTATATTCACTTTATTAACTCTATTAGAAACATACAAATCATCCATTTTTTCACTTGGCATTGTGATATTAATTTCAGCATGTATCTGCCTAAAGGGATTAAAATTCAAACCGTACTTATCTACTTTTTCATTGGTTTCATGAACACTTAACTCATTACCTTCTTGATTGATATCTACCTTATTTTGCCCCTTGTAACGCACTGTAAATTTGTCACCTTTTGTGATATTAACTTTAGTTGATATCCCTTTTATATTTAAAGAGTCGATCGATTTATCAGTAATGTTTTTATCTATGGTATTAATTTTATTATTTTGTTTTTCAAAGCCAAACCACGTTATACATCCTAGAAGAAAACAGACAATGAACAAACTAAAACCACTCAAAAATAATTTCTTCATTCTTCTGCACTTCCTTTAATCGTTCTAATATTCCAGCGTAAATATTTTAATATTAATCGATACACCAGTTCAGCCAACTTCGCAATAATTACAAATAAGACAATACCTAAACCACTAAATGCAAATGCAAATAAATAATTACTAATAGCCAAACTAAACATACTGTTCAGTAATCCATGTATGATTAAGAGTAACGGACTTATAACTAAAACCATTGCAGCACATAACAATATCAACATAAATCCACCGACAAATATCATTGGAATCAGTATAATCACTAAGGATAAAATGCCCATACCTAACGAAGCCATGATTGCTCTTAAAATTGTCCTAGCATTGGTCCGGTATTCAGCAGATACAATTGCACTTCTAGCATTTATTTCTTTACCTATTTTTTTAGGTGGTTCTAAAGCCCCAATAATTTGATATTCATTTTTACCTTCACTTTCTTGCTCAAAAAAATATTGTTCATATTCATACATCACTTTATCTCGCTCAGCCCTAGGTAAATTATCGAGCTCTTGTTCAAGTTCATTTAAAAAAGTGATTTTATCCAAAATATCTACCACCATTCAAATTCTAAAGTCTATTTCTTAAATTATGTAAAATTAAAGAATGGTAATTATCCAATAAAATCACCATTCTTTAATTATTATTTTGAGTAAACTTCAATCTTTTTTATTTTATCATGTTTGTATATAATAGATAACTTTATATGATTATCTTTATCATAATATATCATTAAACGATAGGCATCGCGTAATTTCTTTTGTTTATAGCTACTTCCTAAATGATGTACAACATCTTGAATATTCCCTTCAATTTTCCCACCAAAGTTTGTATTAACATCAGTGTTTTTAATTAATGTCATACCCTTTATTTTTGAATTACCTTTATTCACTTTAAATACTAAATTAGGTTGATTATGTTTAGTGTATAAATTGTGTTTTTTTAAAAGAATTTCGTCATCTTCTATAAATTTATCTTTGTCTATTTTTGCATTTAATTGCATGTCATCAATGGTAATACGAGATAAATCTGTAGTATGTTCATTTTTTATGTAACTTACAATGAATAATGTAGCTATTCCCATTAACATAAAAACACTCCATACTAGCCATTTATTTATTTTATGAAAATTCACTTTCCTTCAACTCCATTTACTTAATCAATATAGCATACACAATAGTCTCTTTCATCTTAAAAGAATGTCGTAAAATGCATAACTTTTCAAAGTATTTAAAATTTTCTTTCATATAAAATAATTGATATAATAATATCTAATAAGCTAAAGGGGGAAATATTATGACAAGTTTAGAAACATATTTCAAAAACAGTCAACCACTTGATCAATATATCGAGGTCATGACTGAAAACAAAGAGAATGTCTTATCTATTTACAATTCTTTCTCTTTACCATTAAATGATGATCGTATTGAAAAAATTAAATCATTAAATTATTCAAAAGTGTTAGTTATCACGGAAGATTGGTGTGGCGATGCCATGATGAATGTACCTATCTTAAAACATATTAGTGAAGCTTTAAATTTAGAAGTTCGCGTTTTCCATCGTGATGAGAACACTGATTTAATTGATCAGTATTTAACAAATGGTACTGCACGTTCAATACCTATTTTTGTATTCCTTAATGATAATTTTGAACAAGAAACGGTTTGGGGTCCCCGTGCTAGACAAGTTCAACATTTTGTTGAAGATACACGTTCAGATGTCCCTTCAAAAGATGATCCTACCTTTGAAGATAAGTCTGCAGAAGCACATAAAATTATGACGAATCGTTATAAAACAGATTCTCAACTTTGGAAATATGTATATGACTCCATTTTAGATAAATTAATCATTAAATAGTAAAAAGACGTATGAATGATGCTGAGACTAACCGCAAATTCATACGTCTTTTATATATTGACTTACTTATCGGTTATTATTTTAAATATCTTTCTTAGAAACATAGAAAATATTTACAATAAATAAAATTACAATTGAAGCTGAAGTAATAAACCATTGCCAATTTGTGAATGTATAGTCCCCAGAAGTTGTTTTTGAAGTTAAATAACTAAAAGGTATATACTTTAATGAATCTTGAATATTATCACCAATTTTAGGAATCATTGGTAAAAATGGTTCTGCGAAAGGAACAATTAATACTAAAAATATGCCTAGTGTAAAAATAAGTGCTGTCTTAGGCACAATAAGTGAAAATAAATAAAGTAATAAACCAAAGAATAAATGGAACATTAAGAAGAACCATAGTAATTCAAAAGCTTTACTAGTAGTAATGTTCTTCCCATCAACTACACCTTGCACAATAAGTACAAATCCCACAAGAACTGCTGTAATCAGTATCGCAATAAGTATGATAGAAATTACTTTAGCTATTACATAACCAATACGGCTTGATGTTTTATTCATATAAAGCTGAATTGTACCTTGTGAAATATCACGCGTAATTGTTTTTATTACAAATAGTAAGCCCATAATTGAAAAGAACCAACTACCGATAGAGAGTAATGTATTACCATTCATTTCATCTGATTGTTGAACAAATAATATTGTAAAACCAATCAATGGTAAAATTGTTAAAAGTAACGCTAAGTAAGTTAATGGACTTTTAAAAATACTATACATATCATATTTTACGAGTTGTAAACTATTCATTATTGGCCACCTTTCTGATTAATATTGAAGTAAGTATCACGTAACGAACTCTTACGCGTCTCAATAAATTTAGGGAAAACAGATTCACTTGCTAAACCTTTTAGTACTTTTTTATAGCTGCGTTGTGCATTGATAATCACTTCGCCACTAGCTTCTTGCGTTTGTACTACATTATATTGCTCTTTTAAGAAGGCTAATCCAGCTTCAAAATCCTCATTTTCAAATATAATGACTGTAGAATCAGATGCTGTGCCCTCTTTCATATTTACATCTTGCACGAACTTACCATCACGTAAAAATACGGCTCTATCACAAATCAATTCAATATCTTCAAGTTTATGACTAGAAATTAAAATTTTCATATCTAAGTCTTTAACAAGCGATTGTATTGTTTTAAGCACATCAATTGAACCATCCGGATCCATACCATTTGTTGGTTCATCTAAAATTAAATACTTTGGTTTATTCATTAATGAAACTGCTATGGCCAATTTTTGTTTCATACCCATAGAGTATTTTTTAACTTTCTTTTTAACATAGGGTCTCATACCAAATGCATCGATAATTTGATCTGCATATTTTTTATCAAAACCATTACCAAGGACATTAGCAAAAAGTTTTAAATTAAATAAACCTGTTTTATTATCATACAATTTAGGATGTTCAATTAAGTAACCAACATTTTGCTTATTACCTAATTTGACGTCTCCTTTATAATTGATAATATTTCCATTCATGACTTTCATTAAGGTTGTCTTTCCGACACCATTTTTACCAATCAAACCAACAATCTGACTTTGACCAAAATCAAAATCAATATGGTCAAGCACATTATTATTTCCATATGTTTTTGTTATATTCTTTAATTGCATAAATGCGCCTCCTTTTAAAGTTAATTTACTTTTTTATACTGTATAAAATAATTAGCTATAAGAAAAATGATACTTAAGCCTAAAAAGCCATAATTAAAAACTGGCTCAAAATAATCAAGTGCAGTTAACTTAATTTTGAATATGAGTAATACTGCTAATGTTATAAGCACTGCAACAATTGGAATAATGAATAACATCACAAGCAAATACATTAAATAAGAAATATTTTCAGATTTTTGTTCGGAATATTTTTTAAATGCGATAGGTATAGCAAAGAAATTAATTGCGATATATGAATAAGGTAAAGTAACATCAATACTAATGCCACTAGCAGCAAAATTTGAATTAGGAATATGGGAAAGTGATAATATTCCAGCCCCAATCAGTGTAAATAAAATTAAGGTTACATAGTTTGCATTAAGCATATCCTTTTTGGATACTGGCAAACTACCAAAAAAATCATACGCATTTGAGTGGCCTAACTTACTATTCAGTCGAAATACATGTCCTGAATCAAGGACAGAAACAAATAGTAAAATCATAGCAACTAAAGAATAAAGTATTCTTGTAAGCAATGAATGATTTTCGATTATTAATTGTAATGGAGATATTAATAATAATACGGCATAAATAACGATAGTCCATTTACGTAGTTTAATATTTCTAATTAGTAAATTCTTCATCGAATGGCCTCCCCACTATATAATTCCATCACTATACTGTTTATGTTTTCGTTGCCCTTTTTCGAGGTAAACCATTAGTTCTTCGATGGTTGGATTCGTTATTGCCACATCACTACCAAATAGTTCTTTAAACACATTAGCATGTGTCGTAAGTGCTGTAAAACCCGTATGATTATATTCAATGTAATGCGTTAAATCAATCAATTCATTATCTAGTTGATTTGGGTCGCCTTTAACAATTTGATATTGATTTAGAATATCATCTGAAAATTGGTTCAAAATGATTTCTCCATCCTTGATATAAACCAGATAATCAGCAATTTTCTTCAAATCTGAAATGATATGTGTAGAAATAAAAACGGATTTTTTTCATCAATTAATTCTTCTTGAATGACATCTAACACTTCATTTCTAACAATTGGATCGAGACCAGAGGTTGGTTCATCAAGTATAAATAGCTCTGCATGATGACTAAATGCTATTGCTATGGATAGTTTCATTTTCATACCTGTTGAAAAACTTTTAATCTTCTTGTTTACAGGTAAATTAAATTTTTCAAGAAAAAAATCAAAGCGTTCATAATCCCACTCACTATAAAAAGGCGCAATATAAGACTCAATTTTTTTAACATTCCACTTATCATTTAAATATAATTCTGAATAAATAAAACCAATTTTATTTTTTATTTCAACTGCATGACGATCCATTCTTTTATCAAATAAGCGAATTTCACCTTCATCTGGTTCTATAAGATCCATAATTAATCTAATGATTGTCGTTTTACCAACGCCATTAGCTCCAATAAATCCAGTAACAAATCCTTGAGGAACTCGAAAAGAAACGTCCTTTAGTTTGAATTCTTTATACTGATAATTGACAGCATTCAATTCTATCGCGTTCATTCTTCGTCCTCCTCAAAAATCAGCTCAACGATTTCTTGTAATTCAGATAAAGACATGCCTATTGTCTTAGCTTCTTTACTCATTGATTTAGCTAATGACTCAATAACAATAAATTGTTTTTCTTTTAAAATCGAATTATCTTGTTCCTTAACATAGGTACCTTTTCCTCTAACAGTATAAACAAAGCCATCTTTTTCTAAATCTTCGTATGCACGCTTTGTTGTTATCACGCTAACACTTAAATCATGTGCTAATTCTCTCATAGACGGTAAATGCTCACCTGGTGCAACATAGCCCTTTAAAATGTTTTCTTTAATTTGTTGCTTAATTTGTTCATAAATAGGTCGTTCACTACTATTTTTTAAAAGTATTTTCATGGACGTCCTCCCCTACAACTGTATATACGCAATATATACAATATATACACGTTTGTAAAGTGTTAATTTATAATTACATACACTTTATTATTTTACTTGATAATGCAATTCGTCATTAGTCATTTTGCGTTTTAAAATATAAAAAAATATAGCTAGTGCTTTGCTAAATTCGACTCAGCTCCACACTAACTATAGTTTTATTGACTCTATTTTCGATTTTGATTTCTCTTCTTACGTCTATTATTGCTTCTATTAATAAAAGCACAAATCATAAACATAATTGCAGCAATAAGTAATTTAATTCCAGAATCTTCTTGTCCTGTTGCCTGTAAATAATAACCAACGATGAACAAGACGATTGCAATAATTACAAATATCTTTGTTAAATGTTTCATCTCTTCACCTCAAACAATGTTATTGTATCAAATTTTACCAATAATTACTAAAAACCTATAATTGAGAACTTATATTTTTTTAATCATAAGTTATGTTAACTGTAAAATAAATTGATTGCAGTATTTCGTTCTGGATGATAAACTTGTAAATGTATCCACGGATTATATTACACAACCCCAAGTCTGGGCCAACAGACTTGGGGTTTTTTTGTGTAAGGCCACCTATTTGTCATTCCATTTATTTTCTAACCAAACACGAAAAACAACAAGTAAGCTACCTGTTAATAAAGTTGTAATTATTTCTTGCCACCACGAGATCATATTACACCTCCCACAGAAAAAAGTACCATGTAGGAATTCGATGGCCTATCCACATTCTAACACAAAACAGAACGTGTGTTCGTATAAATGTATAGATTTTTTAAATTTTAATTTAATATAGCCACTAAGCTTTAATTTTAAGCTATTTCAAGATAATATAAAGGTATCATTGAAAAAGTAAAAGAGAGGTTGACCCACATATGAATCCTTTAGCTTTAGATTTAAATGAACAATTATCTAAATCAAACCCTGAAATTGCAGATATGTTATCTGACCTAGGAAAATTAATGTATTATCCAAAAGGCATTTTATCTCAATCTGCTGAAGCAAAATCTACTCAATATAATGCTACAATTGGTATGGCAACATATAAGCATAGCAAGATGTATGCTGACACGCTTAATGACGTTTTTACAAACTTAGAACCAGATGAAATCTTTCCATATGCCCCACCACAAGGTATAGAATCTCTACGCGATTTATGGCAGCAGAAAATGCTAAAAGAAAATCCTGAATTAAATGCAACTGATATGACAAGACCAATACTTACAAATGCGTTAACACATGGTTTATCACTCGTTGCAGATATGTTTATTGATAGTGGCGATACGATTTTATTACCAACGCACAATTGGGGAAATTATAAATTAGTTTATAGTACGAGACATAGTGCGGATATCGAAACTTATGATATTTTTGATGAGTCAGGACACTTTACGACAGAAAACTTAATTGCAACTTTAGAAAATTATACAAAAGATAAAGTGATGTTAATTTTAAATTATCCAAATAACCCAACAGGCTATACACCTACAAAAGATGAAGTAAAAACAATAGTTGAAGCAATTCAAGCATTAGCTAAACGT
Organism: Staphylococcus sp. ZWU0021; assembly: GCF_000798895.1. Lineage (NCBI taxonomy): Bacteria > Bacillati > Bacillota > Bacilli > Caryophanales > Staphylococcaceae > Staphylococcus > Staphylococcus sp. ZWU0021. Next base: position 45,907 of record NZ_JTLN01000020.1, read on the forward strand.
GGTACCAATGTAATTGCTTTAGTAGATGATGCTTATTACGGCTTATTCTATGAAGATGTTTATACACAATCATTATTTACTGCACTAACAAACTTGCATTTAGATAATTTATTACCTATCAGATTAGATGGTGCAACGAAAGAGTTCTTCGCTTGGGGATTACGTGTAGGTTTTATGAGCTTTGGTGTATCCAATGAAACAACAAAACAAGTCCTAGAAGCAAAAGTTAAAGGACTAATCAGAAGTAATATATCTAGCGGACCTATGCCTTCACAAAGTGCAGTGAAATATGTATTAGAGCATCCTGAAACTTTCGACAAAGAGATTCAAGAAAATATTGATACGCTACAAGCGAGATACGAAGTTACAAAAGCAGTGGTTTATGACCCACAATATGCATCCTACTGGAAAGCTTACGACTTTAATTCTGGTTATTTCATGGCTTTAAAAGTTTATGATGTAGATCCTGAACAATTACGACTTCATCTTATCAATAACTATTCTATCGGTATCATCGCACTTAACGATACTGATATTAGAATTGCATTTAGTTGTGTTGAAAAAGATGATATTCCACATGTATTTGATTCTATTGCAAAAGCCATTGCTGAGTTACAAAAATAATATAGTTAAAAAAATGGAGCATGTCACATCAGACACGCTCCATTTTTTTATTGTTGTTGTTTAAGTACACGCGACATTTCTTCTATTTTTCCAGCGTGTAACGGAATATGAATCGCATTGAGAACTAATAATTCATTTAATGTACTACAACCAGCTATTGTTTCAGTAAGCTCTTGTTCTAATTGTTCATCTGTAAGTTTGCGAGCACGTTCAGGTAATGTTCTAATGTGTTTAAATATTTCATCAATTGTAGGTACGTCACTATCTCCCCATTTTTCAGGTGAAGAACCATATCCAAATAAATTTGTATACTTAGCAATATCAACTTCATTTTGTTCACATAATGACAATACACTTTCAAAAATCGTTAGCACATGCCCATATTGCCAGTGAATTGTATTAGGAAAAGCGTCAATTTTATCGTCTAATACCTGTTCATTACTCCAATTATCGTAACCTGATAACAGATAATTCACTCCTGAATCAAGAACCTCATACACTGTTGGTTTTGTCATAATTTATCTCCTTTTCTTATAAAATATTAGAAACTTATCACACTTGTATAAGAACCGTTACTAATTATACCTACTTACTTTACCCAAATCGTTAAAAGATTATTCATATAACAAATGTAATCCCTTATCTTATATATTGAAATTTTATTTTCTTAATATGAACGATACGACTCATTGACACTTAATATTTGTTATATAACCAAATTTCTATACATATTTTTAATATTTGACGGAAAATAGTTAAGGTGCTAAACTATTTTTAATTTCAAAAATTCAAAAATAAAGTGAGGAATCATTAATGTATCATTTCAGAACTGTGGCTATGCGTGACTTGAATACTATTTTACAAATTGAGAATAAGGGTTTTTCATCTGAAGAAGCCGCTTCAAAAGAAGCACTTATTAATAGAATTAATGTTATCAAAGATACATTTATCGTAGCAGAATATGATGGCGAAATCGCTGGCTATGTCAATGGTCCTGTTATTAATCAAGCTTTTATCACTGATGATTTATTTGATGAAACTACAAAGAACCCTCCCCATGGCGGCTATATCGCTATTTTAGGGCTGGTTGTAGGTGAAAGTTATAGAAACCAAGGTCTTGCAGGAAAATTATTGGATCATTTAGAACATCTTGCAATAGAACATGAACGTCAAGGTATAACATTAACTTGCAAAGCTTCTTTGATTTCTTTTTACGAACAATATAGCTATTTAAATTATGGCGTTTCTGAATCTAAACATGGCGGCATACAATGGTTTAATTTGGTTAAAAATTTGGATTAATTGTAGTGTCTATCTTTTAATATATAGGTTAATGAGTTCGTGTATCATTTATTAAATAATTTAAGTTTTCACTTATCATGTTTAAAAAATGCTCAATGTTTTCAAAATCTTTAGTATCATATGTTTCTAGTTTTTCTAAATAAGTGTTATAAACGTTACTATCTAATGCCTGATGATATTGAAATACTTTTTCGCCTTTATCAGTTAATTCGATACTGACTTCTCTAGAACTATGTGTACTTTTATTTTTAACAACTAAGCCTTTTTGAACAAGCCTTGTTATTTTTTGTGAAGCCGCGCTTTTAGTTCTATTCATTTGTTTAGCAATTTCAGATATATTCATTACCTTATTGACACCAATCAGATTAATCATATGTGCTTCGACCATATACAATTCATCATCTGTACCATATTTTCTCGGTATATTTTCATATTGATTTAATAAGTGTGCAGTTTCATAAAGTTGGTCAATCGCTTTTAAAAAAGTTGTTTTTCTAGTCATTACGTCGCTCCTAATAATCATTTGGGTTTATTTTAACATATGAAACAATCACATTATAAATCATTATTCAAACTAAAAACGCTTCCCAAAAGTGTAAAACTTATGGAAAGCATAAATAAAATAATACATTAAATTTTTAAAGTTAAATGATAGTTATCAATAAACATACAAAGGTTAGTTAAAAATGGATGAGTTTTACATTATTTCTACTTTTATTGATATTATATGACTAACATTTATATATCTGCCACTATCTTTTAAATAAAAATAACGATGTTTTCTAATTGCTTTTTCAAATCGTTCCAAAGCTAATCTTTCATCGATTTCTAAAACATTTTCTACATACTCGCGAAATACATTCCCATCATTCGTTTCTATTATAAAAACAAAAATTTCATTCATCTATATTCACCCTATGTAATCATTATATATATAATTATCTAACTAATTACTTTTCAATGCAACACAGACACATGCATGACATCATTTTAATTGATATTGATTTAGTATTATTGAAATACATGGACAATTATATCACAAGGATTAACCGAAAATAATCAACGTCCGTTTCAAATAACAATTAGGAAACTAAAAAGACGCTTTCCAAAGGGTTGAGTGCCCTAATGGAAAACGTCTCTAATGAATTATTTTAAATTTTTATGTCAATATGATGTTATTTATGACTTTTAAATGCCTTCAAATCAGTGTTTGAATGCTATTTTACATCATACCTGGCATGCCACCCATACCTGCTTGTGAATCATTGTTACTTTCTTCTGGAATATTAGCAACAACTGCTTCTGTAGTAAGGAACATAGCTGCCACACTTGCAGCATGTTGAAGTGATGAACGTGTCACTTTCGTTGGATCTACGATACCTGCTTCTAACATATTCACCCATTCATTTGTCGCAGCATTAAAACCAACACCTATATCAGCATTTTTTAGTCGTTCAACAATAATTGAACCTTCTAGTCCAGCATTTTCAGCAATTTGACGAACTGGTGCTTCTAAAGCTTTTAAGACAATATTAATACCAGTAGCAATGTCGCCTTCTGCTTCAATTTTAGCTACTTTTTCATAAATATTCATAAATGCAGTACCACCACCAGCTACAATACCTTCTTCAACTGCAGCTCTAGTAGAGTTTAATGCATCTTCAATACGTAATTTACGTTCTTTTAATTCTGTTTCACTTGCTGCACCAACTTTAATTACTGCAACGCCACCAGCTAATTTAGCTAAGCGCTCTTGTAATTTTTCTTTGTCAAATTCAGAATCAGTTTCTTCAATTTGAGCTTTAATTTGGCTCACACGTGCATCGATACTGTTTTGATCTCCATCACCGTCAACAACTGTTGTGTTGTCTTTTGTAATTTCAGCTTTATTTGCAGTACCTAACATATCCATAGTCGCTTCTTTTAATTCTAAACCTAAGTCATCCGTAATTACTTGTGCACCTGTTAAGATAGCTAAATCTTCTAACATTGCTTTACGACGATCGCCAAATCCTGGTGCTTTCACTGCAACAGCAGTAAATGTGCCACGCATACGGTTAAGCACGATATTAGTTAATGCATCGCCTTCAACGTCATCAGCAACAATTAAGATAGGACGATTTGATTGTACGACTTGTTCTAATAACGGTAAGATGTCTTGGAATGATGAAATCTTTTTATCAGTAATTAAAATATATGGTCTTTCAAGATCAGCGACCATTTTATCTGAGTCAGTCACCATATATGGTGATTGATAACCTCGGTCAAATTGCATACCTTCTACTACTTCTAATTCTGTATTAAAACCACTAGACTCTTCAATAGTGATGACACCATCATTACCTACTTTTTCCATTGCTTCAGAAATGTATTTACCAATTTCTTCATCTGCAGCTGAAATAGAACCAACTTGTGCAATTTCATTTTTATTATCTACATTTTGTGAAATTTCATGTAATGCCTCAATTGCTACTTCTACAGCTTTATCAATACCTTGTCTTAAACCAACAGGGTTTGCACCACTTGTTACGTTTTTCAAACCTTCTTGAATCATAGCTTGTGCTAGCACTGTTGCTGTTGTCGTACCGTCACCAGCAATTTCATTTGTTTTATTTGCTACTTCTTGAACTAGTTTCGCACCCATATTTTCATAAGGATCTTCTAATTCAATTTCTTTAGCAATTGTAACACCATCATTAGTGATGAGTGGTGATGTATATTCTTTATCTAATACAACATTACGCCCCTTAGGACCGATTGTAACTTTAACGGCATTTGCTAATTTATCTACACCTCTTAGCATTGATTGACGTGCGTCTTCAGAGAATTTTAAATCTTTCGCCATATTTTATATACCTCCATGTTGTTTCTATGATAATTATTGTTTATTTTTAAAATTTTTTTATATTAAGATTCAATTATTGCTAAAATATCTTCTTCATTAACGATTAAATATGTTTCGTCTCCTCGTTTAACTTCAGTTCCAGCATATTGTTGGAATACTACTTTGTCGCCTTCGTTTACTTCAGGAGCAACACGAGAACCATCTTTTAAAATACGTCCTGCACCTACTGCAATTATCGTACCTTCGTTGGATTTCTCTTTAGCGCTATCAGTTAATACGATACCACTTTTAGTTGTTTGCTCTTGTTCTGATTTTTGAATAATTACTCGGTTACCTAATGGCTTTAACATTTTTCGTTCCTCCTCAAAAGTTTAAATGTTAGCACTTTAAGTTAATGAGTGCTAATGTACTTTCTATAATAATCAAATTTGGTCAACTTTTCAAGTTAAAACCATTATCCTCTTAATTTTGTACAAACGATGATTTTGCGATAAAATAAAGTATCATTTAATTTTTGGAGGTTCATTATGTCTCGTTTATGGGTGTCCATATTGACATTAGTTATTTATGGTTTAGCACAATTTGGTGTTATTTTATTACATATGGCTGGCCTATTTAACAATCTAAGTAGCAAGGAACTTGTCTTTGCTAACATATACACACAAGTTGGTTTATTTATAATAGCTGCTATTTTAATAATTATAATCAATAACTTTATTTCTAATCCTACCCGATTAGAGCAACAAACAAAAGAAAAGAAACGTTACGTTATTGTTTGGGCAATTGTTGGTTATTTCGTTGTTATGATTTATCAGATACTTGCAGGCATGATTAATATGTACGTATTTGGTGCGCCTCAATCAAGTCCAAATACTGAGCGACTGATGAAAGTTGCACAAGAAATACCCCTATTTATCATATTAATTTCAATTGTAGGACCAATACTTGAAGAGTTTGTTTTTAGAAAAGTTATTTTTGGTGAAATTTACAATTTAATTAATGCAAATAAAACGATAAAATTTTTAATTGCTGCCATTGTAAGTTCCATCATATTTAGTGCAGCACACGCAGATCCATCATTTTTTATAATTTATTTTGGTATGGGCTTCATTTTTGCTGCATTATACGTATATACCAAACGAATTTGGGTTCCTATCTTAGTGCACATGATGCAAAATGGATTTGTTGTCATCATACAAGTACTTATTGGACCAGAAAAGATAAAAGAGCTACAAGAATCAACATCATTCATATTTAATCTTTTATTTTTAATAATGTAAATATACAAAGGGAAGTACGTATGATTCATTTAGTTCGTACTTCCCTTTTATTGTTTTTATTTTAATTTGTCATTCTTGCGTCTAACAAAGTAGCCAATAACCACACCAACAAAAATAATAAGCATTGCTGTGATTAAAGCAAATAAAGTTCTTTCAAATTTCATTTGAATCGTATCACTGGCTTCTTTATCTTTCGTATGTGTCATTTCTTCATCACTACTTGTATGATATTCATATTTACCTGTAGTATTTTTATTCTCTGGTTTTTTCAAATCTGGCATAGAACCAATATCACCAGTAATCAAAGCCAATACTTGTTTATCTAAATTTTTATAATAATCTCTTGATTTCAATGGATTAAAATATTGGAATTTAAAATAATTTGTATCTTTTTGTAATTCATTTAAAAATGCATTATCCGCGAAATTTTGTTTTTTTAAAACTGCGGAAATTTCACTATCAGAAACTTGTTCTTTATTACTACCTAATTGTTTAACTTGATTTAATACAAATGGATTGTATTTAAAAGAACCGGTTGTCATTTGATTAAATCGATTCATTAATTGGTGTTCATTCGATTCCCTATTTTGGTTATTTTCTGTTGTTTGATTCATAGACGGCTGATCTATATTATTCGAATTCGAGCTATTTTTCCCATTATTTGATTGACTATTTGAATCATTTTGCGTACTTGAGCGATGTGTTCTATTTACACTGTCACGATTATTTGTTTCTGTGCTCGATGCGTTGCCAGTCTCATTACTAGATTTATTTGAATTACTTGGTGTATAAGCGTTGCCACCTGAATTATTAGGTTTCTCTGGCTTTTCAGTAGTTCCATTGCCCTTGTTTGGCTGTTCTGGCTTTCCATTTCCTTCACCATGCTTATTGGGTTTTTGTGGTTTTCCTGATCCACCACCACTGCCATTTGGTTGTTGTGGTTCTTCGCTCCCTCCACCATCTTCATTTGAGTTGTCTGGCTTACCTGATCCGCCACCACTACCGCCTGAGTGGTTCGGTTCTTCGCTTCCTCCGCCATCTTCATTTGAGTTGTCTGGCTTTCCTGATCCGCCACCACTACCGCCTGAGTGGTTCGGTTCTTTGCTCCCTCCACCATCTTCATTTGAGTTGTCTGGCTTACCTGATCCGCCACCACTACCGCCTGAGTAGTTCGGTTCTTTGCTCCCTCCACCTTGGTTATTGGAATCCTCTGAATCTCCTGATTCTCCATCACTGCCATCTTGATTATTTTGCTTATCTGGATCTTCTGTTGATTGTTTATCTTCTTTTCCATTTTGTTTATCTGGATCTTCGGCTGACTGTTTATCTTCTTTTTCGTTTTGTTTATTTGGATCTCCGGTTGATCGTTCTTCGTCATTCACTTCACTCGTGTTATCTGTTTGCTCAGTTGCTCTAGTTTGACTATCAAATACTTTTTGATTGCTAGGAAGTGACACATTATTAGAACGGTCTACATCACTGCTTTGATCATTTTTATTTGTATTTTTACTATTTTTAGTTAATACATCATTATCATCCTTAATAACTGATGAACTATTATTTTGCGCATTTTTATCTAATTCATTTTCTTGCTGTTCTATTGCTTGTGTCGGGTGCGCAACTATAGACGTACTTAAAGCAATAGCAAAACTTGATATCACAAATTTATGAGTATTATACCGCTTCACATCATCACCTCCATTAAAAAACAAATATATTTATGTACAGTATATAGAAAATACTATACTTTTTCATTAAAAGTTGGTTTTTGAAAGAAAATATTAATACTTTTGAAATTTTATGTAAAATCTATTTACAAATCAAGATATAATAATTATACTAGGTATATAAAATAAATTGACTTGAAGGAGATTTTTCACATGGGATTATTTACAAAAAATGCTTCAACATTAGAAACTTTTCAAAATGCAATTGAAACAAGACGTTCTATTTACAGTTTAGAAAAAGAAATTTCTATATCTGATAAAGAAGTTGAGGATATTATTGAACATGCCATTAAACATGTACCATCTTCATTTAACTCACAATCTACACGTATCGTTTTATTATTAAATGATAATCATGATAAATTTTGGGACATTACTAAAAGAGAACTTAAAAATACAATGGGTCCAGATCGTGAATTCCAAGCAACTGCTGACAAAATTGATAACTTCAAACATTCGCACGGTACAATTCTTTATTTTGAAGACCAAGACGTTGTTGAAGGATTACAAAATCAAATGCCAAACTATGCTGAAAACTTTGCTGTTTGGTCAACTCAAACAAATGCAATGCACCAATTTGCTGTTTGGACAGCATTAGGAACAAAAGGTATCGGAGCATCTTTACAACATTATAACCCACTGGTAGATGTTGCAGTTACAGAGGCTTTCGATATTCCTAAAACTTGGAAACTTGTTGCACAAATGCCATTTGGTAACATTCGTGACGAAGCTGGAGAAAAAGCATTCCAAGATGTTAAAGATCGTTTCTTAGTTAGAAAATAATAAATTAACCTGCGATTCATCGTTTTCTATAAAATTAACGAGGTTCGGACATAGATGATATTGTCCAACCTCGTTTTTTTTATTAAATAAATTATTCAAACAGTGCTTATTTTGAGTTATCAGAATTTTTTTAGTATATTGGGACAAACAGCTTTTAAGGGGCGATTAATATGAATATAGAAATTTTTCAATTTAAAGTAGAACCAGCAAATACAGAATTAAATGAAGAAACAATTGCTACTTGGTTTTCTAACTATGTTACATCACAAACAGATGTCGTTGTATTACCTGAAATGTGGAATAACGGATATGCCCTACCACAACTTCAAGCATTATCTGATAGCCGATTGTCTCGTAGTTACGAGTTTATTTCTAAACTTGCAATAAAGTATCAGGTTGATGTTATTGCTGGATCTGTTTCAAATGCAAAAAGTAATGAAGTATATAATACTGCCTTTGCCGTTTCAAAATACGGAAAACTTTTAAATAACTACGATAAAGTACACTTAGTACCCATGTTGAATGAACATAGCTTTTTAAATGCAGGTAATGCTGTGCCTGAGCCATTTAATTTATCGAATGGTGCGAGAGTCACACAAATCATTTGCTACGATTTACGTTTCCCCGAATTATTACGTTATCCAGCACGTAAAGATGCACAAATTGCTTTTTATGTTGCACAATGGCCATTAGTCAGATTAGATCATTGGATTGCGCTATTAAAAGCACGTGCTATTGAAAATGATATGTATGTCATTGGATGTAATGGATGTGGAGATGATGGTCAAACGGAATACGCAGGTAATTCTATCGTCATTAATCCTAATGGCGAAATATTGTCACAATTAGGTTATAAACCTGACCACATAACTTGCGAAATTGATTTGGAGGAAGTTGACAAGCAAAGAGACACTATTCCAGTGTTTAAAAATTTACGACCACATTTATATAAATAATAAAAAACCGTGAGCTTGGGAGGGACTCACGGTTTTTGTAACTTATTATTAAGGGAATGTTTTTACAGTTATTTCTCTATCTATTTTTGGGGATGTTATTAATTATGAAAAAATTTAGTGAATTTACCGATTTAAAATGATAAATTGAATGATGTTTACGATAGCTTACATGTTAAAACTTTAATTGTCTCTGTTATAGACAATGTTAAAATGATATTTGAATTGAGACTGGGAATGTTCTACAAATTCAAATTAGGGATTGCTTAATTTGCTTAAGCGCGTTGTGTACCTGAAAGTATTATTTTACGAAATCACTAATTACTGCTGAGAAATGGTTTGTCACTACATCAGCCTCCTCTTGTTTGTAATCAATTAATTGAAAAAACGAGTACTAATTGTGTAACTATAATAACTATACGAAGAAAGTACAGTTACAAAGATTAGTGTGTTCATTAGACCCCTGCTCAAAAGTCTAACCAACTTCATCATTCAAACAAAAATTTCAAACAAAATTTGATTAAATGATTTGTAAAATGTAATCACTTCTTTGTGATACAAGTACATTTAACCATGATTTTTCTACTTAGAGTTAAAAATTCCCTAACTCGACAAAATTCGTGCCTAAATGTTTTTAAAAATATGATAAAATTAGTCAGATAAGATTTTCAAACAGTTAGGAATTCAAAATATACAGTTAAGCAATAAGACGCATAAAACTTAATTACAATTGTATAATACGAGTAAGGAGAGAAACCAACATGGTAAAATTTATAGATGCTAAAATAGACAATTTTGCTAAACAACTGCAACAACGAAATAACTTGGACCGTATTGAATATTTAAAGATGCGTTTAGGTATGCAAGTTGTCGTAAATAATTTCTTTAAAACAATTGTTATTTATGGTGTTTCACTCCTTTGCCATATGTTTTTATACACACTAACTGTTCATTTAACATTTTTTTTTATTAGACACTTTGCGCATGGCGCACACGCTAAGAATTCTTTACTTTGTTATATACAAAGTGTAATTTATTTTGTTTTACTACCTTGGATAGTCGGGTATGTACAAGTGTCATCTCTAATTATGTATACTTTAGCACTAGTTGGATTAATCATAATTAGTATATATGCACCTTCTGCTACTAAAAAGCAACCTATACCTGAACGACTAAGAAGAGGCAAAAAAATTAAAGCAATATGTTTAACATTAATCTTTTTATTAATTTCGCTCTTTTTAAATGAGCCCTACCAGCAATTAATGTTATTAGGTATTGTGATTATATCTATTTTGCAGTTCCCGATATTTTTCCCTAAGGAGGATTATTAATAATGAATGTTATAAAATCTATTTCAAAATCTATTTCAAAATCTATTTCAAATTATTTCGCTAAAGTCTTTGCTTCTATAGGTTCAATATCTACTATCAATCCTTGTTTTGGTTATACTGATGAATCTGAAATTCCAAAAGAATTAACAGATCTTTACGAATAATAGTTATGTAGAAAGTGTGTATAATATGGCAGTTTTTTATTCTTTGTTTTTCTCATTATTACAAGCAATTATTATATTTTACAATATGAAACTTATTAGCGGCATCCGCTATACTAAAAGGGATTTTATTTCAATTATTGGAATAATAATCCCTTCAACCATTTTGTTTTTTATTTTTTCTTCTGCATCTGTTATATTTTTATTTTTTACAAGTACAATTCTTATGTATTATAAAAACAAATTTATAGGAGTTGTTACTTCATTAATCTGTTTTTTCATTTTATACATGGCTAACTTTACAAGTTTATGGTTAAGTAGTGTGATTGTAAATGCAATTGGTATTGATAGTGTTTATATGCTATTTGTAGCTATTTCATTCACTATATTCTCCATAATTTACGCTTATATAGCAAAATTCTTTATTAAACAATTATCAGTTTCAGACTTATCGTTAAATAAAATATATTTAACATTAGTTAGCCTATTTTTATTAACTATCTTAGGTCTAATTTACTTTTATTTACCTAATAGAGAGATGTCTTTTGGTGATGCAAAATTCATTTCAATTATGTATGCAGTTGTCATTATCACCACTGCTATTCTTATCATTACAATTTCTTTTAGCATTATTCGCCAAATACAATACAAACGTAATATGCAAGAAATTGAGAATTATTATAAATACACATTACAAATTGAAAAAATTAACCATGAGATGCGCAAATTCAGACATGACTATGTCAACATCTTATCTACTTTATCTGATTTTATTAGAGAAGAAGATATGGATGGACTTAGAAAGTATTTTCGATCTGAAATACTTCCAATGCAAGATAGCATGCAAATGAATGCAATTAAAATCAATGGTCTTGAGAACTTACATATTCGAGAAATTAAAGGACTGCTAACAACAAAGATATTACAAGCACAAGAAAAAAGTATCCGTATCAGTATAGAGGTACCTGACCCAATTGAAAAAATTGAAATGCCAACGATTAATTTAAGTAGAATTATTGGTATTATACTGGATAATGCGATAGAAGCTTCAGAAAAAATTGAAGATGACCCATTGATACGTATCGCGTTTATTAAAAACGAAGATGATTCTGTTATGTTCATCGTTATGAATAAATGCGAACCAAATATGCCAAAAGTTCATACCCTTTTCCAAGAAAACTTTTCTACAAAAGGAAAGAATCGTGGTCTCGGTTTATCTACTCTGAAGGAATTGACGGATTCCACAACAAATGTTTTATTAGATACAACCATTGATAATAACTACTTTATCCAAAAGGTAGAAATTTTAAATTCTGATTCATAAGGATGTGTAACTATGAAAATATTCATTTGTGAAGATGATGAAAGACAACGTGAGCACATGGTTTCTATTATTAATAACTACATCATGATTGAAGAAAAGCCAATGGAAATCGAAGTTGCCACTGCTGATCCTTATGACATCTTAGAACGCTCTAAGAACCTCAATGATATTGGGTGTTATTTTTTAGATATTCAGCTTGAAGCTGATATTAATGGTATCAAACTTGCTAGTGAGATTCGTAAACATGATCCTGTAGGTAATATCATCTTTGTTACAAGTCACAGTGAGTTAACTTACCTAACATTTGTCTATAAGGTAGCCGCGATGGATTTCATTTTTAAAGATGATCCAGATGAATTAAAATCAAGAATTATTGACTGTCTTGAAACTTCAGAATCAAGATTGAAGCTTCTTTCAAAAGAAAGTAGTGTTGAAACAATTGAATTAAAACGTGGAAGTAATTCGATTTATGTCCAATATGATGATGTTATGTTCTTTGAATCATCTACTAAATCGCATCGATTGATTGCACATCTTGATAATCGTCAAATTGAGTTTTATGGCAATTTAAAAGAATTAGATCAACTTGATGAGCGATTTTTCAGATGTCATAATAGCTTTGTCGTCAATAGACACAATATAGATTCTATTGACTCTAAGTCACGTGTTGTCTATTTTAAAAATAATGAACATTGCTATGCATCTGTTAGAAATGTCAAAAAAATATAATATACATAAGAAAGCCAAACCAATAGTCATTACTGACAAATGGTTTGGCTTTCTTTTTTGATTGCTTCAACAATTCCTATTTAATATTTAATGCTTCTTTCACTTTGTCTAGTGAAGGGATACTTTCTATTGCACCGTATTGCGTCGTGACGATAGCAGCAACATAATTACTAAATTCTAGGATAGCATGCCCCCCATTCTTCAGTAACTGGATTATATCTCGCTCATTACTATCCAATAATCTACTAATCACCGCACCAATAAATGCATCACCAGCACCTGTCGTATCAATCGCCTTTACTTTATAGCCTTGCTCAACAATTGTTGTTCCATCCTTTAAGTAAATTGCAGCACCTTCTGCACCTTTGGTATAAATAACCGCTTGGACATGTCCTTGAAATAGCCATTGAATTGCTTGGTTCTCATCTTCATATCCTGTCACAAATGACAGTTCTTCATCGGAAATTTTGATGATATCTGCAAAAGGTACAAACGCTTGAATTGCTGATTTACAATCCGCTTCACTATCCCATAACGGTAAACGCACATTAGGATCAAATACAACTGTCCCATTAGCATGTCTAACTTTTTCAATTAGGGCTTTATGGGCCATTTTCATCGGACTATCTACGAGGTCTACTGAACAAAAGTGTAGTATATCTTGTTCCGTTACTTCTATTTGACTCACTTGTTCTTCATTATATAGCATATCTGCTGAAGGCTTACGATAAAATGAAAAATCCCTTTCTCCCTCTTTAGTTAAACTTACAAATGCGAGCGCAGTATTCGCTTCAGATGAACGTTTCAAATATTGCGTACCGACACCCAAATCTTCTAATGTTTCTACGATAAGATCACCGAAAGCATCTTCTCCTAATTGGGTAATCATTTCTGCCTGACCACCTAATTTTGTCGTAGTACAAGCAACATTACAAGGTGCCCCACCAACTTGTCTCGAAAATCCTTCTACATCTTTGAGTTTAGAATCTGTTGTATTAGGTATAAAATCAATTAGTGCTTCACCTATTGCGAGTAGACGTCTCATTGTGTATCACCTTTCAAATCATATTTTGTAAATCGTAAGTATACTTGTCCTGATTCTGTTGATGTTTTAATGCCAGTTGCATCTTCTCCAGAAAATATTCTAGAGGACATCACTCGTTCTCCATCGTTACAGAAAATTTCAATACTTGAAGTATCTACATATAACTGTAACTGCGATAAAGGTGTATCTAAATAAGTACTACGAGACGTACCTTCTACAGGATTAGGCAATGGTCCACTTTCACTTCTATCAAATGTTAATTTTTGTTCTTTAGTATTATACGTAATTAGCGACGTCTCCGTTTTACTCGTTCTCACTTCAAAGTATGCTTCTGTTGCTTCATTTTCCAAAATATCAATAATTAATTCAAACTGTTTACCTTCATATGGATGTAACTGTTTCGTAAATTTATTAGCATATCCCAAAGCAGTTTCTTCATTTGAACGTAACTTTTCTAGTGCTTTAATCGGACGTTGTTTTAAATTACCTTCCTCTACTGTAAGTACACGTGGAATAGTTAAACAATGTGCCCATCCGTCTTCATCAGTTGGATAATTAATTTCTGGTAAGCCCATCCAACCAATGAGTATACGCTGTCCTTGTTCATCTAAAAATGTTTGTGGCGCATAAAAATCAAATCCATGATCTAACTCATGAAAATCACCATGATTCATAGTTAATTGATTCATATCATATTGTCCCATGATGTAGCCTGATTGATAAATATTTCTAAACTGATCCCCTTCAGCGTCAATACCTTGTGGACAGAATAATAACATATCATATCCATTTAAATTGAAATAATCTGGACATTCCCACATAAAACCAAAATCATCTAAATTTGTTTGTATTTCACCTTGGAATTCCCAATTAACAATATCTGAGGATCGATATTGTAAAATACGACCTTGCTTGTCAATATTTTGTGCAGCAATTACAGCATAATATGTACCATCTTTTTCATAAACTTTCGGGTCTCTAAAGTGTTGCGTGTAACCAAAAGGTGGTGCTGAAATGACAGGCTTTGGAAATTTTTTTATTTCTCCATTCTTTGTCATTTTTGCTATCTGTTGGGTAGAAATTCGATGCCAATCTTCATCGCGATGATTCGCAGTATACATATAATATAAATGCTGGTTATATTCAAATGCACTACCACTATATACACCATGACTATCGTCGTTTGTATCTGGTTTGAGTGTTGGTCCTACTGCATTAAAATGAATAAGATCTTTACTCGTATATGTATACCAATATTTTAGTCCATGCACTGGTCCTAATGGGAACCACTGATGTGATATATAATAATTACCATTAAAATATATCAATCCATTTGGATCATTAAGTAAACCTGATTTAGGTTGTATATGAAAAGTTTGTCTGTATTTAGATTGATTAACACGTTCTGTTAATTCAGCTAAATATTGTTGATCTGCGTCTTCATATTTTTGATAACGTGCTTCCTTTGTCCACTCTACCATTTCGAGCTTCCTCCTAGTTTCAAGTAATTCATTGTCATTTTTGGTACCGGTTCCATTTATTCATATTTATAATATCATGTTTCGTTTAATTTTTAAACGAATGGTCAATTTCAATAGTGATTTGTTTTTCTACGTCTTTATGTTGTATTAATTGATTTAATTTTTCCATAGCAACTTCTCCTGCATAATCAAAAGCATATCTCACCGTATGTATAGATGGCGAAACAATTTTTGTAACTGGATCTCCACCAAAACCAACGATATATTTAGACATATGATGTTCCGAATTATATTTATGAACAGCTAAAGCTATCGAATCAGTCGCCCCTACGATGGCATCAAAATGTGGATATTTTTGTAATACGCTAGCTACGTCTGGTTTGGCTTCTTGATAGTTAAAAGATGTTATCGAAATACTGGGCTCAATACCATGAACTTTAAGTCCATCGATAAATCCTTGCTTTCTATAGATACCTACAGCCGTATCTGTCTCCGTAACACCAAAGAATTGAATATCCTTATAGCCCTGTTTTCCCAGTGTATCTCCAACAAGATAACCAGCTTGATAATCATCGTGAACAATACAATGTAATTGTTCATGAGTTTGACCAACAATGATCACAGGTACATTGATTTTATGAATCACTTCTAAATGTTTATCTGTAATATCTGTGGCCATAAAGATAATCCCGTCCACTTTACTTCTGTAAAAAGTCTCTAGTGCATCTAGTTCTAAATCTGAATTCAAATTGGTGTAATTAAGCAATAGCCTATAATTTTGTTTATCGCATATCGTTTTAACACCTTTAATCGTTTCATCAACTGCAAACGAATTCATTCTTGGTATGATAGCGCCTATCATATTTGTACGATGTGCTCTTAAGCTTTGTGCGAATTGATTCGGCTGATAATCATGTTCTTGTATGATTTTATCTAATTTTTCTTTTGTTTTCATACTTACCGAGCCATCATTTAAATATCTAGAAACTGTACTTTTAGAGACACCGGCTAGTTTTGCTATATCATCAATATTTTTCATAGTTTCTCACTCTCATTACTTCACTATTATGAACAATATCAATTCTATCATAATGGAATCGCTTTAAATACTATTTAAATTAAAAACCAATTTGCTTCAATCAAGGTATACTACCTTAGATTAAACAAATTGGTTTAATGTATATTTAAGCTTTTTGAATTGTAATCGTCCATGAAGCATCGTCTAATTGTTCGTAATTCGTTACGGGGTAACCTTGCTCTGCTGCCCAGTTAGGTAATGCTTCTGTTGCTTGTGTACAATCGAAGTCAATTTTTAATTCTTCACCATTGTCTAATGTATTCATTTTCTTTTGTGCTTCTATTAATGGAAATGGACAAACCATTCCAACTGTACCTAATTCATGTACCATATCGTATTACCTCCATTTTAATTATGATGTTTGCGTTTGTGATGAAACTTTCGTGTTTGAAGTTTGGCTTTGTGCTTTTTTCATTGGTCTAATAAATACAAAATAACTCATTGTCCATGCGCCTAATATCATTGAAGCAAGTGCAATCCAGCCTTTCCATGACATTGTCGCTGTCTCAACTAAACCATTCCCTATAGAGCAACCACCTGCTACAGATGCACCAAATCCCATTAACACACCGCCTATAATACTATTGCGTATTGTTTTTTTATCCGGTAATCTCCATTTAAACTCTTTAGCACCTTTAGCCGCAATATAAGAGCCAAAGAATATACCTAGAACCAGGAAGACACCCCAGTCCAATAATTTCAAGTCACCCGTTACAAAAAATTGTACCAAGTTTGCAGAAGGTGTTGTAATACCTAAACCATACATTCTACCAGTTGATTCACTCACCGGCCATGCGAGCAATGCGATAAGTCCTACTGCGATTGCTGCCACAAATGGGTGGTATTTTTTCTCAAATAAATAATGACGTATACCTGTGAATTTTTGCTTTAGTTTAGGTACTGCAAATTTTGGTTTTGGTTTACGTAATGTTTTTACTACGAAGAATAAAGTGATTACTATGAGTACAATTACGAAAACCCAGGTTGGAATACCTGTTGTTTGTGACATACTCGTATTTACATTAGTAGGTTTATTTAAACCGTTCATTAATGGTAGTAATAAACCAAATTTTGTTGCGGCGGAAGTAAAAGCATAAGCAATTAACGCCATCCAACTACCGATTAGTCCTTCACCAGCTCTATACCATGTTCCTGTAGCACAGCCACCTGCCATAATAATACCTAATCCAAAAATAAATGATCCAATCACTGTACCAATGATAGGATATGTTGACTCTGGTATTTCAACTAATCTTGTTGAAGTTAATAGCAATAAGCCAATACTTTGTACAGAAATCGCAATTAATAAGGCGTAAAACATTTTGTTACTCTTTTGAATATACATATCCCTGAATCCACCAGCTAGACAAAATCGTGTTCGCTGCATAACAAACCCCAATAGAGCGCCTACGACCAGTCCACTGATAATTAACCATGTCATATCATAACCTCTTTCCCGATAAAATCAATAAGATTAATAATATTAGATTTCGTATAAAATTTCAACCTTACAGTTTCACGAAAATTTATTTTAAAAATCAGCTGGCTTTTAAAATAATTAACAACTCGAAGACAAATAAAAAACTAGCTTTCCATAAATACTTTGTCCACATGGTTATCACATGCCGTATTTATCAAAAACTAGTTCATTACATTTTATTTATGACTATAATTCTTCATAAAGAATAATAAAGATTGCAGTTCTATACCCAAATCAATGTGATGTACTTGTACATCGGATGGCGTTTGTACACGACTAGGCGTAAAGTTCAATATACCTTTAACGCCTGCTTTCACTAATGTATCAGCAACCTTCTGAGCCGCTTCCTCAGGCGTTGTCAGAATAACGACATCTATCTGTTCATGCGATAGTATGTCTGTAATTTTTTCAAATGGACTAACTGTCACTTTCCCTATTTGTGTACCAATGACCTCTTCTCGAATATCAAATGCTTCTGTTATTGTCATTTCATCATGTATTGAGAAGTTATATGTTAATAATGCTTTACCTAAGTTCCCTACACCTACAATTGCAATCTTAATTTCATCGTTTTCGCTTATTTCGTTTTTAAAAAAATGTAATAAGCTATCTATATTATAGCCGTAGCCCTTTTTACCTAATTCACCAAAATATGAAAAATCCCTACGTATCGTTGCAGAATCAATGTTTAAGCCTTCACTAATTGCTTTTGAATTAACTCTGTCTATACCTTTTGATTTTAATGTATTGACGAATCTATAATATAACGGTAAACGTTTCAATGTAGCACGAGGAATCTTTTCGCTTTGATTAGCCAAGATCATGTCCCCCTATTTCAATGTCTAATACTGTATAATCTTATAATCACTACAACATTATACATGAATGCATCATAAAAATAAACAATGATAGTTTTAACCACAGCGTGAATACTGTAGAATGATAATTGAATAGAGAGGTGCAAATCGGATGATATTATTACAACTTAATGATTTAACAAAGTCATTCGACGGTGAAGATATTTTTAACAATGTGGATTTCGAAGTCAAAACGGGCGAACGTATTGGAATTGTCGGACGTAATGGAGCTGGAAAATCAACATTAATGAAAATAATCGCTGGCGTCGAAGGGTATGATAGTGGTTATGTATCTAAAAGTAAAAATTTAAAACTTGGTTACTTAACACAACAAATGACCTTAGACACAAATCAAACTGTATTTGAAGAAATGTCTAAGCCATTTGAAGCAATGAAAAAATTAGAACTAGAAATGAAAAAAGAAACGGATTGGCTTGCACAACATGCCAATGAATACGATACAGAAGCATATAAAATACATATTGATCGTTATGAGTCATTATCAAACACATTTGAAAAACAAGATGGCTATCAATATGAAAGTAAAATTAAAACGGTGCTACATGGCTTAAACTTCACTGAATCAGATTTTAATAGACCCATTAATGATTTTAGTGGTGGTCAAAAGACCCGACTATCTTTAGCACAAATGTTACTAAGTGAACCAGATTTATTATTACTCGATGAGCCTACCAACCATTTAGACATGGAAACAACTCAATGGCTAGAAAGTTATTTGAATTATTTTAACGGGGCCATTGTAATCATCAGTCACGATAGATACTTCTTAGATAAAATTGTCACTCAAATATATGATGTAGCACTCGGTGATGTACAACACTATGTAGGAAACTATGCACAATTCATAGAACAACGAGATAAGTATTACGAAAAGCGCATGCAAGCCTATGAAAGTCAACAAGCTGAAATCAAACGCTTAGAAACATTCGTAGAAAAAAACATTGCGCGTGCCTCTACGACTGGGATGGCAAAAAGTCGTCGCAAAAAGTTAGATAAAATCGATCGCATTAATAAACCTATGATTGATGCTAAAAGTACAAATATTCAATTTGATTTCGACCGTAATACAGGTAATGACGTATTCCATATAAAAAATCTAGAGATTGGGTACAATACACCTATTACAAAAGGGATTAACATCGAAGTTACAAAGGGTGATCATATCGCTATTATTGGCCCGAATGGTATAGGTAAATCAACTTTAATTAAAACCATCGCTGGTCTACATGATCAATTAGGCGGCGAAGTCACAACGGGTGCCAATTTAAAAATAGGTTACTATGATCAAAAGCAAGCTGAATTTAAATCAAATAAAACGATCTTAGATTATTTATGGGATCAATACCCTACTATGAATGAAAAAGATATCAGAGCTGTTTTAGGTCGTTTCCTATTCGTTCAAGAAGATGTAAAAAAAATTATTAATGATTTATCTGGTGGAGAAAAAGCACGACTGCAACTCGCTTTATTAATGTTAGAACGTAATAATGTACTCATATTAGATGAGCCTACCAACCATCTAGATATTGATTCTAAAGAGATGTTAGAACAAGCTTTGGATAATTTTAAGGGCACAATTCTTTTTGTTTCACATGACCGTTATTTCATTAATCAACTAGCTAATAAAGTATATGATTTAAATTATGACGGTGGCACGATGTATTTAGGTGATTATCAATACTTCATTGAAAAAGTAGAAGAGCAAGCAGCAATACAAGCGAAAAAAGACTCAGAGAATCCTACTTCACTTGAAATAGAAGCATCAACAACTAATTCTTATATTGATCAGAAAGCTCAGAAACGTAAACAACGTCAAATCGAACGCCAAATTGAAACTTGTGAAGCGGATATTGAGCAATTTGAAGCGCAAATTAATGAAATCAATGAGCAGCTCACATTACCTGATGTATATTCAAACCCTGAAAAAGCGAATGATTTAGCAATATCCAAACAACATACCGAACAAAAATTAGAACAGGTTATGTCTGAATGGGCAGAATTACAAGAAAAGTTAATTTAAACGCTCATCCTATTAAAAAATGAAAGTAGAATTTTCTACTTTCATTTTTTTATTTCATGATTCATCACCAAAACTATTCACACAAAAAAACTTATGATAAAAGCTATCCACAAAGTTATCCTAGTTATCCACAAGTAAAATGTAATGTTTATTTCTATATAAAATTCAGAATTCAATCCCTATCCACACCATTGGCACCGACTTATCCACAAGTTGTGCACTATTTGTTGATAAGTACGCACGTTCCCTATTGACATCATTTTCGTCTCATGTAGTCATAGACAAATCTAGTTTGTGAAACAAATGAGACAATGTCATAATGAACAAGTACAAATTTAAGTTATTGAAAGGAAGTTTTGTAACTATGCCTGCAATTTTATGGTTTATTATTGCATTGATATTAGCCTCCCTATTATTAACGATCATCATGCCTATCATTGAAAATAAAAAATTAATGACAAAGATAAAAATGTTATGGTCAGCACAACGACCATTAGAATCATTCATTAGACCAAATCATAATTATAGTTATCAATTCGATACATATAAGCATAAGCATGATAGCGATGAACTACTCGATGATAAAACCTGGTCCGATTTAAATTTAGATAGTGTGTTCCAAAATATGAATTTTAATTTTACAGCAATTGGTGAAATGAGACTTTTTGCTACATTAAGACAGATGTTTGAAGTAAATAATCAGTCACTCATACATCACTTTAAATCGGATAGTCATTTTAGAAATCAACTGTCATTGCACTTAGCACAAATCGGAAAATCTATTTATCCAATTTTTCCTGATCAAATTGCATTTATAAAACGAAATCACTTCTATATGATTTGTACATATATCCCTATTGTAGGTTTACTTTTATCTTTCATATCACCAAGTGTTGGAATCCCATTAACCATCATTGCTTGTATTTATAATATGATTTTGAGTGGTTTCTTAAAACGGACATTTGAGCAAGATTTAAATTCAATGTTCTATACATCTAATGTTATTAAAAAAGCATATGCAATCCAGCAACTTGAACAAACACCTAGTT
Source organism: Staphylococcus sp. ZWU0021 (assembly GCF_000798895.1). Classification (NCBI taxonomy): domain Bacteria; kingdom Bacillati; phylum Bacillota; class Bacilli; order Caryophanales; family Staphylococcaceae; genus Staphylococcus; species Staphylococcus sp. ZWU0021. The sequence goes on from NZ_JTLN01000020.1 coordinate 67,997, forward strand.
TAGATGTTAATTTCAAACATTTTACGACAGCACGTCGTTTTAGTGGATTACTCGGGCGCGTGAATACGAATGATGAAACTTCAATTTTCTCAATGCTTTTTAAATTAATATTTATGTTGGATTACCATTTGTTCCATTTAATTCAAAATAGTTTTAAAACATACGAAGATGAAGTAATGGCCTGTTATGATTATGTAGCAAGTATCGATAATCATTATGCCGTTGCTTTATGGCAAGAAACATTAGATGACTATACCATACCTGAACCATCACAGAATGACTCGATTATATTTGAAAATTTAACCCATCCGCTCATCTCTGATGCAGTACCTAATTCCTTAACGGTAGATCAACATATTTTATTAACTGGTTCTAATGCTTCAGGCAAATCAACATTTATGAAAGCCGTCGCTTTGAATATTGTGTTATCTCAAACAATTCATACTGCAACAGCGCATAAATTTATTTACAAACCAGGGCTTGTTTATACTTCAATGGTTAATCAAGATGATATTTTATCTGGAGATAGTTACTTCATGAGTGAAGTTAAATCGATTAAACGCCTTTTCGATATTCAATCACATAAAAAGATATATGTATTTATTGATGAAATTTTCAAGGGCACCAATACAACGGAACGGATTGCAGCATCAGAATCCGTATTAACTTATTTAAATCATTTACAATCTTTTAGAATCATTGCAGCTACACACGATATTGAGTTATCCACTTTATTAGAAGATACTTATTCAAATTATCATTTTAATGAATCCATCACAGATAATGAAATCTCTTTTGATTTTAAAATTAAAGCAGGCAAAGCTGATACCAGAAATGCGATTGAATTATTACGCATAATGGAATTTCCAAATCATGTTTACCATCGTGCTAAAGCTAAAGCAAATCATAATAATTAAAAATAGGAGCATATCATGTAATCAAAAATCACTTTGATTACATGATATGCTCCATTACTTAAAAAACACTTATTGAATATTAAGCGTATTTTATAATTTGATATAAGACATGCGCCGCACTCCTGGCTACCTTAGTAAAACTTATTTCTGCTTATTCTGCATTAATCATCCATGTAATACCGAATGGATCGTTGAACATACCATAAAATTCAGACCATTCCGTAGCACCTAATGGCATCGTCACTTCACAACCAGCTTCAACAGCTTTATCAAAAAATGCTTGAGCAGCTGCTTTATCCGCTTCATTACTATGGTCAAAAGTAAATGTCACGATGGCACCACTATTATCAATCTTTTTATTTTTCCACGTGTCACTACAATAAAATCTTTCTCCAAGTATTTCAAAAGATGCATTCATCGTAAAATCTGGAGGTACTTGAAATTCTTCAGGCATATCATTAAACATCTCATTGTCTCCGCTAACACGTTGAATATTTGTTGCTCCTAAATGTTTTTCATAAAAATTTAATGCTGCTAAGCTATTTTGAAAATTGAAATATTGTACAGCTTTCATTTTATTTCTCCTCCTTTAAAAATCTTCATCTCAAAAAATTTTATGTTGTTCAATTAATCTAAAATACCTATACCCTTATTTCATTTGTTTAAATTTAACTTACTAACAAAAAAACTGAGATATAAATATCTCAGTTCTTTTATTATTTTATGATTCAATTGAACATTGTTCAATATCCATATGATTATAACCATTTAATGCCATATCTGCAGTCACACCAGCTTTAAATAAATAATAACCTGCAGCGCCTATCATTGCTGCATTATCTGTACATAGTTTAGGACTAGGTATGGATAAATTGATGTCATTTGACTCACATGCGGATGATAAATGCGCTCTTAATCCTTTATTACTTGCAACGCCACCAGCTACTATAAGTTGATTCACGTTATAATTTTTACATGCCGCTATTGTTTTACCAACCAATACTTCAACGACACTATTTTGAAAACTTGTAGCTACGTTTGCTTCATTTATTGCTTCACCTTTTTGGCGTAAGTTATGCAATTTATTAATTACTGCACTTTTTAAACCACTAAAGCTAAAATCATAACTGTTTTTATCTAACCATACTCTAGGGAAATCGTAACTATCCTCACCATGAGCCGCTAAATTATCTACTTGAGGTCCCCCCGGATAACTTAATCCAATGGTTCTCGCTACTTTATCATACGCCTCACCAACAGCGTCATCTCGCGTTTCACCGATCACTTCAAAGCTCAAATGATTTTTCATATAAACTAATTCAGTATGTCCCCCTGAAACAATCAGTGCGATTAAAGGGAACTGTAATGGCTTTTCTAGATGATTCGCATAAACATGACCAGCAATATGATGAACTGGAATTAATGGTTTATCATAAGCAAATGCAAGTGCTTTTGCAGCATTAATCCCTACCAATAATGCACCTATCAAGCCAGGTCCTTGTGTTACAGCCACTGCATCAATATCATTCATTGTAGTATTGGCACTGTTTAATGCCTCATCAATGGTTGTCGTAATCCCTTCAACATGATGTCTGCTTGCTACCTCAGGGACAACACCGCCAAATCGTTTATGACTCTCAATTTGACTTAATACGATATTACTAAGTATGTTTTTTCCATTTTCAATAATGCTAACACTTGTTTCATCACAGCTTGATTCTATCGCTAATATCAATGTTGTTTCACTCATTTAAATTCACCCACATCACTATTGCATCCTCACCTTCACCATAATAATTTTTACGTTTTCCTCCATATTGAAAACCTAAATTCGTATACACATGTTGTGCTACATCGTTATCAACTCGTACTTCTAAACTCATCACGTCACATTTTGTCTGCACGTAATTCATAGCATACTTAAGCAATAACTGTCCTAACCCGTATCCTCTATATGTTTCATCAATGGCAATTGTGGTAATTTGTGCTTGATCTATAACTAACCAAATTCCGATATAACCAATAATTTTTTCATTAAATTCTATAACAAAATAATGAGCAAATTCATTTTGCTCTACTTCGTGATAAAATGCATCAATTGACCAACTACTATCATTAAAACTATTTCTTTCAATATCAAATACTTGTGGCACATCATTTAAACCCATTAAACGAATATTTAATTCTTGTTCTGTTGGTCTAACCAATTTCTCTCTGCCTCTGATATTTTAATATAGTTGGGTTTGAATTGATGAATTTCAGTTGGATGATCAATCAGTGCTTTCATTTCTTTTGCTTTTGGCAAATTAGGTATGCAGTCATGGTTTAATAAATCAGCTAATTTTTCTGTATCTGCCCCTACAAATTTAAAATGTTCACCTTGTTTATATAGCAATTCCTTTAACATTGTAATCGAAAGATACTGATCTTCAATCAATTGTACTAAATGTCCATTTTGATACTGATATACACCTGAATAAACTGCTTCTCGTCTTGCGTCAAAGACAGGTACAATTAAAATGTTTTCTTCCTTTACTGTAGCTGCTAAGGCTTTTAATGAGGACACACCGTATAACTTCGTATTAAGTGCATATGCCAATGTCTTAGCTACAGTCACACCTATTCTTAAGCCAGTATAAGATCCTGGACCTTCCGCAACAATAATTGCATCAAGTTCCTTTTTATCTAATTGACTTTCTTCTAATATATTAGCAATTGCTGGCATCAATTGAACAGAATGGTTCTTTTTTTCATTTGTATTAAATTCACTTAGTACTTTATCATCTTGCATAATAGCAACAGATAAAGGCTGATTAGATGTATCAATCAGTAGATAATTCACGCAAAATCGACTCCTTAATATCTATATAATGCTTTCCAATAGCGTTGAATTCTATGGTTCTTTCTGTAGGGCTTATAGCTTTAATATCTAGTGTTAGTGACGTTTCAGGAAGGTATTCTGAAATAAATTGACTCCACTCTATTAATACAATCGCTTGATCTTCAAAATATTCATCAAAGCCTAAATCTTCTTCCGTATTTTCTAATCTATAGCAATCCATATGGTGTAATTTCAGATGACTACCTTGATAAGATTTTATGATATTAAAAGTAGGAGAATTAATATTTCTCTTCACGCCCAATGCTTTGCCTATAAACTGACTTAACGTTGTCTTACCCGCACCTAAATCACCATTTAACAAAATCACATCACCAGCGGATAAATATTTTGTTAAAATGCCAGCAAATGTTTCCATATCTTCTAAATTTTTAATTTTTATCATTGGCCTCTCCTTTTTAAAGCAACTTCACAATTTATTGTGAATAGTTGCTTTTATGCATGAGCTTCAGCTCAGGTATTCCTTCATTAAATTTATTGTGCGTAGCTGATTTTCTTATTTAATATGAGTTAGCTTATGAATAGCCTTGTCATTTACTAACGGTTATATATATATCTTAAAATTAACTACTCTAGTTTAACAAATTTTTCCATATAATACTTCAAAGTGAAACAAGTTCCTTTAATTTTGAAATATTTGAATTGACAGAAAAATAAAAAAAGTTATTGACACAACCCATTTGATATAGTAAATTTAATTTATCAAATTTTTAGACATTTCAAACAAATCAGAAAAAAATAAACCATTCTATCGAGAGGAGTATAATAAAATGACCAAACATACAACGCAAGCTCAACCAACAACTTCAAATATTTTAGTCATTTTATTATGCTCATAGGACTGGAACTTTAGTAAAGAAACTACTAAACGTTTAAGTCCTTATTCTAGTTGAATGGGACTTTAAAGTGTCCCAATAATTTATTGGGACACTTTTTTTATTTTCAATTTTATGGGGGAATTAAATATGAGAAGTGACATGATCAAAAAAGGAGATCAACAAGCACCAGCAAGAAGTCTTTTACATGCAACGGGTGCATTAGAAAAACCAACAGATATGAACAAGCCATTCGTGGCAATTTGTAACTCATATATTGATATTGTCCCTGGACACGTACATCTTAGAGAATTAGCAGACATAGCAAAAGAAGCCATTCGTGAAGCTGGTGCGATTCCCTTTGAATTTGACACAATCGGTGTAGATGACGGTATTGCAATGGGCCATATTGGAATGAGATATTCCCTACCATCTAGAGAAATCATAGCTGATGCAGCTGAAACAGTTATTAATGCACATTGGTTTGATGGTGTATTCTACATCCCAAATTGCGATAAAATTACACCAGGCATGTTATTAGCATCTGTTCGTACCAATGTACCAGCTATCTTTTGTTCGGGTGGTCCAATGAAAGCCGGTTTATCTTCAGAAGGTAAAGCTTTAACACTTTCTTCAATGTTCGAAGCAGTTGGTGCATTTAAAGATGGATCTATTTCAAAAGATGAATTTTTAGATATGGAACAAAATGCTTGTCCAACTTGTGGTTCATGTTCTGGTATGTTTACTGCGAATTCAATGAACTGTTTAATGGAAGTGTTAGGGTTAGCCCTTCCATATAATGGTACTGCACTTGCAGTAAGTGACCAACGTAGAGAAATGATTAGAGAAGCTGCATTCAAACTAGTAGATAATATTAAAAACGATCTTAAACCAAAAGATATTGTAACCCTAGAAGCAATTGACGATGCTTTTGCATTAGACATGGCCATGGGTGGTTCAACCAATACTGTACTGCATACACTTGCTATCGCAAATGAAGCAGGTATTGATTATGATTTAACAAGAATTAATGAAATTGCTAAGAAAACACCATATCTTTCAAAAATAGCACCAAGCTCATCCTATTCAATGCATGATGTACATGAAGCTGGTGGTGTTCCAGCTATCATAAACGAATTATTTAAAAAAGAAGGTACATTGCATCCAGATAGAATTACAGCTACAGGTAAAACATTACGTGAAAACAATGAAGATAAAGAAATCTTAAATAGTGATGTTATAAGACATTTAGATAATCCATATGATAAACAAGGTGGACTTTCCATCCTTTATGGAAATATCGCTCCCAAAGGCGCTGTTATAAAAGTTGGTGGTGTAGACCCTTCTATTAAAGTCTTTAAAGGTAAAGCAATTTGTTTTGACTCACATGACGAAGCTGTCGAAGCGATTGATAACCATGATGTTCGTGAAGGTCACGTAGTTGTTATCCGATATGAAGGCCCTAAAGGTGGTCCAGGGATGCCAGAAATGTTAGCCCCTACTTCATCCATTGTAGGACGAGGCTTAGGAAAAGATGTAGCGCTTATCACAGATGGAAGATTTTCAGGTGCTACACGTGGTATTGCTGTTGGTCATATATCACCAGAAGCTGCAGCAGGTGGTCCAATTGGGTTAATAAATGACGGAGATGAAATAACGATTGATTTAACGAACCGTACATTAGATGTCAATGTTTCAACTGAAGAATTAGACGCTAGAAAGCAAAACGTAAAACCATTTAAAGCAAAAGTAAAAACAGGTTATCTTGCGCGTTACACTGCATTAGTAACAAGTGCTAATACAGGTGGTATCATGCAAGTACCAGAAAATCTCATTTAAGGAGTGAGCATTATGTCTAAACAAACGGAAACACTTGAAAACGAATTGTCAGAAAATTTTGATTCTTTAGAAGCAGCTGAAGCCGTTGAACCTGAGGTAGAGTTAGAACAACAAACAATAGATGAGATGAAATCCGGGTCAGAATTGTTAGTAGAATCACTTGCAAATGAGAACGTAGACTTTATCTTTGGGTATCCGGGTGGTGCAGTACTCCCCCTTTACGACACATTTTATGATGGAAAAATTGAACATATCTTAGCAAGACATGAACAAGGTGCTACACACGCAGCTGAAGGATATGCAAGAGTATCCGGTAATACAGGCGTTGTTGTCGTAACAAGCGGGCCAGGAGCAACCAATGCAATTACAGGTATTGCTGATGCTTATAGTGACTCATTGCCACTTGTTGTCATCACTGGTCAAGTCGCTACACCTGGTATTGGTAAAGATGCTTTCCAAGAAGCTGATTTACTTTCAATGACAACACCAATAACAAAACACAATTATCAAGTAAAAAATGTAAACGACATCCCTACTATCATTCATGAAGCGTTTCATATCGCCAATACTGGTAGAAAAGGTCCAGTTGTAATTGATTTTCCAAAAGATATGGGGATCTTATCAACAAACGCACAAGTAACAGAAGAATTAGAATTACCAGGTTATTCCGTACCAAATCAACCTAAAAAAGAAGAAATTCAAAAACTACGTGATTATTTAAAAAGTGCTAAAAAGCCTGTTGTACTTTCAGGTGCAGGTATTAATCATGCCAAAGCCAATAAAGTATTTACTGAATTTGTAAATAGACATCAATTACCTGTCGTTAGTACGCTATTAGGTCTCGGTGCTATACCATATGAACATCCCCTATTTTTAGGTATGGGTGGTATGCACGGCTCATATGCCAGCAATATGGCATTAACGGATTGCGATTTACTCATTAACTTTGGTAGTCGGTTTGACGATAGATTAGCAAGTGATCCAGAATCATTTGCACCAAATGCCAAAATAGTACATGTGGACATCGACGCATCTGAAATAAATAAAATCATCAAAGTAGATTTAGGTATCGTTGCTGACTGTAAAGCAACTTTAGAAGCATTATTAGATTTCGATAGTTATTCAATTAGACATGATGACTGGTTAGAAACTTGTAATAAAAATAAAGCTAAACAACCTTTTGCATATAAAGAAGATGAGGACGGCGTATTTTCTAAACCTCAAAGAACGATTGAATATATTGGTGAAATCACACAAGGTGACGCCGTAGTAACTACCGATGTCGGACAACATCAAATGTGGGTTGCCCAATTCTATCCATTTAAAAATCATGGTCAATTAGTAACAAGTGGTGGTCTCGGCACAATGGGATTTGGTATCCCTGCTGCTATTGGAGCAAAACTTGCAGCACCTGATAAAACAGTCGTTGCCTTTGTTGGTGATGGTGGATTCCAAATGACAAACCAAGAAATGGCCATTTTAGAAGAATACAACCTTGATATCAAGATTGTCATTATTAACAACGGTACACTCGGCATGGTTAAGCAATGGCAGGATAAATTCTTTAATAAACGTTTCTCTCACTCAGTATTTAATGGCCAACCAGACTTTTTGAAATTAGCTGAAGCTTACAATGTGAAAGGTTACTTAGTTGAAAATCCAAGCCAATTAGAACAACAGTTAGATGCAGCTTTTCAACATGAAGGACCTGCACTCATTGATGTACGTATTTCACCTATTGAACCTGTATCACCAATGGTACCAAGCGGCAAAGCTAATCATGAAATGGAGGGTCTATTATGAGAAGGACTTTTAGAACAAAAGTAAGAGATAAAGCTGGGACGTTAAATCGCTTAACAAGTATCTTCGTCCGTAGACAGTTTAACATCGTGACATTGTCAGCGACTCCAACTTTAGAAGAAGGTATTTCGGACATTACTTTTGTAGCAGAAGTACCTGATAGAGATGTGTTACGTAATCTACTTCAACAACTAGAAAAACAAATAAACATTATTGATGTTGAAGACATTACTGAAAGTAACACTTACAACAGAGAGTTGGTGCTAGTGAAATTAAAAACACCGACGAATCAGCAAGATTTACAAAATGTAATCAAACCATATGATGCGCTAGTCTCTATATTAAAACATGAAGCACCTTTTACGTATCTTCAAGCTTCAGGCCCACAATATACAATGGACAACTTATTAGATGATCTATCATCATATGAAATTGAACAAGTTTCTAGAACTGGTTCAGCAGCATTAGTTTAACAAAGCTTCAACTATACTTAATTACAAAAATGGAGGATTTTATTATGACAACAGTTTATTATGACCAATCAGTTACGAAAGACGCTTTACAAGGTAAAAAAGTAGCAATCATAGGCTATGGTTCTCAAGGACACGCACATGCTCAAAATTTAAAAGACAACGGTTATGATGTCATTATCGGAATCAGACCTGGACGTTCTTTTGACAAAGCTAAAGATGATGGCTTCGAAGTATATCCTGTAGATGAAGCAGCAAAACAAGCTGATGTCATCATGGTGTTATTACCAGATGAAATTCAAGGCCAAGTATATAAAGAAGAAATTGAACCAAACTTAGAAGCAAACAATGCATTAGTATTCGCGCATGGTTTTAATATTCATTTCGGTGTTATTCAACCACCAGAAAACGTAGATGTATTCTTAGTAGCGCCTAAAGGACCTGGACATTTAGTACGTCGTACATTTGCTGAAGGAAGCGCAGTCCCTGCCCTATTCGCAGTTGAACAAGATCCGAGTGGTGAAGCTAGAGATTTAGCATTAAGCTATGCTAAAGGTATCGGTGCAACACGTGCAGGTGTATTAGAAACATCATTTAAAGAAGAAACAGAAACAGATTTATTCGGTGAACAAGCAGTGCTTTGTGGTGGTACGACTAAATTAGTACAATCTGGTTTCGAAACGTTAGTAGAAGCAGGTTACCAACCAGAAATTGCATACTTTGAAGTATTGCATGAAATGAAATTGATTGTTGATTTAATGTATGAAGGCGGTATGGAAAATATGCGCTATTCAATTTCAAATACAGCAGAATTTGGTGACTATGTTTCTGGACCACGTATTATCACACCGGATGTTAAAGATAATATGAAAGCTGTATTAGATGATATTCAAAAAGGAAACTTCAGTGATCGATTCATTAAAGATAATCAAAATAATTTTGAAGAATTCCATAAATTAAGAGAAGAACAACATGGTCATCAAATCGAAGCGGTTGGTAGAGAACTCCGTGATATGATGCCATTCATCAAATCTAAGAGCATTGAAAAATAATTAGGCAAACTACCATATCTATCGATAAAAATGACATCAAGCTAAGTTCTAATGCAAATCGTAATATTTTGCATTAGCTAACTTGGTAAGATGTTTCAAATTTCTCGATAAATATGATTGTCTAAAATTCATTTATAGGAGATGTTGAAAATGAGTAGCCATATTCAAATTTTTGATACAACACTAAGAGACGGCGAACAAACACCTGGCGTAAATTTTTCATTCGATGAAAGATTAAAGATTGCTAAACAACTTGAAAAATGGGGCGTAGACATTATTGAAGCAGGTTTCCCCGCTTCTAGTTCTGGTAGTTTCAAATCAGTTGAAGCTATTGCTAAAACATTAACTACTACCGCTGTCTGTGGCTTAGCACGTTGTGTAAAAAAAGACATAGATGCAGTATACGAATCAACTAAAGCAGCAGCTAAACCTAGGATTCATGTATTTATTGCAACAAGCCCTATCCATCGTGATTCAAAACTAATGATGTCAAAAGAAGAAGTATTAGCATCTATTAAGGAGCATGTTTCTTATGCTAAACAATATTTTGATGTTGTTCAGTTTTCACCAGAAGATGCAACAAGAACGGAATTACCATTTTTAATTGAATGTGTTCAAACAGCTGTTGATGCAGGCGCTAGTGTAATTAACATCCCTGATACTGTAGGTTTTAGCTATCCTAAAGAATATGGTGAAATTTTCAAAACGTTACAAGAATCTGTTCATGCTGATCATGATGTGATTTATAGCGCACATTGTCACGATGATTTAGGCCTAGCAGTAGCAAATAGTATGGCAGCAATAGAGAATGGCGCAAAACGTATTGAAGGCACGCTTAATGGTATTGGCGAACGTGCTGGTAATACAGCTTTAGAAGAAGTTGCACTGGGCCTTTATGTTAGACAAGATCATTATGATAATCAAACTCAAATTAATTTAGAAGAAACAAAACAAACATCTGATTTAATTGCTCGATTCGCAGGTATTCGAGTCCCAAGAAACAAAGCCATTGTTGGACAAAACGCATTTAGTCATGAATCAGGTATACACCAAGATGGCGTTCTTAAAAATCCAGAAACTTATGAAATTATGACACCTCAACTTGTCGGAGTTAAAACAACAGAATTACCACTTGGTAAACTTTCTGGTAAGCACGCTTTTGCAGAAAAACTAACTGCCCTAGGTTACGATGTTGATCCTGAAGAACAAAAAACTTTATTCAAACAATTTAAAACGGTCGCTGATAAGAAAAAAGCAGTAACTGATCGTGACATCCATGCTTTAATTCAAGGTACGGAACATGAACAAAATGCAATTTATAAAGTAGAGACACTTCAATTACAATTTGTTTCTAATGGTTTACAAAGTGCTGTCGTTGTAATTAAAGATATAGACGGTAATACGTGCCAAGATTCAAGTATTGGAACAGGCTCCATTGTTTCTGTATACAACGCTGTTGATCGTATCTTTGATCGTAAAACAGAACTTATTGAATATCGCATAGACTCTGTTACTGAAGGCACAGATGCTCAAGCTGAAGTACATGTTCAGATTAAGATAGATGACCAAATTGTTACTGGTGTAGGTATTGACCACGATATCTTACTCGCTTCTTGTAAATCATATGTTGAAGCGCATGCGAAATATGTAGCTAATACAAAAGTGGAAGAAGGTATTCATTCATGAGTTATAAGATTGTAGCCCTTCCTGGAGACGGAATTGGACCAGAAATATTAAATGGTTCATTAGAAATATTACAACAGCTAAGTAAAGAATTTCATTTTGAATATGAATTAGAATCACATGACTTTGGTGGTATTGCTATAGATAATCATGGCAAACCACTTCCAGATTCCACATTAAATGCTTGTAAAAATGCAGACGCAATCCTATTAGGTGCTGTGGGGGGACCCAAGTGGACAGATCCAAATAATAGACCAGAACAAGGTTTACTTGGCATTCGTAAAGCTTTGGGTCTGTTTGCAAATATACGCCCCACTACAGTTACAAATGGCACAAGCCATTTATCCCCTATTAAAGAAGAACGTGTCGCAAAAACAGATTTTATTTTAGTAAGAGAATTAACCGGTGGCATCTATTTTGGTGAACCAAAACAATTAAGTGAAAACGACGCACTGGATTCCTTGACTTATACTAGAGATGAAATCGAAAGAATTGCTAGAGTTGGTTTTGAATTAGCTCAAAAGCGTCATAAAAAGTTAACTTCAGTTGATAAAGAAAATGTACTTTCATCTAGTAAATTATGGCGAAATGTAATAAATGAAGTATCTCAATCATATCCTGATGTTGAGGTAAACCATTTACTCGTCGATGCTTGTGCCATGCACTTAATAACAAATCCATCACAATTTGATGTCATTGTGACAGAAAATTTATTTGGCGATATTTTAAGTGACGAAGCTTCAGTCATTCCTGGTTCTTTGGGATTATCACCTTCAGCAAGCTTTAGCGAACAAGGTCCAAGACTATATGAACCTATTCATGGTTCAGCTCCAGATATTGCAAATCAAGATATTGCCAATCCTTTTGGCATGTTACTATCCGTGGCAATGTGTCTTAGAGAAAGTCTAAATGAAGACAAAGCAGCAGATAAATTAGAAAATGTTATATATCAATTAATAAAAGAAGGAAAAACAACCCGTGATCTCAATGGTAATTATCTTACATCAGAAATTTTTAATTACGTCAAAGAAAATCTTTAAAAAGGAGGAGATGTCATATGGGTAAAACACTATTTGATAAAGTTTGGAACAAGCATGTCTTAACTGGTAAAGAAGGTGACCCACAATTATTATATATTGACCTACATCTAATACATGAAGTCACATCTCCTCAAGCTTTTGAAGGATTAAGACTACAAAATAGACAATTGCGTAGACCTGATTTAACCTATGCAACACTTGATCATAACGTGCCAACGGTCGATATTTTCAATATTAAAGATGAAATTGCAAACAAACAAATCACAACTTTACAAAAAAATGCAAAGGCCTTTGGTGTTCATATTTTTGATATGGGATCCGATGAACAAGGTATCGTTCATATGGTTGGCCCAGAAACAGGATTGACTCAACCAGGAAAAACCATCGTCTGCGGTGACTCACATACTGCGACTCATGGTGCTTTTGGTGCAATCGCTTTTGGTATTGGTACAAGTGAAGTTGAACACGTTTTTGCAACACAATCACTTTGGCAAACTAAACCTAAAAATTTAAAAATTGAAGTAAATGGTAAATTACCTACAGGTGTTTACGCAAAAGATATTATTTTGCATCTTATCAATCAACATGGTGTTGATTTCGGTACTGGTTATGCTCTAGAATTTTCTGGTGAAACAATTCGCAGTTTATCCATGGAAGCGAGAATGACAATTTGCAATATGGCTATAGAAGCTGGTGCAAAATACGGTATGATGGCTCCAGATGAAACAACTTTTGAGTATGTTAAAGGACGTCCTTATGCTACAAATTATAAATATGATATTGATGCATGGCGCGAACTATATACTGATGAAGATGCAGAATTTGATAGAGTGATCACATTAGATGTAACTGATCTAGAACCTCAAGTAACTTGGGGTACAAATCCTGAAATGGGTGTAAGTTTTAATACGCCCTTCCCTGAAATACAAAATGTAAATGATGAACGTGCTTATAATTACATGGGCCTTCAACCTGGTCAAAAAGCTGAGGACATAGACTTAGGTTATGTATTCTTAGGTTCTTGTACTAATGCTCGCCTTTCTGACTTGGTTGAAGCAAGTCACGTCGTTAAAGGGAATAAAGTACACCCAAACATTACTGCAATTGTTGTACCAGGTTCACGTACAGTTAAGATAGAAGCTGAAAAATTAGGTCTTGATAAAATATTTAAAGACGCTGGTTTTGATTGGAGAGAGCCTGGATGCTCCATGTGCCTAGGAATGAATCCAGACCAAGTGCCTAATGGTGTACATTGTGCTTCTACGAGTAACCGTAACTTTGAAGGACGACAAGGTAAAGGCGCTCGTACTCATTTAGTATCACCTGCAATGGCAGCAGCTGCTGCTATTAATGGAAAATTTGTAGATGTTAGAAAGGTGGTTGTATAAAATGGAAATCAAACCAATCACAACATACACTGGTAAAGTCGTACCACTTTTTAATGACAATATTGATACCGATCAAATTATTCCAAAAGTACATTTAAAACGTATTTCTAAGTCAGGTTTTGGACCTTTTGCATTTGATGAATGGCGCTATTTAGATGATGGTTCTGATAACCCGGATTTTAATCCTAATAAACCAGAATATAAAGATGCTTCAATTTTAATTACTGGTGAAAATTTTGGATGTGGATCCAGTCGTGAACATGCGGCATGGGCTATTAAAGACTATGGTTTTGACATTATTATCGCCGGTAGCTATAGTGATATTTTTTATATGAATTGTACTAAAAATGCAATGTTGCCTATTGTATTAGACAAAGAAGCAAGAGAGTATCTAGCAGATGCTGGAGAGATTACAATAGATTTACCAAATCAAACTGTTTCGACAAAAGATAAATCATTTGATTTTCAAATTGATGAAACATGGAAGAAAAAACTCGTCAATGGACTTGATGATATTGATATCACTTTACAGTTTGAAGATGCAATCAAAAATTACGAAGCAGCAAAAACATACTAATTAATACAAAAAGGGTGAAACTAATGACTGTAAAAACAACAGTTTCTTCAAAGGATATAGATGAAGCTTATTTACAATTAAAAGATATAGTTAAAGAGACACCATTACAAAAAGATCACTATTTATCACAAAAATATGATTGTAAGGTTTATTTAAAACGTGAAGATTTGCAATGGGTTAGGTCATTTAAACTCAGAGGTGCATATAACGCGATTATTGCTTTAGATGAAGCTGATCGTCAAAACGGTATCACGTGTGCAAGTGCGGGTAATCATGCACAAGGCGTAGCTTATACAGCTAGTAAATTAAACTTGAATGCTGTCATATTTATGCCAGTAACTACCCCACTTCAAAAAATTAACCAAGTGAAATTCTTTGGTGGCGACAATACTGAAGTCGTATTAACTGGTGATACTTTTGACGACTGCCTTAAAGAAGCCCTTGTTTATACTGAAGAAAATAAAATGAACTTTATTGACCCTTTTAATAATATTTATACTATTGCTGGTCAAGGCACATTAGCTAAAGAAATACTTGAACAATCTAAAGATAACGACATTCAATTCGATTATTTATTTGCTGCAATCGGTGGTGGCGGTTTAATTTCTGGAGTTGGTACTTATTTCAAAACGCATTCTCCAGAAACTTCAATTATAGGTGTTGAGCCTGCGGGTGCAGCAAGTATGTATACTTCAGTAGTATTAGAAAATCAACTAGTTACTTTACCAGATATTGATAAATTTGTAGATGGCGCATCTGTAGCGCGTGTTGGACAAATTACTTTTGATATTTCTAAAGATATCGTTGATGATTATATCCAAGTACATGAGGGTGCTGTTTGTTCAACTATTTTAGATATGTACTCTAAACAAGCTATTATTGCTGAACCTGCGGGTGCATTAAGTGTAGCTGCACTTGCTCAATATCAAGCAGAAATCAAAGGAAAAACTGTTGTCTGTGTCGTTAGTGGTGGCAATAATGATATTAATCGTATGAAGGAAATTGAAGAACGTTCATTATTATTTGAAGAGATGAAGCATTACTTCATCCTAAATTTCCCGCAACGTCCAGGCGCATTAAGAGAATTTGTTAACGAAGTACTTGGTCCTAAAGATGATATTACGAAATTTGAATATCTCAAAAAATCTTCCCAAAATACTGGAACTGTAATTATAGGTATTCAGTTGAATAATCATAAAGATTTGGGACATTTAAAAGCAAATGTCGATGAATTTGATAAATCAAATATTTATATTAACGAAAATAAAATGTTATATTCATTGCTGATTTAAGCATTATAAGAGGCCTAATCCTTACTATATAGGGTTAGGCCTCTTTATATTTAAAATTATTTTGCAATTTTGATCGTACATTACTTGTTAGGTGTATGTTTGCTCCTGTAGTCGCACTCATTCTATTTACTGCAGTAAGTACGTTCATATATAGAGTGTCTTTCCAATTTATTGGATTTAGTTATTCTTACATACGAGTTTTGACTCGTATGTTCATTTAATCAATACCGCTTGTAAGCTCGCTTCGTCTTTTGCTCAGTTCGTCAGTTTCAAACGCTTTCTCATAATAGCTTATTTTAGGCTTTTCAGTTCTTCGAACTGGAGAAGTTAAGCCATTTTTGACATAAAAAAAGAGACCTCTCGGTCTCGGCTCATCGCATCCTATTAATGCTGCCTGGCAACGTCCTACTCTTGCGGAACGTAAGTCCGACTACCATTGGCGCTAAGGAGCTTAACTTCTGTGTTCGGCATGGGAACAGGTGTGACCTCCTTGCCATT
>NZ_JTLN01000011.1:0-6519 GCF_000798895.1 Staphylococcus sp. ZWU0021
ATCAGTATTTATTATCTAAGAGACTAACAGCAAAGTTTATAACTTTGCTGTTAGTCTCTTATTGTTCGTTTTACACACCCATATTTAAATTTTCAGTGAATTGTTGTAACTTTAAATAGTTGGATTCGCCCAACAGTTTCATCTTTATCGCTAGCACTCTAATAAGAACAGTTCAAAATCGAAGCCTAAAGCGATTATACTATTTTAATAATCTATTTAGTGATTGTTGAATCGGTAATAACGAGTTTCCTATATATTTTTTTAAATCATCAGGTTCAATATCTAAACTTCCACTTTTTATAATTTCTTGTGCTGAAGCAAGAAAATCAGCTAAATCTTTAGGATATTCTGCGTTTTCCTGTAAGAATTTTGAAGCCGTGTTAACATCTGTATCAATAATCTCAAGACTTTTACCTGAAATTTTTTCTAACTCTTCTGCTAATTGACGATATGTGATCAAATTTCCACCAATTTCAATAATATTAGGAAATTCATATTTCCCTGATACTGCATAAGCAGCTATTTGAGCATATTCTTCTTTCAATGCCCAACCGACTTTGCCTTCTCCACCTGAATGAACAAAGTTTCCGCTTTTTAAAGCAGCTGTAATTAACCCGTATTCATTTTCTAAATACCAGTTATTACGCAAAAATGTATAATCTATATCAGAATCTAAAATTAATTTTTCGGTATATTTATGATCCTCTGCTAACGGACTAGTAGAAATATTAGCATTTCCAAAGCTTGTATAAGCAATATAAGAAACACTATTTGCTTTAGCTGCTTCTACAACATTTTTATGTTGTTTTTGACGTTGCCCAACTTCATTCCCTGAGATAAATAAAAGACGATCTATATCTTTGAAAGCTTTTGATAACGCTTCAAAATCATCATAATTTCCAAACCTTATATTAAATCCTTTTTCTTCCAATTGACTTGCTTTTTCTTTATTTCTTACTAAAGCGAAAATCTCATCTTGGGGAACTAATTTTTTCAAAAATTCAAGAGCATAATTACCCATACCACCTGTGGCACCTGTTATTAAAATATTCACAATATCAACCCTTTCTAATTAATTATTGAATATAAGTTGAATCATATACATTATTTTGGAAAAGTACAGTTATCAGTTTATTAAAATAGTATTTTTAAGTAATAATTTTATTAAGTGATTAAAAAGTATAATGTCAAAATTTAGCGATTTTCAAGCAATTTTTATCTTTCCTGGCACTATTTTATATTCTGGCTCATATATGTGTTTTAAGAAACAAATGTAATTAAAGAGGTTGAAAATTATATATTTTTAAAGTTTGCTTTAAATCAACTGTTAAAATGTATAATAAGGATATTGGATTACCACATGCAAATTTGTTTTTAGCACGACGTTTTTTAGGTGTGTAAGTATGCCTGTAGGTATAAAAATAAAAGTCAACCTAGAAAAATTAGATTGGCTTTTTCTTTCGATGCAGTATTGTCAATGTAAATCCAAAAATTATGGTTGTAAATCTACAACATTTTTCAAAAATGTAGTAGCAATATCCAAGACAAATTAATTTTTATAACTGTTAGGAATATCTCGAGCCGTTTCTTTAATTGTGAAATAAAAAAAACGACGAAAGTCGATTATGATTTTTGCACCGTTTCGAACAAACGTGTAAGCGCCTCCTTAAGAGATTTAACTAAATTATAACGATGAATTTTAGATCTATAATGCAATAATAATTGAGTCTACCGGGTTTACAAGTTTAGTTAAGGGTTCCAAGGCTCAACGTCAATAAAGCAATTAGTTATTTTTAACTATCCCATTTGGAACGTAAAATACATGAGCAAAAGTTATTTTGTGGGTATTCTGGTTCGAAATATTTAATTACATCTGCTTTTATATTTCCAAAAGTCGTTTCGGGTTTATGCTTAAAACCGTCATAAAAAGATTTAATTACATCATGTTTAAAATTGCCTCTTGGGAATTTAGTAACGATTGCTTTTCTGATTTCATCAGAATATTGATCCCAATTATCACCCATTACATCTGTTCCTACACCATGATATAATAAGGCTACATTGTTTTCTTTGTGTTCAGCTACACCTAGTGTTGTATGTAACGCAATAGAATCCCAGGCAAGTTGTAAATCGCGTTCGTTATAATTATAATTTTTTAAAAATTGTCTAACTGCATTAGCGCCATCTACTTCGAATCTTAAATCATCGCTACTGTATGTTTGGGTTAAACCTAAATCATGGAATAAAGAAGTGACATAAAGTAATTCTTTATCGTATTGTAATTTATCTTGCATGCCTTTGACTTCGCCAAATAAATAAACTCTGTTTGAGTGATTCCATATTAATTCATTTCCGTATTCTTGTACGATTTTTTGGGCATCTTGAACAATTTTACTATCTGGCACTTTTACTTCATCTATGCTATTAATCATAAAAAACTCCCCTTTGTGAAATATATAATTAGTGTTAATATTCCCTTTAAAAAATAAGTAAAACTTTCTTTATATTGGATAAAGAAAACAAATAAATGAAGAAGTAAATACATTGATTTAAACGAAGACTCTAATCAATTACCTGAATCCATACCACTTGGATTTAGATTAGGGAGAAATCGTTTAAGAGAATTGTTGTATCAGTATAAAGAAATTGGAGTAAATCATTTAGCCTTTGTTGCTTATTTTGCTAGAATTGCTAGAAGACCTGTTGAAGACATTATAGATGAATTAGGCGAAGAAATTGTTCCATATTTTCCAACACACAAAGTGAACTAATTAGGAGGCTATATTGATGAGAGCATTTGCAATAGAATCATATGGAGAAGCTGATGTATTACAAGAATTTAATTTACCACTACCTGAGATAACAGATGAAGAAGTATTAATTGAAGTTGAAAATACAGGTATTAGCCCATACGATTGGCATGTTAGACGAGGTGAACAAGAAGGGAAAATTGATTACCCTATACCGCTCATTTTAGGATGGGATATATCAGGCGTTATACGTAAAGTCGGCTCAAAAGTAACAGATTTAACAGTAGGTACACCAGTTATTGCAACACAACAACTTGATAAAAACGGTGGTTATGCAGAATTTGTGGCCATTAATCAAAACACAGTTGTTAAAAAACCTGAATCATTATCTTTTGAAGAAGGTGCGACAATTCCAATTAATGGTTTGACTGTCTATCAAGCGTTAATAAAATATGGTGAAATGCAACACGGCGATAAAGTATTAATACATGGTGGCGCAGGTGCAGTAGGTATATTTGGCATTCAATTAGCTAAAGCTAAAGGTGCCTATGTAGCAACTACTGCAAGTACACACAACCATGAATTTTTAAAATCAATTGGGGCAGATGTTACCATTGACTACAATACAGAACGTTTTGAAGATTATGTACATGATTATGACATCGTCCTTGATACTCAAGCAGGAGAAACACTTGAACGTAGTTATGATGTATTGAAACCTGGAGGCAGACTTAATATCTATACGCGGGCAAGTTAATAAAAAGAAAGCAGAAAGTAAAGGAATTACAGCATATTTCACATGGACAGAATTAAATCGTCAAGATTTAATAGAAGTTGTTAATTTATATGGATATGGTGTTGTCAAAGCTTACTTTGAAGCTATTTTCCCACTATCTTTTGTTCGAGAAGCTCATAAATTAAGTGAAAATGGTCATTCTAGAGGGAAAATTGTAATAAATAATAAATCATAATATATGATTTATTATTTAAATTAACATAACCGATGATTATCAGAAGTTCTCACTATATAAAAAAGGCACTAAAAGATTATAATCTTTTAGTGCCTAATTAATTATATTAACTACCAAACAAACGACTCCAAAACCCCTTTTTAGGTAGTTCCTCTTCCCTATCATCAGGCTCACTATGTATTCCTTCTGATGGTTTTTCATCTTTTGGTACTACGTTTTCTTTTATACTTTCATTCTTATTCTCTTCATTAATATCTTTATGTCCAATTTCTGTTTCTGTTGGTTGTTTCTTTTCTTGTTGTTGGTTCATACTTTGATTTTCATCAGTAAATACTGCTTCTTTCGCATTAATATTTTGTCTAGCATTAGTCGCTGTATCAAAAGTATATTTAAGGTGCCTTTCTTCTTCTAATTGATTTTCTAGTTTTTGAATCTTTTTATTACTTTCTAAAGCTAATATTTGTTGATTTTCCAACAATTTGTTTAATGTATTAACATTGCTATTTTGTTGATCTAGTTGTTTAGTTAAATTCTCAATATATTTTTCATCATTTTTAGCCCTAGTTTCAAAAATTTCTATTTGCTTTTCTAATTCATTAACTTTTGTTTTTAACGTCTCAGAACTATTTGAATTATTATCTAAATACTTTTTATCTTCTGTAGTATTTTCATCGAAAATTTCTTTTTTAATTGCTTCTTTATTTTGCGTTGTACTTTCTTTCTTAGTAATTTTTTCTATAATTTTTAAGCAATCATTATCATTGATATAATTAATTCCATTTTCTTTTTCAAAAGATATATTTAAACTTTTGGCATTATTAACAATAGTTTGCTTAGTTACATTCAATTCATCAGCAACCATTTTAATAGTTTTCACAACAACCACCCTTTAGGTACCTAATTTAGTACCTAAATTTTACCACCTAACAAACTTTTTTTCATCTTTTACCGCCTAAATTTACCGCCTATTTCACTGCCTAAGTGCCTAATTAGTCACCTATTGGATATTTTTGGCGCCTAATTAGGCACCAAATTAATAAATTCTACTATTTTGAGGTTATAATGTGCTTTTAACTACACTTAAAACGCTTTATATACGACCATAAAAGTGTTAATATTACTTTATGAATATTAAAAGAGTCGATGCTATTGGCGTAGCATCGACTCTCGGTAATAAAACGATTCGCATTCGTTTGTTTATATATTTTTTTGATACTTGTATTATATATATCTAATCATCTAAGTGCAAGCACAAAACATATAACTTACGTAAAAATTGTTTTATTACCTCAATCCAAAAAAAGTGGAAATGAGGTTTTTATTATGCCCAATTTTGAGAAATACAATCTATCACAAGTAAAAACTGAAAGGTTTTATCAACTGCCTAAATATTTATTTGAAGATATATATTTTAAGAAAATGTCAGCAGAAGCCAAAATTATGTATGCGTTATTAAAAGATCGTTTTGAATTATCCATCCAAAATGAATGGGTAGATAAAAATAATAACATTTACTTTATTTTCAGTAATAAACATTTGTGCGAATACTTAGGTTATGCAGAACAAAAAATCATAAAATTGAAAAAAGAGTTAGTAAGTTTTAATTTACTAACTCAAGAACGTGTTGGCCTTAATAAACCCAATAGATTGTATTTATTAAAACCCAATTATGATGTTGAAGGCAGTCGTACCAAGGAACTTCCAAATTCACAGTTCCAGAACAATGAATTTGGAAGTTCTAGAACTATGAATTTAAGTGTTCAAGAACTTCCAAATTCACAGTCTAATGATACTAATTTAAGTAATACTGATTATATAGAAACTGAGAATAATGATACGTATGATATGAATGATACATATAATAATTCAATAAGTCATGATCATTCGGATCATACAAATCATCAACAAACTGAATTTAATAATGAGGCGCTTAAGTTCCAACTCCTTGAAGAATTGCCGCAACAACTTCAAGGCTATTTAAGTAAATTTAAAATTAGAGAAATACGAATTATTAAAAGTGTATTACTCAAAGGGAAGAAATCATTTAATAATGCACATGATACCTATTATCGTTTAGAAGATGTTGAGTTTGAAATTGTAAGTGTGTTGAAACGTTTTAAAGCGATGCTGCTACAAAAGAATGAAACCGTTGAAGCTATGCAAGGATATTTAATGCAATCGATTAAAGCTGAACTTGAAGAAATACACGCACTTAATATGCGTCGTCAAAACATGAAACAACATAATATCTTTAACCAATAATTTAGATAATCTTATAGCAATAAAAGAGACCTCGAAATATTCGGTTAAGTCATTGGATTTTTTAACTGATGACGACGAAAAAAAATCAACACTGGTTTTGCTCAAATTTTAGTTGATGTAATTAAAATATATTTATTTGGCTCATATTTGCATTTTAAGAGCTTATATTCGTTTTTATGTATAAAACTATATGATTTACCCCTAAATCTTTAAAATACCCCCTTAAAATTCAAAATAAAGGTATTTAAATTTTAAATCGTTCTTGTGATAGAGTTTACTTAAAAAGGAGCGTTTTCTATGTCTATTTTAATGTGGATTGGGATTTTTGTTGCAGTTTTTATTGGTGGTATTGGAGTGTTTTTATCTTACTATTTTGGAGAAAAGAAAAATAAATAGACCACGTATTTATGCCGAGAAAATTTATTGACCAACTTTGACCTTTATGTTATATATATAGTGAAAATAGTTATATGCTTTATAGGGAGGGGTTGATATGAGTTTAGATAAAAATTCAAAAAAACTAATTCCTTTTAAGA
>NZ_JTLN01000011.1:6529-6826 GCF_000798895.1 Staphylococcus sp. ZWU0021
GTGTATTTGAATTTAACCCTTTTGTTGAATTCGAATTCAACAGTAATTGGGAAGCGTATTTAAATGATTTGGATTATGTCAAAAATATTAATCAAAAAATAGGTTAAATATAATAAGGAGTGATCGTTATGACTTATGATTTAAAACCATTTGGAAGAGATTATTTTGATATGACACCTAGTGAATTATTTAGAGATTTTGGAAGACAATTTTTTAGTAATTTCCCTGATGAACGAAGTATAAAAACTGATATTAGTGAAAAAGACGATAGATATGAATTAAAAGCAGAGCTTCCAG
>NZ_JTLN01000011.1:7007-14384 GCF_000798895.1 Staphylococcus sp. ZWU0021
TTATAGTAACGTGAAGAGAATGTATTCACTTAATAATATAGATGAAGATAATATTGAGGCTAAATTTGAAGATGGTATTTTATCTGTAGATTTACCAAAAACAGAAAATAGTCAAAGAAAAGTTATAGATATCAATTAATATAAAAAAAGAGATGTGAAAATATTTTCACATCTCTTTTTTATATTTTTAAGAAACGAGTTGAAAACGAGTTTCTTCTTGTCTTGTTACTATATAGAAATAACCCAACTTTAATTTATAAACTGTTATAGTTATTTTTAGTATATAGTAAATAGAGTGATTGGAAAAAGTGATGCATATCATATACTTAAATTAAAAGGAATATATAAATATTGAAACGAAGTATATAAGTCATACAATATTTTGAAATTTTGGAGATATAAGATATTGGAAAATGAAAAATCAATTAAAGAAGAAATACAAGAGTTTTATTTAAATGGGGGTAAATATAACGAAGAAGAAATTGATTTTGGAAAACGTGTAGGATCAGAATCGTTATAATAAATTGCTTTTCTATATTTTAAAAGTTCATTTTCAAATGATTAAATCATCGTATCGTCTTTAAATAAAATGAAATAACAGACATGTTTAATGGACATCATTAAACAAATAATAATAGAAAAAGATAAACTTGAGTGATTTGGTACGAAAAGAATGAGTCATTATGATAGCGAAAAAATCATTTTTATTCATTTAACTTTTGTACAAATTATTTATTTTTTATGCTGAAAGCAGAATAAAAAATAAGAGCATAAGGAAATACAATGCCACTGACGTGTCAATCAGCATAGCTGATGTATTTTTCTTACCATTCCTTCGTCATTTGCTCTCTATATAAATACTATTATAACAGTATTTATAGCGTATTTATATTAGACAAAAATGCATTAAGTAATTTTTATTCTATAAATTACGAATGGCATTGTTAATGTGAACCCTAATCCTATAGATAAAGCCTATTTAAAGGGCTTCAGAGACCCTTTTATTCTAGTAGAATAAAGAATTTTGAACTTTTATTCTGATAGAATAAGCCATTTTTGACAAAATGAAACACCAAAAACGAAATTTAAGTAGTTATAGAAAATGAATTTGTGTTATTAATTGATACTTAAATTTATAAGGAGCTATTTTGGTATAAAGAATTAGAAGTTTATTCACTAATGATTTTTTAATCTCTTATTTTTAAAATCATTTTTGATATTTGATTATGTGCAAACGTGTTCTAATTTATATAAATTGAAGAAAGAGTAAGGGTTCCTTTTTCAGAAATCATTAATTTATGATTTCTTTGAGTAAGTAAACAAAGCGATTAACAGATTAATTATTTCTGTTAATCGCTTTGTATTTTAGATGTGTATTGCCTCATTTTCATTTAAACGTATCTTTCTTTATGCATTATTTACTGCTTATAAAGGAACATTGTAGACAAATGAATAGTGAGAATAAATACTACATTATTTATAGATATTTTGCTTTTTCATTTTTTTGCGTTTTTAATTCCTGGTTTTTAAAGGCTTCTAAAATCTCTGGATGCTTTTCTTGAGCATAAAATACTAATAATGCATCTACAAAATCTATTTTATTTTCACGTTCTTCTGCTACTAATTCATCAAATGATGGTTTGAAATCTCTATGTATTTTAATAGATGTTCTTGATCTAAGACTTTCATATTGATCATTCGAAGGGCTTTTTACTTTTTTTATATTTGATTTTATTATAGTAGTTTCCATCATTTGCTTTCCAAGTTCTTCTCTAGTTATTTTTTCTTTCGGCATTTTCAATCCATTCTTTTCAAATATTTACAAGTTTTTTAATAATATACTCACATTGGTTATAAATATTCAAGAGATTACTTTTATCAGACTAGTTTTGTTCTATTAACGCTACAATTTATCCTAAAATCATGTAAAAACATGATAGATTTTTTAATAATATATAATTTCAACATCCTTTCTAATTTTAAAGATATTTAATATACACTTCTATTTTCTACTTGTAGTATTTTAAATTAGGAAAGTCTATGAAAAAGAATTAAAAAGGGATGTAGTGATAATAGAGTAGTATGTGAGAAGAAAGTGAAAACTTATTTTTACTAAAATAAGTATATTTATTTTATCTTTGAGCTGACATAATTCAACTTATCGGAAGTGCATATGCTTATATATTTACAGATGGTATAATAATGGAGTCGCCTATCTCTCAGGCGTCAATTTGACGTAGAGAGGAGGTGCATACGCGATGTCTGAAATCTTTGTGAACATCATGACCACAGCAGCAAGTGGTTGTCTCGTTGCGCTATTTGCGCATTGGCTACGCAAGCGTAATGACGAATAGGCGACTAGTCACACCAAAAAACCCCCTTACTACGGCCATAGTAAGGGGGTTTGGTGCATACATGCCTGATAATCTTTGTTGATTGCATTATAACACTATAATTGGTAGGAATGCAAAGTAGTTTTATCTGTTTAGGTTATGTGGATGCAATATATTTAAAAATAGGAGTGATTATGATCAATAAAGTTAATTTACATCACAGGATGAAAATCTTTTAAAACAAATTAATGGAGTAAATCAACAATAGAATCAGATAATGAAATTTCTATTATTTTATTGATTGTAATAGCTTCAGTACATTTTTATCAACTTTAGCTTTGTATTGTGCTTTTTTCGTTCTATTCAGTAGGATTGTGGATATGTTTACTAGTAACATAATTAGATATTAAACGCTATATTATTGTGTCATTTCAATTAATAATGCTTAGTTATAATAAATTCTGAAATAAAGTTTCTACTTTTTTAGGACTGTCTTTGGGAGCAAGTTTTTTTACTACATTACCATCTTTAGCAATAATAAATTTTGTGAAATTCCATTTGATTTTCTTTCCATATTTTAGCTATTTGGTCATCAGTACCTGGTTTTTGTTTAGCAAATTGATTACAAGGAAATCCAAGTATAATTAGCCCTTGCTCTTTATATTTTTGGTAATATTCTTCTAATTCTTCAAATTGACCACTTAAGCCACATTTTGTGGCAGTATTAACTAATATAATACTTAATACCTACTACCATCTTTGTTAACAACTTGTATATCATAAATATTACTAGTTGTTTTATAGCACTCCTTTTATAACATTGCTAATTTTAATTGATCTATAACGCCACTTGATGATCCAGGAAAAGCAAAGATCATTTTATTTAAATCTTGAGCCGTTAATTTTTGGTTTACAATGAAAGTTAATAAATTAACTAAATCTGGTGCATCATCAGCATATATAGCAGCTCCCACTAATTGTTTATCATTATTTAATACAATTGTCATTTCAGCTTCAGTTTCATTTTTGTATTCAAACACCATTTGTTTACCAAAAGGAATATCTATCACTTTATAGTCCTCACTAGTATTAGCTTCATCTACAGAAACTCCAATATTAGACAATCTTGGTAGTGTATATAAAACTGAAGGTATTGCAGGATAGGTAATAGGATTTTTATCCATACCCAAAATATGCGCAGCAATATAGTTAGATTCAAATGTTGCAGTAGGTGTTAATTTGGGAATTACTTTATCTAACACATCACCACTAGCATAAATATTAGGGATATTTGTACGTAAATATTCATCTACCTGTATACCTCGAGTAGTGAAATTAACGCCAGCTTCTTCAAGTCCAATACCGTTGACATTTGGTCTACGTCCAGTAGCATCTAACACATAGTTAGTAGTAATCTCTAATCCTGATTCTGTTGATACAGTATAATTGTCACCTTGCTCTTTAATTACAGTAGTATTTTCATTCATATGGAATTGAACTCCTTCTGTTGCCAATTTATCCATTAATTTAGCAATATGTGCTGAATAAAAACCTTTGAGCGGTTCATCGTCAACATGAATCATATGAGTTTCTACACCAGATTTAATTGTTATGCTAGCAAATTCAATACTAATAATACCTACACCTATAAATGTGATACTATTTGGCATTTGCTCTAAGGATAAGAAGTCTCTACTATCGTGTGTATATTCAGACCCTTCAATATCTAACTTATTGCTGTGTTGACCTGTTGCAATAACTATGTTTTCACCGTAATATTGTTCGCCATCTACTACGAGGTGATGCTCATCTAATAATTTTCCTGCCCCTTCAATAATATCAATACCTTGTTGTTCAAATAAACCTTTCAAAGTATTTGCCATAGGGTCAATGATTTTATGTTTATAAGACATAAGGTTTTCCCAATTCACTGATAATGCTTCAGTATTAATTATGTTGGGATAGTGTGAAGCTTGCTCTAGTACTTCATAAGGGTTTTCCAATAAAATTTTGGCATTGCACCCATAGTTTGTACAAGTACCTGCTATACGATCTTTTTCGACAATAGCAACCGATTTCCCCGCTTTGTTTAAAGTCAGCGCACTATGCCAAGCTGCGTGTCCACTACCTAAAAATACAACATCATATTGTTTCATTTGGATCATCCTTTGTAATAGTTTTCAACGTTTCTTCTAAATTATCCATAATACTTTTGGCTTTCATATATTCATCTACATCAAATTGTGACGAAATGCATTTAGCAATAGCTTCATGTACTGCTTCTTGCTCATTTAGACCTTTTATCGTTAAAGTTATGATAAGGTTACGTTTATCGCTTTCATCTCTATTTCTTTGAACCCAGCCAGCTTTCTCAAGTCTTTTTAGTAATGGGCTTAGGGTATTACTTGCTAGATTCAACTTTTTACCAATGGATAATAAAGTTTGAGGGTTCTCTTCCCATAATGTTAATAGCACTAGATATTGAGAAAAAGTTAAACCGAATTGACTTAATTGCTTTTCATAAAATTTGCTGAATAATTTGTTAACATTATAAGCAGAAAAGCATAGCTGGTGTGCCAATTTCATTTCATCATCAATCAATTTAATCACTCCTATTCTCATTAAAGAATAATCAATCGCAAACGATTAATCAATTGAACAAACTTATAATGAACCACATACGTTTGTTTAATTGATTACTAACTTTTAAAATTTTTCATCAATTGTGCAAATTGATTTCGATTTTAAAAATAGTGCGTAAAACTTATGGTTTCAGGGTATTATTTAAAAGAGGAATGAACAAGTCATTAAAAATATACGTAAAGTAATTGAAAAAAGAACTATAATTTAGTTCTTTTTTCATACTTATATATCGTCGTTTAACGATATGACGATTTGAGTGTTTTGTAAATTTTTCCATAATACTAATAAAAAGGAGTTTTAATAGTGAAAGCATGGCAATTAGAAAATTTTGGTTTAGATAACCTTAAACAAGTTGAACTAGAGAAACCCGAAATTGCAGAAGATCAAATTTTAATTAAAGTTAACTCTGTCTCACTTAATTATCGAGATACTGCAATTGTCGAAGGTATATATACGCCTGAATTATTAAAATTTCCGTTTATTCCTGTTTCAGATGCTTCAGGAATAGTTGTAGAAATCGGCTCAAAAGTTACCAAATTTAAAAAAGGTGATCGTGTTACTTCACATATGTTTACCAAGTGGCTAGATGGAAAACCTAAAAGCGATGAACAATCACATGCCTTAGGTGCTACAGTAGATGGTGGACTTTCAGAATACATGGTATTGAATGAAAATGCAGCTGTATTATCTCCTGAAACACTTACAGATAATCAATCGTCAACTTTGCCAGTAGCAGCATTTGTGAATTGGTTCTCATTAGTTGAGTATGGAAATATTAAAGCAGGTGATAAAGTTCTTGTTCAAGGCACAGGTGGCGTTTCTATATTTGCAATTCAAATAGCATCAGCATTAGGAGCAGAAGTTATTGCAACAAGTAGCAGTGACGAAAAATTAGAAAAAGCCAAAGAACTTGGCGCTTCTAAAGTAATCAACTACAAAACACACCCTGATTGGGAAAAAGAAGTGCAAAAATTAACAAATGGTAAAGGTGTAGAACATATTGTAGAAGTGGTTGGTGGGTCAAGTATTGCTAAATCTATAGATGCTTTAGCTTTTCAAGGGCATATATATGTTGTTGGATTTCTTGAAAATATGGAAGCAAATGTTAATTTATTCGCATTACTTGCTAAACAAGCAAGAATCCAAGGTATCAATCTAGGACACCATAGAGCATTTGAAGATTTCAATAAAGCTTTAGATCAAATAAATATAGATCCTGTAATTGATACGGTTTATTCATTTGACCAAGCAAAAGAAGCATATGAACATCAAATGAAAGGCGCGTTTGGTAAAATTGTTATAGATTTTAATAAATAGGCCCTGTCTTCTATATTAATAATTATTTTATGTAATCCTTCCTTTATACAAAGGAAGGATTTTTTAATATTAAAAATGTCTAATTTATCAGGTAATATAATTACCATAGAGCAATTAAAATGACACGATGCAAATAAGCACGTCTCTCATCGTCTGAAAACTCACGATTTTTGATATTTTCGATACATTGATTATAGTACAAGTTTATAGACTTAAATTTTCAAGAAAAACCTCTTAATTTTATGTCAGTTTTGGAGTTATATGGCACAAATTTTGTTCTTTAAATGGCAAAACACCCCTTATTTAGTTAATAAGAGGTGTTTATTATTATCTCAATTTAAAATTTTCTATAGCTAATTTAATCTCGTCTCTAACACGTTGAAATTCTGACCATTCTTTACCTGCTGGATCATCAAAACCCCAATGCTCTTTTTTAACGTTTGGTGGTAAAATAGGACAATTATCGTCTGCATCGCTACATAACGTCACGACCAAATCTGATTGTTTTAAAATATCATTATCAATCAAGTCTGACGTATGGTTTGATATATCAATATCTACTTCTTTCATAGCTTCTATTGCTTTAGGATTAACACCATGTGTTTCAATACCAGCAGAATAGACATTCCAATCTTCTACCAATTATAGAAAAGCTAAATATTTGGGTATATAAAATTCTTTATTATTATATTAAATTAACAACACAACATCTTTGGTTTTTATAGTGACAAAAATGTCAGTATTGTTATTTGTCGTAAATAATACCATAATTATAATGTAAAAGATAGATAGGAGGGAGTTTTAATGGAATTACAATTAGCAATTGATTTATTAAATAAAGAGGAAGCAACAATACTTGCGAATAAAGTTAAAGATTATGTAGATATCGTAGAAATTGGTACACCAATCGTTATAAATGAAGGTTTACCAGCGGTTCAACACTTAAATGATAATATTGAAGACGTAAAAGTACTTGCAGACTTAAAAATTATGGATGCTGCCGACTACGAAGTAAGCCAAGCAATTAAATTTGGTGCAGACATAGTAACAATTTTAGGCGTTGCAGAAGATGCATCAATTAAAG
>NZ_JTLN01000002.1:0-11599 GCF_000798895.1 Staphylococcus sp. ZWU0021
CATTCTTGTTGGCATATTATTTGTCCTCCTAATAATCCTTAACTTGTACGTCTGATACTTGTCTGAACTTAATATCTTCAAATCCTAGTAACTCTGGGTTGTTTACATACTTTTTATATAACTTATCTGCTTCACTGTTACTTATTTCTTCTAAGTCGTAATTGTCTGCCACAGGTACCGTCACTTCCTGTTCAACTTCCACTTTGATTTGTAGTGTGATTGTTTGTTCCATGGGAATCACCTTCTATTTCTGATTATTCTGAATAAATTCTAGATATCCTTTTACTCTTTGAATAACTTCTTCAAATTCACCATGTGCTATTCGTTTATAACTTCTACGTTTGCTACTATTTAATAGATACGTTTCTCTCCAAGCCATCCATCTTTTATCTATCCATTCAACATATACAGTTGATGTTCTGCTTATCGAGCAAAGATATATTTCGTTTGTTATGCCAATGATCAATCCAGCTTCTTTAGCTTTTAGGTCGTAATTTATAATTTCAGCCATATTCAATTCTCTTTCCTTGTTCCAGTTACTGTTCCAAAATTAATACTTTTATTTTTAAAATTGGAACACCTTTATTCTTACTCCCCCAACACTTACAAGAGCCTGTTCCAAAAGTTCCAGTATTTTCAACTTCTCACTCATATAATCTTTATCTATATTTCTTATATATATACTTATTTTTCTATAGACTTAAAAAAAGTGGAACAATTGGAACAACTGGAACTAAGACTGATATGAAAGGGTTTATCTGTTCCAAAACTTAAATATTTATGGAACACTATTGGAACACTTATTCTTTTGATACTCTATCTCTATGAACAAAACACCATTGAGGGTTAGCGTAATCTTCTAATCTCAATTTTTTATCTATATATTCTTTTTCTAAAACTTGTTTCCGAAACTCTTTTCTAATAAGTGGCTTCTTGTAACCTTCAAAATTTGCCCATTCCCTGTATTCTTCATATGCATCAGAAATCCTTTTGCCATCTAAATCGAAGTCATCAAGAAAAGCAGCTAATGGATCGTTACTTTTTCTAAATTCTTCCATTTCATCCTGTACAACAGTGGGTAAAAATATGCCGTTATTCTTCAATACTTTTTGTAATCCCTGTAAAGCGATGTTGAACAAATATGACTTGGCTTCTTCTGTTGTTACTTTATCGGGAAGATGTGGATCTTCTTTCGATGTGCCTCTAATACGCGCATTGAATGGAACAATGATTAATCTGTCGAACACACCATTACTGTTTTCATACCAACGTGGTATGCCGTTTGCACTGAATACAAGTTTGGCATAGTTACTAAATGCGAATACATCTTGTCCTTTGTATGCAGCTAACACTGGCTCACCTGTTGAAAGTTTTTTGAAGTTAGATGCATCATCAACACTTTTTAGAGGTATATCATCACCAGCATTTAATAGTTTGTGGTGTAATGATGAAACGTTAAATTGTTCTGTTAACGCTTGTAGCGAAACGCTAGATGTATTTTCGTTGCCAACTAACGCTTGCATCATTCTTAAAAGCAAAGATTTACCGTTACCACCACTACCTACAAATAGAAATGACTTGCCAATGAAGTTTTGTTTGAATAATAAGTAACCGAATATTTGGGTAAACATTTCCACAACTTCGCTATCTTCATTAGCTATCGTAAATAAAGTTTCAGAAACTACATCAGATTTGGCATCTACATCATAGTTAACATTAAAACGTGCTGTAAAAATTAAATCTGGTGAATGTGGTATGATCTCTTGTTTCTTAATATCGAACACACCATTTTTTAATGGAATTAGATAAGGTGTTTCTTCTTCTTTATGAGGTGCCATTGTTCGTAAATATTCTAATACTTCAGTTTGTTGTGTTCGTCTTAGTTTAGGTATCTGAGTAACCATTGCATGCTTTATTAATCGTTCATCATCAATGTAGATACCGTCTTTATATACATGAAGTCTGTTGTTAATGTTAATGACGTGATACTTACTCATGATGTATTCTGCAAATTCATTGTGATGAAACTTAGGTTGTTGATTATCTTCCTTTTTGAAGAATCTTGCTTCATTATCTTGAATGATGCTTTCTGTTTGTTTTTCTGCAAACTCATAGATGTTATCCATGTAATCCTCCTTTCTTACTTGATAGGGGCATACTGTAGTTTGTTATTATTACAATGCGTTTTATATATACCGTTAAAATGATGTAGTAATTTTTCTTCTTCTAAAGGTGGATGATTTTGCATATTCCACATACTCAATAATTCATAAGCTACGTCACGACTAAATTTGTTTATGAACAGTCCTGCCATTGCTTCTGTTGCGTGAGTACGTTGCCCATCGCCTACACCTTTGAGTAAGTTTATCCACTCGTCATCTTCTTTACTTCGTTTATGTGTGCCTTTCTTACGTATTGTTTCTTCTTGTTCTTGAATACGTTTTGCATGTTCAACTAATGGCTGAGGATCTAACAACTCGTTATCAGAATAATGTAGTTGGTAGTTACTTCCGTCATCTTCAGTTGTAGGTAGGTTCATCGCATGACATTGTGAAACACTTGCTGGGTCATAAAAGACTACTGACTTGCTATCTTTGTATTTGTCTTTTTCTAATTCACTTTTCATCTTCAAAAATTTGAGAATGAACAATGTGACTTGCTTATAATATTTAGATTCAATTTCTTCTTTTAAAGGTATACACAATCTATAACGTTGTTCGTTTTCAGTGTGGCTATGCGTTGGGTAAATTACATATGCAAATTGAAATCTGTCTTTAATAAATGATGGGAATTTGATTGTGTTAGGAATATCGTCAACATCAATCGTTATCATGCTTCTAGTTTTTGTTTGCTCATTGTTTCTATATGTGGCGTAACCAGCCACCATTACACCAGCACTTCCTTTATCTGCATGTGTTTTAACATTTGATAGCGTGTTAATTAACTCTTGAAAGGTAAGTTGATAATGTAATGGATTAGCTACGTCACTATGGTTTTTAAAATATGTGATAGTATGTTTAATAGTCATCTGAATCAATCACTTTTGTATTGCCAGTTACGTCGAAAACTTTCTCACAGTCATCGCGAAAATCTACTATGTGCCATTTATCAAGATATACTTCTTCCGCTGTATCTTCTGACGGTAAGTAATCGTAAATATCATCATATATCTGTATAATTTCATTTAATTTTTTAGTTACATAATCTTTATGAGTCATTTGATTATCCTCCTCTAGAACGGCAATTCGTCTTGTAAGTCGTTTGTTCCGTTAGCGAATGCATTGTTTTGTTTTTGGTTGCTGTTTTGTGTTTTCTTCTCAACGAATGTTACTTGGTTTACAACAACATCGGTTGTAAATACTTTCTTGCCATCTTTGCCATCAAAACTACCAGTTTGAATAGATCCTGTAATAGCTATTTTTTGACCTTTACTAAAATTATTTGCAATAATTTCTGCTGTTTTACCGAATGCTTTACAAGTCAGGAAATCTGTTTCGTATTCATTTGTTTGTTTATTTTTGAATGGACGTTGTATCGCTACTCTGAAATTCGCTACGTTATTGTTTTGTCCTTTAAGTTCTACGTCTGCTACTAAATTTCCTACGCCATTAAATTGATTCATTATTTATCATCCTTATTATTTTTATAGTATTGAATGCCATTATCTAATCTCACTAACGCTTCTTCTGCGTCTGCGCTTGATAACTTATTACTTATATTCATTTTCTTTTTAAGTTGTGTTTCTGTGATTTCCATTAAAGGTGCTAACTCTTTCACTTTGTTATCAACATTTTTAAGTTCAGATTCACTTGCCGATTCAAACGGTTGTTCTGGCATAACGTCACCGTTATAGATATATAAACCTAAACCGTGTAATGCTGCAGCCTTTACGAAACAACGTTTATAAGTTTTGTTAATTTGGAACATATCAGCTTGTTTATATGGAACAGCTTTGTTTTTAAAATCTAATACTGGTAATGTTTCTGTTTCAGTTTGACCTTTTATTGTTATAGATACCGTCACGCTATAACCTTCTGGTGTAGCTAGATATGGTACAAAGTATTGCTCATTAGAAACTTCCGGATGAGGATACTCGTGTACTTTAACTGTGTAATTAGGGTCTACTTTCATTAATTCTTGATGTGTATATGACCATGAAAGGTAAGATAATCCGTTCTTTTTATCTACATGATCATTAACGTTTAATTGATTTAATTGTTCAAAAAGTGATTGTTCACTCATCCGTGTTCAACTCCTCGTACTCAGTAGATTCTTTTACTGTTTTTTTAACCGCAACATGGTAATCCATATTAATAGTTGCTTCTTCCATTCCATTAAATTCTCTAGCACGTTGTCTATTAGTTGAATAACTTATTTCTGGATTACTGTCGCTAGGCTTATTCGTTATATATATAGGAATATCTCTATGTCGAATGAGATATGTGACTGTTTCTTTCATCACTTAACCTCCTCTAGTAAATATAGTTTTTCATCAAAGTCCTTTTTGTCACTCAATGCTTTCCATACTTGAGTTTCAATCGTACCTTTAGTTTTGTATTTGATAATCTCTACTCTGTCATGTCCACCATGCCTGATACATCTTCCGCGAGATTGTTGATATTGTGTGAAACTGTATGTTGGGCAGTAGTAAATAACTTGGCTAGCGTACTTCAATTCGATTGCAGCACTGCCAGCTTGAATTTGTACTAATGTGACACTATTAGTTAAAGTTGAGCGTTCATCTTGTGTTGGTAATTCAAAGTTTTGCCCACTTACTTCGTATATTTTTTTATTTAATTTGCTAATCATTTGTAGTAGGTTATCTTTTTCTTTTGTGAACTGATAAAAAATAACTACATTATCGTTCGTGCTTTCTAACAATTCTTTGGTATAATCTACTTTCGCTTTTTGATTAGATAAGTAACGTAAAGTCGCTGCTAGTTTCGGCGGGCTATCTAATATGATTTGTTCGTTGTCCACTTCAATAACTCTATCTTTAGCTGCCTTTTTATAAGTTGTAGATTTATTAAACTCAACAAAACGTTCAGTAACTTGTGGCAAGTCTACAAAGTATGAAGTTTCTTTCATAGTTGATATTGATTGCCAAATACTTTCCAACTTATCAGTGTTTTGAAAATCTACAATTTGCTTAATAGATCTACCGCCAAAATGTTTAGTTTCGTAAACTGCATGATTTCTTAGAAATTCAGTTTTATTTTTATAGAAACCGAATATGATTAGATAATTCATAAACTTTTCCCAATTCTCACCGGGCGTTGCTGACAACATTGAAAAGTTAGTTGATGCCTTGCATAATTTTTGTGCTGCTTTACCTCTATTGCTTGTTGGATTCATAAAGTAATGCGCTTCATCTAAAATCACAAAGTAATCTTTAAATTTCGAATATTCTTTAGCAAGCATTGAAGATGCTACAACTTCATATTTAATTTCGATATTTTCATGTTGCTCGACCTTTTGTATTTCGTAATCCCATTCATTACTTTTCTTCTTAGTTGGAGGGCAAACTATAAGTAATGGCTCATTAGCTTTATGTTTCAAGTAATGGTAAATTGAAATTAATGATTTACCTGAGCTGGTACCTAAAGCAAAATAATGTGATGGATTAGCTTCGTTCAACACTTTTTCTTGTGTTGGATATAAAATCACTAGTTAACACCCATTTGATTTGCCATACTTATAGCTGTCTGAATGTTTTTCCATGCGCCCTCAGTTATTAATGTGTCTATTGTTTCGATTAAATCTT
Source organism: Staphylococcus sp. ZWU0021 (assembly GCF_000798895.1). Lineage (NCBI taxonomy): Bacteria > Bacillati > Bacillota > Bacilli > Caryophanales > Staphylococcaceae > Staphylococcus > Staphylococcus sp. ZWU0021. The sequence goes on from NZ_JTLN01000002.1 coordinate 5,765, forward strand.
CTACATATGAAGTATCGTTAGCTACTATTGCTATTGTTCCATGTTGCTTTAATGAATCTATTTGTGCGATTTGAATAGGTTTTATTCTTCCACCTTTTTCACGCTTAACTTCAATGAATATTGCAATGCCTTTATAAATTGCGAATAAGTCAGGTATACCAACTGGAACACCAGGACTTCCACCATGTGTTTTCATAACAAAAGAGCCATTACTCTCAAGAAATCTACGTATCTTGTTTTCAACTTTTTTCTCAGGTCCCAATTGCAAACCTCCAAACTATGATATATAATCAAGTTATTAAATTTATTAACTATTTGATCCGTTAGCAATTGCCGTTGCTAGCGGTCTTTTTTTCTGTGTAATAGCTGTTCCAAAATGCGTAACTACCAATGAAACTTATAACGCTAATTACTAAACTGTAATGAAAATCGAATGTGACAAGTGCAAACAACATTGTGAATAGTATTGCTGTTGACCATGCTAAAATGTGCTTCATGTTAATCCTCCTTAATTAAATATTTCTGAAAAGTTTTCCTTTAAAAATTTCTGCATTGGCTCTCTGTTGAATGCCCATTTGCCTCCATCTGGATAGTAAACAAAGTGTTTAAGTTGCTTAATGTATTTTGGATTGTCTAATATATTTTTCATCAACCATTGATATCCAAATCCAGTTTCATCTATCAAATCTTGCATCGACCACCAGATTGGTTTTTCTTTTTCTTGTAGCTCGTTGTATTCTTCTCGAGTAATTAACACATATTCTTCTGGGATCGTTACTGTAAGTTGTGTCATCTTAACCACTCCTTTCTGATATAATTTATTTATCGCTACTGCGATAGTGGGTGGTGATATTTTCATGCCTAAAAAATCTGGTATATCAATTGATTTTGATAAAAAACAATTTGATAAAGATTTTCGGAAAGCTGTAGATAAAGAATTATCTAATTTTGATAAAAAGATGAATTGTCCCAACTGTGATAAGAAAGTGACTTTCAAATTTAAAAATCATAAAGCTAAATGTCCGAAGTGTCGTTTTGAACTTGTTCTAAATCAAAAGTAAGTTTAAATTGATTTAACTTATCAAAATCTTTTTTTAAAACTGCAATGTCTTTTTGGATTGTCTCTAGCAATTCATCTAGTTCATTGCGGTTTTTCATTTTGATGTTCATTTCAATTACATTCTTTTTCTTTCTTTTGAACATTCCGTTTCCTCCTTATGTCACTTGCTTTCGTTTCATTTTTGAGACGTTATGATTAAAAAAATATTCATCCATGCTAATATCTAACACTTCACAAATCGCACTTGCTTCATCGATAGTAAAATTACTTTTATTTCTATTGATTTTTTGACTGAATCTTGCAGGGTTCATGCCAATTAAATCAGCTACTTCTTTGTGACGAATATCTTCTTTTTCAAGTAACAATCTTAATTTCTTGTATCTCTGGTTACTCATTGTTTGACCTCCTTTCGTCTCATTTATGAGATTACACCATGAATAATACACGCTTATATTTTCGGTGTCAACAAATAAATTTCATTTTTGAGAAAAAAGTTTGTAAAAAGTGTTGCAAATTTGAGAACAAACTTATATAATAAGTTTGTAAAATACAAATCAAGGAGATACTTATATGACAACTTTCTCAGAAAATCTATTCAAACTTAGAAAATCACATGACCTATCACTAAAAGAATTGAGTGACAGACTTAACAATAAATATGAATTGAAATTTTCTAAAGCATCGATTGATAGATGGGAAAAAGGGATTACAAGCCCGTCAATGGATCACGCAAGTGCGTTAGCAGATTATTTTAATATATCCCTTGATGAGTTGAGTGGACGAAAAGATTTACATGTTGAAAAGCCACAAACGATGGCAGCGCACTTAAACGGAGAATTACACAATGAAGAAGATATTAAGTATATTATGGAATTAATTGAAAGATTGAAACGCGAAGATAAAGGGGAATGATTTATGTCTCATTACGAAAATTTAATGATTGAGCATAGTTACTTACAAATTAAAGATTGTCATAAACTACCAAATGGTTATGAGGGTTTTTATTCAGATGGATACGTACTTATAGACAAAACATTGCCTTATCATAAAAAAGTACAAGTACTTGCAGAAGAAGTCGCCCACCACAAATTAACTTGGGGAGACATTACTGACCAAACAAAATTTAATAATCGTAAATTTGAAGGATATGCCAGACGTTATGCTATGGAGCAAATTATTTCGTTACAGGGAATTGTGGATGCATTTAAAAACGGTTGCCACAATTTGTATGAAATCGCCCTATTCTTTGAAGTATCAAAAAGTTATGTGTTAGATGCTATTGAGCATTACAAAATGAAGTACGGATTATCCACATACTATAAAGGTTATGTAATTAAGTTTGAGCCATTGCAAGTTTTTCAATATAAAAATTTAGAATAAGGAGAAATGGGATGGAAAAAGAAGACTTAAAAGAAAGGTTACTTATAAAAAGCCAAGAGGCTTTTATTATGGGATTAGAACTTTACAACAAACCAACCATCGTATATAGGATAGAAGGATTTAGTTTCTTTATTTGTAACGCATGGGAATTGATGCTAAAAGCTAAACTACTTAATGATGATAAAAGTATATATTATCCAGATAAGCCTAATCGTACATTGAATTTGTTTGATGTAGTAAAAAAAGTATATACAGATAAGCGACAGCCCTTAAGAATAAATTTAGAAAAAATAATTGATTTAAGGAATATAAGCACACATTTAGTAACTGAAGATTACGAGTCAGTATACGCTCCATTTTTCCAAGCTAATATTATAAAATATGCAGAACAGTTGCAACGTTTTCATAATATCGATATAACTGAAAAAATACCACAAAACTTTTTAACCTTATCTGTAAATGTGAATTTACTAAACAACGATGAGATTCGTGGTAAATATTCCCAAGCAGTAGCAGAAAGGTTGATTACTCAAAAAAATGATTTAGCAATTTCACAAGAATTTAGTAATTCTAACGATTTGGTAATACCAATTCAAAATTCAATTATCATCACTAAAGATCCTGGTAAAGCCGATTTATCAATAAATATCAACAAAAATTCTTCAATAAACGGTACTATTTTTAAGGAACTTAAAGACCCTAATGACAAATATAGATTAAGCTTCAACAATGTAATAGACGCAATAAATAGCCAAATGACTGCTAAAAGTTTAAAATTCAATTATTTAGATAGTAAAGGGGAACATAAATTTAATAGTCACACTTTAAATTTACTAATTAAGTTTTATAATATGAAAAACGATGACAAGTATACTTACCATTTTGCAGGAGCCACACGTTATTCACAACAAGCAGTTGAGTTTATAATAAATCAAATTAAAAATGATCCGAATGTTATAAACAACATTAAAAAGGCAAATAAAAAAAAGATAACCCCAGGGTCATAGGAATTCTCAGCTTTCGCCTACCCCCATTCGGGGACCCAGAGCTAATCCTTCTCGAGTTATCTTAATTACATTATAAGACATATCTACTTGTAATTCAATATTTTTCTGGGCAGTCACCACTGCCCTATATATTTTTATCTTTTTTAGGAGGGAAATTTGATATGGCAACTCAGAATTATAAAGTATTCAAAAGAGGTTCGATAATATACTTAGATTTAGGCAAAGGAATAGGACATGAATTCTCTTTCAAACATTTTTGTTTAGTTATAACAAACAAAGATAATCATAGAAACAGTAAACTAACTGTTATACCTTTAACTTCTAAAAGTAAGCATAGTGAGAAAGTTAATGTATCTCTATTAGATCACTTTTTAAAAGATTTTAAAAATAAACATAATGCAGATAAAATCGAACTTGGTAAAATAAAAAATAAATTAAAATTATTAAAAAACGGAGATTTAAAATCATTAATTGAATTAAGTCATCAAGTTACTTTATTAGAAAATAGCGTTGGAGAGTATGATGCTATTGAAAGTAAAATTAACAATTTAATAAACAAAAGTTCTTATGCAAAAACAAAAGATATAATCACAATTAGCAAAAACAGAATATTAAATTATATCAAAAATTTAGATACAGAAATAAGATTGCCAAAAAATGAAACTGATAGATTAGTGAAGTTATCTTTTGATAATTTTATTTGATTATAACCTTTAATTAATATATAATGCAGATATCGAGGACTTTAGGTCCACTTATTTTGATTAGAGCTTTAGGCTCATAAGGCGTCTGTATATTATACAGGCGTCTTTTTTTATCTTTTTTAGGAGGAATTACAATGACAGTCAAGAAGCAAGGAAATAAATGGCGCTATGATTTCGTTTTAAATGGTAAACGTTATAGAAAATCGGGATTTACGAAGAAAATAGACGCAACTATAGCAATGAATGACGCTTTCGAAAAAGCTAATAAAGGATTTGCCCAAGATGATAAAACACCGTTTGTGAAATACTTTATTTCATGGATAGAAATTCACAAAGAACCCTATCTAACACCTAAATCAGTGAAAACATACTATAATGCAAAGAATGTTTTTGAAGAACACTTTGGTAACTTAGCATTAAAAGATTTAACTAAAACGAAATATCAAGAATTAATTAACTCATATGCAAGTACACGAACTACAGAATCAGTTAGAAAGTTAAATTACTGCTTACGTTCTGCCATACAAGATGCGTTACACGAAGGAATCATATATAAAGACCCTACTTATAAGGTTAATATTAAAGGTGCGGTTAAAGAACAACCTGAAGAAGATAAATTTATGCAGCTAGAATATTTCTATAAATTAAAAAAATATGCAAAGAGTCAAAATAAATTATCCTACCTTTTTATATATTTAGCTATTGTAACTGGTGCTAGATTTAGCGAAATTCAGAAAATGAGATACAAAGATTTCGATTTAGAAAATGAAACTGTTCATATTAGAGGTACTAAAAATGTTACGTCAGATCGTGTTATTAAAATATCACGTGAAGACATTAAACATGTTAGACAAGTATTAAACCACTTCCCTATTAATTTAGATGGAGATATATTCAGAACTGGTGCATCGTTAATTACACATAATGCAGTTTCTAAAGTGTTACAACGTTTCTGTTTAAATAATAGGATAGGTAATTATACATTGCACGCCATACGTCATACACACTGTTCAATGTTAATACACGAGGGAATATCGATATATTATATTTCAAAACGATTAGGACATGCAGATATAACTACCACCCTATCGACATATAGTCATTTATTAGAAGAAAGTCAAAAGCAAGAAGAAACGAAAACGCTAGAAGCCTTGCGTAGCATGTGATAAAGAGATTCTATGTCAACGAAAAGTAGATTTTGACATGGTTTTATTATTTTTTTACGCCAATTTGACATGTTGTTGACATAAATTATAAAAAGTAATGCAAAATAAAAACACCAAAACCCTATTATATCAGAGTTTACGGTGTCTCAAGAAAGCTAAAATTATGTAAAAAACGGAGAGTGAGGGATTCGAACCCTCGAGACGCTTGTGGCGCCTACACACTTTCCAGGCGTGCTCCTTCGGCCAACTCGGACAACTCTCCATATAAAAAAACAGAAGCGATAATTCACTTCTGTTTATATGACCCCGACGGGACTCGAACCCGTGTTACCGCCGTGAAAGGGCGGTGTCTTAACCGCTTGACCACGGGGCCATAATGGCTCCACAGGTAGGACTCGAACCTACGACCGATCGGTTAACAGCCGATAGCTCTACCACTGAGCTACTGTGGAATAATCAAATTGCCTGGCAACGTCCTACTCTTGCGGAACGTAAGTCCGACTACCATCGGCGCTAAG
>NZ_JTLN01000002.1:11667-12605 GCF_000798895.1 Staphylococcus sp. ZWU0021
TAAAATGGAGCGGGTGATGGGAATCGAACCCACAACATCAGCTTGGAAGGCTGAGGTTTTGCCATTAAACTACACCCGCACTTTAACGATTATGGGGCGGATGATGGGAATCGAACCCACGAGTGTCGGAACCACAATCCGATGCGTTAACCACTTCGCCACAACCGCCAAAGTATAAACTTTAAAAGAATGGTTCAGGACAGAGTCGAACTGCCGACACATGGAGCTTCAATCCATTGCTCTACCAACTGAGCTACTGAACCATAATAAATGGCGGTCCCGATGGGATTCGAACCCACGATCTCCTGCGTGACAGGCAGGCGTGTTAACCGCTACACTACGGGACCTTTTAAAAATTGCGGGAGGCGGATTTGAACCACCGACCTTCGGGTTATGAGCCCGACGAGCTACCGAACTGCTCCATCCCGCGTTAATAATATAAATGGCGGAGGAAGAGGGATTCGAACCCCCGCGAGCCGTTAAGCTCCTGTCGGTTTTCAAGACCGATCCCTTCAGCCGGACTTGGGTATTCCTCCACAAATATTAGCTAAAAATAAATTATATTCAATTATTATAAAGATGGCGGAGGAAGAGGGATTCGAACCCCCGCGGGCCGTTAAGCCCCTGTCGGTTTTCAAGACCGATCCCTTCAGCCGGACTTGGGTATTCCTCCAAAATTATATGGACCTTGCAGGACTCGAACCTGCGACCGAACGGTTATGAGCCGTTAGCTCTAACCAACTGAGCTAAAGGTCCTAAATATAATTTACAACTAATAATTAGTGGCGGTGGAGGGGATCGAACCCCCGACCTCACGGGTATGAACCGTACGCTCTAGCCAGCTGAGCTACACCGCCGTTGTATTTTAGTTTGTATTAAATATGGTGGAGACTAGCGGGATCGAACCGCTGACCTCCTGCGTGCAAAGCAGGCGCTCT
>NZ_JTLN01000002.1:12615-49954 GCF_000798895.1 Staphylococcus sp. ZWU0021
ATAATAATATTTATGACTCCTACCCAATTAGTATATCATAAACATTTACTTAATGTCAACGTTTTTTAAAATTAATTAACATTAACTTAATTCGAAATTAAAATTCAAATGCGATAATTGATGTTTGCACATCTCGTATCAATTAGGACTTACTCAGTATATAAATTTTTCACATGATAGTCAATGGATTCCAGAAATTATTTTGTGTAAAAATGGAATATAACTATAATATTTTATATTTTGTTTCTTATTTATACAAAAACCTATCACCCTTTATGATTGATACATCAAACAAAGCTTTTTACTAATTAATTTATCCTCCCATTTCTCCACTATAAATCTATAACAATAATAATTTCGATTACTCACTCATAATGCCTTGCATTTTACTTTGTAGCTGTGTAAATGTCGTGAAACCATCATCTTCCATAAAATGACCGCCAAATTCAGTTACTTTACATGTCCCTCCAAGCGTATCCATTAATCTTTTTGTTTCTTTGTAAGACACATAGGAATCATTTTTGGCACATAGACCATAAAATGCCTCTACTTTTTGTTTAACGTTTTCGTAATCTATATGAAAGTCTTCAATTTGATTGGTTTCAACAAATGGTATGACATCCTCCATGAATCCAGAAATACTAAATAATCCTTGTATAGTATTAATTTGTGATTTCTCTATAAACTTTAAAGCTGCGAGTGTTCCAAAACCATGCGTTACAAAAAACGTTTCATACTTAGTAACACAAATTTGATTTTTCATGTTACTCATCCAAGTATCAATATGATCATTTTCATCAACCGGCAAGTTAAATAAAGTTACATTATAACCTTCTAGCATGAGGTTACTGGCTAACCATTCATACCAATGATTTGATGCATCACCTTGTTTTGAATGTACTATAATTATATCCGTCATATAAATCCCCCATTAAAAATAACTTTCTAATATATATATCATTTTATCATTTATATAGCATGTCATCGTTTTTAATGCTACATAAATAATATCAATTAAAAAACGAGGCAGAAACCAAAATTGTATTTGATTTCAAATCCTCGCTCCGTATCTTTACTCGCATATACTCTATAATTCATTTAATAATTCTGATACCGCATTTTTACCTTGTAAAATACAGTCTGGCAGGCCAACCGCTTCAAATGAAGCACCGGCTATTCTTAACCTAGGATAATTATGTTTAATATGCGCTTGAATCGCAGATATGTTATCCATATGATCCACACGATATTGCGGCATACTATTAGGTAAACGATTCACAATACTGAAATCTGGTGCGCCTTTAAAAGTCATCATTTGTGTTAAATCTCGTTTAACAATATCTACAAGTTCTTCATCTGAATGATCTTTCACAACCGTATCACCTGGTTTACCAACATAAGCACGTATCAGCACCTTACCTTCTGGTGTAGTAAAAGGCCATTTTTTACTTGTCCATGTACATGCTGTGATATCGGTTTGGCTCGTTCTTGCAATCACGAAACCCGTACCGTCATAGGTATTTTCAATATGCTGTTCATCAAATGCTAGTACAACAGTTGCAACGGTTGTAGATGGCATTGTTTTGAAATAATCAAGGGCTGGATCATTACCAAACCATTTCATAAAGGTTTGATGTGGTGTGGTAACAAGGACACTGTCGTAGATATTTTTTTCATCATCTACAACAAGCTCATAATTCGTTTGTGAGATGACGATATCATCTATAGGTGTATTAAATCTGATTTTTACACCTTGGTTTACGACATAATCAGTTAATTTTTCAATAAAAGAAGTCAGCCCATGCCTAAATTGTTTAAATTGGCCTTTTGGTGCTCCTGGATATAATTGTCGTTGTTTTTGACGTTGCATTTTTTCGTATCGCATACCTTTAATTAAACTACCAAACTGTTCTTCTCTTTCTTTAAACTCCGGAAAAGTAGACATTAAACTTAATTCATCAATGTTTGTACCATAAATACCACCCATTAAAGGTTCAATTAAATTTTCTAAGACTTCATCTCCTAGACGTTCACGAAAGAATGACCCAACAGAAATATCGCGTTCTATTTGAATAGGCTTTTTAAATAAATCTAAACCAGCACGTAATTTACCTTTAGGCGAAATCAATTTTGTTTTAATAAAAGGTTTAAGGTTAGTTGGCACACCTAAGATAGATCCCCCTGGAATAGGAAACAGTTTATTTTTAGCATAAATATAAGATTGTCCTGTTTGATTAGTGATAAGTTCATCTGCTAATCCAATATCTTTAGCAATGTCTGTCATAATCTGTTTGCGTCCTAGATAAGATTCTGGACCTAATTCAATCGTATAACCATCTTGTCGATAGGTTTGAATCTTACCGCCAGTTCGATTAGTCGCTTCATATATCGTCACATCTATATCTGGTCGTTGTTTTTTTATAAAATATGCACTAGATAAACCTGTGATACCAGCTCCGATAATAGCAATACTTTTAGTCAAAATAAGTCACGCTTCCTTTAATAAACATTTTTTATCTCTTCAACAATTGCGCCAATAAATAGCGGATCAGTATCTGGCATTTTTGGACGATGATAATGTACACCTAATTCATCACAAATCACTTTACATTCATAATCGTTATCATAGAGTACTTCTAAATGTTCACAAACAAAACCCACTGGGGTATAGATAAAGTGTTCATATTTATGTTCATTGTATAACGCTCGAGTTAAATCTTGAACATCAGGTCCTAACCAAGGTGTACCCGTATTCCCTTCAGATTGCCATCCTTCAGCTACATGTATAATATTTGAATGTTGTTCTAATAACTGAGCAGTTTCATGTAACTCATTAGGATAAGGATCGTTATTTTTCTCAATTAAGCCTTTTGGCAAACTATGAGCTGAAACAACAAGAACTGTTTTGTCATGTTCATCTTGTGGAATATCTGCTAATGTTTCATTGATTTTCTCTGTCCAATATTGAATGAATTTAGGTTGTTGATAGTAATGTTCAACATGTTTAAACGTGATGCCGTATTTATCTGCTTCTTTTTGTGCACGTGTATTGTAAGAGCCAACTGAAAAGCTAGAATAATGTGGTGCTAATACAACTGTAACAGCTTCATCTATACCGTCTTCATGCATTGATTGTACAGCGTCTTCAATAAATGGGTGAATGTGTTTTAAACCGATATATAGTTTAAATTCAACGTCGTCATAGGCTTGATTGAGCGCATCACGAAGTGACTCTGCTTGTCTATTTGTCGTTCCTGCTAACGGAGATAAACCACCAATAAATTGATATCTATCTTTTAAATCTTGTAGTTCCGCTTCAGTAGGTTTTTTCCCATGTCTAATATCTGTATAATAAGCTTCTATATCGCTTTCTTTATATGGTGTTCCATAAGCCATAACCAATAAGCCTATTGTTTTTGTCATTTTAAGATCATCCTTTTGTATCATAATTTTTAGATGCATATGCCATAATTATTTGTAATTCGTGATAGTCAAAATTTATGTCGTACTATCTCTGTGTGTAGTCATGTACAAATGTAGTCACACGTTTTAATGTTTCGGGCTTCACCTCTGGAAATACGCCATGACCTAAATTGAAAATATGTTTGCCATGCGCTATCCCTTGGTCTAATATTGCTTTCAGCCTTTCTTCTATTACATCCCATGGTGCCAATAATAGAGATGGATCTAAATTCCCTTGCAATGTCTTATCAATGTTCATTGAACTAGCTTCTTTAATTGATAGCCTCCAATCCAATCCCAATACATCTATAGGTAATGTGTTCCATTCATCTGCTAAATGGCTAGCACCAACTCCAAATAGAATAACAGGTACATTATACTTCTCCTTAATACCGCTTATCAATTTATTCATCGCAGGTTTAATATAATAGCGATAATCTTGAACGTTCAATGCACCCACCCAAGAATCGAATACTTGGATAATTTGTGCACCTGCCTCTATTTGTGCAGAAGTATAAGTTATAGACATTTCAACTAAGTGATCCATTAATGCAAACCATGTCGCTTCATCACTATACATCATTGCTTTTGTAAAGTTATAGTTCTTAGAAGGACCACCTTCAATCATATAACTTGCAAGTGTAAATGGCGCACCAGTAAATCCAATCAATGGCACATTCAACTTTTCTTCAGTTAATAATTTAATCGTATCTAACACATAAGGTACATCTCTCTTTGGATCAATGTGTCCTAATTTTTCAACATCCTGTATCGTTTTAATTGGATTATGAATCACTGGACCTATACCAGATTTAATTTCTACATCCACACCTATTGGCTGTAGAGGTGTCATGATATCTTTATAAAGTACCGCTGCATCTGTATTATAGTTATCTACAGGCAGATGTGTTACATACGCACACAGTTCTGCTTGGTGTGTAATTTCAAATAATGAATACTTTTCTTTTAATCTTCTATATTCTGGCTGAGACCTGCCAGCTTGACGCATAAACCAAACTGGTGTGTGCGAAACCGACTCGCCTTTTATCATATTTAGGATCGTATTGTTTTTATTATGCACCTTTTAATCCTCCTAGATTATAATCATTCTTGTCTATAATACCATATTGCTTAATTACGCGTGTTTTATTGTTCTAAAATGTCATAAAAAAGACAAACAGTCTCATTTTAACAGCTTAATTATTTGACTATTGTTTTATAATAAAAATCAATTATAATGTTATCAAAGCCTATTTTATATTTATTTGAAAAAGTAGATATTTTTATAGTAAAGTGAAATAGTTAATTATACTTTCATATACCAAGCAAGGGGGACAATCTTATGAAAATTTATGCATCTTATGGAACGTTTGGTTACTTAAACCAGATTAGGCTAAATAATCCTGACCATAACTTATTACAATTTTCAGCGTCTGATTCTTCAGTCATTCTTGAAGAAACTGACCAAACTTCTGTATTAAAACAACCTTTAGTCTATGATGTACTTAAAGCTGAGGGAGATTTAAATGAAAATTATTTTTATTCGGTCATATTTGTACCTACATCAGAAGATCATGCTTATCAACTAGAAAAAAGATTAGAAAATATTACTGCTGACTTTAAACAATTTGCGGGTTATCGAAGCTATCGTTTCTTAAAACCTGATCAAGGTTTAACTTATAAGATTTACTTTGGCTTTGAAAGTAGAACGGCTTATGAAGACTTTAAAGCATCATCTATTTTCAAAGATAATTTTGATAAATTAGCATTAAGTCAATTCTTTGGTTCTAGTGGCCAACATTCTAGTTATTTCGAAAGATATTTATTCCCTATCGATGATAATTGATTTAATGTAATGAACTTAAAAACACTGTTTATGTCAAAGCAAATGACATAAACAGTGTTTTTTTAATCTCGCAATAACGTTTCTTGATATTTTAATTTTTTAATTACATTTCTAATTGTTAACCAACCCACTATTAAGAATAATAAGCCAAAATAACTGTATAATGGGAAAGATATCGCATATACGATAATAAATAAAATGCCTATCATAAACATTAATCTATATAAAAATTGTTCATAACCTTTAATCACTTTTGATTCTGGTGTTGGCCAAACTTGTGGCCATAAACCATATGCCTGTTGTGTATAAAATTGTGCCATTTGAAGCAAGATAATATACATAAACAAACTTCCTATGATCAAAGTGATTACGGGTTGATGCAACCAAAACATAAGAATGAGCGCAATAATAACTAACCTTAATATTATATTAAAAACATCTTTCCCTCTTGCGAAGCTCCTAACGAATAAATATAAATACATATAATTCTCATTGAATTTCTTAAACTTAGGAGTTCGTAAAATAGGATCCAAATAACTTCGTCGAACCGCTGTTTCTTTAAGGTGTTTGACATCTGTAAACATATTTACAAATTTATAGTAATTCATATGATGTTGTTGCTCTGACTTAATCATTCTTTCCCAAGGAAACAATTGATGCTTATTTTGATATTGAAGTAGTAGTGTTAAGCCTATAATAATTAGTATCGAAGTGATACTTGCAAATGATTTGGCATCTAATGTCACATAATAGCCTGATGCAAATACAATAAAAAGTAATGTATGCAATGACCAACTTTCCAATTTATACGTGTACCATTGCCATTTTAATAATAAGCCTACAAATGGCATGATTAACATTAATAATGCAAATAATATATAAAAGCCAAATGTCTGGTCATTAATCACATAAAACAATGGAAATAATACAATCATAATAACAACTTGTAAGCCAATACGTGAAACATAGCTATAAATCAAACTTTGCTTAATATAGTGATTCATATTGCTTTCGAATGGCAATAAAAATAATTTATCTGCATCTTTAAGCAACGTACGTAATGGAAACATTGACGTTATTGAAACGAATATACTAACAATAAGTGAATAATTAATATGTTTCGGTATTGATTTAAGCCAATCACCGTAGCCTAATATAAATGCACCTAACATAATAACTAAAAACAAAGAAAAATGACCATTAAAAATAAATTTATTATAATATTGTTTTTCTTTACTTATTTCACGTTTTCTAGTTTTAAATAATTGTTCTGCATCTCGTGTCATGAATTTTGGCCACCTTGCGTGACATGGATATAGATTTCATCTAATGTCTTACCTTTTAGCCCTGTTTGAGCACGCAACTCTTCCAAGTTTCCAAAAGCAACTATTTCTCCTTCATCCATGATTAAAAATCTATCACAATAACGCTCTGCAGTTGCTAGTATATGTGTACTCATCAGCACTGTACGACCTTCTTGCTTTTTTTCCACCATCAAATCTAACATAGATTGAATACCTAACGGATCTAAACCAAGAAATGGTTCATCGATAATATATAGTTCAGGATTAACTATAAATGCGCATATAATCATCACTTTTTGTTTCATACCTTTAGAAAAGTGACTTGGAAAAATATTTAATTCATCTTCTAAACGAAACGTTTTTAATAATGGACGCGCACGTTCCATAGCAACTTCTCTGCTAATATTATATGCCATTGCTGTCATATAAATATGTTCTTGTAAAGTTAGTTCTTCATAAATAACTGGTGATTCTGGTATATACGATAACTTTCTTCTATATGTTTCAACATCTTGCTTTATATTTATATCAGAAATAGACAAGTTACCTTCCATAGGTGTTAACAATCCAAGCATATGCTTAATCGTTGTACTCTTACCTGCCCCATTTAATCCTATAAGTCCCACAATTTCACCTTGTGTTAATTCAAAATTTATATTTTTAATTACAGGTCGTTTTCCATAACCACCTGTTAAATGTTCTACTTTTACTGTCATATAGCACCTCCACAAAATATATTGTATCAAAAATCTTTAATTAGTCATAAATTTACTGCAAAAACTGACGTAAATAATACAGTAATGCTATAATAGGCAATAACAATCTTACAAGGAGTGAAGATTTTATGTCAGAAACAATCTTTAGTAAAATTATAGATGGTGAAATACCAAGTCATAAAGTATATGAAGATGAATATGTCTATGCATTTTTAGATATATCACAAGTTACCAAGGGTCATACACTTTTAATCCCTAAAAAAGCATCTGCTAATATTTTTGAAACTGACAGTGAAACAATGAAACATATTGGTGTCGCACTGCCAAAAGTTGCTAACGCTATTAAAACAGCTTTTAACCCAGATGGACTCAATATTATACAGAATAATGGTGAATTTGCCGATCAATCTGTCTTTCATCTTCATTTCCATTTACTACCAAGATATGAAAATGATGTCGATGGTTTTGGCTATAAATGGGAAACACACGAAGAAAGTATCGACGATGAACAAAAGGCTGAAATTGCACAAGAAATAGCCGCTCAATTCGATTAATCATGCTTACCTTATTACATATGGGGTATATAAAAAATATTAACGGATGAGATACTACTAGAAATGAGGAGAATTTTTATGAAAACAGCTCAAATATTATTAGGCCTAGGCGCTGGCGTTGCAACTGGCCTCGGTGTAGCTTTAATGAATCGTGATAAAAAAGATTCTAGCCTAAATACTGCACGTGCTAAAAAACCAACTGGTGCTGAATCAGAAGTAGATAGAGAAATAAACACAATTAAGCAAAGTGTGAATGACATAGCCAACTATATTTCACAAATCAAAACTGAAAGTACTGAATTCGGTAGTTCTATCGGTGACGAAGTAAAAACGATGATTGGTGATTTCAAATCTGATATCAATCCAAATATTGAGAATTTGCAATCACATATTGAAAACCTTCAAAACCGTGGTGAAGAAATTTCAAAAGCATTTGATAAAGATGAAAAATAACCACTAATTAAAGTATCAATTATTGAACTGTTATCTAACATTTAAACTAATGCTAGATAACAGTTTTTTAATTGAAAATACTTTTATGCATGCTATAAACTTAACTACTCAAATGATGGAATATATCTTGACGTTTCACATATTAAGATAGATAATACATAAGCATATATCATATGACTTTAGTTTAAGAGGAGTGAATAAACAATGTATCTCTGTACAAGACAAATCGATATCAATGCTCGATTTGGATTACCAAGGATTGCATTTCTAAGTTTAGTTACAACCATTATTACATTTCTCCTTGCTTATGAAATACTCTATTTTTTTTCTAACACAAAACTAACTGATCAATATTTTTTAATCTTTTTACTACTCGTGGTTATTTTGTACCCTATCCACAAAGCCATTCACCTCATATTTTTTATTCCATATTATAAATCGTTTAAAAAATATAAATTGTTACGGCATAAAAAAATACCATTTTATAATACGTATGTGAACACACCAGTAAATAAGTATTATTTTTGTTTTGATTTAATAACACCAGTTATAATCATCACTGTAATTTGTGCTTATTTCAGTACATTGTTTCCACAATACGGTCATTATCTGATGTTTTTAATTGCTTTAAATATGGGTTATTCAGTTATGGATTTTCTATATTTAAAAATCATTTTATTTTCAAATGAAGGTGATTATATAGAAGAACATCAAACAGGTATTAATATATTAAATAAAGTTAATACGCATTATGAGAAAAAAGTATAGTCTTGTTTCATAACGATTTACTTGTATGCATAGATAAATATTACAGAGGTGAACATAAGTAATCTAACAATAGGTTACGATGTCACCTCTTTTTTGATTAAGTTATATCAAAAGTCACAAAACACTAATACTATAGTTGTAGAAATTATGTTTCTAATTGGTGAATAATCAATAATATGTTATATTTACGTTGTTATTCTTACAAAAGGAGTTTCCAACTATGAAAACATTTAAAAAAGTTTTACTTCCTGTTACAGCTAGTGCATTGTTATTAGGCGCATGTGGTAACAGTGCAACAGATTCAAAAGAAGATACAATTATTTCTTCAAAAGCTGGCGACGTTAAAGTCGAAGATGTTATGAACAAGATGGGTGATGAGCAAATTGCTAATACATCATTCTCAATCATGTTAAACAAATTGCTTGCTGATAAATATAAAGACGATGTAAATACAAAAGATATTGATAAAGAAGTTGAAAAAGAACAAAAACAATATGGTGGCAAAGATCAATTTGAAAGTATGTTAAAACAACAAAAAATGTCTATAGGCGATTATAAAGAACAGAAAAAATTACAAGCTTATCAAAAAGAACTACTTAATGATAAAGTGAGTATGTCTGACAAAGAAATTAAAGAAAATACCAAAAAAGGCTCTCACATTCTAATTAAAGTTAAAGAAAATAAAGATGATAAAGAAGGCTTATCTGATAAAGAAGCTAAAGCAAAAGCTGAAAAAATCCAAAAAGAAGTTGAAAAACACCCAGATAAATTTGGAGAAATTGCTAAAAAAGAATCAATGGATAAAGCCTCTGCTAAAAAAGATGGTAGCTTAGGTTATGTCGTCAAAGGTCAAATGGAAGACAAATTTGAAAAAGCATTATTCAAACTTAAAGAAGGTAAAGTATCTGACGTAGTTAAAACAGATTACGGTTACCATATTATCAAAGCAGATAAAGAAAATGACTTTGATAAAGAAAAAGGCAAATTAAAAGCACAATTAATTCAAACTAAAATTCAAAAAGATCCTAAGCTTTTAACTGACGCTTATAAAGAATTATTAGATGAATATAAAGTTGATTATAAAGATAGAGATATTAAAAAAGCGATTGAAGACTCAATATTAGATCCAGAAAAAATCAAACAACAGCAGCAACAACAACAGCAACAACAATCTATGCAACAAAGTGGTGCTGGCATGTCAACTGGACAATAATTTCATAAATGAATCAAGTGGTATAGAAACCTATTCAATTAGATTTCTATACCACTTTTTTCGAAAATGAAAAAGGTTCGAGAACATCCACAAATTTCTCGAACCTTTTAATATTATATATCCAACCTAAAAGACCTTCATTATTAATCTAGCGATTTAGGATTGTAAAATTGTCTACCATCTAATCCAAAAATACGTTCTGTAAATTGACCTTTATCAGTTTTCTTATAAGCTTTTTCAAACATATTCATTTTCGCATCTATATTATCAATGAAGAATAATATTTCTGCCTCTTTCATATGAGGTAATTTCGGCGAACCAAATTCCATTTTACCATGATGCGCTAAAATCATGTGGCGTAGCAATAACACTTCTTCACCTTCAAGATTCAGCTCTCTTGCCGCTTCTGCGACTTCATCACTAGCAATTGAAATATGCCCTAATAAATTACCTTCGACAGTATAGGAAGTAGCTACTGGACCACTTAATTCTCTAACTTTGCCTAAATCATGCAAAATAATTGCGCTATATAACAAACTGCGATTTAACAATGGATAAATATCACAAATTGATTTTGCAACACGTAGCATTGTTAACACATGATAGCTTAAACCACTCGCAAAATTATGATGATGTGTACTAGCTGCTGGAAAAGTAAAAAACGCTTCTTGATGCTTACGTATCAAATGTCTCGTAATACGTTGTAACGTTGCATTTTCAATGTCCAACATATAATGCGATATTTCCTCTTGAATTTCATCTGGAGTAAGCGGCGCCCCATCAACAAAATCTTGCGTTTTCATATTATCATCTGGTGTAGCTAATTTTATCTTGTTTATCTTCATTTGCTTACGACCACGATAATTAATTACATCACCAGTAACATGTACGATTTTCTCAGGTTCTAATATTTTCATATCTTCTTTACTCACAGTCCACAATTTGGCTTCTATATCGCCACTTTTATCTTGTAAGTATAGTGTCATATAGTCCTTACCTTGAGCAGTAACACCTTGTGTCGCTTTATGGATTAAGAAAAAATGATCTACTGAATCACCTGGATTTAATTTTTCTACATTTCTCATTATTTACCGCCTTCCTGAATTTTATCTAAAGTAATAATTTGTTTTGAATGCACACTATTATCTTTCACACATGTAAAGTATAGGATTTGATAACTGTTAGGCATTTGTCTCAAATAATTCATCATGATTTCTTTTCTTTGCTTATCAAAATGAACAAACGCATCGTCTATGATAATTGGGAACGGATAATATGGCTTTAATGTTTTAATTAAACTTAAACGCAATGCAATGTATAAGATTTCTTTTGTTGATTGGCTTAATTCTACGGGTTCATACATTTGACCATTAACTTGTTTAACCATTAAATTATCATTTGCATACGTAACTTGAACATAATGACCATTTGTTAAATGCGCAAAGATATCTGTTGCTTCATTTATCACTTGTGGTAAACGTTTATCTTTAATTTGTTTAATATGTCCTTCTACCAATGCTTGTAAATAACTTAAACTTGCCCAATCTTTCGCTTCAGCATTCACTTTATTTTTCAATATGTGGAATCTATGTCTTAAATCAGCTAAAGTCTTATCTGTTTCCATATCTGTGATTTTGGCATTTAAGTCACTTACTTCAGATTGCATTTCTAAATACTGATCATTATACTCATCAACTTGACGTGCTAATACTTCATCTTCGTTAGTAAGTTGTGCAGATGTTTTCGCACTTAAACTTGAACTTGTATCATAATTATAATTTTGATTTTCCAGATATTTTGATAAGTCATTAAATCTCGACATATTTTGATGATAATTTTGATATTGAACATGATGTTGATAATATGATTCTTCATCGTTAACATTAACAAAATTGAATAATTGGTCAATCACACGGCTATTTTCATTTAATCTACTATTCAGTTGTGAAACTTCACTTTCAATTAATTTGATTTGTTCATCATTACGTGTCCATTTTTCCAAATTACTTGTTTCTTCTTTAAGCCATTGTCTTATATCGTGGAATAGCGATAATTCATTAAAATACGTAAATTGGTTTTTAGTTACTTCTTGCGCATGTTCGTAAAAATCATTTAATTGTTGTTTTAAGGCTTGTACCTGCGTTTGCAAATCATCGATATGCTTTTCATGTGTTTTAATTTTATTCATTGTTCCAATACTATCTACGATTAATTCATCTGACATTTTATCAGATAAATATAAATCAGCTTTCACTTTATCAATGTTTTGTTGCGCATTTTGATATTGTTCCTTTGCCTGAGTTAAAGTATTGGTTAAGTATTCAGCTTTCTTATCTATTGCTTCTTTTGTTTTGATTGTTGTTTGTAGCTGTTCTCGTACTCTGTACTGATCATCCAAGTCGAAGTCAAGATCATAGTTATCTTCAAGTTGTGTTACTTGCTGTTGCAAATCTTCAATTTCTTTAGAGAAAGATTCACTATGTCCGACCTCTTTCGTTTTAACAAAGAATATACCGACAATAAATACGACTGATAGAATAGCAAATATAATCCCGAAAATGATATTCGCAGATACAAATGAGAAGACTGTCAGTCCAATGCCAATAATAGCCAATATAATTAAACTTATTCGCATTAAATTTTGTTTCTTCTCATTCTCTCTTTGCTCTTTATCAAATGTTTCTTTCATTTTTTGATAAAGATTGTTTTTCTCTTGAAGCTCAAACACTTGTCTATTATATTGTTTTTTCTTTTCAAAGTTCTCTTCTGGAACAATATCTGCTTCAAGCGCATTCATTTCTGCGTGATTTGTATCATTATCAATTTTATTTTCTTCAATATTACGTTCGAGTTGTTGGATATAAGCCATTTGTTCTTGTTTATCTTTTATTTGATTACTGACATGACTCTTCATAGCTTCTGAACCATCGACTTCATGATGAACAGTTTGCCATCCAATGTTTGACTTCAAGCCTTCTTTTTCACGTTCTTTATCTTGTATTTCTTTATCTAACGCCTTAACTTCATATTCTTTTTGTTTTATTTCATTTTCTTGTTGATGTAAATGATTAAATGCATCAATGTCACTTTGCCTTGGTACTGTTATTTTTTCATTTTCGGCTTTAAGATGTGCTAATCGTTCTGTTCTTAAACTGATATCACGCTTTAAATTTTGAGTTTGTAACTTTGCCGATTCATAACGATCTATACCTTGTTCTGGAAAAACAACAGGCTCTATATTCAATTGGGTTTCCAATTGTTTCCACTCTTGAGTCTGTTCAAGTAAAGCGAGTTCTTTTTGTTTACGTTCATGCATTTTAGATAGCTGTGCTAAATTTTGTTTTAAATTATTAAGTCGTCTTTCTGCTTTATCTTTATCATCTACTAATCGCTTATAAGAAGTTAATTTTGCTTCTTCTTCACGAATTTGGCCTTCTAATTCTTTCAGTTGTTCTATTTGTTGATTGATAATTGGATTGCGACCATTTTTTTTATAAAGTTCTTCCTTTTTAGTATTTAATACCTCACGCATAGTCGTAAATTCAGTAGAGCCTAAAGCACCAGCTTGTAAAAGATAATTTTGTAATTGTGTTTCATCCATATTTTTATGAATATCTTGCAAACCTAAAACATCGAATGAAAAAATCCCTTGATACGTACGTTTCGAGATAAAATTCAGTTCTTTTTTTAACCAACTTTCATCTTTAATGCTACCATTAGGCAAATAAACTTTCACATCACCAGTCGCACTGCCTTTAATACGTTCTACTTCGACAAGCGAGCCGTCATCTTGAATTAATGTTAATTTACCACCGTATTGATTACCTAATCTTGGTTCTAAACGTGGTTCGTTCTCTTTTTTTGTAGGAAATCCAAAGAGAATTGAATGAATAAATGCTTGTATTGTAGATTTACCCGTTTCATTTTCACCATAAATCTGAGTAAATGATTCGTCAAATTCAATTTTTCTTTCAATAAATCTACCGTATCCATAAATCTCTAATGATTTGATTTTCATATTATTCACCCCCCATATCTGACTTCAATAATTCTTCAGCATGTTCAATTAATGCTCTTCTATCGAAATCACTATAATTTTCTAGATATTTAGACGCTTTGGGATTTAAATACAAATCATTCATAGCACCGTCATAAACAGTTGTATCATCTATTAATTCAGGCGAGAATTCTTTAACTAATGTATTTTGATCTTCATATTTGTTTTTAATTGAGAGTTGTTCTACAAATACAAAATCATGCTCATTTTCTTCAAAATCACTTATCATTTCATGTACTTGCAAAATATCTTGTTCAGATATCAATTGATCTGAATTTACAACAACATTCAATTGATAGATGGCTTTTCCATTTTTTCTCACTTGTGATTTAAAAGATTGAATGTCATCAAAAAGACCTTGCTTCGATGTTTTATCTGATTCTATAGTTGCTTTTTCAAATCTTATAAATTGAGTAGGAACAAATTGCGCGTTGAGTTTTAAATCGTCCCCTTCAACTAACAAGCATCCTTTTTCACCCAGCTCTTTAAAATGTCTGCCTTGAATGTTACCAGGATAATGAATTTGTGGCATATCACTCAGTTGTTGACGCTCATGAATGTGGCCTAAAGCCCAATAGTGATATAACTTATTATTTAAGTCTTCTAGTCTGAATTCAGTATATCGATCATTGGTATTTGATTTGCTATATGTACCATGCAAGATACCAATATGTATGCCTTTTTGACCTTGACTTGAAGGATATGCATCTAATTTATTTTCATAACTTGCATCATTTTGATAACTAAAACCATGCAAATAAATCTCTTCGCCATTTTTAGTGATTGTTTGATAAGTTTCAACATTTTCAGAGAAAACGGAAACATTATCTGGCCATACTGTGCCAATACTTGCTGATAATGGATCATGATTCCCGTGACATAAATAAACAAATATTTGTTCTCTCTTTAATCGTTCAAACTGTTCCTTTAAGAACACCTCTGCACGTAGCGTGCGGTTATGTTGATCAAATAAATCACCAGAAATAATCATAAAATCTATTTCTTCATTTAATGCTAAATCTACTATTTTTTTAAAACTTTCGTAAGCACTTTTTTGCATATCATCAAAAATAGACTGACTAAGATAACTTCTAGATTTAAAAGGACTATCTAAGTGTAAGTCAGCGCAATGAATAAATTTCACCATACAGTATAGTTCTCCTTTATTGAAAGGTTTATTTGTACTTATGCATATACCACAATTAATTAACATCTAAGTTATTTCTGTCACTTGTTAAATTGTATGCATAACAATCCCTTTTATCTCTATATTTTACCATATTGTTTATTCACCAGTCGATAAAACTAAGCGAGCAATCACTTTGTTTCTCTAATATCTACCTTATTAGTAAAAATCCCTTTCAATCAGTAGCCAAAATATAATCAATCTATATATTCACAAAAAAATAGACCAAGACAAATATATGTCTCGATCTATTTAACCATATAGGTCGCATCGGTATTGAACTACTACAAAATCAAATTTATAAAAGATAGGATTACTGTTTTATTCTTTAACCGACTATATTATTTAAATAATATTCATTTACATTCAACTAAAAATTAGTCAGCGTAAATTTCATCTAAAGGTTTAACAATGATTTGGTTGATTTCTTGGAATACTTGGCTCATATTTTGTTCAGCAGCCATTAATTCAGAAATGTTTGAATCATTTTCGATTTTTTGAGCTTGTTCTTGTGCTTTTTGTAGCTCTTCTTCACCGATTTCTTCACCTTGCATTTGTTTTTGTTGGAAACTTAATTGTGTTTCACGGAATTCATCAAATAAATCTTTTGATTCTTGATTTTCTTTAACTTTTGCATAAGCATTTTGAATAGCTTGATATTCATCACTTTCTCTTAATGCTTGTTCTAATTGATTTGCATGATCGTATAAATTTACTGCCACTATGCTTCACTCCTTTTTTGTATATGTGTGAAAACCACATCGATATTACAATAACATAATTTAATATGTTATACAAAAATTGCAATTACACCTTGGAATAAACCGATTATGCCACCGAGTAAAAATCCCAAAAACATGATTAATTTCAATTCTTTATTAGCGATATCAATGATTAATTTTTCAATATAAGCTAAATCAAATGTATTAATTTGTTCTTCTACCATTTGTCTTAAGTTTATTTTTTTCATAATTGGAGATAGATGTTTTGACGCATTATCAATAATTACATCGGTTAACGTCTTAGATACTTTTGTTTCTAAGAATGAAATAAAGCTTGGCATAATGGTATGCAATGGTTTATGTGAAGTTTGTTCTAAGTCCACATATCTTAATGCTAATTCTGTCACTGATGTTTTAAAAGCTTGATATTGCGTTTCATTTATCAATTCATTCAACTGTTTCGATTTCATTGTTGCATATTCATTTTCAATAATCTGCGTAGCAATTGCTTTTGCTTTAGGATGACTCGTTAATCTAATGAGTTCATGCTGTATTCGCTCTGCAATGCTTTCTTTTGTCATGAACATTTGTAACATACCAACAATTTTTCCTTTTTCGTTGAAGAATGTATCTAACATAGAAGCAATATCTGCCCCACCTTTTTCTGATTTCAAGTATACGCGTGCTCTATCAAATAACAACTCAGGAAGTAGCGCAACTTTATCATCTATACTACTTTCAATGTCATTAGGAATAAGTTGCTGGATTGGCGTATTTTGATAATCTAAATAAAAGTTATCCATTTTATCTGAAATTAATTCATCTAATTTTTGATTTGCTGTTTTAGAAAAATCAATATCTACAATGTCTGCTAATGATTGTATTGTCGTATGATTCTCTTTCAATTTAGCGATTTGCTTAAATATAATCTCTTCAATTGCATCTCTAGAAGTTGGTGCATTTAACTTAGCTTGAATAACTTCTTCTGTAAGTAAGTGTTCTTCAACGACTTGACCAATTTTATCCGCAATTTCTTTTCTTCTTTTAGGTATTAATCCAGGAGTGAAAGGCACTCTCTTTTTGAAAATATAATATGTTTTAAACGGGTGAAACAACATTTTAACAGCAATGACATTGGTTACCCCACCAATCAGTGCGCCTATAACCATCATAAAGATGATAACTAAAAATGTCTGCATGTGTATGACTCCTTTGTTTGCTTAAATAAATTTCAAATTTTCTTATAATCATTTTTACATTGTATAACATATAACGATTCATTGTGTAGAAAAACATTCCAACATTTTACTTATAAAATAAAAAAAGACCTAAATCTATGTTTAGGTCAAGTAGAGGTAGAGTGACTAAATCATTCATATATAATATCACTTCCCATGACTGATAATTATATAAATAATGATTCTTCTATCACTAATTGAATTAATATTATACGTGCATTAATTCTTCTTTAGAAATTCTACCAAAATAAGTTTCAGCTTCTCTTAATTTTGAAGTACCAAATATCGGCTGTGTCTCTTGATTTAGCACACGATAGATATCACTCACTTTGTTACTTTGTAAGATGAAGCCATTACGACTATCAACAGTGTTCCAATAGATATCACTTGTTGTAGAATGGTTAGGATATGCACAATGATTACGAGAAATCGTTTGTACCATTTCTAGAGGATCACATCCAAATGTACTATTTAACACATCTGAATCTCTAAATAATGCACAAATTGACACACATGTTGTCCAGTTAGGTAATACTCTCTCTTTTTCTATTTGTACCAATGTCTTTTTAGAAAGACCTATTGTTTGGGCCATCGTATCTTGCGTATAACCTGCTTCAATACGTACCATTTTAAATTTTGTTTGAATTAAATCTGTGAAACTCTGTCTATCCATTACTTTAATCTACCTTTCATAAAAGAATATTTTATCCGGACACAAGAAATTGCAATAATACACGCTTCTTGAAACACAAATTACATCATAATACAATTTTTAGGAAAATAAAAGAGTGAAATGAAATTTTCATTGTTAATTATCATTGGCGCAATTATCAAAATAATCAATCTTATATCTTATAATATTTTAAAAACAAAAATCACTTTGTTTGTAAGCGTATTATTATTGTGAAATGTGTTATCAACTCAAATTACTTATTACTCTTTTAAGATAAAAACACTATTTATTATTATAGACCATTTTTCTTGTTTACGCATAGATAAACTACAAATTTCTCTAAATTAATTTAAATGATAGCTTTTGTTTACATTATTCAAAATTTTCATTATAATCTGAGTTACTTTTAAAATTTTGAGGTGCTTAATATGAAAAATACATATATATTACTAGCTAGATGTACAGACAGCGTAGGTTTAACGTCATTAATTACAACGATTATTGCGGATCATGGATCTAATATTTTACATTTAGATCATTTTACAGAGTATGAAAGCAACCAATCTGAAAAGGGTAAATTATTTTTACGCTTAGAATTTGAACAAGTTACAGAACTTAAAGAAGCATTAGAATCGACTTTAAATCAATACGATATAAAATTTGAACTTTTCGATAATAATGATAAAACGAAAATCGCATTATTTGTTTCTAAAGAAGATCACGCATTTAACGAAGTTCTATTAAGAGTACAACGAGGTGAATTGCCTGCAGAAATTGTATGTGTCGTAAGTAACCATGAAACAAACAGACATTTTGCTGAATCTTTGTCTATTCCATTTTATTATGTGCCAAATAATAAAGAGAAACAAGAAGTAGAGCAAGAGATACTTAATATTTGTAGCCATCACGAAATCGATCTCATTGTACTAGCAAAATATATGCAAATTTTAACTGATCATTTTGTAAGTCATTATCCAAACCAAATTATAAATATTCATCATTCATTCTTGCCATCATTTATCGGTGCAAATCCTTATAAACAAGCTTGGGAACGCGGTGTTAAACTTGTAGGCGCTACAAGTCATTATGTTACGTCGGATTTAGATGAAGGCCCAATTATCGAACAGGATGTCACACGCATAAATCATCGCTACAGTGTTCAAGATTTAAGAAAAATAGGACGTCACGTTGAATCAACCGTGCTAGCACAAGCAGTCGAATATCACGTACAACATAAAATTATTGTAAATGATGGAAATAAGACGATTGTCTTTAATTAACAAATATTTTTTGTGTACTAATCACTGTTTCAGAGATAAAAAACAAAATTTTTAAGAATTATATATTTTCTAAAACATACTATTATAAATAGATACATTTAAAGTTATCTGAAACTCATTGTATTGACTTCAGATAACTTTATTATTTATATATAGTTCCACTTACTCCTGTAATATACTTCTTTAATTTACTTATATATCGTTCAATTCTGTTATACAACAGAATCTGACGATTATAAAATGATTATGCGATTTCATTAATTTTTTTAAATTTAATAGACTCGAAATACCAGTATATTGGAAAGCAATGATCTAATCGCACTATTCAATAATCTATTTTTATTCTCCCTATCATATGACTCAAAATATTCTATGTATCACATGATAATTCATTTACTTACATTCCAAATATAATGTATAATTATTTTCACTAATATTAATAAAAACTAAATATGAAAGCGTGATATGTTCAAATGAATTCAGTATGGTTTATATTAAAGGAACAGTTGACGAACCTGTATTTAATTAAAAGACTAGCAGATTTCCAATTACGAATTTCTAACCATAACAACTATTTAGGTGTAGCTTGGGAAATCATTAATCCAGCATTACAAATTGCAGTATATTGGTTTGTATTTGGTCTAGGTTTACGGAATAATGCTACTCATGATGGGATACCTTTTATTTATTGGCTTATTGTAGGTATAAGTATGTGGTTTTTTGTAAATCAAGGTGTTTTAGAGGGTACAAAAGCGATTGTATCAAAATACAATCAAGTTGCAAAAATGAAATTTCCATTATCTGTCACACCTAGTTACATTGTATTTAGTAGATTTTATGGACATCTCGGCTTATTGTTGATTGTGTTAATCATTTGCTTTTCGGGTGGATATCACCCTTCTATTTATTCATTACAATTATTAATTTATGTACCTTATGCCTTAATATTAACGACTATTATCTCAATATTAACATCAACTTTGGCCGTATTGATTCGTGATACGCAAATGGTTATTCAATCGTTAATGAGAATCATATTTTTTGTATCTTCCATATTATACGCACCTAAAAATGAAATTGTGGTAACAGTCATGAAATTAAACCCGATTTATTTTTTAGCTGAAGGATACCGAGCCGCCCTATTGCACAAAGAATGGTATTTTATTAATCATTGGCATTTAACTGTTTATAATTTTGTACTTGTCTTGTTTCTTTTTATCGTAGGAGCTGTCGTGCACATGCGTTATAGAGATCATTTTGCTGATTTTATGTAATTTATCATAATAAAGCCCCCTTACATTGATAGAACTACTTTTTCATTTTATGAAAATAAGGCATTCCTATACATAAGCTCTAGCTTTTGTATTCTATATAAAGTGTATCCGCGGCTTTATACATGTGCATTAGCTTAAATGTACATTATTTTCCACTTCTCAATTTAACCGCCCTTAGCTAAACGATGTAATCATTATTGAAACTCCACCATTATCCGACATTTCATATATGTAATTTGTAATAGACTATTCTCATGTTATACTCAATTAAAATAATTTATAAGTAAATGTTTTGTCAATATATGACAAATAAACTTTAGATTGGGGAATTAATTATGCAAGTAGATATCAATCATCCCGTCATTGCTATAAGTGCTTCGTTAAAATTTTTTCAATTACAAACTGTTTCAGGGCAACTCATTTTGCTAGATGATCGTATCATCTTTAAATCTCTAGAGACAATGCAAATTGGAAATATTAAGGAGACATTTTTATTTACAGATATCAAAAGCTTGAAGACAGGTTTCTCACTTTCACCTTTTAGAATTACAATAATGGACCATGATGGTGAAACATGGATATTTGATCAAGTCCATCGTAAAGATGCAAAAAAATTTGTAGAACTGTATCATGCTATTACATAATACCCATTTAGCCTTCATCATTTTTAATACAAGTTACTAAAAAAATGTTTGTAACAGACAACTGATTATCAATTAAATTTGCCTATCAAACGTGCAACTTACTTATGTTATTGCACATATATTGCATCTAATTTAATCGGCTGTCACTACTTATCTTTATCATCTTTTCTGCCAAAGAAATAATCAATAATTAAAATGATTAAAGGTATAGATAATGTTATGAATACTGAATAATGACCTCTCTTTATAAAAAAGTATGTGCATATCACCGTTATTATTAAACAAATTGCTAAGACAATCAGTACATATAATTTATTTTTATTCATATGCATAGTTCTCCTTCAAATTTAGTTCAATCACAAGATAACATATGATGCAAATCACTTCTAATTTGATGATATCCGTGTTTCAGTGTTTATGATTATTAAAAATACGAACCTATTAAAGCATATCAGTACGCATTAAAAAGTCTGAGACAAAATAGATGTCTCAGACTTTTTCAATTAGGCAGTAGATGATTGAGTTGAAAATATAAAGACTCACTTATTTATAAAAACTATTTTTCCATTTTTATAGAAACAAATCGTTCTTTTGCATAAGCTAAAGCTTAGATATGCCACATAAAAATGCTAGTGAGACTTATGTATGCACGTTAGCTCAGGTAAAGCTTTATTCTAGTCATCTTTGCCTTGATTGCATAGGTAGGACGACGTAATCTATATTAGAAAATTTGATTTCTATGCCCTACCCTTTATTAATCTATATTTATTCATTAAGTGTACGTTCTTTTGCTAACTTTCTTTCTTCAGCATTTGAAATAACTAAAGCACATGCTGCGTCGCCTGTTATATTGACTGATGTTCTTGTCATATCAAGTAATCTATCAATCCCTAAAATAATACCGATGGCTGCTGGATCTAGTCCTACTGCATTTAATACCATTGCGAGCATAATCAATCCTACGCCAGGAACCCCAGCTGTACCAATAGATGCCACAACTGCTATAACGACAACTGTTATAATTTGCGAAACAGATAAAGTCACGCCAGAAATTTGAGCGATAAATATCGTTGCAACACCTTGCATTATGGCAGTACCATCCATGTTAATCGTTGCGCCTAAGGGTTGAACAAATGAAGCAATTTCCCGTCTAACCCCCATTTTTTTCGTGCATTCTAATGATACAGGTAAAGTAGCCGTAGAACTTGAAGCACTAAAACCTAATGTGATAGCTGGAATAAAGTCTTTGAAAAACTTTAATGGACTTGATTTTGCCATAAATTTAACGGCAGCACCATATACCACAAAGAAATGAATCCCTAACCCCAGTAAGACAATAAAGAAATACATACCTAATTGCTGGATTGCCCCAAATCCAGCACCAGTAAAGGCATGTGCTACAAGACCAAATGTACCAATTGGTGCAAAGACACTCATAATCATTGTTACAATATACATGAGTACATCATTGGTTTGTTCTAAAAATTTATGAACCATTTGTGCCTTTGAACCCACCATGATAATACCTACACCAATGAAAATAGCAAATGAAATAATTTGCAACATATTTTCATCCGTCATGGCTTGCAATGGATTTTTAGGAAATAAATTAATTAAAGTTTGATCAAATGTTTGTTTGGCGGCTGAATCTTGTGAACTGTCTTCTTTCTCTAATGTTTGTTGATAACTGGATACATCATCACTATTTAATAGTTCTGATTTTCCAGCACCGGGTTGTAATACTAAAGCCAATGTAATACCAATGATAATTGCAATCGCTGTCGTTGTTAAAAAGAAGGTAATCGTTTTTATACCTATGCCCCCTAATAATTTTGGATCACCTACACCGACTACCCCTAAGACGATGGAAACAAAAACAACTGGCACTACTAACATAAAGATTAAATTCAGAAAGATTTGTCCGATAACATTAAATAGGTATTTATCTACGTTTTCTACAAAAGCTGTATTCGAAAATACATTAAAGATAGAACCAATTGCAATACCTAATACTAACGCTATGAC
Organism: Staphylococcus sp. ZWU0021; assembly: GCF_000798895.1. Taxonomy (NCBI): domain Bacteria; kingdom Bacillati; phylum Bacillota; class Bacilli; order Caryophanales; family Staphylococcaceae; genus Staphylococcus; species Staphylococcus sp. ZWU0021. Next base: position 36,031 of record NZ_JTLN01000002.1, read on the forward strand.
GATCTTTAATGAAAGATGCTTCGTTTTCATAGCAATATCCCCCTTTTAGTTATTACTATTTATTATATAGTATTTTTATATAAATTAAAGTAAGAATTCACCAAAATAGATATATTACCATGCCATGACATTATTTATGATCGTTTTATTACACACTATATTAAATTGTTTTGCATAGCATAAATTGCCGCCTGTGTACGATCCGTTACTTGAAGTTTACTAAATATATGGCTAACATGCGTTTTAATTGTTTTCTCTGATACAAAAAGTGTTTCTGCAATTTCTTTATTTGTTTTACCTTTTGCCATTTCCGTAAGTACTTCTGATTCCCTTTTTGAAAGCTTGTTTGCATAATGTGGCTTTTTACTTACTGTTTCAATGACATGTTGTGCTTGAGGATGAATAATTTTTTCTCCTGCAAGAACATGTTTTATTGTTTTTATTAATTGCTCAGGCTCTACATCTTTCATCTCATAACCATCTGCACCTTTATCAATTGCAGAAATAACATGTTCATCATCAATATAACTTGTTAACACTAATATTTTTACATTTGGATATTTTTTCTTCATCCATTCTGTAATTTCAATACCATTCATTTCTGGCATTACTAAATCTAATAATACAATATCGGGTAACGTGTTGTTTTCTAGATAATCTAAAAAGGTTTGACCATCTGAAAATCCACCTATAACCTCTAAATCTTCTACCGTTGATAATAAAAATTCTAATCCTTGCCTAACAATATGATGATCATCTACAAGTATAATTCGACTCATAACTTTCTTCCTTCCTATAACGACAACGGCACGCTTATATATATTTTAGTACCCTTGTTTTCAATTGATTCAATATCTAAATTACCATTTATCGCTTTCGCACGTTGTCTCATATTATTGATTCCATGTGAATAATTAAAATTTGATTGATTCATATTAAAACCTTTACCAAAATCTTTAATTTCCACGATTAAAGATTGATGATTTTGCGTCAATTTCACATTAATCTCATTTGTATTCGCATGTTTCTTAGTATTATTCATAGCTTCTTGGATAATACGGTAGACATTTTCTTCTATTAAGCTTGGTAAATTAATCAAACCTTCAACTTTTACACTTAACTCAATTTGTAAAATATCACTATAGTTATTTAATGCATTTACTAATCCTTGTTCTAATCCAACAGGTTTAAGTTGCCAGATCAATGACCGCATCTCATTCACGGCTTGTTGACTTGTATCTTCTATTACATTAAAAGCATTCCGTGATACTTCCTCTTTCGTAATACCCTGGGCAGCATGTGCAGTCAGTTTCACAGAAAATAATAATTGATTCACTGAATCATGTAAATCTCGAGCTAATCGATTTCTTTCACTGATACGAGCAGCTTCTTTTTCTTTATTTGTGAGAATAATTCGTTTGATAGCAGAACCTATTTGAAAAGCAACTGACTCTAGTAATTCTAAGTCCTCTTCACTGTAGCTTGTTTTATAAGGTGTCGCCACATTTAATAATCCAAACTGTTCTTCTCCTGAACGTAATGGCACCGTTGCATGATGTGTAATACCATTTGTTTCAGCATGATGTGCACGATTAGCTAAATTAATGCGAGAGCAATTTATAATATTTGATGCCTTAGTTAACTTTTTATTTTGATATGCTTGAACACACCAACACGTGCCTTCACACATGTATTTACAATTGTCTTTGGCTAACGCTCCTGGAAGCTCAAAATGCGAGACTAATTCATGTTGCCCTACATCATCTATAAAGAAAATCCATCCAGTAGTAAAATCCGTTCCTTCTATAAGATATCTCAACGCGCCATCCATCATGCTGTATGTTTCTGTTTCTTCATTTAAAAATTCAGCTATTTCTTTAAGTAATGCAAGTCTTGTCGGTTTTTCCATTTAACCATTCCATTCCGTTACTACTTTAATATATATTATACCTTCTTCATGTTAAATTTTAAAATGTTGCTTCTACAACATTAATAAATGCATTCATTTAAATTTTAAATATAGAATTCATTTGACTAATATTTTTAATACTTTCTTTATGGTATGATAATAGTTGATAATCAAGGAGGATACTATGAAATTTGAAATCCCTAATAAATATAATCAATTAACATTAAGAGAAATTTTTCAACAATTGCACTTACCAAAAAAAGATTTACACACTTTAAATATGTCGAAAGCAATTACCATTAACGAATCGCCTGGAACGCTCACGACTAAAGTAAATACTGGCGATAATGTTTATATTCCAACACCAGATGAAGTGAGTAATTACTTACCTAGTTACCGCTTCGCTCAAATTTATTATGAAGATGATGACATAGCAATTGTCATGAAACCAAAAGGTGTGAAAACACATCCAAATGATTTAAAAGAAAGTAATACATTAATGAACCATGTCATTTATACAATAAAAAGTGATTATGTAGAACCTATTCACCGATTAGACCAAGAAACAGTTGGTTTATTAATCGTCGCAAAAAACCCACTAATGAAAAAAATCTTAGACCGTATGCTAGAGGAAAATAAAATAGACCGTATATATAAAGCAAATGTACATAGTTTATTACCTATCAAACCTCAGACTATCGATATGCCTATTGGTAAAGATAAATTTCATTCTAATAAACGTCGTGTCTCTTCTACAGGTCAATCTGCAATCACACATATTTTAAATTCAAAAATGATTAAAGAAGACGTCTGTGAATTAGAAATAAAATTAGATACCGGTAGAACGCATCAAATTCGTGTACACTTAGCAGAAATTGGTCACCCAGTTATTGGTGATCCATTATATGGTAACTCTACGTTAAGAAAATTAGAATTAAATAGTCACAAAATAGAATTTATTCATCCACTCACACAAGAAAGTATAACTGTAAGTTTAGACGATGAAGTTTAATCATATAAAATAATTGCAATACCTTATCTCTATTAAAATAAGCTAGCATACTATTAAGTGTAAAAAAACTGTTGCATTTGATTATTCTGTAGTCAATTGCTAACGTTCAACGCATTAAAGTATAAAACAAAAAGAGCTAATCCATATGATAGGATTAGCTCTCTTAATTTAAATATTTGTATTTTCAGTGCTCTATGGAGTTTTATTTAGGTTCAACCATATCTTCTGGTTTAATCCATTGTTCGAATTGTTCTTCTGTAACATACCCTGAATCAATTGCTGATTCTTTTAAAGTAAGCCCTTCACGGTGAGCTTTTTTAGCGATACTAGCTGCTTTTTCATATCCAATGTGTGGATTCAAAGCAGTTACGAGCATTAATGATTGGTTTAAATAATTATCAATATTCTCTGGAATTGGCTCAATACCAACTGCACAGTTATTATTAAATGTGTCCATACCATCTGCTAATAAATAAATTGACTGCAAGGTATTTAATAAAATAACTGGTTTGTATACATTGAGTTCAAAGTTACCTTGTGAACTTGCAATACCAACTGCTGTATCATTACCCATTACTTGAACTGCAACCATAGTTAACATTTCACATTGCGTTGGATTAACCTTACCAGGCATGATAGATGAACCAGGTTCATTCTCTGGTATGGAAATCTCAGCAAGACCCGCACGAGGTCCTGAAGCTAACCATCTTACATCATTGGCAATTTTCATTAGATCTGTTGCAAGTGCTTTAAGTGTACCATGCAATTGTACAACTTCGTCATGTGCTGTTAATGCATGGAATTTATTTTCAGATGATACAAAAGGATAGCCTGTATTTTCAGCTATAAATTTAGCTACTTTGTCACCAAACTCTGGATGTGCATTAATTCCTGTACCTACTGCAGTACCACCAATAGCTAAGTTTAAAATATGCGCTTTTGATTCACTTAACAACGTTTCACATTTATCTAACATATAACGCCAACCACTAATTTCTTGACCTAGTCGAATCGGTGTAGCATCTTGTATATGCGTACGCCCAATTTTAATAATATCGTGATATTGTTCTTCTTTTTGTTTAAACGTATCTCTCAGTGTTTTTAATGCAGGTTCTAATTTTGTTTCAACTTCATTGTATAATGCAACATGCATTGCTGTTGGGAATGTATCATTAGAACTTTGAGATTTATTTACATCATCATTAGGATGAATAGACTCATCGATACCTTGCTCTTTTAAGTAAGTATTGGCAACATAACTTACAACTTCGTTTACATTCATATTACTTTGTGTACCACTCCCTGTTTGCCAAACAACAAGTGGGAAATGTTCATCTAATTCTTTATTTAATACGCGGTCACATGCATAGACAATCGCATCTTTTTTGGCATCTGATAATTTACCTAATGCATGATTAGCTAATGCTGCCCCTCTTTTTAATTGCGCAAATCCGTATACAACTTCAATTGGCATACGTTCTTTACCCACTGGAAAATTACGTTTACTTCTTTCTGTTTGTGCACCCCAGTATTTATCTGCAGGTACTTCAATTTCACCGAATGTATCATGTTCTATTCTTACTGACATTTATAATTCTCCCCTTCATTATTCATTGTTCGCTATTAGTATAGCATTAAACATTTTATAGGAGCAATCGTATTATATAGCGTTTTCATAATTCAATTGATAATTTTAAAATACATAAACAACAACACATTGATATTTTTTCTTTTATATGAAAAGGTAGCAGGAGAGTAATCAAATTTTTTAATCGTTTGTTTAAATAAGTGAGATTTTACCTTTTCAATTCAGTCATCTACTGCCTAAATGAAAAAAAGCGTCTGAGACATCTACTTTGTCTCAGACGCGATAATTGGAAATACAATTAAAATTTTTATATTAGATGAATGGACATAGTGACGTACATTTTATTAATCTTAAAAGCTCTATTATTAAAAATTGTCTTAACGCTCTTTAGTGATATTAACACTTTTAAATTGATTTTTTGCCGCTTGAATCACGCCAACTGCAGTTAAAATTAATAAGATCGCACCTATCACTAATGTAACTGGACTAATTGTTATTAATAATCCTAGGAAACCATCTAAATTATCATAAAAGCTACCTAAAGGCTTAAATAATAATACAGTTATAACAATACAACATAACACACTAATAATGACGCCTGTTTGATTACTTTTTACAAAAGTTGATGCATTCACTTGATCTACTAAACCTTGTGATAAATTAATTTGTAATTTAATAATTTTGAATAATACTGGTAAATAAAGCGCTCCAATTGCCATTGGAAAACCTTTTATAGAAATTAAATTTACAATAACAGCACTTATCATGATATATTTCCAATATTTGCTTAACATTTATATAATTCTCCTTAAATCAATAATGCTTTAATAATAACACATTCACATTTAACATGGCATTTCTTTTTTTACCACATGACTTCGAAAATAATCGTCATCACAATTACACAAAAAACCTTTGTGAACCATAATAATTCACAAAGGTGGCTTAAACTATTCATTTAAATCGGAACGTACTGCTGGGTCATGTGATTTATCTAATTTATCTTCATCATTTTCTTCAGAGATTTGTTCCATTTCTTTTCCTAATTCTACGACATCCTCTAAATCATCAACCATCGCGTTTTCTGACTCTAATTCATCACGATGTAGATTATTTTGATTTTTATCTAAACTCATTGCAATCACCTCACATATAAATTATGCAAAACGTGCAGTGAAATAATGTCTAACATCTTCTGGTAAACCTTCAGCAGCCGCTTCATCTAAAATAACATTAACCATACGGTGCGCTTTTAAATCTGAAGGTTCAAAACTTGTTTTACCATTTTCTTCATAAAGTTTATGAACGACTTCTTTTTTATCGCTACCTGTAATAATTAAAATAACTTCACGTGCCGAGAATAAACCTTGATTCACACTTACATCTAATTTACCATTTGTATCAATAGAAAGTACTTGTGTAATCAATTTCCCTTTATTTTCTTTAGTTTTGATTTTATCTTTAATAAATGATTCCGTATCTTCACCAAATGAAACATTGAAGATTTGGCCTTCTGGAACACCAAGTGCTTCAAAGTATGATTTATTGTTATCATAATCCAGAATATTAATTTGACTAAAATCTACTGCATGTTTATCAACATTTTTCTTTAATTCATCCAATACTGGTGCATTGTCACTTGAAAGGTGTACGCCAGCAATTGTTGTTGGATTGTTGTTAAATTGTTTTCTTAAGATATCTGCAGCATATTCCGCTACAACTTGTTCATTTTCTAAAACTTTAAAGTTCATTGCCATAGTAATTACACTCCTCTTTGTCTATTAAGACGCGTTCTAGCATTATTTTTATTATTACCCTTGTTACAGTAACCATAAACTATTTACTTAATTTAACTTATGATTCTTCTGATTTAAATTATATTTAGGCTTAACTTCATTATACAAAGCTTTAACTATAATTTCATTCATTTTAAACAATTAATGTAACCCAGGGAAACTTTGTTGTCTTAAAGCTTCGTATATAAGTAATGAAGCTGTATTAGATAGATTTAATGATCTAATATTATCATTCATTGGTATTCTTAAGGCAGTTTCAGCATAAGCATCTTTTACCCAATCAGGTAATCCAGTTGTTTCTCGTCCAAATATGAAAAAGTGGTCATGTTCTGTATCTGTGAAATCAAAATCTGAATACGTCTTTTTACCAAATTTAGTCAACAAATAGTATGTACCATCTGTGTTTTCAAAAAATGATTCAATGTTTTCATAATAGGTAATGTTCACAGATTCCCAATAATCTAAGCCTGCACGTTTTAACATTTTATCATCTGTACTAAAACCTAATGGCTTAATTAAATGTAAATGTGTATATGTACCAGCGCATGTTCTAGCAATACTGCCTGTATTACCAGGTATTTGTGGCTGAAATAATACTATATGGTTTGTCATGCTTTTATTCGCTCCTCATTTCAAGTCCTTTTATCATTTCTACTTGGACTTCTTCTATTTCATCATTATAATGTTGTTCTATAAAAGGCCTTGCCGCTTCACCTTGAATTTGACCTATTGCCCAATATGCAGTACCACGAATCATGGGTCTAGGATCATTCAAAGCTACTTCTTGTAATTCTGATATTGCAGTTTCATCTTTAAAATGCGCTAATGCGACGATAGCATTCCGCTGTATCGGTTTCTTCCCTCTCCATGCACCTGCTAAATGACCATAAGTGTTTTTAAATTCCTTATTACTCATTTGCAACAAAGGCGCCAATCTAGGTTTCAAAATTTCTGGTTCTAATACGATATCATCATGTTGAGTATTGATTCCTTTATTTCTTGGACAAACTTGCTGACATGTATCACAACCATATAAACGATTACCAATTTTATAACGATATTCATCAGCTAAATACCCTTTAGTTTGCGTTAAAAAGCTGATACATTTTTGACTATTTAATTGTCCATCACCAACAAGTGCTCCAGTTGGGCAACGATCAACACAAATGGTACAATCACCACAACTATCGATTAACGGATCATCTGGTGGAAAAGGTATACTTACAAGCATTTCACCTAGATATGTCCATGTACCTAATTCTGGATTAATAACAAAACCGTTTCTACCTACGTAACCTAAGCCCGCGCGTTCAGCAACTGCGCGATCTGAAAGTACACCAGTATCTACCATTGATTGTATTTCTACACCAGGTACTTTTTCTTCTAAATACGCACCTAATTTATCTAGGCGTTTCCTCATAATCGAATGATAGTCTTGTCCCCACGATGCTCGTGCAAACATACCACGGCGATCACCACGAACACTTTTAGGAGCGCCTTTCAATTTATTAGGATAACCCACTGCAATTGCAATGATTGATCTAGCTGTCGGCAGCGATAACTTCGGTTCAGTTCTCAATTCGATATCCGATTCTTCGAAACCAGATGCATAGCCTTTCGCATGATAGTCAGCTAACTTTTGTTTCAACTCATCAAAAGGATCAGCTGTAGTAAAACCAATACTATCGATACCAATTGTATGAGCATAATCTATGACATCTTGTTTCAATTGGTTTAAATCCATTTAATTACACCCCACATTAAAAACATACATTCCATAGTTTAACACATTCCGAAGTGTTTAGCGTATGACGTATTTTAGTTTTTCATGACAAAATTAAAAACCAAGTATCTAAAGTTACGATTATTAATTAATCTAACTTTAAATGCTTGGTTTCAACAGCTTATAGTACTCTACTCAAGAAGTTTTTAGTTCTTTCATGTTGTTGATGATCAAAAATATCTGTTGGCGATCCAGATTCAACAATCACGCCATCTGCCATAAAGACCACTTTATCACTTACATCCCTTGCAAAGTTCATTTCATGTGTGACAACGACCATTGTCATACCTTCTTTTGCTAGATCTTTCATTACCTTAAGCACATCACCAACAACTTCAGGATCAAGTGCTGACGTTGGTTCATCAAATAATAACACTTCAGGATTCATTGCCAATGCTCTAGCAATTGCAACCCTCTGCTTTTGTCCACCAGATAATTGAGAGGGATAAGCGTCTGCTTTATCTGCTAATCCAACCTTTTCAAGTAATGATTTCGCCTGTTGTTTTAAATTAGCGATATTATCTTTTTTCAATAAACTTGGCGCTAATATAACATTATCTATGACCTTTTTATGAGGAAACAAATTAAAATTTTGAAATACCATCCCCATTTGTTGACGTAAGGTTTCTAACTCAGTGCTGTTATGAGTTAAATGTTGTTCTTTAAAAATAACTTCCCCACTAGTCGGTGTTTCTAACAAATTCATGCAACGAAGTAATGTACTTTTCCCACTACCAGAAGGACCAATGATTGCGACGACTTCACCTTGATTAACCGTTAAATCAATTCCTTTGAGCACTTCATTTTTACCAAAAGATTTATATAAATTTTTAATATTAATCACTAACTTTCATTCTCCCTTCAAAGTAATACATCACTCTAGATAATGTGAATGTAAGAATAAAGTATAGTATTGCAGCAACGATTAATGGTGTAAATGGATCAAATGACGCACCTTGTACAACTTGTGCATTGAACATTATTTCACTAACACCAATGACTGAAACAATTGACGATTCTTTAATTACCGTTACAAATTCATTACCTAAAGCCGGTAAAATATTTTTAATAGCTTGCGGTAAAATAACTGACTTCATTGTCTGACCATAAGTTAAACCTAAACTACGTGCTGCTTCAGTTTGTCCACTATCAACAGCGTTAATACCTGCTCTTATTATTTCGGCAATATATGCTGAACAATTAATTACTAAAGCAATCATACCGCATATAAGCGCTGATATATTTAATCCAAGAACTGCTGTTGTTCCAAAGTAAACAAGGAATACTTGAACTAAAAGCGGTGTCCCTCTTAGGAATTCAATATAAGCTGAAGCAAGCCAACTTAATAATTTAATTTTGCTTAACTTAAGTAAAGCAATACCAGCACCAAACACTGTCCCTAATAGAACACCAACAATGGAAATTAATATCGTGTTCTGAATACCTTTTAAGAAGAAATTACCATACTTAGTGAAAAAATTACCGTCATCTTTTTTCATTGCTTCTGCCGCAGAAGCTTTATAATCCTTAATTAAATTATTATCTTTAACATCTTTGATAGATGCATTCAATTTTTCCATTAATTTTGGAGAATGTTTCGGAGCAGCTATTGCTGTACTTTTTGTACCTTCATTAAATTTAACATTTTCAGCAAATGTTAAATCTTTATTTTGTTTCAAATAAGCTTCAGCTACTGGTCCTTCGATGACCATTCCTTTTACCTTACCACTCTTTAATGACATGATTACTTCTGGAACTCTAGTCAAAGATTGTACCTGTGCATTATCAATTTCACTCTGAGCAATTTTTTCTTGTTGTGTTTGTTTTTGAACACCTATTTTTTTATTTGCAAAATCATCAATATCTTTTAAATTATCTGCATCTGATTTTTTTATTATCATTTTTTGTTGGACTGTCATATATGGGTTAGAAAAATCTACTTCTTTTTCACGCTCTGGTGTTGGTGTCATACCAGAAATAATTAAATCGACTTTCCCAGTCTTAATTGCTCCCAATAAACTGTCAAATTGCATATTTACAATTTTTAATTTCAGATGATTATCTTTAGCTATTTTTTTAGCTAAGTCAATATCGATACCTGCATATTCCGATTTACCATTTACATTATGCTCAAATTCATATGGTGCATAATCTGCAGATAAACCTACGCGTAATTCACCACGCGCTTTTATTTTATCCCATTGATCCTGTTCCGCTCCATGTGCAACAGGGCTAATGTAAGTTAATATACCGCTACTAATTAAAATAACAGTCATAATCAATTTAATCATGTGTTTCATTTTCTAACCCCTTTCTATATAATTCATTATTATACATAATTACGAAATAATATTCAATATAATTTTAGGAATCTATTTAAACTTATATAAACAGCTAATTACCTCAAATTCTGTCCCTTGAGTATAAAAAAGAGAGCCTGGGACAAAACTAGATGTCTCAGACTCTTGTTCAATTAGGCACTAAATGACTAAATTGAAAATGTATAGCCTACTTATTTTAAAGAAACTATTTTTCCTATTCTTATGGAAACGAGTAGTTCTTATGCATAGGCTAAATCTTATATATAATTATAGTGAAACTTATACATGCACGTTAGCTCAGGCAGACCTTTATCATAGTTATCTCTGCCTTGATTACATAGGTGGAACTACAAAAGACCCACTAGAAAATTTAATTTCTGCCCTATGCTTCATAATCAATTACAGGTTGCTGTCATGCTTGTTAATATACATTAATTTATACTCCATACCTTAAAGTAAAATATATAGACATAGAAAATAATGAAAATAATATTGACACTATAATAAACTTAAAGTTTTAGATTTTTAGACTTAACTACACCTATACAATACCTTGAAAATGTATAGATATTCATTTTCTTAGATAACCAACTGCCATACACAAATTCAAAACACTTTATTGTTTTGGTATTTCAAATCTATATATGTCATCTGAATAATTGCCTATGAATTTTTTACATAATTCATGTACAAAAAATGCTGCTACAAATGGAATAATAAGATAACCAAAAATTAAAAGGATAATATTTATTACTGGATCACCATCCATCCGATTAAATGCGTTTATTGGCCCTACTAAACCTGTATAACCAAAACCAGCAGACATTGGTGTCCCTTGAATTCCTATGAAATAAGCAATTAACCCTCCTATGATACCATTAATAACTAAAGGCACCGCGATGATTAAATGTTTAAAGTATACTGGAATCATCATTTTAGCTGCACCAATAATTAATACAAGATTGACACCTGCACCATTCACTCGTATTGAACCGAATAAAAATGTTACACAAGCTGCTACAATACCCATATTAGCTGCACCACTTCCTAAACCAGACAAACCAATTGCAGTGGCAATTGCTACCACAGATATGGGTGTAACCATTAATAAAGAATATGTAACACAGATAAGGATAGACATCAACATAGGATTCAGTTCTGTAAAAGAACTCACTAAATGTCCAATTCCTTTCGTCACATTCGATACATACCCTAGTGTATAAATACCTATAATGCCACTTACAACCGGAATCACTACCGGTAAAATAATCATTTCAAGCGATCCTAATTTGTTTTGAAGTATTAAATATAAAAAACAGGCTACCATGACTACTAATATCGTATTTATAATATCTCCAATACCATTTAACATAAAACCGTTTGATGTTATTTTTACTGCCCCACTACCAAGCATTGCAGAAACGCCAACCATCGTTGCACCAGCACCACTAAATTTAAATTGATGCGCTGCTAATACTCCAATAATAAAAGCCATAAATGATTGAATTAATACAACCAATTGATACACTGATTCTAATAATTGATTATCTTCTTTGAAGAATTTTAATAACTCTCCTAACATTGCATTCGGTATTAATGCAATTACAACACCAGCACCCACAGCTTGAAGTATGTTGCTAAAAAATTGTTTACTACTATTATTTTTAGTTTTACTCTTAGACATTCATTTTCCTCCAAATAAAGCATTAGACTCATAATATTATACTTTCTTAAAAACCACAATATAAAGTTATAATGGTAAATATAATATCAATGATTTATATTCTTTTTTTAAATTTAAAACAAAACGTATATTTGACATAAAAAAAGAACCTCGTAGATACGAGGTTCAAAAACAAACAGAGTCTGTTTATTACTATAGTTATACCGGTGGTCGGGATCGAACCGACACTCCAAGAAGGAACGGGATTTTGAGTCCCGCGCGTCTGCCAATTCCGCCACACCGGCTCAATAAAAAATTGAGCGATCACTTATTTTACAAAAAGTAACCGTTTATGTTCGAAACAGCATAAATACATTATATAACTTAGAACTTTTGTCGTCAATAGATTTCTTAATAAAGAGCGTAATCACTAGCTTTTGAAAGAAAAACACCTTACTAAAAAAGTATAAATTGTCACTATTCATAATATCTTTGCCTTATAAATAAATTAAACTAATTACCACGTCTTAATTTAAATAAATTCATCATTTTTAATTAGAAGCAAATTATTAAGTACAGATCAAATTAACTATTTACTTAAAAATCAATCTAAAATTATTTCATTTTCCTTTTCACCAATCATTTGTGTTATTTGGTTAAATTCATTCATTACAGCTACTTTAGGTACGTGATTTATAAGCTCAGTTTCATTTAATTGAACATATGTCATAATAATCACAACATCGTCTACTTCTACTAACCTAGAAGCAGCTCCATTTAAGCATATCTTACCACTTCCACGTTCTCCTTCAATAACATAGGTTTCAAAACGTGTACCATTATTATTATTTACAATTGCCACTTTCTCATTGGGTAATATATCTACTGCTTCCAATATATCTTTATCAATCGTAATACTACCTACATAGTTTAAATTAGATTCTGTTACTCTTGCTCTGTGAATTTTTCCATTCATCATTGTACGTATCATAGAAATTATAGCTCCTATAGTTCAAATTTTTAATTATACATAAATCAAGTATTAATTATTACTTCATATAACATAACCATTTAATAATACCACATTGATTAAGACGTTAAAATAATATTTACCTCAATATAAATAAACAACAATCCAAAGTGATTATTAAATTTATATACTTAAAAAGTGTAAAAAAAAACTTCCTCAATGGAAGAATAAATGGAGCGGAAGATAGGACTTACACCTATACCTCATTCCGGGAAGGAATGTGTTCTAAAAGTTGAACTACTCCCGCAAAATAATATGGAGCGGAGGATAGGACTTACACCTACACCTCGTTCCGGGAAGGAACGTGTTCTAAGAGTTGAACTACCCCCGCATGGGATATAATAATTTAATATGGAGCGGAAGATAGGACTTACACCTATACCTCATTCCGGGAAGGAACGTGTTCTAAAAGTTGAACTACTCCCGCATATCGTTGAAGGCGGCAACCGGATTTGAACCGGTGATAAAGGTTTTGCAGACCTCTGCCTTACCACTTGGCTATGCCGCCAATAAAAAACTGGGCTAGCTGGATTCGAACCAGCGCGTGATGGAGTCAAAGTCCATTGCCTTACCGCTTGGCTATAGCCCAATAATACTAAGGGCGGATGATGGGAATCGAACCCACGAGTGTCGGAACCACAATCCGATGCGTTAACCACTTCGCCACAACCGCCATGGCAGGGGCAGTAGGAATCGAACCCACATCAAAGGTTTTGGAGACCTCTATTCTACCGTTGAAATATGCCCCTATTAAATTAAATAAATGGTGGAGGGGGGCAGATTCGAACTGCCGAACCCGAAGGAGCGGATTTACAGTCCGCC
>NZ_JTLN01000002.1:49964-50196 GCF_000798895.1 Staphylococcus sp. ZWU0021
AAGATGGTGCCGGCCAGAGGACTTGAACCCCCAACCTACTGATTACAAGTCAGTTGCTCTACCAGTTGAGCTAGGCCGGCTTGCATTAAAAATGGTTCAGGACAGAATCGAACTGCCGACACATGGAGCTTCAATCCATTGCTCTACCAACTGAGCTACTGAACCATAATAAAAATGGCGGTCCCGATGGGATTCGAACCCACGATCTCCTGCGTGACAGGCAGGCGTGTTA
>NZ_JTLN01000014.1:0-1689 GCF_000798895.1 Staphylococcus sp. ZWU0021
ATAACACAAATTAGTATTTTATGAGCTAATCAAACATCATAATTCATTTATGGAGAGTTTGATCCTGGCTCAGGATGAACGCTGGCGGCGTGCCTAATACATGCAAGTCGAGCGAACAGATAAGGAGCTTGCTCCTTTGACGTTAGCGGCGGACGGGTGAGTAACACGTGGGTAACCTACCTATAAGACTGGGATAACTTCGGGAAACCGGAGCTAATACCGGATAACATTTGGAACCGCATGGTTCTAAAGTGAAAGATGGTTTTGCTATCACTTATAGATGGACCCGCGCCGTATTAGCTAGTTGGTAAGGTAACGGCTTACCAAGGCGACGATACGTAGCCGACCTGAGAGGGTGATCGGCCACACTGGAACTGAGACACGGTCCAGACTCCTACGGGAGGCAGCAGTAGGGAATCTTCCGCAATGGGCGAAAGCCTGACGGAGCAACGCCGCGTGAGTGATGAAGGGTTTCGGCTCGTAAAACTCTGTTATTAGGGAAGAACAAACGTGTAAGTAACTGTGCACGTCTTGACGGTACCTAATCAGAAAGCCACGGCTAACTACGTGCCAGCAGCCGCGGTAATACGTAGGTGGCAAGCGTTATCCGGAATTATTGGGCGTAAAGCGCGCGTAGGCGGTTTCTTAAGTCTGATGTGAAAGCCCACGGCTCAACCGTGGAGGGTCATTGGAAACTGGGAAACTTGAGTGCAGAAGAGGAAAGTGGAATTCCATGTGTAGCGGTGAAATGCGCAGAGATATGGAGGAACACCAGTGGCGAAGGCGACTTTCTGGTCTGTAACTGACGCTGATGTGCGAAAGCGTGGGGATCAAACAGGATTAGATACCCTGGTAGTCCACGCCGTAAACGATGAGTGCTAAGTGTTAGGGGGTTTCCGCCCCTTAGTGCTGCAGCTAACGCATTAAGCACTCCGCCTGGGGAGTACGACCGCAAGGTTGAAACTCAAAGGAATTGACGGGGACCCGCACAAGCGGTGGAGCATGTGGTTTAATTCGAAGCAACGCGAAGAACCTTACCAAATCTTGACATCCTTTGAAAACTCTAGAGATAGAGCCTTCCCCTTCGGGGGACAAAGTGACAGGTGGTGCATGGTTGTCGTCAGCTCGTGTCGTGAGATGTTGGGTTAAGTCCCGCAACGAGCGCAACCCTTAAGCTTAGTTGCCATCATTAAGTTGGGCACTCTAGGTTGACTGCCGGTGACAAACCGGAGGAAGGTGGGGATGACGTCAAATCATCATGCCCCTTATGATTTGGGCTACACACGTGCTACAATGGACAATACAAAGGGCAGCTAAACCGCGAGGTCATGCAAATCCCATAAAGTTGTTCTCAGTTCGGATTGTAGTCTGCAACTCGACTACATGAAGCTGGAATCGCTAGTAATCGTAGATCAGCATGCTACGGTGAATACGTTCCCGGGTCTTGTACACACCGCCCGTCACACCACGAGAGTTTGTAACACCCGAAGCCGGTGGAGTAACCATTTATGGAGCTAGCCGTCGAAGGTGGGACAAATGATTGGGGTGAAGTCGTAACAAGGTAGCCGTATCGGAAGGTGCGGCTGGATCACCTCCTTTCTAAGGATATATTCGGAACATCTTCTTACGAAGATGCAGGAATAACATTGACATATTGTATTCAGTTTTGAATGCTCATTGGAGTATTCA